>NZ_KB911777.1:0-589358 GCF_000383655.1 Streptomyces sp. 351MFTsu5.1 | reverse complement strand
CTCCAGGGTGAGGTCGCCGGTCAGCGGCTGCAGGGTGACCAGGCGGGTGGGGAGGTTGGGGCCGAGTGCTGCCCAGGCCTTGAGCTTGCCCTCGTAGGAGTGGGCGATGTGCTCGATGACGATGGGGGTGGCGACGAACGTGGCCTCGGGGAAGGCGTCGGCGATGACTTCGGCGCCGAAGTAGAAGTCGGGGTCGGCGTGGGAGACGAAGACGGTGGTCAGCGTCTTGCCGGAGTCGAGGATCTCGGCGACCAGGCGGTGGCCGTCGGCGCGGGTGAAGGCGGCGTCCACCAGCAGTGCTTCGTTCTCACCGGTGACCAGGGTGGCCGTCTTGTTCTTGCTGCCGGCCGGGAAGTCCAGGTCGAGGACCTTGAAATCGAGGGTGCTCATGGCGGTCTCCTAGTTGCGGGATGAGGAGGTGCGGGTGGCTTCGAAGGCCGTGAGACGCCGGTCCACGTCGTCGGCGGTGGCGTGTCCGAGGGCCAGCGGGACGACGTGCCCGCCGTCCACGGCCAGGAGCGTGGGGAAGCCGGTGACGCCGAGTTCGGCCGCGCGGTGGAAGTCGTCCGCCGCCGTACCGGCACCCTCGGGGCTCTCGAACGCGGTCACCACGGCATCGGCGTCGAGACCGGCCTGCTCGGCGAGCCTGCGGTAGGTGGCGGGGTCGGACAGGCTCAGTCCGTCGACGTAGAAGGCCTGCTGGAGCGCGGTGGCCAGTTCCACCGCACGGTCGGGGGCCACCCGGCGCAGGGCCGCGACACCGCGGGCGGCGGCCTCGGAGTCCATCACGAACGAGCCGTCGGCGATCAGTCGCTCGTAGCCCTCGCCGAAGCGGGCGCCGGTCTGTGCGGCGATCTGGGCGTTGGCCCCCTGGACGTAGCCGAACTCGCGGATCGGGACCCGGCGGCCACCGGTGAACAGGCCGCCGGAGACGACCTCGACCGGCAGTTCGGGGTGCCGGGAGACGGTCTCGCGCAGGGTGGCGGAGAAACCGTGGGACCAGCCGCAGTAGGCATCGAAGACGTAGACGAGCTTCATCGAGGACCTCGGGGGACGAGGCGCCCACCTGGTGCGGGCACTCACCCCTGAGAACATTATCTGACTCGTCAGATATTTCAACGCGGAGGGGTTCGATCGAGTGACGCGCGTCTCAGGGCCCCCGCTCCGGACCCGGCCGTACCGCCCCCGCTCGCCCCCCGCCCGGAGCCTCGTCAGGGCAGCTGCGGCAGGGCGTCCCGGGCCGAGTGGCTGAGGATCCGCAGGTCCTCCGCGAAGCGCTCCCGGTGATCCGCGGGCAGCGGGTTCAGGAAGTACCGCTTGATGTTCTCGACGTGCAGCCGGGCCGCGCGTACGACGGTCTCCTCGCCCAGGGGTGTCAGGCGCACCAGGCGCCCGCGCCGGTCGTCCGGGTCCGTGACGCGCAGCACGAGACCCGCCGCCTCCATGCGGTCCACCAGGCGGGTCGCGCCGCCCGTGCTGAGCACCTGCTCCTGGCCGATGGCCCGCATCGACATCCCCGGCTCGCCCGCCCGGCCCAGGATCAGCAGCACCTCGAACATCAGGTGGCTGATCCCGCACTCCTCCTCTATCCGCCGGCCCAGGAGGTACTCCAGCCGGTTCGCGGCGCCCTGCAACCGCCCGAACGCGAGGACCAGCGCGTCGTCGGCCGCCTGCTTCGCGGTCGTGATCTCCCTCTGAGCGTCCTGCTCGCCCACAACACCTCCGTAAGTTCCCAGACGCGGAACCTATCGTGCTCACCGCCCGGGAGGGGCACGACCGGGTTCGAGACCAGGACGTTCCCCACCGTGCGCCTGCGTCGACCACGGCATGGCGTGCCGCGCCGGCCCTCAGCGCTGCCTCGGACGGGTCGGCTCGTCGTCCCATGCCTCGAAGCCCTGGCCGAAGGTTTCCGGGCGCCCGGTGTCGGGGACGGCGGCCAGGGCCAGCGTGTCGGGGTCGGGGGCGGCTCCCGGGGCCCGGTAGGTGATCGTGTCGGGCAGCATCGCCAGCGCGGTCGTGCCCTGGCCCTGGTCGCCCGGGCGCAGCTGGACGCGGACGCCGTGCCGGTCCGCCAGCCGGCCGACCACGTACAGGCCCATGCGCTGGGAGATCGAGGCGTCCACGGTGGGCGGTTCGGCCAGGTGGTGGTTGATGTCGGCCAGGTTCTCGGGTGGCAGTCCGATGCCCCGGTCGTGGATCTCGACCATGATCCGCCCGTCGGGCAGCCGCGCCGCGGTGACCCGGACCTGGGAGTGCGGCGAGGAGAACGTCGTCGCGTTCTCCAGGAGTTCGGCGAGCAGGTGCACCAGGTCGGTGACGGCCCGGCCGTGGATCTCGGTCTCCGGGACCCCCGACAGCTCGATGCGCTCGTACTGCTCGACCTCCGAGGCCGCCGCCCGGATGACGTCGACCAGGGGCAGCGGCTGGTTCCACTGCTGGGCGGGGGTCTCGCCGCCCAGCACGAGCAGGTTCTCGCCGTTGCGGCGGACCCGGGTGGCGAGATGGTCCAGCTTGAACAGGTTGGCCAGCTGGTCGGGGTCGGCCTCCTTGCCCTCCAGGTTGGTGATCAGGGCGAGTTGGCGTTCGATCAGGGACTGGTTGCGACGGGCCAGGTTGCTGAAGATCGTGTTGATGTTGGCGCGCAGCAGGGCCTGTTCGGCGGCGAGCCGCACGGCCTCGCGGTGCACGTGGTCGAAGGCGCGGGCGACCTCGCCGATCTCGTCCGTGGTGGTGATCGGGATCGGTGCCACCTCGGACTCGACCCGGCCGGGTATGGCCCGGGTGAGCTGGGTCAGCAGTGCGGGGAGCCGCTGCTCGGCGATCTCGTGGGCCGAGGCGCTCAGCCGGCGCATGCTGGTGCTCATCGTCCGGGCCACCCACGCGGCGAGCAGGAAGGCGACCAGCACCGCGGCCAGCACCAGCACGGCGTTGACGACGGCGTCGTTGCGGGCGTCGTCGGCGATGCTGCGGCTGTTCGCGAGGGCCGTGTCGGTGAGCTGGACCTCGACGCTGCGATAGGCGTCGAAGCTGAGGGTGGACGCGGCGAAGAAGGTCTCGGGCGTGATGCCCTGCGCGGCGAGCTGCGCCGGGGACCTGCCCGAAGCGATCTCGCTGTTCATCTTCGCCAGGCCGGGCGGGACCACGAAGGTCCTTCCGGCCGCCTCGGCCTGTCCCTGGGCCGTCGCCACCTGCTCCTTGCCCCGTCGCTCCGCGTCGGTCAGGGCCTTGCGCAGCCGGGTCATGTCGTCACCGGTGCCGGCGCCCGCGTACTCCTGGAGGCCGACCTGTTCGAGGTAGACGTAGGAGCTGAACGAGCCGAGCAGGGACTGGAGTTCACCCGGCGCGAGCTGCGAGCGGTCCTCCGTCAGCAGGTGGGTGCCGATCGCCCGGATCAGGGACTCGGCGGCCTGTGTGAGCGAGACGGAGTAAAGGGTGCGGCCGTAGCTGGCCTGGTTGGTGCTGCCGTAGCCCAGCTCGTTGGATATCTCCATCAGCGGGTGCTGGACGGCGTGGTAGCTCTCCTCGGTCTGCACGCCGGTCATCCGCGCGGTGAAGGCGTTAGCGCGCACCGACGCGAGCTGCTGCTCGCCGGCGCGGACGAGCGCGACGCGGCGCAGCAGGCCGGGGGTCTGCGGCATCCGCCGCACCGCTTCGTCGAACAGCTTCGCGTCCGCGTCGGTGACGGCCCGGGCCCGGGTCACCACGCTCGACGTCCGGTCGCCCCTGAGCAGGGGGATGACCGACACGTCGCGTTCGTTGATGGCGTCGTTGGCGTACTTGTTGGCCGCCTGGACCAGTTCCGCCACCCGGACCGCCTGGTCGGCGTCCTGCCAGGTGTTCACCGAGCGGGTGACCCGGATGCCGCCGAGCACGAGCGCGATGAGCACCGGGATGAGAAGGATGGCCTGGAGTTTTCTGGCCACGCGCCAGTTGCGGGTCCCCAGGCCGCCCAGGCGGGCTGCGGACGGAGTCTTCGACAAGATGGCCTCACGGTTCTGGGTCGCCTGGTTACTTCACCCTTGAACAACGTGGGAGCCCTGTGGAGTTGTTCAGATTGCGGAGTATTTCGTCTCCTGTCACAGATTCCGCCGCTGCCCTGTCCTGTCACCGAGGGGTTCCGTCACCGAGGGATCCCGTCGCCGGGGAGACCCGGACACGAGAGGGAGACAGAGATGAAGATCGTCGTCATCGGAGGCACCGGGCGCATCGGATCGCAGGTGGTGCGCCTGCTTGAGGACAACGGCCACGAGGCGGTGGCCGCCGCGCCGAGCACGGGCGTGGACACGCTCACCGGGGAAGGGCTCACGGACGTCCTCAAGGGCGCGGACGTGGTGGTGGACGTGGCGAACTCCCCGTCCTTCGAGAAGGAGGCCGCCCACGACTTCTTCACGCGCGCGATGCGGAACCTCACGGCCGCGGAACAGGAGGCCGGGGTCCGCCACCATGTGGCGCTCTCCATCATCGGCGTCGACCAGGTGCCCGGCCTCGGCTACTACCTGGCCAAGGTCGCGCAGGAGGACGCCGTACGGGCGAGCGGTGTGCCCTTCACGATCGTGCGGGTGGCCCAGTTCTTCGAGTTCGTCGCGCCCGTGATGGACCTGACCACCCAGGGGCGGGACGTGCACCTGCCCTCGACCCAGCTGCGCCCGATCGCCGCCGCGGACGTCGCCGCGGTGGTCGCCGAGGCGGCGCAGGGCGAACCGGTGAACGGGCTGCGGCAGTTGGCCGGCCCCGAGATCCACCGCCTCGACCGGCTCGCCGAACTGACCCTCGCGGCCCAGCCGGACGGCCGCCGTGTCGTCACCGACCAGAGCGCGGGCATGTTCGCGGGCATCCCGGACGGCATCCTGACGGGCACCCCCACGGTCCCGACGGCCCCGACCCGCTACGAGACCTGGCTTCTCGGCGGGGACTGACTGGGGGCAGGCGGGGGAGGAGGGCGGAGGCGGAGGAGGAGGGGGAGGGGGGAGGTGGCTGGGCCGGGTGGTGAGGTCCGCCCAGGGCAGTACGGCCGGGTCGGGGCAGCGGGGGCTCAGGCCGGTGCGGGTCCAGGACGGGCGGCCCAGGCCGCGCGGGTTCTGGCCAGCCGGGTGAGGGGGGGCGAGGGCGGTCGTGGTCAGCTGGTCTGAGGGCGGCCGAGGGCGGTCCAGGTCAGCCGGTCTGAGGGCAGCCGGTTCAGGCGGGCCGGGTTCGGGTTAGACCAGTCTTGCCCGGCTCGGCCTGTGCCAGCCCTGACCAGCGCTGATCAGCTCAGCTCGGCCTTGCCAGGCGGGCTCCGCCGACCCATCCAGGTCAGCCCAGCTCGCCGCCCCCAAGGACCACCAGTCCCCCCGGCCGAACCACCCTCCACCCTCCGCCCCCGGACGCTCAGCCCCTCCCGGCCCGCACCCGTCCCGAAGACCTCTCGTACGCCCGCAGCTTCTCCGGTGCCAGGACCCAGTACAGGCCGTCGATGCCGTCCGGGCCCACCGTCGCGCTCACCAGGCCGACGGTCTCGCCGTTCCTGCGGAGCAGCAGGCCGGGCAGGCCGTTGGCCTCGGTGAAGGCGAACTCGGCGCCGGGGAGGAACTTCCTGACGAACGCGCTGATCTTCGCGACCCGCCCCGCGCCCACCACCTCCAGTCGCGCCACACCCCGCAGCCCGTTGCCGTCCGCGTAGGCGACGACATCGGCGGACAGCACGCTCTCCAGCCCGGCCACGTCACCGTCCCGCGCCGCCGCGACGAAGGCGTCGAGGAGCCGTCGGTGCTCCGCCGCCCCGACCCGTTCACGACGCTCCGCGGACAGCCGTTTGCGGGCCCGGCTGACGATCTGCCGCACATTGGCCTGGCTGAGCCGGACGATCCCCGCGATCTCGTCGTACGGATAGTCGAACGCCTCCCGCAGCACATAGGCCGCCCGCTCCACCGGATTCAGCTTCTCCAGGACCAGCAGCACGGCCAGTTCCAGCGCCTCGCCGCGCTCCGCGCCGACCAGCGGGTCCACGCTCGTGTCCACGGGCTCCGGCAGCCACGGACCGACGTACGCCTCGCGCCGCACCCGGGCCGACTGGGCCACGTTGATCGCCAGCCGGGTCGTGGTCTTCGCGAGGAACGCCCCGGGATTCAGCACCCCGGCCCGGTCGGCGCCCTGCCACCGCAGCCACGCGTCCTGCACCACGTCCTCGGCCTCGGACACACTGCCCAGCATCCGGTAGGCGATCCCGAACAGCCGGGGCCGCAGCCGCTGGAACGCGTCCGCCTCCGCGTCGAGAGAACCGTCGGCCGGCAGCGGAGGCTTGTCCATGGACCCGATGCTACGGGCCTCACAGCCCGCGCCACCTCACAGCCCCACCCCCTCAATGCCGCCGCGACCGCCGCACCGTCAGCACCGCCACATCGTCCTGCTGGCCGCCCCGCCCGGCGAACGTGCGGGCGTCCTCGTGCAGGGCCTGCGGCAGCTCGGTGGGGGAGAAGTCGACGTACTTCGTCAGCGCCTCGTCGACCGGGTAGAACGTGCCGTCCGCGGACCGCGTCTCGGTCAGGCCGTCCGTGCTCAGCAGCAGCGTCGCGCCCACGGGGAAGTCGAACCAGCCGACGGTCGTGGGTTCGGCGGCGAGTTCCGCCAGGCCCAGCGGGACACCCGCCTCGAGCTCCAGGGCGCTGACCTTGCCGTCGTACAGGACGTACGGCAGGACGTGCCCGCAGTTGACGGCCTGCACCTCCATCTCCGCGTCGACCCCGATGACGAGCGCGGTGACGAAGCGTTCGTCGTCACCGGTGTCCGTGGCGTAGGAGTTGTGCCGTACGACCGCCGCGTCCAGGGCGTCCACGAGCGCGGTGAGGGTGGGCTCGCGGTGGGCGGCCTCGCGGAAGGCGCCGATGACGGCGAACGCCGCGCCCACCGCGGTCAGCCCCTTGCCCTGCACGTCCCCGATCAGCACCCGGGTCCCGAACGGTGACGCGACGACGTCGTAGATGTCGCCGCCGACGAGCCGGTCCTCCTGGAGCGGCTCGTACACACCGTTGACCAGGACGTCGTCGGTGAGCAGGGGCAGCGGGTGCAGGATGTGCCGCTGCATCGCCGCGGCGGTGGACCGCAGCCGCAGCATCGCCTCCTCGCGCCTGATCCGCCGGTGACAGCCGTAGACCGAGGTCGCGGCCAGGCCCACGGTGAACAGGATCAGCAGGAGCCGGTCGAACCAGTGGCCCGCCTCCCGGTCCCGCAGCAGCACACTGACGGTGACGACGATCGTGGTCCACACGGCGACGAACGTCGTCTGCCGGACCGTGCCCAGCGCCGAGGCCGCGCCCGGCAGGAACACCAGGAGCCCGAGGAGCCACACCTCGGACCCCGACAGCACGCCGAGGGCCTCCACGAGGACGGTCACCGACACCACACCGACGACCACCTCGGCGTCGCCGGGGGGCTCGATGGCGTCGAAGGCGTCGCCGGGTGTCTTACGACGGCTACCGGACATGCGTGCTCCCGGGCAGGTGGTGATCTCCCCCTACGGTATGCAGCCTCGCTGTGACCCGGTGCGCCGCCCCGCCGATCGACGCGGCAAGTCCTCGGCACCTCCGTCCCTGCGGCACCTCCCGCCCCCGCGGCACCTCCGCCCTCGCGGCACCTCCGCCCTCGCGGCACCTCCGCCCTCGCGGCACCCCCCGCCCCCGCGGCACCCCTGCCCCTGCGGTACCTCCCGCCCCTGACGGGCCTCAGCCCTCGTACTCCCGCAGCTTGCGGTACAGCGTCGCCCGGCCGATGCCCAGGGCCGCCGCCGCGCGGGACTTGTTGCCGCCGTGGCGGTGCAGGGTCTCGAGGATCGTGGCGCGCTCGGCGTGCTCCATCGGGCTGAGCGGGCGGACGGCGGGTCCTTCGCGCACGGGGTCGGGCAGCTCGGCCCGGCGGACCGGTCCGGAGGATCGCCGGTGTTCCGCCAACGCCTGCACGACATGGGCGAGTTCGGTGACGTTCCCGGGCCACGGATGCTGTTCGAGCGCGCGCACGGCGTCCAGGGTCCAGGTGAGCGGCGGGCTGCCCGGCGCGGGTCGGGGCGCCAGGGCCGTCAGCAACTCCCTGATGTCCTCGGCGCGTTCACGCAGCGGTGGCAGAGTGACCGAGCGGGCGGCCAGCTTGTCGAGGAGGCGCTGGAGGCACGGTCCGGGCGGGGTGCCGGGCGTGTGGGTGACCAGCAGCCGGGCGTCCGGGTGCGCGTCGAGCAGGGAGTTCAGCGCGGCCACGGCGGGTTGTGTCAGCCGCTCCGCGTGCCGCAGCAGCAGCGGACCCCGTGCGGCCCAGCGCCCCAAGTCCCCTTCGAGCGAGCCGGCTTCGGCGGCGTCGACGACCTGGACGGGCGACTGCCCCAGCAACTCGCGGGCCAGCGTGGTCTTGCCCGTGCCGCGCTCGCCGGTCAGCAGCATCGGCTCCAGCGAGCCGGCCAGGTCGGCGGCGCGCTCGACGGCGTACCGCCAGGGAAGGGAGGAGCCGGCCAGGGCGGGGAGGGTGCGTGGCCGGGGCCGCGGTGCGGTCTCGATCCGTGATTCCAGGACGGCCACGATCCCGAGGACCGCGCCGTCCTGCCGTACCACCTCGATCCGGGCCGTGCACCCGGCATCCTCGGGCAGTGCGGCGGCCGGTGGCGGGTCCGAGTGCCGTGCCGTCATCGCCGTACGTTCGAGGGCTCGCAGCACCTCCTCGGTCGCCAGCCGTTCCGCCGCCGCGCTGAGCAGCCGGTTGCGGCCGTCCAGCGCGGCCACCGCACGGTCCTCACCGCGTGTGGCCCGCAAGTAGGCGTCGAGGAGCAGCTGTTCGGGGCGTCCCGCCCGGGCGAGCAGTTCGGCCTCCACCGCGGTGGCGGCGGCCTCGGCGAGAGCCGCCTGCGGATGCGGCGGGCGGCCGCCGCACAGCCGGCAGGCGACGGTGAGGGTGCCGAGCGCGTGGCCGCTCTTCGGTGCCAGCACGGGAACGCTGACCGCGGACACGTCCTGCCAGACGTCCAGGAAGTGCTCGGGTCCGTGCACCTCGGCCCGGCGCCGGTCGCGCAGCGCGAGTGCCGCGCTGTTGTGGCCGACCTCCTGCTCGGACAGGCCCGGGCACGGGGGCAGCCCGGGAGCCGCGCCGGACGTCCACAGCACCCGCAGCCGTGCGTCGGTCAGCAGGAGGACCGAGGGGCCGGGGCCCAGGGCGGGGGCGATCCGTTCGAGCACGGGCCGGGCGGCGCCGAGCAGGGGCGAGTCGCCGGGCCGGGGCGGGGGAGCGGAGGGTTCTCCCAGGTCGCGGGGCACACCGAAGAACCGAGCCCGGCGCCAGGCCGCGAGCACCTCCTCCGGTACCCACTCGGGCACCGGCCGCCCGGACAGGAAGCGTTCCCGCGCCACTCCCAGCGGCGGGAGGGCGTGGACTGCGGGCGACGGCTCTGTGGTGGTCACGAGGTATCCACCGTAACGGGTGCAGTTGAACGCGCAACGACCGCCCTGCGTGAGAACTCGCAACGACCGCCCCGCACGGGAACCCGCATGGACCGCCCCGCACGGCACGGACCCCTACACAACGAGCGGGTGTCTCGTATTGAGACACCCGCACGGCCTGACTTGCCTTGCGGGACAAGGTCTGAGGCGTCCGCTGGAGATCATTTAGGAGATATTCTGGAGATCAACTCTCCCAGATCTCCCGCCACCCCAGACTCCTCAACGCCCTCTCGAACAGCTCCTGCAGGCCGTCCAGCCGCTCCTGCCGCATCAACGGCGTCGCATGCTGATACGTGCCTTTGATGCCAGGGTACTTATGCCCCGCCTGCTCGAAGGCCAATACGGGCTTCACCCCGATCTGGGCCTGATAGGTGTCGTGCGAGTGCCGCAGATCCCGCAGCGACAAGCCCGGCTTGATGGGGGACCACGCCCTGGCGCCTTCGCCCGGGCGCCCGTCCGCGACCTTGCGAATCAGTTCCTGCAACGTCCCGCGCGGCCACCAGCTGCCGTCCGCGCGGGCGAAGACGAAGTCGTGCGGCCAGTCCTTCAGCCGCGCATCCAGCAGGCCGGCCAGAAACGGAGGCACGTCAATGGCCCGTGCGCTCTGCTCGTTCTTGAGCGGCTCCAGCCCCCGGAACTTGATGCGGCGGCCGTCCTCGCCGTACTTGTAGTACTCGACGAGCGCCCCCGTGTCCCCGTCGATCCGCACGGTGGGGCAGGTGAACACGCCGTCATCGTGCCGCTGCCTGCGCTCAAGCAGGGTGTTGTGGCGCCGCAGCCCCAGCGCTTCCTCCACCCGCAGGCCGAGGAAGGCGACGGCTACGACCAGCAGCCCATCGACCGGCCCCATCCGCCGCGCCATCTGGAGGACTTCCTCGGGCCGGGCCCACATCTCCTCGTGCTCGGTCTTCCTCTTCTTGGCCGTCTCCGCGGGCAGGCCGCTGAGGCGGCGCCCCTGAAGGGGGTTGACGGCCAGGTAGCGCGCGTCGACCGCGCCCTTGAGGATCTGCGACATGAGCCGCACGCAGATCTTCGTAGTGACGTGAGCGCACGTCAGAGTGCGGGCCCACGCCTCCACTTCGAACCAGGTGATGGAGATCAGCGGAACATGCCGCCAGTGCGGCAGGATGGTCTGCGTCAGCCGCTCTCGCCGATTCATGACGGTCTGGCCGCGCGGCCTCTGTGCCGCCATCCACTCCTCGGTGAACTCGCCGAATGTCTTGCGTGAAAGCACGGGGTCGACCCAGCGGCCGGCTCGGATGGCGGCTTCCTGCTCTTCGCCCCACTTCTCCGCGGTTCCCTTGGTGGGGAATCCGGGCTCGCTGCCCCATGTGCCGTCGGGCCTCTTGTACCTGGCGCGCCAGGTGTATTTGGTGGTCTTCTTTCCGTCTTTGACCTTGTAGACCTTCTCGGCGTAGGCCACGGTGCCCCCTCGCGCTCGGCTACTTGACGTCGTCGTGGTAGCCCTTGGGTACACGCTGCCAGTGGGGCGACCGTTCGGTGTCGAGTCTGCCGAGATAGTCGCCGGCGCGCTGGCTGAGGATGGACGAGTCCACGGTGTAGATGATGGCGTCCGGCCCGTCGTCGACTCCTATGGCGAAGGGCTCGGGAAGGTCCGGCACGCAGTCCCAGTGCACGGGGATGACGGGTCCGACCTCGTCGGCCGGCCGGGGGGCCCAGCGCTGGGCTTGTTCAGTGAGGAGGTCGGCAAGCATCTTCGTGCCGTCCTCGCTGATGTCCGACTCGTGAATTTTGAACAGGCAGCCGGTGCCGTCTTCCAGATCGATGATTTCGGGGTCTCGGTACTCCCCCTGGACGCGCTCAACTTGCATGACC
Source organism: Streptomyces sp. 351MFTsu5.1 (assembly GCF_000383655.1). Classification (NCBI taxonomy): domain Bacteria; kingdom Bacillati; phylum Actinomycetota; class Actinomycetes; order Kitasatosporales; family Streptomycetaceae; genus Streptomyces; species Streptomyces sp. 351MFTsu5.1. The sequence continues at coordinate 578,073 of NZ_KB911777.1, read as the reverse complement.
CACATGCTCTTCCCCGATCCGAGCAGTGCCCCCCCTCGGTGACGGTCCGTGCATCGAAGCACAGTTTTGAGTCACCGTCGACCGTCTGAGGCCGGAATTGCCTCAGGTTTCCTGGGGGGTGTCTGTTTCGCCGGGGATTGCCTGAAGGTGACGTCGAGTCTTGCGCCATTTCTCCCAGGCTGCGTCGATCTCTTCCTCCGTCATGTCCTCTCCGCCCTGGAGGACGACGATGAGCCTGGTGTCGTCATCGGCCTCGCTGCCGAGGTTGACGACGGCGTGGTCGAGGGTGCGCCCGGAGCGCAGTTCGCGCTGCACGGCCATCGGGAGATCGGAAGCCGACTCGGACTCCGCACCCGAATCGGGGCGCGTGGCCTGTTCTGGCTCCTCCCCGCGGAGGATGCGTGCGGGGGAGTCCTCAGTCCAGCCGACAAGACGCGCGTAGGCGCGCATCGTTGCGGTGATCTTGTTGAACGGGTTGCCGTTCGGCTGCCTGCCGCGCTCGACGGCCTGGATCGGCGTCCGGGTCACGGACAGGCGCTGTGCGACCTCGACCTGCGTGAGGCCGGCTGCTTTGCGCGCGTCGGCGAAGGCGTTGCCCAGCCGTTCCCAGTCTCGCTCTGACTCCATGTCTCCACATCATGCACTACCGCCATGCAACCACCTAGCCGTGTTCCGGCCTTTTGACCTGCGGATGAGCGCACAAACAGAGCGTTTGGGTTGCATGGGGCGTGCAGTACGTACCGGCACGTCGGTGACATCTGAAGCATCGACAGCTCTAAAAAAGTGCCACCAAAGCTCTCCTGAGGCTTGCCGAAGGCTCTCCATGTGGCTAGGTTTTGAGGCGTGAGACCGCACTCCAGCGCTATCCGCTACAGAAGGAGGGCTCTCAATATGAGCCTGCGCACGCTCTCCGCCAAGACGGGGATCCACAGGTCGCATCTGTCCCGCGTCGAACGCGGACTCGCCGGCCTGAGCGACACCAACATCGAAATCGTGGCGGACGCGCTGGGTGTCACCCCCAACGACATCACCCACAAGGAGACCCCGTGACCACCCCCCAGGCCACGACTGACGCACCCATCCGCGACAGCGCCCCCCACGCCCCCGTCCGCAGGAAGCCCCCCACCTGGGACCAGATCCGCGAGGGCATCCCCGCGCCGGGCACGCCGGAAGGCGCCTACTTCCACTACACGCCGGCCGAGGCCGCCCAGTGGCTTCCGTTCGAGAAGCACAAGCTCAAGAAGATGGCGTTCGCCCGCCAGGTCGAGCATGTGAACAACGGCAACCGCATCTGGTTCTCCGGCATGAACATCCGGGCCATCTCCGAGCAGTTCACGGTCCAGCCGTTCAACAAGGCTGCCTGAGACGGCAAACGCCCCGACCGCCGGGTGCACACCGGCAGCAGGGGCGCCGCGGCCCTAGAGCCGCCGATCCACCCACACATCCCGTAGAGAACAGGAGTGGACCTTGTCCACATCGTCGCACGAGGTCGTGAAACTCGATCTCACTGCCGGCTCCGTTCAGACCGTTCTGGTCGACGGCGAGCCGCACGTGGTGTTCCGCCCCGCGGTCGAGGCGATCGGCCTCGACTACTCCACCCAGCTCCGCAAGCTTCGCGACCGCTCGTGGGCCAGTCGTAGGGATATCCCCACAACTGGCGCCGATGGCAAGACCTATCGCATGGCCGTGGTGGACGTCCGCACCTTCCTCATGTGGCTCGCCACGGTGAACGAGAACAAGGTCGCCGAGGACGTCCGCGAGACGCTCGTCGCCTACCAGAAGGAGACGACCTCCGCGGTCAACGCCTACTGGACCGAGGGCGGCGCGATCAACCCCCGCGCCACCGAGAACCAGCTTGACTCCCTGATTTCCCGCGCCAAGCAGCAGGCCGAGGTGCTGTCGATCCTCTCCGGGATCGTCTCGCCGGAGTGGCTGGAGACGAAGGGCCGCCTCGTCGCTGCCCGTGCCTTGGGCGAGGAGCCGGAGGTCGACCCGCTCGATGTCCCCCTGTACGTGCCGGACTTCCTGAAGGCGCTGGGGTTGAAGCGCAAGGACATCGAGTCGGTGCAGTCGTGGTTCGGCCGGTACGCGATCGAGATCTGCACGGAGCTGGGTGTTGAGGCTCCGCAGGAGCGTCAGTCGGAGCTGCCGAACGGTTCGGTGCGCAGGACGAAGGCGTGGACGGAGCGCCACCGGCCCGTGTTCGAGCTGACCTGGGCCCGCAAGTACGCCGCCAAGTACCCCACCACGCTCACCCTGGACGGTGCGGCATGACTGACTACCCGGACATGGACCCGTTCTGGGTCGAGGCCCGCGCCAAGCACCTGGCCGCGAAGAGCAGCCACGCCGACCCGTCCGCGTGCGGCACGTGCCGCGGCAATGTCGCCGCCGGTGAGCCGGTCGAGCACGATGGCTGCGCGCGGCGGGCCACCCTGCTGCAAGCCCCGGACCACCCGCACTACGAGCTCCTCGCGGGCTTCTCGCTGGAGGACAACGAGAAGCTTCCGGCCCGCTTCCACGTCCCCGTCTTCGACGGCTGCGGTGTGCCGAACTCGTGGCTGTGCGCGGTCTGCTGGGAGGAAGGCGAGGTCACCGGCTGGCCGTGCGCCACCGCCCAGAAGTACGGCACGCAGGTCTTCTCCCCGGAGCACGCAGCCGAGACGGCCCACGCCAAGCAGCAGGCCGAGCTCGCCGCGTTGCAGGCCGCGATGGCTGTGGCTGTCCAGCGCCTGCAGTTCATGCAGTCCACGGAGCCGGACCACGTGAAGGCTGCCTCGCTGTTCGAGGTCGAGATGGGCCTGCGGATCGCGGCCGGAACCCAGGACGAGGTGACGGCATGAGCGACTACGCAGAGATCGCCCGCCACTTCGCCTCCGACTTCGCCGAGGCCAAGCTCAAGGAGCAGCGCGAGGACGGCCTGTTCCGTCACATCGAGTTCGCCGCCCCGAAGACCATGAACCGTCTGATCGTCGTGACGTGGCCGTACAACCTGCTCGTCGCCGGCTCGCACGGCTCGTACCACTTCGAGCGGTACGGCAACGACACCAAGGACATGTTCGACTGGCTGCGAGGCCTGCGGGCCGATGCGGGCTCCTGGTCGTCGAAGCTGGTCAACGGTACCGACTCGGTCCGCGAGTACGACCGCAGCCGGATGGAGGCCCAGATCAACGAGCGGGTCGCGGAGGCGATCCGGGACGACTGGGCGCCGGAGGGCCTGGAGGCGGCGGTCCGCGAGGAGATCCTCGACAGCCACCTGCTGGACACCAAGGACACGGCATTCGAGCTCGTCAACGGGTTCGAGCACGAGGTGAAGTACCGGGCTGAGTGCTCGTGCGGCACCACCAGCGACGAGGGCTCCTACGACTCGGTGGCGCTCTGGAAGTACTACGACCACAAGGCGGACGGCAAGAAGCACACTGTCCGGCTCCAGCGTGTGAGCGGCTTCGACTTCGACGACTTCACCGAGTGGGACGTCGACAAGCTGAACTACCACTTCGTCTACCAGTGCCACGCCGCCGTGTGGGCGATCGGCCAGTACGACGCCGCCCGTAAGGCGGTGGCCGCATGACCCGCCGCAATCACATCAACCACTTCACCGTGGCCGCCGCATGCCGCGCGAACCCGGGCGTGTGGCAGCCGGTCGGCGAGTACAACTCGTCGCAGAGCGCCGAGGGCGCGGTCGACTACATCAGCAGCGCCTACGTGAAGACGTCGACGCAGCGGTCGGCGTACACCCCGGCCGGCTCGTTCGAGGCCCGCTACGAACTGACCGAGTTCGGCGCCCGGGTTGAGGCCCGCTTCGTGGGGACCGGCAACGACCTGGCGTGGGCTGACGCCCTGGCCGGCCTACCCAAGGCGGTGGCCCGATGACCCGCCCGGCCACACCCCTGGACATCCCCGTCGAGTTCGCGGGCGCCCTGCCGGTGCCGTTCGGTCACGCCAGCCCGATCACCCCGGCCCCGCGCATCGAGGCCGCGGATGTGCCCAGCACCCGCCTGAAGCAGCAGATGAACGACCTGGTTGCCCGGCAGCGCGAGCAGCTCGCCGAAGCCTCCGCCGCCCGCCTGCGGGCGTTCCTCGCACCCACCACCACGCCCGAGGAGGGCCAGTCGTGACCGGACCCGAGCACTACCGCACCGCCGAGGGTTTGCTGCGGCGCGCTGCGAGCCGCGACTACGCCGACCTCAGCCGCAACCTCGTGGACGCCGCCCAGGTTCACGCCACCCTCGCTCTCGCCGCGGCGACAGCCCTTAACGACCACGGGACCGAGGCGGACGGCGGCGGGATGCCGCTCGACGACTTCAACGAGTGGCGCGAGGCCGTCGGCACCAACCTTCAGAGGAGCACCTCATGAACCGTGCCGAGATCTACGGCGGGATCAACCTCGACCTGAACGACGGGCCGATCCGGACCAAGCACTTCCGGGACCACGACGGCAAGCCGTGCGCCCAGCTGATCATCGGTGAGGCCGGGCAGTCCGTGGCCATCTCCGTCACCCGCACCAGCCCCGACGTGCTGGACGAGCTCGCCGAAGCGGTTGCCGAGCTGAAGGCGTGGACGCTGCGCCAGCAGCAGCCGCAGCCGCTCAAGGCGGTGGTCTGAATGGCCTCCCCGATCCGCCTCGCCGACGTCGTCGAGGACGCGCTCATCAAGGTGTGGGCCGAGGCCCACCGCGAGTTCGGCCCGGACGAGCGGGATTGGACGTCGGGCCAGATCCGCGAGTACGAGCTGCGTCTCGACGCCGCACGCATCGACGCCGGATGGGTGGCCGCGTGATGGCCGTCCTCGACCTGCCGGCGATGCCCGACGACGCGAAGCCGGTGATCCTGCCGGGCCTGCTGTCCGCCCTCGGCGTCACCCGCCGGATCGTGCCCGCATGGATCACGGACCCGGACGTCATCGCCTCCATCGAAGCCGGGCTCCTGGAGCTGCCCGACGAGTTCACAGGCGGTGCCTGATGTCCGGCCAGGACTTGGGGACGCACGGGCTCGGCCCGGTCTGGCTGCCCCGGCACGTGCAGCGGGCCGCCGCCCTCAACATCGCCGCCCACGGCGCCCCCGTCTACACCGGGCGGTCGCTGCTCGTGTGGCGGGCCGAGGAAGCCCTCCTGGCCCGCATCGAGCAGGCCGCGATCGTCACCTGGAACGACGCCCGCGGCCACGGCAAGCGGGAGGCGGCCAAGCTGCTCCGAGACACCGCGGCCAGCGTGCGGGGGGTGGCGGCGAAGTGAGCCTCCTCCAGGACGTGAAGGCGAAGGCCAAGCATCGCGGCCTCACCCCGTGGCAGCTCGTGCAGAAGATCCGCCGCCTCGAAGCCGACCTCGACGAAACCACCTGCAAGGTCATCGAGCTGACCACCGAAGTCGACGAGCTGAAGGCCGAACGCAACCAACTGGAAGCCGACTTCGACCAGGCCGCCATCGACCTGTCCGGCAGCCGCGAAGACCTCCAGGCCGCCGAGGACGAGATCGCCTACCTGCGGGAGCGGCTCGCCCCGTACCTCGCCGCCGAAGCCAACGCCAACCGGATCGACGTGCCGGCGATGGAACGGGACACCAGCCACCCGGCCGACCAGGCGACCGCCCCGATCGACGTCCGGCCGCTGTGGGCCGCACTCGGCGTCGGGCCGACAAAGGCCGTCACTGACCCCGGCCGGGTCACCACCCCCTGAACGCGCCTGCCGGCCGGTGCCGTTCCTGGCCGGCAGGCGGACAACCCGACAAGGAGCCTTCACATGCCTGTCCGACAGATCACCTGCCATGTCGCCGAATGCGACGTGTGCGAGCAGCGACTCATCGTCGACGACGGGGAGCTTCGCCTCGACACCCCGGAACTGGCGGCCGACTGGGCCGTCAGTTCGGAGTGGACCGACCTCGGGGGTGGGCGTCTCGCCTGCACGGCCTCCGATGCGGCGCACGACAGCGCCCGCGACGCGGTGCTCAGCGCCGTCTGATCAAGAAGAAACCCCGCCGGGGTCCAGCCGGCAGGGGTCCACCACCGAGTTTCCCATGGAGGGATCCTGTGACCGCCACACCATCCGCCGTTGAGCGTATTGCCGCGATCCGCGACGAGTACGCCCGCTTCGGCGAGGACGTCACCAGCCTGTCTGACACGGAGCTGTTGCTGCGCCAGGTCGACCGGGCCTGGGCCGAGTCCCGCCGCCACGAGAACAACCACAGCAGCCTGCTGCAGGACCAGGTCAAGCATGACCGTTCCGTGTACGCGGCGGCCCGTGCCTCCGCGCAGGGTGACATCACCGCCCGCGCCGGCCTGTACCTGCAGGTGATCCTGCGCAACTCCGCCCGGCCTATCAACGAGGTCGTACACCGCGCCTCGGAACTCCCGGTTGACGGCAGGGCGCCGATCCAGCAGGTGCGTGACCTGAAGGCGGCAGCGGACAACGCGAAGTGGCTGCTGTCCGGAATGGTCGGCGACCGCCAGAGCCTCGAAGACGCCGCGAAGAACCCGGGCGTGCAGCTCGTGGAGAAGCTGAACGGTGAGATCCGGCGACTGCGTGAGGTGGTTCTGGCCGAGGGGCGGCGGCTGCACGCCGGCCACGGTCACCGCCAGGTCGGGTCGCGCTGTGAGTGCACCGGCTGCGAGCTGATCCGCGCCATGGACGACGTGCCGGCCGAGCAGGCAGACCCCACCCCTTCCGCGGCCGCGGCCGCCTGACCCCGCCAGGAGATCGTCATGGACGCCAACCAGCTCGCCTTGTTCCCCGACACCGCGGTCACCGGCAGCGGCCAGCCCAAGCCGTGGCCCGCCGTCGAGACGATGCCCGAGCCGAAGACGCCGGCCGTCGACCCCAACCAGTTCGCCTTCGACGACGAGGACGGGGAGGCGGCGGCATGAAACTCCGCATCGACCAGAAGGAGCTGGCGGACGCGGCACGCCGCGCACACCGCCGCCTCCCCAACAACCCGATCGCACCGATCCTCGCCGGGCTCCTCATCGAAGCCACCGAGGACGCGGTCACCCTGTCCGGCTTCGACTACGAGACCAGCACCCGGGCCGTCCTGGACGCGGAAATCCTGGAGCCGGGAACCGCGCTGGTGTCCGGGCGGCTGCTCGCCGACGTGTCCGCCACCTTCCCGGCCGGCCTCGTAGACGTGGTCGCCGACGAGCACGAGGTGACCGTCTCGGCGCCGGGCACCACGTTCGCACTGCCAGCGATGCCCGTGAGCGACTACCCGGCCCTGCCCGACGCCCCCGGGGCCGCGGGCAGCGTCGACGGGGATCTCCTGGCCGCCGCGGTTGGGCATGCCTCCCAGTGCACCCTGCCGATGAAGGAGGCGGTGGGCAGCCTCGTCGGCTTCGCTGGCGTGCACGTCCTCGTCGACGGCGACCAGCTGACCGTGTCGGCTTCGGACCGGTACCGCATCGTGCGCCGCACCCTGCCGTGGCAGCCCGACAACGACCGGGCCGGCGAACTGCTGATCCCCGCCGGAGAGTTCGCGGCCACCGTCAAACAGACCGCCGGCCGCCCCGTGCAGCTCGGCTTCGCCGACTCCTACGGGGCCGTCGCCTCGCTGGCCACCGACACCCTAACGGTGACCAGCCGCACCATCGCCGGCAAGTTCCCCGACATCGCAGGCTTCTTCCCCAAGCCGGAGGCCGCCGCAGGCTCAGCGCTCGTCGACACCGCCGAGCTGCTGGCCGCAGTGAACCGTGCCGCCCTGGTCATCGAGGACAAGAACCCGATCAACATCACCTTCGCCGAAGGCAAGGCCACGGTCCGGGGCGGCGGTGCGGGCCAGCGCGGCAGCAGCGAACTCGCCGCGGACGCCGACGTCGACGACTTCGCCATCGCCTTCAACCCGCACTACCTCGCCTCACTGCTCGCCCCCGTTGAGGGCCCGGTGCGGATCTGGCTGTTCACGCCCCGCAAGCCGGTGCTGATCGAGCCGGTCGACGACGACACCTACCGGGCCGTGTGCATGCCCGTCCGGCTCACCTAGACCGCCGCTGGCGCGCACTTCCCCCCAGCGTGCCGCGGCCGGGTCCCGCCGCCAACGCCCCCCCTGCGGCGGCGGGGCCCACCCCAACTTCACAGCCCGCCGCAGCGACCCCCACGCCGCGGCATCCGAGGCGGCCGGCCCCGCACCCCCCCCCCGGTCGGGGCCGGCCCGCCACCCATCAGCACACCTTCTGGAAGGTCACATGAGCACCGAAAGCACCATCAGTCACCCCTATCCAGCGCCGGAGGGAGTCTTGCTCGGCCACCTCACCCCCGGCTCGGAAGCCTGGGACGAGGCCCGCGCCGGACTGTGCATCACCGCCACCGAGATCGCCGCCGCCGTCAACCTCTCCCCGTGGATGTCCCGCTTCACGCTGTGGCACAAGAAGGCCGGGCTGCGGGTCGCACCGTTCGAGATGACCCCGGCGATCGAGTGGGGGAGCCGTCTGGAGGATGCGGTCGCCGGCAAGTGGCAGGACGAGCACCCCGGCCGGCTCGCCGCCCCCGCGGGCACGTGGCGGCACCGTGAGCGTGCCTGGCAGCGGGCCACCCCGGACCGGCTCATCTACCCGCAGCCCGCAGGCGAGTTCGAGATCCCGGAGCGCGCTGAGGAACTGCTGGAGGTGAAGACCAGCCCGTTCGGCGACGACTGGGGGCCGGACGGCGCCGAGGACGGGGTGCCGGTCTGGTACCGCTGCCAAGTCATCTGGCAGATGGACACGCTGGGCCTGCGCCGTACCCGCTTCGCCCTGCTGATCGGCGGCTGGGACTACCGCGAATACGTCGTCGACTACGACGAGGCCGAGGCGAAGATCCTCCGCGAGGCGGCCGTGAAGTTCCTCGAAGAGGTCCGCGACGGAGTGCGCCCGCCCATCGACACGGCGGACGACACCTACCAGACGATCCGCGTCCAGCCCGACCACTTCGACGACGTCGACGTCGAGATCCCCGCCGAAGACGCCGCCCGCTACGAGAACGCGCAGGCCGCCTCCAAGGCCGCTGCTGCCGAACTGACCGCCGCGAAGAGCGTCGTCCTCGACCACATCGGCACCGGCCGGCGGGCCGTCGTCGGCGAACGCCGCATCGCCTACCGCATCGCCAAGCCCGACGGCACCACCAAATCCCTCAACCCGTATCAGCAGAAAGCAGCCGCCTGATGGGCTCCATCGTTCACGACGTCATCGTCGTCACCACTGTCGACTTCAGGCCCGGTGGCCTGCCCGACATCGACTCCTTCCGAGCCTCCCTGCCGGAGGACTTCCGCCAGCTCGTCGTCGGCCCCATCCCGGCCGCACTCAACGGCTACGTCTCCTACGCCTTCCTGCCCGACGGCAGCAAGGAAGGCCGCGCCGCCTCAAACGAGGGCGACGACTACAGGGCCCGCTTCGCCGCCCTCTTCGACCAGAGCTTCACCGACGGCGACGGCCACGAAGACGTCGTGTCGCTCGGCTACGGCCCCGACCACCGCTCCCGCTTCCACCACCCCGTCGCCTGCTACATCGAGATCGAAAAGGACCACACCGCATGAGCCAGATCAGCAACGCCATCGAGAAGCGCGACCAGGGCCCCGGCGCTGTCATCGAGCAGTACAAGCAGGAGCTCGCCCTCGTCGCCGCCAGCCACGTCAAGGTCGACACCTTCGCCCGCCTCGCCGTCGGCGCGCTGCGCCAGAACCCCAAGCTCGCCGCCGCCGCACAGTCCAACCCGGGCAGCCTCATGTCCGCCCTGATGACCGCGGCCCGCCTCGGCCTGGAGCCCGGCACCGAACAGTTCTACCTGCGCCCCATCAAGCGCAAGGGCGTCGCCGAGGTGCAGGGCATCGTCGGCTACCAGGGCATCGTCGAACTCATCTACAACGCGGGTGCCGCATCCTCCGTCGTCGTCGAAGTCGTCCGCGCCAACGACCAGTTCAACTACGTGCCCGGCCTGCACGAGAGGCCCGTCCACAACGTCGACTGGTTCGGCGACCGCGGCGACCTCGTCGGCGTGTACGCCTACGCGGTCATGGCCGGAGGCGCCACCTCCAAGGTCGTCGTCCTCTCCCGCACCCACATCAACCGGGCCAAGGCCAAGTCCGACGGCGCTGACAGCGACTACTCGCCATGGCGCACCGACGAAGAGGCCATGTGGCTGAAGACCGCGGCCCGCCGCCTCGGCAAGTGGGTGCCCACATCTGCCGAACGGCTCACCATGCCAGCCGAGCGCACCGACACGGTCTTGCCGGTCGGGTCGGCGGCCCCGGCTCTGGACGCGGCCGACCCGGACGAGGACGAGGGCCCTGTCGACGGAGAGCTCGAACCCGCCGGCGGCTGGCCCGAGACCGCGCAGCCCCCGCAGTAGCCCGCACACGCGAACGGCCGCCCGCGGGCGAATCGCGGGCGGCCTCTCACCCCAAGGAGTAGCACATGACCAACTACAAGGCGTTGTACGGCCGCCTCGCAGATCTGTCCATGCCGTTCGACACCGACGGCATCGACTTCGACGAGTACCTGTGGGACGCGCTCTACGAGTACGCCGACGAGGGAAGCCAGATCCCCGAGCCGGGCCACATCGTCGAGGTCGCGAACCTGTGGGCCACCTCGCCCGAGGGGTACGGCTCCACCGACATCAACGTCCTCGGACGGCTCGTCGACGGCTGCTGGTTCACGGTCGTCGCCTGGTCCGACACGACCGAATTCGGATGCCGACAGGGCGTCGACTGGCGCATCAACGACACCCGCGAACTCGCCATCAGTCAGGGCCTCGACAAAGAAGCCCGCGCCCACCTCGGCCTGGCCCTCCCCGGCGAGGAGGCCGCGTCATGACCCACATCCAGCCCGCCTTCGACGGCACCGAGCTCGCCGCCCCAGCCCCGTCCGCGACCCGCCGCACCGTGGACGACTACGAGGCGTGGGAGTCCGAGGTGCGCCCCAAGTTCGTCGAGGTCGCCAAGACCGGCCGCCCCTTCCTCTGCTGGAAGATCGCCCGCGAATACGACCTGCCCGAGCCGCCCAACCAGAAGTTCGACTGGGCCCGGCTCATGTCCGGCCTCCACCGCGACCGCATCGTCCGCGTCGACGGCTTCGGGTTGGCGCGGGATAAGAGCGCCTGCCGCCGGTGGCGCGGCACCGCCGAGGCGATCAGCGGGAGGGCCGCGTGATGGACCGCTTCCTCGACAACGCGCTGTGGCCGTTCGCCGGCGGAGTCCTCCTCGGACTCGCCTGCCTCGCCGCCGCCTGGATCCTCGGCAAGCTCCGCGGGAGGCGGACGTGAACCACGACCTGTACGCCGCGATGCACACCGCGGGGGCGTGGCTGGCCGAACGTTGGACCGGGCTCGCCGCCTGGGGCATCGCGATCGCCGGCCTCACCGTCATCGCCTGGGTGCTCTGGCCGCGCGACGACTACCGCAGCCGCAACGACCAGACCGCGGCCCGCCTCATCACCGCCCTCGAAGCCCGGCCCGAACCCGACCAGCCCGGCAGTGACGAGCAGCTGCTCGCCGCCTGCCAGCAGATCTGCCCCGAACTCGCCAGGAAGGAGAACGAGTCGTGACCACCGACCAGGCAGTCCGCGAGGCCAAGAACCGGTGGGCGCGACGCCGCCGCCGGCTCATCGGATACGGGCAATGGCAGCCCTGGAGCGACGCCCAGCCCGTCCGCGAACACGTCCTCGCCATCAAAGCCTCCGGCATGGGGCTCGCCGGCATCGTCAAACACACCGACGTCAGCATCGGATCCCTTGAGCACCTGCTGTACGGCAACGACGGCTACCCGCCCGCCGTGAAGATCCGCACCGAGAGCGCGCAAGCACTCCTCGCCTACTGGCCGAGCCTCGACGACTACGAAGACGGGGCCATCGTCGACGGAACCGGAACACGCCGCCGCATGCAGGCCCTCGCGGTCGCCGGCTGGCCGTCCAAGTCAGTCCACCGGCGCGTGAACGTCGGCGGCGCACAAACCTTCGAACGGCTGCGCTACCGCACCAAGGTCACAGCCCGACTCGCCCGAGCCGTCCGCGACTTCTACGACGAGGTGTCCGCGAAGACCGCGGAGGACTACGGCGTCGAACCCTGGTGCGCCGCCCGCTGCCGCACCTATGCAGCAAAGCACCAGTGGGCCGGGCCCGAAGCCTGGGACTCCGACACCATCGACGACCCCGACGCACACCCCGACTGGACTGGGGAGTGCGGCACCGACCGCGGCTGGTGGATGCACACGATCAACGCAATCCCGGTCTGCCCCCGCTGCGAAACCGCCCACCAGGCGTGGCTTGCCGAACGACGCCACCTGTCCAGCCCTGAACGGTTCCGGCAGCTCGCCCTCGCCAAGGGCGCCGCCTCCCAGCGCGGGGCCGCCCTCGCCGCCGACGCCCGCGAACTCCTGCGCGTCACCGGCCACGACATCGAGCAGATCGCCGAACGCCTCGGCGTGACGAAGGCCCACCTCTACCAGGAGCTGCTCCGCCACCCGGAGACGGCCGCCGAGTTCGGGGAGGCGGCGTGACCGCCGGCCAGCAGCCGCCCGGCACGCCCTGACCCATCGCCGCAGACGACCACGTCGGCACCCCATGCCGGGCGGCAGCAGACACAGCAACGGCCCCGCACAGGCGAGGCCGGAGGAGAGGGAGGAGGGGAGATGCGATCAGTCCCAGTTGGTGGCCATGACGTCGTTGTAGAGCGTCGAGTAGTGCGCACGGAAGGTGTTCGCCACCGACGTGTCCTCATCGAACACGGAACGCAGCTGCGCGATGACGTCCGCGTGGGCGAGCGCCTGGTTGTGCCGCTTGATGGACATGAGCACGGCTTGCGGCTTGTCGCGGCGAGTGAGCACGAAGTCGACGTCGAGGAGCCGCGCTTCGGCGATGACGTCGGTCATGTTGGCGCGGGCGTCGGAGACGCCCATCTCGCGAATCTTCCTCTCACTCATGCGACCAGGATACACACAAGTCCTGTTGTAATGTCCGTCGCGTTGTACAATTCAGTGGTGAGCGGAACCCCAGCACCACGGGCAACGCCGCCCCCATGAGGGCTGCCTCAAAACAGCGAATCACCAGCAGAGACACCCCTCCGAGAGAAGAGATCCGTGAGCCTCGACGCGCAGGACTGGGTTTGGGAGCACTCCGCTTCCAAGGGCACAGCACGTCTCGTACTGCTCGCCATCGCCGACAAGGCGACCGGGCGGGACTGCTCGGCGTATGCCGGCACGACGCTGCTCGTGAAGCGGTCCAACGCGGCCCGGTCCTCCGTCGTGGTTGCCGTCGACAAGCTCGTCGAATCCGGCGAGCTGAAGGTCATCGAGGGGAAGCTCGGGCCGCGCGGCGAGACCTGGTACTGCCTGCCGAAGGCTGTCGGACACCGCCGCAAAGGGGGTCCGGATTCCGGACCGGTCCGGAATCCGGACCGGTCCGAAAACGAGACCCCCACCGGTCCGGATTCCGGACCCCAGGGGTCCGAAAACGAGACCCCCACCGGTCCGGATTCCGGACCCCAGAACAACAACAAACGCAAGCCACCAGAGAGAACCCATAAAGAAGATCGCGACCGAGGCCCGGCGGCTGACGATCAGCGCGACTATCGCTGGCCCACCTTCGGCGAGTTCTGGGTTTGCTACCCGAACCCGATGCAGATCGAGAAGACGAAGCGCGCATGGCGCGACGCCCTCGACCGCGGCGCCGACCCGGACCTGATCGTCAAAGCCGCCAAGGCCTACGCCTACGCCCGCCGCAACGAGGACGCCAAGTACACGCCGTACTCGGCCACCTGGCTGAACAACGGCGGCTACGACGACCCGATGCCAGCCGCCTCCTCGCAGGCAGATGGCCCGCACCGCAACCCCGACGACCAATCCGAATACGACCAGGGATGGAAATAGCCATGCAGTGGACGCCGCCGATCAACCCGAAGCGCTACCACCTCGAACAGCTCCTCGCCGCCCGCGGCGTCACCCTCGACTGGCTCAACTCGGGCGACACCGACCCGTACCACCCGGCCAACGTCGCCCGCTACTCCATCACCGAGGCAGCAAAGATCATCCCCGCGCACTACCGGGCCGCCTCCGTCGGCAGCCCCGAGATCCACGCCTGGCTCCAGGAGCTCATCGCCGCCGCCCGCCAGGACCAGGCCGAGCGCAGCGCCCCCGTCGCGTCCGTCTTCGAAGGCCGCTCGCTGCTCCTCCTCGGCCCGACCGGCACCGGCAAGACGCACCAGGCATACGGCGCCATCCGCGAGCTCGCCATCACCGGCGTCGCCGCCCGCTGGGGCATCACCACCACCGCCGACCTGTACGCCGCCCTGCGCCCCCGCCACGGCATCGACTCCGAAGCCGAGTTCCGCCGCTACCGCGACGCCCGCATCCTCCTCATCGACGACCTCGGAGCCGACCGCAAGCCCACCGAGTTCACCGAAGAGGTCAACTTCCGGCTGATCAACCACCGGTACGAGCGGCACATGCCGACCCTCATCACCTCCAACCTGCTGCCGAAGGAGATCTCCGAGCGCCTCGGCGACCGCGTCACCAGCCGGCTCGTCGAAATGTGCCAGCGCGTCGTCTTCAAGGGCACGGACCGCCGCCGGGGTGAGGCCGCGTGACCACCGAGATCGACCCGTGGCTCGACACGGCAGACCCCGACGACCTCGGCCCGCGCATGCCGCGCGACGTCGAAGCCGAACGCGTCATCGCCGCCTCCGCCATGGAACGCCCCGAGATCGTCGACGAACTCGCCGCCGAAGGCTTCGACCCCGCCGACATCACCACCGAGCAGTACCGGTGGGTGTGGTTCGCCGTCGAAGAACTCCGCACCCGCTTCAAGCACGGCGACATCCGCTGGCTGCCCATCGCCCGCCAGCTCGAAGCCTGGTACGCCGACGGCCATATGCCCGTCCGTCCCATGACCGAGCACGAACTCGCCGAGCTCTACCGCTGGTCGCAGCCCGGCGCCGCCGCCTGGCACGCCGAGCGCGTCGCCAAGAAGGCCGTCGCTGCCCGCATCGTCGCCCTCGGCCATGACGCCGCCAGCCGCGGCAACAGCGCCGCCTTCGACCCCGACACCGACGTCGCCGCCCTCCAGGACGCCCTCGACGGCGTCGCCAAGCCCGACGCCGCCCGGCAGGCCAAGCACGTCCGCGAGTTGATCGGCGCGGCCCTGGAGCGCTGCATCACCCCGCCCTCCAAGGAGGACCGCATCCCGACCGGCTTCATCGACCTGGACGCCCTGCTCTGCGGCGGCTGGGCGCCCGGCCAGATGGTCGTCATCGGAGCGCGGCCCGCCATGGGCAAGTCGACGATCGCCACCGGGTTTGCCCGCGCCGCCGCAGTCAAGAACGGCATCGCCTGCCTGCTCCACACCCTGGAAATGAGCGAAGACGAGATCGCCAACGGTGTGCTGTGCGCTGAGGCCCGCGTTGCCCTGCACCACCTCAAGCAGGGCATCGTCGACGACGCCGGTGTGGCCCGCGCCGCCGAAGCCGGCCAGCGCATCGCCGCGGCTCCCCTGTTCATCGACGACGTGTCCAACCTGACCCTGCCCGGGCTCCGGGCCAAGGTCCGCCAGCACGTCCGCACCGACGGGCTCCGCCTCGTCATCGTCGACTACCTCCAGCTGATGACCGCCCCCAAGGCGGAGAACCGGCAGAACGAGGTGTCGAAGCTCAGCCGTGGCATCAAGCTCCTCGCCCGCGAATTCGGCATCACGGTGATCATCCTTGCGCAGCTCAACCGCGGGCCAGAACAGCGCCAGGACAAGCGGCCCATGAAGTCCGACCTGCGCGAGTCCGGCTCCATCGAGCAGGACGCCGACATCGTCATTCTCCTCCACCGCGACGACGCCTACGAGCGCGAAAGCCCCCGCGCCGGCGAAGCCGATCTGATCGTCGACAAGCACCGGGGCGGCCAGATCGGCACCGTGACCGTCGCCGCCCAACTCCACTACGCATCCTTCGTCGACATGGCGGCCACCTGATGAAGCCCGAGATCGAAGACATCGCCGTCATGCGCCAGCAGGGCGACCTGAAGGACTACCTGCTCGCCCTCGTGAACGCGGCCCCGCGCCCCGAAACGGCCAAGCCGAAGCCCGCCCTGGCCGCGGTCCCGGCCCCCGCCTACCGGATTGCCCACACGGGCGGCTGGCCGCTCGGCACCGCCGCCACCGGCCCGACCCCGCCCCCGGACGCCTGCACCTGCGCCCGCTGCGGCGGCAACCCCGCCAGCCGCACCAGCCACCGACCCCAGCAAGGAGAAGCCGCGTGAGCGCCTTGCGTATCGGATCCCTGTTCACCGGCACGGGCGCCCTGGACCTGGCCGTCATGGACGTCTACGACGCCGAGGTGATCTGGCATTCGCAGTACGAGCCGCCGGACAAGAAGGGCCGCGAGGACAAGAACCAGTACGCGGCGAAGATCCTCGCCCGCCACTGGCCGACCGTCCCGAACCTGGGCGACATCACGAAGGTCGACTGGCAGGCCGTCCTCGACGAGCACGGCCCCATCGACATCCTCACCGGCGGCTTCCCCTGCCAGGACGTTTCCTCGGCGGGCCGCCGCGTCGGCCTCGCACCCGATTCCCGGTCCGGGCTGTGGACCCACATGGCCCGCGCCGTCGCCATCCTCCAACCACGATTGGTGATCATCGAAAATGTCGAAGGGCTCCTCTCGGCACCGGCTGCCAGTGACATGGAACCCTGCGCGTACTGCGTGGGAGACGGACGTTCTGAGCCTCTACTGCGGGCATGCGGAGCCGTACTTGGCGACTTGGCCAGCCTCGGGCTCGATGCGGAATGGGGTCGCTTCGGAGCGGATGAAGTCGGCGCCCCCCACCGCCGTCGCCGCATCATCATCCGCGCCTGGCCGGCTCATGCCGACACCGCGAACCTCGGACACGAACGGTTCGGGATCGCACGGGGACGGGGGAATGGACCTGCGGACCGCGATCTCGCTGCTGCCGACACCGCGGGCCACAAGGGGTGGGTCGGCGACCGAAACGATGTACGAGTTGGGTGCGGAGCGGACGGACGAGAGCCGGCCGCAGGGCGAAGTGAAGCTCTTGCCGACACCAGCAGCCTCATTCCCGGGGACGACCGCGAACTACCGGCCGGACGGGACGCCGTACAGCGAGGGGTACGGGATGACGCTCCTCGATGCGGTTCGACTGCTACCGACGCCAACGACGAGCGCTCAGGAGAAGAGCGCCAGGGCGCTCACCTCATCCACGGCCAACGGCAGGCGCAGCGGCGGCGGACAGTCCAGCAGCCTCGGACTGACGGAGATCGCGAAGCTGGTGACGGGGGAGCGGCCGGCGAACCTACCGGCGGACGACAAACTGCCGCCCGCCAGCAGGCGGATCGTCGAACAGTTCTCGACCTCCGCGACGGAGACCCCGACCTCGACTGGGGTGACTACGAACCCGCCATCCGACGGTGGGAGCGAGTCCTCGGACGCCCCGCCCCCTGGCCCACTGACCTTCTGGGACGACTGAGCCCCGTCTTCACCGAATGGCTCATGGGCCTGCCCGACGGCTGGGTCACCGACACCCCCGGCCTCACGCGGGCCGCCATGCTGCGCGCCCTCGGCAACGGCGTCGTCCGCCAACAGGCCGCCGCCGCCCTCCGCGAACTCCACCAGCGCGCAGCCGGCGACGAAGCCACCGCCGCCTGATCCGCCCAACCCCAACCCAAGGAGCACCCGATGAACACCACGACCGAGCTGATCGCCAAGGCTGAAGTCGGCCGCCGCGTCACCTACGCGTACTACAACGCCCGCCCCGCCGAGCACCCCGGCGTGATCACCGGAACCAAGATCGCACCGAGCGGCACCCTCGTCGCCCTGGTGCGGCTCGACGGCACCCGCTCCAGCATCCACATCCCCGCCGACCACGAGGGCCTGCACTACCTCGACGAGGTCGGCCCCGTGCCCGAGCTGCCGATGGGCCGCTTCCAGCCCGGACTTCAGCACCCGGCCATGGACTACGCCTACGACGGCGTGCTGGTCCTGGAGTTCGACGAAGGCGACATGGCCGCGATCACCGGCGATCGAGACAAGGCTGAAGCGGCGGTGGCCACCTACCTGCGGGAGCAGGCGGGCGTCGAAGACGAGGCCGACATCCGTGACGAGCTGGCAGAGCTGAAGTCGCAGTGGGTGGTCTTCGAGTGGGAGCCCGAGGGTGCCGAGTGCGCCTGGCTCATGAACCACGCCGCCGAGGGCGACGACCAGGCGCTCCAGGTCCACTACCTGCCCGCCCCGTGACCGCCCGCACCCCGGGGCGCCGCTAACGCCCCGGGGCTGCCGGAACCGTACCGGGGGACCGGTGTCGCCGAAATGCACGTTGAATCCCGATCCGTCTGGAGAACACCCGATGAGCATCAACCCGACCGTCACGATCGACGGCAAGCCCGTACCCCTCGACGAATGCGGCTGGCTGGAGCGCGAGCCCTGCGGCTGCATCGTCTCCGTCGTCGTCGCGGTCGTCGAAGCCAAGGGCGGCACCGGCTGGGTGCTGGCCACCGCCGACCAGGCGCGCCAGCACTTCGCCCCGAAGAAGCGCGACCGGGAGCAGGCCGAGAAGGCGGGGCTCACTGTCGAGCTGATCACGATGAAGTACTACCGGGAGAACATCGGCGCCAACTGGGAGTGCGAGCAGCACGCCACGTCGGAGGCCGCGTCGTGACGCGCCCGCCATTGCGCTGGCAGCCGGATGACGGCAGTGCCGCGATCCTGGCCGCGTATGCCCGGCGTCGTGAGGACCGGGCCGACGTGCTACGCCGAGCGCTGCGCCTGCTGGCCCGCGCGGATGGGGTGCTGGATGCGCGCGGCCGGATCGTGACCGAGCCGGGGTATCACCGGAGGCCGTCGTGAGGCGGCGCCCGAACGGCCACGCGTTGAAGCCGAACCAGCGGGCACGCCAGCAGCGTGAGGCCGCGGTGGAGGCCCTGCTGCTGAAGGCGGCGGCCGGGACGCTGTCGATCCCGGAGGGCCTGCTGCTGGCGGAGTGCTGGCGGGAGGAGCGCCGGCTGGATGCGAAGACCCGGCAGCGGTTGACGGATACGACGCGGGCTTTGGAGCGGCATCGGGAGGCGGCCGACGGGGAGATCCGGCGGCTGGAGGCGGAGCTGGCGGCAGGCACCGAGGGAGCCGCCGCTTGAAGTTACCCGCCAGTTAACTCCCTGAGGCGTTTAACCCCCCTCTCCGGGCCGTCACCCTCAACTACCCCCGAACGGCCGCCTACGGCCCCACCGCTCACCGAATTGAGGCCTAAATGCCCAACACCGAAGACCCCTGGCCGCCAACCCGCCCCGAGAGGCCCCACCGGCGCACCGGACGCGGCGCCCTCACCCCCGAGCAACTCGCCCTCGCCGACGACCTCCACACCCGCGCGCTCGCCCTCCGGGCCGCCTCCGAAGACGGGCTATCCATCCGAGAAGCCGTCGCCCTAGCCGCCGTCCAGCTCGGACTCGAACCGCCCCGCGACAACACCCCCGCCTGACGCGCCGAAAGGACACCCCGATGACCGACCAGCCCGACACCGCCCGCGACTTGCTGTGGCGGCACAACGTTCCCGAGGACGTCATCGACGGCGCTCTCGCCCTGTTCGCCCAGGAACTCGCTGGGAAGATCCGCGCTCACCGCGACCACACGCGTGGTGCGACGCAGGCAACGAAGGTGATGGACTTCGCCGCCGAACTGATCTCGCCGGATCACTGGGCGCGCACCGTCCCGGCTGTGGCGCCGCCTGCGGACCGGGCCGCCCTCCGCGACCGCATCGCCGAGGCTCTGTACGCCTCCGACCACCCGGGTCACCTCGTGCCACTGCACGAGACCGGCCTCGTGCCCGCCTACGCGGCGACCGCCGACGCGGTGCTTGCGGTGCTGCCCGCGCCGGCCGACCGGGCCGCCGAGGGAGACCCGACTGCCGCCGAGTTGACCGCGCAGGAGGCCCGCGACCTCGCCGACGAACTCGGCACTGAGCTGTACCGCGCCCAGGACGCGCTCGCGTTCGTCGAGGAATGCTGCGTGATCGCCGACCGGGAAGGCCGTCAGCCGACGACGGCCGATGTACGGGAGTGGCTGAAGGGCGCACGCTGCGGACGGCAACTGCTGGCCGACGCGCAGGAGGAGATCGCGCTGCGCGACCGCATCCGGCGCGTTCTGGCCCAGATCGACGGCTTCGACTTCGACAGCCTGGAGCCGCACGACTACCAGATCCAGGCGGCCGCGATCGCCGCTGTGCTGCCCGCGAGCGTCGACCGAGCAGACGAAACCGCCGAGGACGAGGTTGCCCGGCTGTCCCAGTGGCTGTGGGACAACTGCGCCGAGGATGAGCGCAGCGGCCTCCTGGCCGATGACCCTCGCCGCATCGCTGCCGTGGCGCTCCGCTGGCCCGAGCTGCGTCGTGTGGCCGCCGACATCCCCAACACCACCGAGACGGTTCCGTGCGTCCGCCACGACCCCCACCCAGCGCACCTCCACTCCGGCCTCCGCAAGGGGGTCGCCGTGCACGGGAGGTGCCCTGGCGTACCCGCCGCCCCGCCTGCTGGTGGGGTGCCGCACCCGAAGGAGGCCTGACCGTGGCCGACGACCTCACCCGCCGCTTCGTCGCCCGCCAACTCCAGCTCACCATTGACGAACTCAAGCGCGACGCCGAGCGACTTGCCTCTGCCGCCCGGCAGTACGCCGACGACCTTGCGGTCGGCCGCCACGGCAGCGCCCACCGGATCGCGCAGGACGCTGCGGCGCTTGCCCTCACGGAGCGGCGGCTGGCCGGGATGCGGGAGATCGCGTCTCTGCTCGGCGAGGACGACTCGTGACCGCCCTGCTGGCCTACCTCGCGTTGGTGGTTGCGGTTGCCGCCTTGTGCTGCGGGCATCAAGGCGAGCCGTTCCCGCCGTTCGCATGGTGGCGGTCCGCGAGGGGCGCGGGACGGCCGTGCGCGTGGCTGTACGGCCGCTGGAGGCTCCCGGGAGGCCGGAAGGCAGACCGGGAGGCTCGAAGCCCGGAACGGCCCCCACAGGGGCTCCTGCGCCCTCGGTCGGTTCGGGTGCCGCGTCCCGGCTCCGGCACAACAGGCCCGTCCCGCCCTCACAGTCCGCGCCACAGCGCCCCGCAGCCGCCAGACGGCCCCGACAGCCACCACACCACCCCCAAGCCGCACAGCGCCCGCACAGCCCCGTCGTGGGCCCGAACCGACACCAAGGAAGCCGCATGAACAAGATCCCAACCCTCTTCATCCGCAACCCCGAAGACCGAGCCCACGTCCTCCCCGACGTCACCCCCGGCTGCGAATGGGTCCTCGCCGGAGAAGGCCGACCCACCCGCAAGTGGGACGGCACCTGCACGATGCTCGACGACAACGGCCATTGGTGGGCTCGCCGCGAGGTCAAGCCCCGCAAGGAGCTCCCGCCCGGCTACAAGGTCGTTGCCCACGACGAGACGACGGGGAAGCTCTTCGGCTGGGAGCCGATGGCGCAGTCGTCGTTCGCGAAGATCCACGCCGAGGCACTCGCCAACAGCGCCGCGCGGGTGCCCGGAACCTACGAACTCCTCGGCCCGAAGATCAACGGCAACCCGGACCAGTTCGACGAGCACCTCCTCATGCCCCACGGCTGGGCGCCACTGTCCGAACGCATCGACTGCGAAGCCGCACCGCGCGACTACGACGGCCTCCGCGCCTGGTTCGCGAGCCGCCCCTACGAGGGCCTCGTCTGGCACCACCTCGACGGACGCATGGCCAAGCTCAAAGCCCGCGACTTCCCCCGCACCTGACCCCCGCCTGCCGGGCCTTCACCGGCCCGGCCCACCGCCGACCCGAAGGAGCACCATGACCCCCGCCCAGGAACTTGCCACCGCCGCGCAAACCCTCCTCGACCTCGCCGACGACGCCGACCGCGACATCAACACCAACCCGTACTGGCACTCCCGAATCGCTCCGAAGCACCACTGGTTCGGCCACGGAATCGAAAACGCCGTCGGCACCCCGGCCGGACAACTCGCCGGACTCCTCAACCCCACCACCGCCCGCCACCTCGCGAAATGGCTCCGCAGCTGGACGCCCATCGAACTCCGCGAAGACGCCCCCATGCCCGAAGACGCTGCTGCGGCCCTCGCGATCGCCCGCGAAATCAACCGGAGCCAGCCGTGACTGCCCCACCCGACGCCGAGCCGAACTGGCGCACCAACCCGGCCGCCCTCGACCGACTCTGCGAGCAAGGCCGGCAGGAAATGTGCGGGGAAACGCTGGTCGTGCGCGACGTGACAACGATCAAGCCGAGCGAGGACTACCTGTGACCGACCGCAAAACCCTCGACCAGATGACCAGCGACGACCTCGACCAGTTGCACGCCGAGCTCGAAGACCAGCATGCCGCCCGACGCACCGCAGCCGGAGCCGCCGACCGCTTCCGCGACATCCTCTGCGAAGCCCTCGGCCACGACCACGACAACCCCGGCGACGACGTCCTGGTTGCCGAACTCCGCGCCCACTTCGGCAAATCCGGACCCGAGCCCACCAACTGGCGCGACCGGCTCACCGGATACGAAGCCATCCGCGACCAGATCAACGCGGCACACGCCGACCACCCCAGTGTCGCCGAACTGGCCGCCAACGACCGCAACTGGGACATCGACCGGGCGGGCGAGAAGTGAGCACCGGCGCACGACGAAGGCCCCGCACCCATCCCGGGCGCGGGGCCTTCTGCTGCGTTCACACGGCCGACTGGAACGCGGCCACCGCCACCGGCCTCGGACCCTCCTCCGGCCCCCGGCGCACGACCCGGGCCAGCAGCGGCGAACCCGCCGACGAGCGAGCCGCCAGACGGGGCAACGGGGTACGCGGGGCGGTCGGGGCCGGGGTGGGCGGAGTGCTCATGGCGGGCACCGTACACGGCGACCCCAGGCCAGGTCGCGCGCGCCTGCGCGAACAGCGGCGGGAAGAGAGGCAGGCTTCTCCTCTTCGAGGAGCGGATATTCCAGTCCAGCCTTCTTCCTGTAGACGTCTTAGGTAGTTGACCCCCCAGCCACGGGACTCCGGACAGTCCGGCATCCGGAGCCTCCGGACCCCGGAAAATCAGGGGTCCGGTGAGACCTCTTTGAGGAGGCGCAACAGGCCCTCCGGTGTGTCGCTCACGAGGGTCGTCGTCTGCCACCGACCGCCCTTGCCCTTCTCCTTCACGTGCGTCACCAAGCCGGCGGATCGCAGCTCCTTCAGGGCCTCGCGGATCGCGTGCTCGCCCTCACCCTTGCCGCCAGCAGCCTTGTGGAGATAGGCGAGCCGTTCGACCGTCATTCCGCCGCCGTCCGGCTGCGACAGGAAGGTGACCAGCAGGCCCTTCGCCTTCAGGCTCAGGACGTAGTTCCGGGCGACGTGCTCGTTGCTGGTGGGCGTCCAGCCGCTCTTCGGCTTGGATCGGAAGATCCTCAACTCGCCACCGCCTGGTGGCGACATTGCGGCGTCATCGGTATCGTCATGGTGTTGCTCGACTTTCTGGCGAGGGTCGGACGGCAGGTGATGGCAGCGGGGTGATGACCCGCTCTACGCGAAACGGCCGGACGGATTGAGCCCCGTCCGGCCGTCGCCGTTTTCCTGCAATTCTATGTGAATTCTGTGGCCGAATGGCCTATTCCGCCCAGGTGTTGGCGGCTAGAACTCCGTCGTCTCGAACGGCTCCGGCAGGGGCGGCAGGCCAACGCCGAAAGCCTGCGCGAGCAGGTAGCGGGCCACCGTGTCGTGCTCGAACTCGCTGCGCCCGACAGGCATCGACAGGGAGAGCCGGCCGTCCGCGTACTGCACGACCGCGCCGAAGAACGTCCGGTCCGTGATCTTCGAGTCGAACAGCTCGACGCCCAGGTCGACGAGCAGCACCTCAAGCGGAGCGGCCATCAGCCATTCGGCGGTCAGGTCGGGCGTGACGCAAGCCGCAGGCGCGGTGGGGGTGTCAGCCAGTAAGCTCACAGGGAACCTCTTCTCTTGCGGGGAGTGGTTGATGATCAGCGAGTTGACGCTCGCTGGTCGAAACGGCCCGGTGTTCGCGCACCGGGCCGCTCGCTTTTCCGCCGCTGACGCTAGGCCACTTTCGGCCTCCGCCTACACGGCCGGCTTCAGATCCAGACCGTTGCCGATCTGGGCGTCTAGCTGGGCTGATTGCGGGTTTGCCTGATCCGATAGGATCTGTCGCGCCTCCCTCCCCTCGCCGCGGACATATCGACCGCGCGTTGAGAGTGGCCGGAACTCAGCCCGCCAGCACCTCATCCAGGTACTCCTGCACCGGGCCGAACAGGCCGTAGGGCACGTATTCGGGGATCTCGTCGAGGCTCACCCAGGCGACCGCGTCGAGCTCGTCATCGTCGGCCACGTGCGCTTCGCCGGAGACGGGCTCGCAGGCCGTGTACGACATCAGCCGCTGTGTCTTCGGGTGGACCCGCTCCCCGAGGAGGCGGATCGCCTTCACGGTCAGGCCGGTCTCCTCCTCCGTCTCCCGGGTGGCAGCTTCTTCCGCGGACTCGCCGGCCTCGATAGCGCCGGCCGGGAACTGCCACATCAGCTCGCCCTCGGAGACGCGGCGCCGCACCATCAGGACGCGCCCAGAGCTGACGATGATCGCGGCGGAGATGCCCGGCTTCTCGGTGGTCGTCTCGGTCGTCATGCGATGGCCTCCAAGGCGCTCAGGATCGGCGGGAAGATCTGGTCTTGCGGAATGAACCGGGTCAGCGCCGAACGCGGCACCCACGTCACGTCGACGTTCTCCAGCGGGTCGAGGTTTCGCGCCTCGCCCGCCAGGTGATCGGCGAGGAAGTACGCCGCGACGACACCGGTAACCGGGTGGACGCGTTCACCCAGCTGCTCGCGGATGATGCAGTGCACGCCCGTCTCGCCGTGTGTCTCCTGGACGGCGACCGTTTCCGGTGTGGCGCCCGGCTTGACCATGCCGGCCGGGAACTGCCAGCGCAGCTCGCCGTCCCCGCGCCGGCAAACCAGCAGCACATCATTTCCGCGCAGCACGACGGCTATCGCTACCCGCAGGGCCTGCGCGGTCACGCGCGGCTCGGCGGGCCTCATGAGAAGCGCGAACCGTCGCTGCACCGCCTCACCTGCCTGCTCGTATGCCGTGTCGAGGATCTGCTGGACCTCGATTCGATGGGTCATCTCCGGCGCCTGATGCCACCGGGTGATAGTGCGGGGAGAGATCCCGAGGCGTTCGCCGAACGCCTCGTTCGTCATCCGCATCGCCTCTTGGAGGAGGCATGCTGATCGGCCTGTCCAGGTGCCGACGACATCCACTCTGCTGCTCCCGTGCTCGCTGCGCTCGGGTCTGGCGTGGCGGTGTCCACTCGGTGGCGCCGCCGTGTCTAGGTGCTGCTGTTACGACTGATCGATGTCGGGGTCACGTCCTTCTGCCGCGCCCGCGCGAGGCGTTGACTCGGCGGCATGGTCAGTCTTTCCCCGCTTCGCGCTGCGCCCCTTGGCGATGGCTTCTGCCCAGGCATGTGTGCGCCCGAACAGTTCGCCCACCTGCGCCCACGTGCGTCCCTCACGCAGTCCTTGCAAGGCGGCCTGCTGAATCGCGTAGAGATCGCGGTCGCTGACCGCCAGCAACTGGCGGGCCTCGATCGCGGCGCGGCCTCGCGCGAGCAGGTCGTCTATGGCTTCAACTTGGGCGACTTTCGCCTCCAGGGACTCCGCGAACGCATCTGTCATGAGCTCAGAGTAGAAGTCAACACGCCAGTTCTCAAGAGGGTGTTGACAGAGCCTCAGACTGGCTTCAGGATGGTGTTGAAGCGAACGGCGCTCCACCGCCCGAAGCTTCAGCGACCGCTCCACAGGCCGCACCCCACAAACGAAGACGGCCCCAGCACCGGGACTCCACTCCCAGGCCAGGGCCTAACCACGAGGAATCTCTGAAGGGTCCCCTCATGGCTACGCAGATCGTACCGGCGCCCCAGAGCGCCGACGACCAGGGCATGTCCTTGGCCGACCGCAAGGCCCACGACGCGGCGTCCTACGTCTGTACCGCCCCGCTCCCGCTCCCGATCGTCCGTGCGGTGCGCCGTTTCGAAGCGGCGTCGGCCCGGCGCGACGAGCTGGCCGGGAAGCCCGCTTCGCAGTGGTCGCCGGCGGAGTTCGACTCGTTCAAGGCGGCGCACGACACGGTCGTCGAGTCGGTCTTGACGCTGGGTGCCGCGGGCCGCCTGGACTTGATCGCCCCCTTCGAGGCCGCGACCCGCTACCGGGACGCCTCGGCCCGCTGCTCGGCCGCCTCCCAGGCCGGGAACATCGAGCGCTGCTTGTCCGCGCAGGACGAGATGCGGGACTGCCTGTGCCGGCTGAAGGCCGCCGGACGGCTCGACCTCGTCGAGGTTGCGCGATGAGCCGCCGCATCCTCGCCACCTCCCCGATGGGTCATCCTCGCGGCAGTCGTCCGGCGGAGGAGCAGGCGCAGCAGTTCCGTGACGCAGGTGTTCCCGCGACGGTGGTTGCCGAGATCCGCTCCGACCGGTTCCTGGTCGTCGTGCCGGACCAGGACGGCGAGCAGCAGTGAGTGCCGCCGACTACGAGCGGATGATGCGCCGCCTGCGCGAGGTCAACGACCGCAGCGAGCACCCCACCCGCTGACCCCATAGACCGCCTCGGTGGCGGTCCGACAATCCCCCAGTCCCGCCACCGAGGCATCCCACCCCCGCCCCACCCCTACCTTCCCGAGGAGTCCCGCCATGCCCCGTTACACCGCTGAGCAGCGTGCAGCGATCGCCGCCGAGTACGACGGCTACGCGAACGGCCTGGAGCGAGTCGCCGCCGACCTCGACTCCCAGGGCCACGACATCGCCGCCGACATCCAGCGCGGCACCGCCGCCAGTCTCCGCGAGGTGGCCGACGCGGCCCGCGAGTCCAGCGCCGCCCTCAACCGCACCGGCTACTGACCCGCCCCGGGCCCTGGCCCGGCTCGAAGGCCGCTCCGACCACCCCCGACGGGGCGGCCTCCTAGCCAGACCAGCGTCAGTCCACCCATCCCGGCATGACCAACCGAGGAGATCAGCCGTGTCTCAGATCGACATCAGCGCCCTGGACGAGGGTGACGAGCTCGGCCTCGCCGAGACCCCGCGCTGTTGCGACGCCGCGATGGACAAGTACCGCTGCGGCTTCCAGTGCGGCAACTGCGACTCGATCGTCAACTTCGACGTCAGCCGCACCGTCACCTACGTCCAGATCAACTGACCCGCCCTACCCCATTGCACCCCCACGTCCTGAAAGGACCCCGTCATGTCCCCGTACCTGTTCTCCGCCGACCACGCCACGCTGACGGGCGGTGCCGAGCGTGCGCGCGTCTTCGTCCCGACGGCGCTGTCGATCTCCGACCTGTTCGCCGAGTACGCGGCTGCCAGCCGGGCCCGCCGGGCGGAGATCCGCCTCGCCGCCGACCCGGAGCTGCAGGCGCAGCTCGACGGCTTCGACTACCCGGCCGCCGCCTGATGGCCGCCTGGCGGAACACGCAGCAGGGCGGTGTGGCCCGTACCGATGACTCGCGCGGCCCGAAGCCGTCCCGCGCCTGGCAGGGCGCCGGCCCGGGTGACGACGACTGGAATGGGCGGCATCCCACCCCGGACGGCTCCCGGCAGGGCCAGGACGTTCGTCTCCGCCGCCATCTCCGCGTCACCGCGTCCTGACCCCCTGATCCGCCGGGCGGGGTCCATCCCCCTGCCCCGCCCGGCACCTCCTGGCCTTGCCGGGGACCGCATCGCTGGTGCGGCGCCCTGCACGACCAGCAGCATTGCCACTCCGCACCAGCCCCGAGAGAGGCCTTCATGCGCCCGTATCTGATCACCGCGAAGCCCGGTCGGCTCCATCGTGCCGCCGTTCAGGCCGGCCGGTGGGCGCTGAAGGCCCTCGCCCTGGCGGTGATGGCCGGGCTCGGCGCCGTCGTCCTGACCGTGCGCTGCGCCCGGCCGATCGTCAACTACGTGGCGACCAGGGCCGCGTGGCTGGAGTTGTGGGCCGCCTCCGTGACCGGCATCGGGCCGGTCGGGGCGGCGGTCGGCTCCGGCCTGACAGACGAGTTCATCCGTGAATTCCACCGTGCGCGCACCGGCGCGCCCGCCTGACCTGAGAGGAGCCCGTCATGGGCTGGTTCACACCGAAGTACCCGCAGTCCGACACACCTGACGCCACTGGCACCCCGCCGACCCGGCGTGAGCGTCGCGCGGCCCGGCAGCAGCCGGTCGACCACAGCACGATCGGTGAGGCCGAGCTGCGCGAGTACGAGCGCCGCGGCTGGAGCGTGGAGCGCCGCTCTGGCCACGTTCTCGTCGAGCGCACCGACGACAACGGCGGCAGTGCAATGCGGTCCTTCAGCGTCCTCGGCAACGGCCGCTTCGGGAAGCGGTGACCGCAATGCCGATCACGTTCCGCAAGAGCTTCCGGGTCCTGCCCGGCGTCCGCATCAACGTCAACGCCAAGTCGTGGTCGATCACCGTCGGCCCGCGCAACGGGCCGAAGCGCACCTGGTCCAGCACTGGCCGCACCACCACCTCGGTCGACCTTCCCGGCCCCTTCGGATACAGGTCCACCCGCCGCCGCTCCCGCTGATCAACGAAAGGACACCGAACCACCATGACCGCCAGCCCGCCCCTGAACGGCCACAAGAGGCCGACCATGCCCGTACTCGGGGACTGGCGGCCCGCCACACCCGAACCCGCCGAGGAACAGCGCACCCCCCAGCCCGAGCCGGCCGTTGACGCCGAGGTCGCGCGCGCCAAGGCGTGGGCCGAAGCCGAAGAGCGGCGCGTTGCCGCGGAGGCTGCCAAGGAAGAGCGCCTGATCAAGGCTCGGGCGGAGGCCGACGCCATCCGCGCAGAGGCCGAGGAGAATGCCCGCAAGGCCCGGCTCGCCAACGACCGGCAGGAGCGCAAGGACCGCGAAGCCGCATCGGCATCCGACGCCCGGATCGCCGAGAACAACCGGCGTAGGGCCGCCGCCGAGCGTGCCCAGTGGGAAGAGGCTCGCGAGGTCGAGGAGCAGCAGGCCGCCGAGGCCGCCGCAGCGGCTGAGATTCAGGCGGCCGACGACAAGTGGCGGTCCTATGCGATCAAGTTCGCGATCGTCTGCGGCATCGTCTCCCTGCCCGTCCAGATGTCGTTCTTCTGGAACCCGAAGGCTCCATGGATGGCAGCTGCCCCGATCATGCTCGAAGGTGCGGCCTGGGTTGTTCACCGCGGAGCCCGCGCGGCAGCCGTCTCCAGGCGCCCGGTGTGGCACTACCGGACCATCGTGTGGCTGCTCGCCTTCCTCGCGGCCGGCGTGAACCTCTACCACGGCCTCCACTCCTTCGACCCCGGCACCGCTGTTGCGACCGCGTTCGCCTCCATCGCTGGCCCCGGCGTGTGGGACCTCCACGAGAACGGGCGACTCCGCAAGCGGGAGGGCGTGCTCACCCGGCGCGAGCGTGCGGCGGCCAAGAAGGCGGCCAAGGCGGAGGCCGCGGCGAAAGCGGCCGAGGAGGACCGGAAGGGCTCCGAGAAGGAAGCCGCCGATCAGGCCGCGAAGGAAGCCGCCGAGATGCTGGCCGCCGCCCGCGCTGAGGAGTTCCCGGAGGTGTGGGACGAGGCCGAGAAGATCGCTGCGGCCGTCGGCGAGGTGACCGTCACCGAGGCCGTCTGGGCGCGCGCCTACCGCAACATCCAGGGCTGCGACCCGGGTGAGTCCATCGAGTCCATCAGCTCCCGCCGCAAGGCCGAGGCGCGCGTTGAAGCAGCCCTCTCCGGCACCCCTGTGAACACTCTCAGCAAGACCACAAACGCGCAGCGTGCGATCCAAGTGAAGGCGGCCCGAAGTGCCTCCTCCTACCGGCCCGTTCCGCCCCGCCGTAAGCGCAACGACACACCCAAGTTCCACCCCGTCGCTCGAACCCTCGCAGCCGACGCCAAGCGCGCCGCGAACACCCGCCAGAAGGACGAGTCATGAGCCTCGACCAGCACCCCGAGTTCCCCGCCGACTGGGATACCAGCAAGGTGATCCCCGGCGAGCTGCTCGTGCCCGACGACCTGTCCGGCGAGGACGTCGACGACATCGCTCCCGGCATCGTCGTCCCCTACGAGCCGCGCCTGCCCGTGCTGACGAAGACGGGCGGGGCCGCGATGGTCGCCGTCGCGAAGACCGCCCGCTTCTCCGGCCTGTCCGTCCGCTACTTCGGCGCCGGCCTGAAGGCGGTCGGAGTCCTCGGCTGGCGGTACGTGCGCGCCCACGACCTCCAAGAGGTGCTGGGCGGCATGTCCCGCGGCGCCGACTGGAACAAGGTCGACATCATCCGCAAGAAGCGGTGGCGGTTCCTCGGCTGGTCCGCCGCCGCCGTCGCCGGGCTCAACCTGGCCGGCTGGTGGGCGCTCGTGAAGTTCGCCGGCATGACCGCCGCCGACTGGTCGTGGAAGATCCCGCCCAGCCTCACCGCCGCAGTCGCCGCCGCCGCAGTCGCCATCTACGGCCGCTACCGGATCAACAACCCGGGCCTCGCCCCCCAGCAGATCATCGCCGAGCAGGACGACCCCAACAGCGACGAGCCGTTCCCGCTCGCCCTCGCCCAGTCGCCCGACCAGGTCGAGGAGTGCGTGTCACGGGCGCTCGCCTACGAAGGCATCGGCACCCGTGCGGTGCGCGCGCTTGGCTTCCGCGGCAAGTTCTGGGAGATCGACGTCGTCCTCAAGGGCTCCACCCCCGGCAAGGTCAACGCGGTCGCCGAGCAGCTGGACTCCCACTTCAACATCAAGCAGGGCGGCACGCTCATCGACCCCGACCCGGCCGAGTCCGCGCACATCGTGCTGCGTCTCGTCACCGGCAACCCGTTCGAGGCCATGACGAAGCCGGCGATTCACGCCCCGAACAGTCTCGACATCACCGAGGCGCACAACTTCGGTCGCTGCATGGACGGATCCCCGCTCGATCTGGTCCTGGAGGGCCTGCGGATTCTCGTCATCGGAGTGTCTGGCGCGGCCAAGACCACCGGCGTGCTCCGCGACCTTGCCGAGGTCATCACCGCCTGCCACAACGCGATCGGCCTCGACCTGGATCCCGTCAAGGACGGGCTGCGCGAGTTTGAGGGCGTCATGGCCACGCCTCCGATCCGCGGCAACAAGGCGTGCGAGGAGTGGCTCGGCTACCTGGTCAAGATGGCCACGGCCCGCAACACCGTGCGGAACCGGCTCGACATGGGCGACACGTGGATCCCCACCCGCGAGCATCCGGCGATCTTCCCGTTCGTAGACGAGTTCATCTACCTCAGCCCCAAGGCGAAGGAGCTGTTCATCGAACTGCTGCGCCTGGCCAAGCAGTCCGGGATCTATCCGATTGCAGCAGGTCAGGACGCTACGAGCGAGGCCATGGGGGACGCGATCGCCGACTCCTTCACTCTCAGGGTCATGCTGGCCGCCCGCTGGGACGACATCCGCATCGTCTTCGGCCAGGGGTCCGCAGCGAAGGGCTACCGCCCCGACCGCCTGGTGCCCGCCCAGAACAAGGACATCAAGAACGACGCCGGCCAGTCCTACATCAAGGGCCCGGGGCTCGACCGCCCGCTGCTGTACGGGTGGAACGAGCACTCCCGGGACGGCATCAAGCGGGCCGTCGCCGACCGGGTCGCCGCAGGCCGGCCGTGGTTCGACCGCGACACGCTTCAGGCGGCTGGACTGCTGCATCTCGCCGACGGGGGAGCGGAGTCGAAGCGGATCTCCGGCGATCGGCAGATCGTGCTCGATGCGATCGAGGTCATGGCCGATGCGGGCGTGGACCGGATGAAGACCGAGACGCTCACCGAGGCACTGGGTGATCTCAACCCGGAGCTGTACGGCGACCTTGGTGCGGCCGAGCTTCGCAAGCTGCTGAAGGACGCCGGGGCTGGGTCTCCCGTGACGCTCGGCTACCTGAACGGCGAGAACAATCCGCGCGGCTTCAAGCTCGAAGCCCTGACCGCTTTGACCTAGAAAATTCCCTGCTCAAGAGGTGCTCAGCGCTGCTCAACCGCAGGTCAGAGCCGCTCAACCCGCTGCTCAGCTAACTGCTCAACAAGATCTTGAGCACCCATTGAGCAGGTCACTGAGCAGCCCTGACCTGCAACGGAGCAGCCGTGAGCACCCATTGAGCACCTCGCAAACCGCAACAAATCGATCACTCGCCTGAGGAGTCCCGTTCATGGCCGCAACGCGCACCGCGACCCGCCGGAAGGCCCCGGCGCGCCGCACGACCGCCACCCGAAGCCGCCGCCCCGTATCCCGCGTCAAGATCCCCCGCCGCGGCCCGCTACACGCCCGCCTCGGCGCCTGGATGGCCCTCAGGGTCGTCACCCGGTTCGCCGACCACCAAGACGTCCTGCGCTCCCGCAAGGACGCCGCCATCCTCCGCGCCACCCACGAAGGCTGCCCCAAATGCCACGGCAACGGGCAGATCTTCACCAAGGGCAAGGACGGATCCTTCACCGGCTCCAAGCCCTGCCCCGCACCCGCCACGAAGGAGACAGTCTCCCGCTGGGAGATCAACAAGGCGGCCCGGCTCAACGACAAGCGCACCGGCCTCGTCGGCTGGGCCTGCCCCTGCGGCAAGAAGGAAAAGCCCCGCTACCGCGACGCCCGCGAAGCCACGAAAGCCCTGCGCACCCACGAACGGAACAAGCACGGCGGCAAGACCGTCGGCGGCGCCTGGTACGCCCAGACCGCCACCGCCACACCCGCCGCCGGCCCGAAGGAGAAGGAGGCGATGCCGTCGAAGGTCGTCACCGACTCCGGACTCACCGACGAGCAGTGGATCAAGAAGAACAAGGGCATGGCGCCCGCCAAAGCCATCGCCGCCGGCAAGTGCTGGAAATGCTCCGGCAACGGCAAACTCCACGGCGCTTTCGGCGGCGAACAGATCCTCGTCGTCTGCCCCGAATGCCGCGGCAACGGCAGAGCCCCCAAAGCCGCCTGACCCCCGAAAGGAACCCACCCGCCATGTATGACCTGCCCGAGCCGCCCGCCACGACCGGGCAGGCCCCCAACCCCCTCGCCGACGCCGTCATCCAGGCCGCCATCGACAACGCCATCCACGAAGCCAGGCGCACCGGCACCGCACCCCCTGCGCCGCGCCCGGAACGCCCGGCGATGAGCCAGAAGGCCACCGACGACAGCGTCCGCATGATCGCCTTCGGGGGGATGTCGCTCATGGTGTGCACAGGCGGCGGCATCGTCATGATCGCCTCCGACTTCGCCGACCCCACCGTCATCGGCGTATCCCTCGGCGGCCTCGCCGCCCTCACCCTCGCGATCGCCCGGCTCATCCGCCGCGCCGGCGAAGCGGCACCCACTGAGATCCACCAGACGTACACCGGGCCCGTCCACCACGACACCCGCATCACCCAGACCCGGGCCGTCTGGTCCAAGACCACCAACCGGCACTAGGGGAGGAGAACCAGAAGCCCCCGCCAATACGGCGGGGGCGTCTTTGCTGGCCGCGGTGCCGCCTGGCGCTTCCCGTCGCGCCCCATCAAGACCTCATCGAAAGCGGTGGGGTCTTTCTGCTGTCAAGGAGGAACTCACTCATGCAAGCTCTGGAAATCGCCGAACGAGTCCTGACCTGCCTCGGGTTGATCGTGTCCCTGCTGAATCGAACCGCGCGCAGGACGCAGGGCCCCACCGACCAGGCGGAGGAGGACTGACGAACCCGTCTAAGGCACGTCGAAGCCCCGGCCGGGATCGTCTCCGGCCGGGGCTTCAGTCGGTACGGCCCGCGCCATCCACCGCTGGTCGGTCAGCTGCCGGGGCGGCATCGCCGGCTGTAATCCCAGCGTCAGCAGCAGCCGAAGTCCGGCCGCCGTCTCCTGCTCGGTGTCGCCCTGCACCGTGTATCGAAGGGTCATGCGGGCAGTGTCGCGCGGCAGGTGGGGGAGGCGGGCGGGAATCAGGGAAGCGGCTACTCGGTGGCGGCTTGGGCCTTCTTGAGTCGCTCGGCCCGTTCGCGGTACCGCTCATCAGGCTCGATGCCTGCGTCGCGGGCCATCTTGCGCACGTGGGCTCCCGTCCAGCCGGAGGCTTTCGCGACCTCGGTCGGCTTCAGGTGGCCTTCGCGGAGGGCGGCTAGGACGAGGTCCCTCAGGTCGTCGCTGGACTTCTTGAGGCGGTCGGCGTCGCGGAGGCGGCGGTTGCCGGCTGCCGCGATGTCCTCCAGGGAGGGCGGCTCGGTGGGCGGGGTCGACGTCATGGCATCAATGTATCGCAAGCGGGTTGCGGTGGCGATGCCTCAGGCGTAGTGTCTGAGTCAGCAACAGCGCAACTAGTGATCGCTAGTCACTTGCTATGTGATCACGCAGCACCGAGGGGGACCCGCATGAATGCCGCCGCCCAGCTCCGCCGAGTCCACGCCGCCGCACAGGCCGTCTCCAAGCCCCTCCAGTACCGGGCCATCAGCGGCGACGTCATCCGGCAGCTCGAAGCCGGGACCCTCGTCCGCACCGGCGACATCCTCGACCGGCTCGGCGCCGGAGACCTCCGCGACGGCTACCAGTCGCACTACGGCAAGCACGTCGCCAAGGCCTACCGCGCCGCCAACGAGCAGGAACCCACCCGCTGCTGGGTCCAGCACCGCACCACCGGGCGATGGATCCGCGCGTTCGTCTACTCGCCGTTCGATCTTGCCCTCTATGTCGGGCTCGTCACGTACAAGCGGACCGCGTTCCTCGCCAGCCCCGCCCACTTCCAGGCCGCCTACACCGCCGCCGCGTAAGGAGTTCGCCATGCAGGAGATCGCTAACCGTGAGCCGCAGTCGGCCGGACCGATCGTCTGGGTCCTCTCCACCGGCGAGGACCACGAAGGCGGCGAGGTCCTCGGCGTCTACGCCAGCAAGGAAGCCGCGAAGGGCCCGTTCGTTGAGGCTGCCAAGCGCATCCCGTTCGACCTCGACCGGACGTGGCAGGACGAGGAGAGCGGTGCCGTTCACGCGCACGGAGGATGCGACTGGGTCTCCCTGGAGCCGCACCAACTCATCTCGCAGACCCAGATCGAGGCCCAGCCGTGATCGCCTTCCCGCGCACCCCCGTCCCGGTCCCGGATGCGGTCGCCGACCTGTCCGCCCGGCAACTCCCGCCCCACATCCGCCAGGCCGTGAAGGATGCGGCCGACGCGGGCCGCAGCCTCAGCCTGTGCCGGCTGCCCCGGTACGAGGAAGGGCGACAGCGGGCGCTCGCCTCGATCGCGCGCGCCAACAAGCAGCTGGCCGCCCACAACCCGCACCGCATGTACGGCTGGGAAGACCTGCCCGGCCTCCAACGGAAGGAAGCCTGATGGCCGTCAACTACTACGCGTTCGGCCCGTTCCCGGGCGGTAGCCCCGACGGCGAGGGCCTTCACATCGGCCAGTCGGCGGGAGGGGTGCGCTTCCTCTTCCGAGCCCACCCAGATCAGGGCCTGACCACTCTGGGCGACTGGACCGCCTTCCTCGACCGTGACGGTGTGACCATCCGCGCCGAACACGGCAGGGAGGTCCCGCTGGAAGAGATGCGGGAGACGATGACCGAGACCACCGACGAGCGGGGACTTCCCCTGCGGCGCCGCTGGAGGTTCGACAACGAGCACCGCTACACCACGTCAGGCGGCCACTGCTTCGACCGCCGCGAGTTCTGCTGATGACCGCCGACACCGTCCCCGCCGTCCCGCTGGAGCCCCGCCCGGCCGACTGGTGGGAGGAAGACGCCGCTGAAGCCGGGCGGGCCGACCGGCGGCACTGGGACGACCTGTACGACCGAGACGAGGAGTGAGCCATGACCGCGAAGAAGCCCTCCCAGCCCTGGCGGCTCGTCCTGACGACGCCGGGCGCCCCCGTCTACACCAAGCACCGGTCGAAGCCCGCCGCCTACCGCGCAGTCGAGGACGAGAAGGAACGCGTCGAGGCCGGGATGAGCCGCGTCGTCCGGATCGCCGTCGAGCAGTGGGACGTCGAGACCCAGCGCTGGCAGCGGTACGAGAATGTGTGGCAGAAGGACGGCGGCGAGTGACCGCGCCCACCCCGACGGCCGCCGAGCAGTACCCGATCCGCGGCGTGCGATTCGTCAACGGCCGCACCACACACCGCGTCCAACGCCCCGTCGACAACCGGTGGTGGGACCTGCTGCAAGCCGCCTGCGGGAACAGCGGATACAAGACCGACGCCTACACGCTCGGCCAGATCCGGGCCGGGAAGATCCCGGCCTGCCGCGGATGCGAGACCGCCGTCGGCGAAACCGCGTGACCCAGAGCCCCACTCCCGCCGAGTGGGGCCGTCAACGTGCACCACCCGATCCGGTCACAGGCCCGTCACAGGGCCACCAACCCGCCCACGCCGCACCTACGATCGCCCCCTCAACCCGCACCAACCAGGGGGACCCATGCGCCACCACACACTCGCCGCCGCCGCCGTCCTCGGGATCGCCGCACTCACCGCCTGTGGCCCAACCGAGAAGACCAGCAGCAGCCCCACCAACGCAACCACGGCAACGGCCAGCAGCGGCAAAACCGCCGGCGAGACCAAGACCGTCCCCAACTTCGTCGGCAAGGGCCTCCAATCCGCCCAAGACGAAGCCCAAGCCGCCGGGTTCTACAACCTCGACAGCCACGACGCCTCCGGCCGCGACCGCAACCAGATCCTCGACCGCGACTGGAAAGTCTGCACACAGACGCCCACAGCAGGGGTCAAGGCGGACGCCAGCGCGAAGCTCGACTTCGGCACCGTCAAGTTGGACGAGACCTGCCCCGCCAAGGATCAGTCCGCGCCCGCCGAAGCTGGCGCCACGATGCCCAACTTTGCCGGCAAGTCCGTGAAGGCCGCCCGGTCCTCCCTCGACTCCAGCACCTCGATCACCGTCAAGGACGCCAGCGGCGAGGGCCGGATCATCGTCGTCGCGTCGAACTGGAAGGTGTGCACGCAGGACCCGAAGGCCGGAGCGAAGCTGAACGGGCAGCCGGTGACATTCACCGCGGTCAAGTACGAAGAGACCTGCCCCTGATGCGGCGAGGCCCCGGAGCGTGCCGCCGCAGCCGCCCCGGGGCCTCTGTCATCCGCTTCCTCAGCGGCGTTTCCTGCCCCGCATCTGGCGAGTCTTCGCCGCCTTGCGGGCCATGGCGCTGCGCTGCGGGAAGGTGCGGCCCGCGTTACTGATGCGCGCAGCCTTCGACTTCGTCATGCCCTGGCGGCGCAGCGCGCGATACACGTCCTGCCGCGTCCGGTACACGAATCCGTACCGTCCTCCGCGAGCGCTGACCATGCCTGCCTCCTCGTCTCGGCCGCCTTCAATGATGCGCCCGATGTGGACGTTCCGGCAGGGTCTCTACATCGATTACTCCACAATGTCCTACGATTCGAAGGCGAAGGCGATGTGATTCGAGCCAGCCCACGGTGAAGGAGAGGCCGACATGCCAGGAGGACCCGCACCCTACAGGCGCGTCAACCAAGCACGCCGCGCCGAACTCGCCACCCTCGTCTTCGACCTCATCGCCCAAGGGAACAGCCTCCGCGGCATCGAACGCCTCACCTCCCAACCCGACGGCCCCACCGGCGGCGAACGCCTCCCCTTCAGCACCGTCCACGACCTCCTCGAAGCCGAAGTCGGCCGCCGCGTCGACCCCCGCGTCAAGGAGTACCGCACCATCCAGCTCGCCCGCCTTGAAGCCTCCCTCGAACGTCTCATCAACATGGAGGACTCTGTGCGGAGGGTGATGGGCCGCAAGCACATCACCGTCAACAACGGGCGCGTCATCAAAGCCCTCAACTCCGACACCGGCGACGAAGAGCCCGTCGAGGACGACACGTTCATCCTCCAAGCCGTCGACCGCCTCGGCCGCATCGAAGAACAGCGGCGCAAGGTCAGCGACTCCATCTGTCGGCTCCTCGGCCTCGACATGCCCGTCAAGGTCGACGCCACCGTCACCGAAGTCACCCAGCAGGACGTCGAACTGCAAGAGATGGTCCGCGACGCCAAGGCGAAGATGCAGCTGGAGGAACAGCAGATCATCGACGGCGGTGACGCGTGACCCGCAGCATCCACTACATCGAATCCCTCGTGCCGTCCTGGCTGGTGCACGACGGCGGATACCGCAGCGCCCTCACCCAGCACCTCCGCGACCGGATCAAGGCGCAGGGCTACGAGATCGTCGCCGCCATTCGCATCCGCCCCGCCGACGGCCAAGTCCCGCCGCCGGTCGGCATGGTGATGCTGCGCGTCGAAACCGAAGTCGAAGAGTTCGACGTCGAGGTCGACGAGGCCTGACATGGCGACCGCGGTCCGCGCGCCCGGCTACCTCGAAGGCCTCGACGCCGAGACCTTCGACTTCCAACGCTGGCTGGCCGGCTTCGACGCCACCCTCCTGACCAACGAGGACGCCTCCGTGCGATCGGAGGCCCGCCGCATCTTCTCCCGCCTCGACCCCATGTGCTTCGCTGCCACCTACCTACGACACCACCTCCGTGACGCGCAGGGCCAGATCACGTTCGGGGACGCACACCTCGACTGGTGCCGGGCCGCCCGTTCCTGGGTGCGCCGGCCGACCGAACCGGGCAAGAACCGGGACGCCTACATCGCCCCGCGGAACATGGGGAAAGCCCTCGCCATCGACACGCCCGTCCTCACCGCTAATCGAGGCTGGGTGGCTCACGGAGACATCAAGCCCGGCGACGAGGTCTTCTCACCCTCCGGTAAGCCTGTCCGTGTTGTCGCCGTATCCCCGCACTGGGAAAACCGGCCGGCATACAGGGTGACCTTCTCTGGCGGAGAGAGCGTGATCGCGGACGAAGCCCACGAGTGGGAAGTCCGCGATCGGTGGAGCGACAAGCCCCGCCACGTCCGAGAGACGGGCCAGATCGCCAAGAACTGGCGCCTCCCTTCCAGCCGATCTCGAATCGAGACGCGCTACTCGGTCCCTCGGTACGAGGCGGTGGAGTATCCCGAAGCTCGTCTACCAATCTCCCCTTACGTTCTTGGTGCGTGGCTCGGAGACGGCCACTCGACCGGTGTGGCCTTCACCTCTGCGGACTCTGGCGTCATCGAGAGGATGGAGGCCGAGGGGCAGGAGTGTCGCAAGCGGACGGCTCGGTACCTGTACGGAACGCCAGGGTTGGTCGCCCAGCTCCGCAAGGTCATGCCGATCAAATCGGTGGCCAGTAACCACGCGCCGACGTTCGAAAAGCTGATACCTGAGGAGTACCTCACCGCATCGGTTGAGCAGCGCCTCGCCCTCCTCCAGGGGCTCATGGACACGGACGGCACCATCGACACGAACGGCTGGGCGGAGTTCTGCACCACGACACCAGTCCTGGCGGAGGGAGTGCTGCGTCTCGTCCGCTCCCTTGGCATCACTGCGCAGAGCAAGGAGTCCGAGGCGGTTCTCGACGGCCGCGCGGTAGGCCGTAGGTGGCGCATCTGCTTCGCCACCGACTTGCCTGTCTTCCACTTGCAGCGGAAGCGGGAACGCCTTCGCGCGAAGGCACGCACCACCCGCCGTTCCATCATTGGCGTCGAACAGGTGGAGAGCCAGGCCACGAACTGCATCTCCATCGACTCCGAGGACCACCTCTACTTGGCGGGACCTGGACTCGTCCCCACCCATAACTCCACCTGGTGGTTTCTGATCCTGCCGATGTGGGCTGCCGCGCACGGTCACGTCCGTTTTGCTGCCGCCTTTGCCTCGTCGGCAACGCAGGCGGAAACGCATCTCAGCACCTTTAAGCGGGAGTTGGATGGCAACGCACTCCTGCGCCACGACTACCCCGACCTGTGCTCGCCGGCCAAGCGGCCGTCCGGCGGGAATGTGGCCGACACCCAGTCGATGTTCATCGCCCGCAGCGGCTTCGTGTTCGCGGCCCGCGGCATCGACTCCTCCAACCTCGGCATGAAGGTCGAGGAGCGGCGCCCGGATCTGATCCTGTGCGATGACATCGAACCGGACGAGTCGTCCTACTCACTCGACCTGGCGCGCAAGCGGCGCACCACGCTGGTGGACTCGATCCTGCCGCTCAACGTGTACGCCCGCGTCGTCATTTCCGGAACCGTAACGATGCCGGGGAGTGTGGTGCACCAGCTGGTCAAGCATGCTCGCGGTGTCGAGACGGCCGACTGGATCCGCGAGGAAGGATTCAGTGCCCACTACACGCCGCCGATAGTGAAGCGAGACGACGGTTCTGAGCGCAGCGTATGGCCCGCAAAATGGCCCATTTCGTACATGAAGGCCATAGAGGCGACGCGCAGTTTTGCCAAAAACATGGCCAACGATCCGATGGGTGCCGACGGGGATCTGTGGACGCCGGACGACTTCCGCTACCCGGACGAGGCCGGGCCGGACCCGGTGACGCACATGATGCTGTCGATCGACCCGGCGGTGACGGCGAAGAAGTCCTCCGACTTCACGGGCCTGGGTGTGGTGTCGTGGTCGGCGCGGCATCAGCGGTGCACGGTGCACGCGGCGACCGCGGTGAAGATCCAGCCGGGACCGTTGCTGCGGGAGAAGGTGCTGGCGCTTCTGGACGAGTTCCCGCAGATCGGCCTGATCCTGATCGAGGTGAACCAAGGTCACGACACGTGGAAGGCGATCCTGCACGACATGCCGGTGAAGGTGAAGACGGTGTCGCAGACGGAACCGAAGTTCACCCGGGCCGAAGGGGTCTTGAACCATTACCAGCGCGGCCGGGTGATTCACGCCCGGCGACTGCGGGAGCTGGAGGAGCAGATGTGCGCCTTCCCGAAGGCCCCGAATGACGACCTGGTCGACTGTGTGGGGTCGGCGGTGCGCCGCTTCATCCCGAACCAGCCGAGGAGGATTCCGCAGGCATCGAGCGGCAGTTACCTTTGATTCAAAGGTGATCAGTTATCATCACCTTGATGAAGGGTGGTGGGTGTGAGCCTTGAGGACCTGATGCACGGCATCGAGGAGCTCGCCGCGGCGCGCCCCGGATACGACAAAGCCGCCACCTACTACAAGGGCGACGCCCCCGAGGTCTTCTCCTCCAGCCGCATCCGCGCCGCCCTCCGCGCCCACGACATCGAGTTCGACCTCAACTTCGCCAAGACCCCCGTCAACGCGGTCACCAACCGGCTGAAGGTCGCCTCCGTCACCAGCCCCGACCCGGCCACCAGCGAACTGATCTCCAAGATCTGGCAGGACAATCAGCTCAACCTGGAGATGCCCGACCTGTTCCGCCGGGCCGGCGAGTTCGGCGACGCCTACCTGATGGTGCTGCCCGTCGAGGACGACAACGGCCACGTGCAGCGGGTCGAGATGTTCTACAACTCTCCGCAGACCGTCCGCGTCATCTACGACGAGGAGAACCCGCGCCGTAAGGCGTTCACCATAAAGCGCTGGTGCGAAGGTGCCTATCTGCGGGCCGAGTTGCTGTACGACGATCACATCGAACGCTGGACCACCGGCGAGAACTCCACTGGGACTGAGCCCAACGACTGGAAGCCGTGGACTGTCACCGTTGCGCCACCACCGGACGGTGAGGAGGGTGCCGAGCCGGAGGTAGATGCCGAGTCGTGGATCATTGAGCACGACTGGAACGAGCAGCCCGTCTTCCACTTCCGTACCGACCGGCCCTACGGCATACCCGAGCACTACGGCGCCTACGGCCCGCAGAACGCCATCACCAAACTGCAGGCCACCCACATGGGAACCGTCGACTACCAGGGTGCCCCGCAGCGGTACGCGCTCACCGACGCCGCCACCACCGACACCTCCGACCTGGAACCCGGCGACTGGGACGACGACGACTGGCCCGAAGACACCAACGGTCTCGGCCCCACCGACACCGGCGACGACAGCAGCCTGAAAGCCGGCCCCGGCGAACTGTGGCTCCTGCGCGGCTACAAGGCCGTCGGCCAGTTCGACGCCGCCAAACCCGACGTGTTCCTCGACCCGATCCTGTTCAACGTGCGGGCCATGGCGCAGATCACCGACACCCCGCTGCGCATGTTCGACCCCCAGTCCAACCAGCGCTCCGGCGAGTCCTACCGCGAAGAAGACGGACCGTTCATCGCCAAGGTCGAAAACCGGCAGACCTCCTACGGCGCGAGCCTCCATGCCGCGTTCACGTTCGCGCTGCGCCGCCTCGGCATCGACAACCCCGTCATCACCGTCGGCTGGGTGCCCGCCAAGTCCGTCACCGACACCCAGGGCTGGCAGACCGTCAAAGCGAAGATCGAGGCCGGGGTGCCGCGCAAGCAGGCCCTCATGGAAGCCGGCTACCGGGCCGAGCAGGTTGACAAGTGGCTCGCCGGCGTCGACGACGCGGAACTGCAGCGCCGCGTCGACATCCTCGCCTCCCTCGCCGACTCCGCACAGAAGATTGCCGCCGCCTCCGCTCTCGGCGCCATCACCGAAGACCAGGCCAAAGCACTCCTGTCCGGTGCCCTCTCCGACCTCGAAGTCCTCGCCGGGGCGCAGGAGGAGGAATAGTGGCCTACCGCAGCAGCGACCTCTTCCGCCTGACCCAGGAAGACCATCTCGCCCAGGTCGTCGACCTGGAGAAGCGCATCACCGACGACATCGTCGGCGACAGCGACAGCCAGCTCGCAGAACTCGCCCGGCGCACCCTGGCCGCCTGGACCCGCGCCTTCGGCGGCCCCGGACAGGCCGCCACGCCCGGCGACGTCCTGCGACGCATCCTGGCCGCCGCCCGCGAGGCTGTCCTGCGCATCCTCGACGCGCTCGCCCCGCGCGCGGCGTTCATCCTGGAGAGCGCCCTGGGGGAGGCTCTGACGCTGGGGGCCCGGCAGGGCATCGAGTTCGCGCGTGCGGCATCCGGGCGGCGCCGTCCGGTGCCGCGCCTGGTGCCGGGCCGCGAGCTGCGCGACGAGGCCCGCCGCCTCACCTCCATCCTGGCCGAGCGCCGCGACCGGGCCCTGCTGCTACTCCGGGCACCCCGCATCACGCAGTGGGTGGACCTGTCGGCCGCCCTCAGCGCCGCGCAGGGTGCTGTTTCGGCCGTGCGCACGCACGTCGCCTGGACGACAGGCGCCGCCGTCAACGAGGGCCTGGACACGGTGACGAGGGCCGTGAAGGCGATGCGGCTGTGGGTGTCGGAAGCGGACGCCTGCGTGCGCTGCCTCGCCTACACCGGCCGCACTGCCGCCGTCGGCGAACCGTTTCCGGGCGGCCTGTCGTGGGATCCCCGCCAGCGCCGCATCGGAATGCCCGCGGTCGACGGGCCGCCCCTGCATGGCAACTGCCGCTGCCGCACCGTCCCCTGGTCCGAGACGTGGACTGCCCGCGGCATCCCGTTCCCTCTGGCGCTGCAGCGTGAGGCGCACCGCAACATCGCCTACGGGCGCGCCCGCCCCTCCGAACCCAGGGCCGCACGCCTGCGTGCCGCCCGTGAACTCCTGCGCATCGAACCCGACCTGCTGCCCGCAGTCGAGGCCCGAGCCCGCAGGGCCCTCCGCACTGGCCGCTTCCCAGCCGCCGTGTAACTCAAGGAGCCGTGACCATGCGCATCTTCTACGACACCGAGTTCATCGAGGACGGTCGTCACATCGACCTCATCTCGATCGGCATGGTTGCTGAGGACGGCCGCGAGTACTACGCGGTGAACCGTGACATGCCCGTTCGCAAGATCCGGAAGCACAAGTGGCTGATGGAGAACGTCGTCCCGTCCCTCCCGAAGGGCCACGGAGATGCCCGCATCCACATGCCGAAGCGCTGGCTGTTCCATTACGCCGACCCCGTGGTGAAGCACCGGACGACCATCGCCACCCAGGTCGCCAAGTTCATCCAGGCCACGCCCGACCCGCAACTGTGGGCCTGGTACGGCGCCTATGACCATGTCGCCCTTGCACAGCTCTTCGGTCCGATGATCGACCTTCCGGACGGCATCCCCATGTGGA
The DNA here is from genome assembly GCF_000383655.1 of Streptomyces sp. 351MFTsu5.1. NCBI lineage: Bacteria > Bacillati > Actinomycetota > Actinomycetes > Kitasatosporales > Streptomycetaceae > Streptomyces > Streptomyces sp. 351MFTsu5.1. The sequence continues at coordinate 534,305 of NZ_KB911777.1, read as the reverse complement.
CCAACGACCTGCGGCAGGAGTGCGAGCGGCTCGGCAATCCGACACTGCCCCAGCAGCCGGACGGCGTGCACAACGCGCTCGCAGATGCGCGACACAACCGGGTCCGCGCGCAGTACATGGACAGCCTCGCCACGAAGGGGCAGTAACTCGCCCCGGCGCCCGCCGATGGGCTGCCACCAACCCCGTGATGGGAGAACACAGATGGGCATCCACACCACCACCCGCAGCCGCCGCCGGGCCATCAGTCTGCCGCCCAGCAGCATCCTCGGCTACCGCGCCGACGGACGGCCGATCCACGTCATCGCCGGCGGCGCCGAGGACGACGACATCGACGTCGAGGTCGGCGCCGACCCGGACCCTGAGCCGGAGCCCGAAGGCGACGACGACCCGGAGCCGGACACCGCGCCGAAGCCCAAGCCGCCCGCGGGGGACGACGACCCGGACCCGGAGCCCGCAGGCGAGTACGTGCCGCCGTCCCGCGAGGAGTGGGAGCGGGTCCGGCGAACGCTCCGCAAGCGCAAGGAAGAGAAGCTGGAAGTCCAGCGCACCCTCAACGAGTTGCGCGACAAGTACAAGGAGCAGGAGACCGAGACGGAGCGGGCCGTCCGGGAAGCCGAGGAGAAGGCTGAGGCACGGTACAAGCCGATCGCCGTCCGCAAGGCCGTGCGCGCCGCCCTCATCGAAGCCGGAGCAACGACTGCGGTCGAGGGCGACAAGGAGAAGACCGAGGCCCGCATCGCCCGGCTGATGAAGCTGGTCGACGTCGGTGACCTGAGCATCGACGACGACGGCGAAGTCCTCGGCGTCGACGAGCAGATCGACGGGCTGCGCGCCGACTACCCGGAGCTGTTCGAGCCGGCGGCGAAGGCGAAGCCAAAGGTGCGGCCCACGGCGGCGCCGCGTCCGGCCGCCCCGGACAAGCCGAAGTCGGCTGCGGAGCAGCACGCGCTGCGTGCCCTGGGTCGTGCTTGACAAACCAAGGTATATTCATCGCTAGGTGAATTGATTCGGTGATCGAATCAGGCCGCCACCCTTGCTTGCGAAGGCGCCCGTGATGGGGCCAGAGCCCACCAGCCGTCCCCATCACGCCGCCCGCAGGAGGGCCCAATGGCGCGCAACACCATGGAAGCCTGGATCCCCGAGGAATACGACTCGGCCGTCATTCAGCGCATCACCGCAACCTCCGTCGTCGAAGCCGTCGCCAACCGGCTCCCCATGACGAGCGACACCCGCCACGCCCCCCGCTCCGCCGGAATGGGCGTCGAGGTCATCGACAAGGGCAGCGCCTACGGCGAGGACACCAGCCTCAACGACGACGTCACCCTGACCGCGAAGAAGTTCGGCAAGGTCGTCCGCATCGCGGAGGAGGACATCAACGATGCCCTCCCCAACACCCTCGCGGTGAAGATGAAGGACTGGGGCATCTCCTACGCGAAGATCCTCGACAACGCGTGCCTCGCCGTCACCGCGGCCCCCGGCACCGGCGTCCCCTTCCAGTCCCTGTACAACCTGCTGGCCACCACCGACAACAACATCGGCTACACCGGCAGCAGCAACATCACCGTCTCGGGATCCGCTGGCGCTACCTACGCCGACTTCTCCAGCACCATCGGATTCGTCGAGGCTGGCGACTACTACGACCCGGGCACGATGCTCGCCATCGCCCACCCCGGTTTCAAGAAGAGCCTTCGAGGGATCCTCGATGGCCAGAGTCGCCCCATTTTCATCGAGGGCCTGGCTGGGACCCCCGACACCATCTTCGGCGTCCCGATCCGCTGGTCGCTCGGCGCCCGCACCTCGCCGACGGCCACCGCGTCCCCGGCTGGCCGGCCCATCATGGCGTTCGTCTCCACCGACCTCATGCTCCTCGGCGTCCGCTCCGGCCCCGAGTCCGTGTTCATCGACGGACGCGACGGAACGAGTTCCCTGACCGACGAGTCCCTGCTGAAGATGCGCGCCCGCCGCGGATGGGCCTACGGCCACCCCGCCGGTGCCGCCATCCTCGTCGGCTGACCCACTCCTGAACCCCGCACCGCCCGACGGCTCCGGGCGGTGCGGCGGCAGATGGGAGGTGAGCCATGGCAGCAGCGAAGAAGACCACCAGCAGCACGGCCGAAGCGCGCACCAAGCAGTTCCCCGCCAAGGACGGCGAGGCGGCCGTCGAGGTCGACGAACGCTCGGCGGACGGCGCCGAAGGCACCCGCTACGTCAAGGAGTTCGTGGTCCTGAAGTCGTCGTGGCCTGCCCGCGACGAGGAGGCGGCCCACGATGCGAACGCTGCGGCCGTCGCCAACGAGGCCATCCAGCGCGGCCTGCACCCGCGCGGCAAGGCCACGTTCGACGGCTCCGAAGACCACCCCGACGGCCTGTCGCTGATCCTCACGTACAGCGTGAACACGGTGCCGTCATCGGTCGACGACCAGCCGCAGGACACCACCACGCCGCGCGACGTTATCGAGAGCGTGGGCGGCGACACCGGCACCGCGGGCAGGGGCTGACATGGTCAACGCCTGGGCGACCGCGCAGGACGTCATCGACGCCACCGGCGTCTCAGTGACGGATCAGCAGCTTGCCCAGGCGCAGTCAGACATCGAGATCTTCTCGAACCGTATCTACGCCGACAGGGATCGAATGCGGTCGAGGGATCTCTACTGGCTGGGCCGGGCCGTCGCCCGACAGGCAGCTTGGCTGGCGGGCCAGTTCGGGCTGGAGACGCGGCTGGATGCCACGCAGATCCAGCAGGACCAGGTGTCCACCACGCTGCAGGGCGACGGCCTGGTCCTCGCACCCATGGCCGCCCGCGCACTGCGCCGGGTGTCGTGGATGCGGTCGCGGACCGTCCACATCCGCTCGGCCCTGGAGGGGGCGGGCGTGGTCGGCAATCCGCTGCTGGAGGCCGCGGACGACCAGCAGGCGTGGACCCCGTATGCGGGGGGTGCGTGATGCAGGCCGTCGCCACCACCACGATCGCCGTCCTCCGTGGCACCGAGGAAGACGCGTTTGGCGATGAGCGGGACACGAACACCCCGCACGCCACTGGCATCCCCGCGTCGCTGATCGAGCAGACGCGGCGGGTGACCACCCGCGAGAACCCGACCCCGCGGATCGTCCGCTACGCCGTCGCCCGGGTGCCGGCGAACACCGACATCACCGACCAGGACCGGGTGCGTGACGAGCGCACCGGCGCGGTCTACATCGTCGAGGCCGTCTCGTCGATGACCAACCCCGCACTCGCAGTCGACCGACGCGTCGACCTGCGGCGCACCACCTGATCGCTTTGCGGATGCCCGCAACGTGATCAAGAACTGAACAGGCCACATGCCCGGGGAGACCGGGCGGCCACCAGAACGACCACCTTCGGAGAGGAGGCGGCCATGGCGCGATCCGGTGTGCGGATCGACCCCTCAGCGCGCGCACACGTCGACGCGGCGATCAACGACTGGCTGGGCGACACCATCGGCCCCGCCATCCTCGGCGACGCCCGCGGCTACGTACACAAGCGCTCCGGCCGCCTGCACGACTCCCTGCGCTCCGAATGCCATGACAAGGTGCTGCGCGTCGGCTCCCTCGACTGCAACTACGCCACCGACGTCGAGATGGGCACCGCCCCGCACGTCATCCTGCCGCGGAACAAGAAGGCGTTGCACTGGCCCGACGCCGACCACCCCGTGGCCCGCGTCAACCACCCCGGCACACCGCCGATGCCGTACCTGCGTCCGGCCCTCTTCCAGCGGAGGACGGCATGACGACGCCCACGCTGCACGCCACCCCGGAACTCGTCACGACAGCTTGGCTGAAGACCGTTGTCGGCGACCGGGTGTCGACCACCCTGCCGAAGCCCGGGACGGACGGCACCCTCTCGTGGGCCGACGGCGGGTTTGTCACCCACGTCGTGACCGGCGGCTCCTCCAACATCTACGTCCCCCTGCGGACACCGGTGATGGGCGTGTCCTGCTGGGCGGTCAACCCCGGCTCGCAGAAGCCCCCGTGGGGGCAGGCGTCGAACCTGGCGGAGGCGATCGTCGCCGCCTGTCTGGACCACCCGAACATCTCGAAGACCCTCCTCGAACTCCCGGGCAGCTACCCGGGCGTGCAGATCAAATCGGCATACACGGTCGGGGATCCGCGCCGCATCCCCGACGACGCATCCCCCTACGCCCGCTACGACATCCCCGGCCTCGTCATCGCATGGACGGAGGTGCCGCCGTGAGCCGCATGTGGGCGATCCAGGAAGACCGGCTGCACGGGCAACTCCTCTCCTATGGCGGCAAAGTCCTCGTGCACGGCGACCGCGCCGAGCTGGAGTTCCTCCTCGTCGGAAACATCCGCATCATCCCCTGCCCGCCGAGCATCCCGCCCGAGCAGACCATCGAGCTCCGCTTCCACCCGCACTACTCCCACCACCAGTTCCCGCTCGACAGGAGCCAGTACCGATGACCCACACGGTCCGCACCACCATGCGCCCTGACCAGGAAATCGAGGTCGACGACGCCGAGTACCTCGACCTGCAGCGGCAGGGCCTTCTCGTCCAGGAGACCGCCGAGGAGGAAGTGCCCCCCGCAACCGCGGCCCCGGCGGCCCCTGAAGCACCGCCGCAGCCCGCGATGGTCGCGCCGAAGAAGCCGTCCTCGGCCGCAAGCAAGGAGAACTGATCATGTCGGTGAACACCGGAAACCTCATTCAGGGGCCGGCAACCCTCTACTCGGGCGCTTTCGGCGCGACGGAGCCGACCGACGCCGCGGTCAACTCCACCCCGGCCACCTCGGCCTGGACGGACCTCGGCGGCACCCAGGACGGCGTCAAGTTCGGCGCCGACCAGACCTACTCGGAGCTGGAGGTCGACCAGATCACGCTGCGCGTCGGCTCCCGCCTGACGAAGGCCGACTACACCATCGAGACGTCGCTGGCCGAGGCGACGCTGGAGAACCTGTCGCTCACCCTCAACGGAGGTACATCCGCGTCGGGTGCCGGCTGGAAGTCCTACGAGCCGAACGTCACGTCCAGCGCGACGCAGCCGAACTACTTCGCGGTGATCCTCGACGGCTATGCGCCGCAGCAGTTCCGGCGCCGGATCATCGGCCGGAAGGTCCTGAACGTCGACAGCGTCGACCTGGCCTACACCAAGGACAAGCAGACCTTGATTCCGGCGAAGTTCGCAGTGCACTTCGTGTCCGGGAGCATCGCGCCCATCCACATCGTCGACCAGACCAGCTAGTCGACTGTCCACCTCTGCCCGCACCGAGGAGCACGACCATGGCATCCACCACACGTCAGACGACAGCGGCCCGCAAGAGGGCCGCCGCCAAGCCCACCAGCACCGAAGACGCCCTCGACTTCGAGCCCCTGCGGATCGCCGCCAACGACGACGTCGTCGAGGAGCGCGTCCCCCTCTTCTACGTCGGCGACGACCCGTACACGATCCCGAAGTCCATCCCGCCCGGCGTCGCCCTCCAGTACCTGCGCGAGGCCCGCGAGCACGGCCGCGACCTCGCCACCGCCCCCCTCCTGACTGCCGTCCTCGGCGAGGACGCCTACATGGCGCTGGAGCAGTCCAAGGCCCTCACCGAGGACCAGATGGAATGGATCATCAACAAGGTTCTCGACCTCGCCCTCGGACGGAAGACGAAGGAGGGAAAAGCGAAGTAGACAGCCGCCGCCCCTGGCTGCGACTGCTCGACGAGATCAAGGAACCCGACTGCGCCGAAGCCATCGGCGACCGCGTCGAACAACTCCTACCGGTTCTCGACCACCTGGACGACATCGACGCCGACTTCCTCGCCGTGTACCGGATCGACCTGGAACGCGACGAGATCTCTGCCCGCCGCTACTTCGCCCTCGTCCACCGACTCACCGCCTACCAAGGCGTCCTCGCCGCCCTCGCCGAAGAGGAACGCGAGCGCACGGAACCCCGCACCACCCCAACCCGCACCAGCACCACCGCCGCCCCCGCACAGGGCGGCAGCAGCGAGACGACCGAAGTCTCACTGACCCAGTTCCGGGCCCAGTTCCCCGGGCTCGTGAGCGTCGCGCAGGGAGGGTAGATGGCAGGCGCGTTCCGCATTGCCGAGGGATACGTCGAGGTAACCGCCGACGAGTCCGAATACGACCGCGCCATGGACCGCCTCAAGTCGAAGCGAAACAAGGCCACCGTCACCCTCGACCTCGACGACACCGTCGCCCTCGCCAAACTCAGGCGGTTCGCCGACGACCACGCCCGCACCGTGTTGAAGGCGGTCATCGACGCCGACCTCAACGAGGCCTCCAAGCGGCGCGTCACCCAGCAACTCGACCGGCTCACCGCGGACCGCGTCGTCAACATCCGCGCCTCCGTCGACACCCGCGTCGCCGCAAACGAGATCCGCAACCTCACTCAGCGGCGCACCGTCCGCATCGGCATCGACGTCGACACCCGCGTCGCCGCCGACTCCATCGCCAACCTTGTGCGGCGCCGACAGATGACTGTGCAGGCGCGCGCCGACACCACAGACGCCGCGAACAGCCTCCGCTTCCTGACCCGCGACCGCAACGTCAACGTTCGCGCCCGCCTCCTCGGCGGACTGGGCGGACTGGGCGGCGGAGGGACCAGTGGTGCGGCGGGCGGGATCGGCATCCTGTCCTCCCGCATCGCCCAACTCGCCGCCCTCGCCGTGGGCGCGCTCCCGACGGTCGCCTCCTTGGTGCAGTCGATCGCCGCGATGGGCCCGGCCGCTGCTGTGGCTGCGCCCGCAGTGCTGTCGCTGGCGACGGCGTTCGCTGCGGTCAAGGTCGGCACCAGCGGGATCGGGGACGCCTTCAAGGCCGCGTTCGCGCCGGCGACGTCGTCCGCCAGCGCGGCCACCAAGTCCACGCGGGCGCTGGAGAACGCGCAGCGGTCGCTGGCGAAGGCGCAGCAGGGTGTGAAGGACGCCGAGCAGCGCGCGGCTGAGGCCCGGGTCGCGGCGGCCCGGCAGATCGAGGACGCCCAGCGCGACCTGAAGAACACCGTGCAGGACACCGCGGACGCCAACCGGCGCGCAGCCCAGCAGGTCGCCTCCGCGGAACGTGACCTCGCCGACGCCCAGCGCGCGGCACGGCAGGCACAGCGCGACCTGAACGACGCCCGCAAGGAAGCCGCCCAGGATCTCGAAGACCTCAACAACCGGCTCGAAGACGCCCAGTTGGACCAGCGGCAGAAGGTGCTGGACCTTCAGGACGCCGAACAGGAACTCGCCGCGGTCAAGGCCAAGGGCGGCAAGGCGGGGCAGGAAGAGTTCGACAAGGCGCAGTTGCAGTACGACAAGGCCGTTCAGGCTCTGGAGGAGCAGCAGACCGAGACCGCCCGCCTCCAGCAGCAGACCGCCGACGCCAACAAGGCCGGCGTCGAGGGCTCGAAGACGGTCACGGACGCCAAGCAGGGCATCGTCGACGCCAACCAGGCCGTCGTTGACAAGACGCAGGCACTGAAGGATGCGGAGCTCGACCAGGCCCGCACCACCCAGGACGGCTTGCAGCGGGTCATGCTCGCCGAGCGGGACGTCGCCGACGCCCGGGAGGCTGCCCGCAAGGCTGCGGTCGACGGGGCCCGGGAGATCAAGGACGCGCAGGATGCGGTAGCGGACGCCGCCCGGGCACTCGCCGACGCCCAGACAGCCGGGGCCGCGGCAGCGAACAAGCTTGGCGACGCCATGGCCCGCCTCTCCCCGAACGCCCGGGAGTTCGTGGGCGCGGTCATCGCCCAGGGCGCCGCCTGGCGCGGGCTGAAGCTCGACGTGCAGGACCGGCTCATGGCTGGGCTCGGGCAGACGTTCACGCAGCTGTCCACCGCCGTCATCCCCCCGCTGCGGGGCGGCCTCGGCGGCATGGCCGACACCCTCAACCGCATGGCCAAGAACGCGGCCACCGCGATCATCGAGCTGTCGAAGACCGGTCAGCTCCGGCAGATGTTCGACGGCGTCAACGCCGGGTTCGGCAACCTCAACCGGGTGCCCGCCCAGTTCCTCACCGGGCTCACCCAGCTGTCCATCGCAGCGGCGCCCGCGTTCGACCGCATCACGCAGGCCGCCGCAGGTGCCGCGGACCGGATCTCTCAAAAGCTCTCACAGGGGCTGGCGTCGGGGAGCCTCACCGAATCGATCAACGGGGCGATCGACGTCGCCAAACAGTTCGGTGACCTGCTCGGCGACATCTTCGGCACGCTCAACAACGTCATGAAGGCCGCGGCGGCCGGCGGAGGAGACGCACTGGGCGCGCTCGGCTCGGTGTTCGCGGAGCTGCGCCGCATCACCGCGATGCCGGATGTCCAGCAAGCCCTGACGAGCATCTTCACCGCGGTCAACGCGATCGCCAAGCTCGTCGCGGGCACCCTTGGTGCGGTGATTCAAGCGGCGCTGCCGCTGCTGTCCGCGCTCGCCCCCGTGGTCACCGAACTGGCAACGAAGTTCGGGCCGGTGCTGGCCGATCTGGCGCGAGCTCTCGGCGAAGCACTGATGCCGATCATGGATGCGCTGCTGCCCGTACTGTCGGACATCGGCGACATCCTCGTCGGCCTGGTCCGGGCTGTGATGCCACTTTTGAAGCCGATCGGTGACGTCCTTGGCGCGATCGTCACGGCGCTCGCTCCGGTCATCTCGGCCGTCGGCGCGGCACTGGTGCCCGTGGTGGCGGCTCTGGCCCAGGGACTGAAGCCGGTAGTGGGCGCGCTGGTACCGATCGTGCAGGTGCTGGGCCAGTTCATTGCCCAGTTGACGCCGGCGATGGTGCCGATCACCACCGCCCTGATACCGCTGCTGCCGGCTTTGGCAGAGCTGACGGTGTCGCTGCTGAACCTGGCGCTGCAGGTGATCGCTCCGCTGCTGCCGTTGATCGCCCAGCTGGCGTCGATGATGGCGGGCACGCTGGCGGGCGCGGTCGGGATTCTGGTACCCGTGATCACGACGGTGATCGGGTGGCTGACGAAGTTCATGGACACCGTGACGGGCGTGGTCAAGTGGATCGTCGACCAGTTCCAGCACCTGTATGACGTGCTGGTCGGGCATTCGATCATCCCGGATCTGGTGAAGGCGATCATCTCGTGGTTCACGAGCCTGTGGACAAAGACGAAGGAAATCTTCAACCAGCTGAAGCAGGGCGTCATCGACCGCTGGAACGCCCTATGGAAGGCCGTCACGGACCGGTGGTCCTCGTTCTGGAACGGGCTACGGACGGCACTCGGCAACGCGAAGACGTCGGTCCTGAACTGGGTGACCGGGCTGAAGACGTCGTTCACGAACACGTGGAACAGCCTGTGGAACACCGCCGTGTCGAAGACCACGAGCATCTTCACCACGCTGCGCGGGAAGATCAGCGACTTCAAGACGTCGATGCTGAACAGCGTGAAGGCGCTCCGGGACGGCGTCGGCACCCTGTGGGCTGGGATCCAGTCCAAGTTCGCCGCCCCGGTGAAGTGGGTCGTCTCGCACGTCTACAACAACGGGCTCCGCAAGATGTGGAACTCCATCGCCGGAAAGATCAACAGCAAGATCTCGCTGCCCACCATCAGCCTCGGCTTCCAGAAGGGCGGTGTCGTCCCCGGCAGCGGCAAGGGCGACAAGGTCCCCGCCATGCTCGAACCCGGCGAGCGGATCCTGTCCAACCCGCAGGTCGACCGCCTCGGCGGCCATCGCGCGATCGACGCCATGCTCGGTCAGGATCGTCCCACCAAGACCGGCGGGAATCCGTCGAGGCAGGAAGAGAAGACCCGCTACCAGGGCCCCACCCAGCACTACGCCGAGGGCGGCATCGTCGGCAAGGTCACCGGCGCGATCGGCGGCGCCGTCGGATCGGTCGCCTCCTGGGCGAAGGATGTCGTCGTCGGCGGCCTGAAGGCTGCCGCGCAGAAGGCGCTGTCCGCGCTGGTGCGGCCGCTCATCGCTCAGATCCCCGGCGGGAACGCGGGCATCGGCGGCCTCCTGAAGGGCCTGTCGAACCGCGCAGTGGACGGGATGATGAGCTGGTTCACCAGCGAGGACAAGAAGGCCGTCGGCGGACCCGCCGTCCAGAAAGCCCTGTCGTGGGCGAAGTCGCAGTCCGGCCTGCCCTACCAGTGGGCGGGCAACGGCAACCCGTCGTGGGACTGCTCGGGGTTCATGTCCGCCATCGAGTCCGTCATCCGCGGGGAGCGCCCGCACCGCCGGTGGGCAACGGGCTCGTTCCCGCCCGGCCCGTCCGGATGGGTCCGCAACCTCAACTCCCCGTTCATGATCGGCATCACGAATGCGGGCGTCGGTCACACCGCGGGCACCCTCGCCGGCGTGAACTTCGAGTCGTCCGGCGGTCGCGGCGTCCACTACGGCAAGACGGCGCGCGGCTACAACGACCCCATGTTCACCAGCCGCTGGGGCTTCGCACCCGCCGCGAAGTACGACAACGGCGGGCTCCTCCAGCCCGGCGCGACGATGGCCGTCAACAAGACCGGGCGCCCGGAACGAATCCTCGACCCGCAGCAGACCGCGCTGTTCGAGCAGCTCGTCACCAATGGGGCAGGCGGCGGCATGAGCGTGACGGTGAACATGACCGTGAAGAGCCTCACCATGCCGACCCCGGCCGAGGCGAGGCGGTTCGCGAACGACATGGCTGCCTACACCAAGGAAGCCATCCGTAAGTTCGACAAGGAGCGGGCCTGATGGCGCTGTACGGATGGGGCGACGTCCAGCTCGGACGCATCCCGCTGCGGGAGACGTTCACCGTCACCGAGTCTGGCGGCGACGGCCGGACCCTCGACCTCGAAGGGCAGGAGTCCTACCCGCCCCTGACCCGCGCGCAGGTCGTCGCCCGGCACGACGGCATCAACGCCCTGACCGTCGGACAGTGCATCCCCGTCACGTTCACCGACAAGCCGGAACGCAACGGCTACTACATGGTCAAGTCCTCGGGCAGCACGTACACCGAGTACCTGAACAGCATGGTCACCGCCGACTGGAAGGTCTCCCTCGACCGGATCGGCTCCGACGCCGAAACCGACCTCCAGTCCCGCCTCACCGGCGCCGTCCGGCTGAACGACTTCTCCCTCACCGGGGAACGCTGGCACGCCCCGCCGATCGGCCACTACGGCTACTACACCGGCAGCTCGAACCCCACCACCATGACCCGCACCGGCGCCGACGGAGCCATGACCGTCTACCGCAGCGTGCCGGCCAACACCTCCCCGCGGTGGGGGTGTCTGCCCACGTCGTATCTGACGGGCCGGGTGAAGGCGACGACGACGGGCGGGCAGGAGGTGTACGGGGCGGACGTGCCGCTCGCGGCAACCGGCTGGTCACTGTCGAACGGATTCGTGAACGTGACCACGTCGGCGTCCGCGTCCCTGGACGTGCAGACCTATGCGGGCGGCGCCTACCGGTCGAAGCTATGGAACGTCAGCGTCGCCGGGTCCGGTGCGCCCATCTCCTCGTGGGACGGGGCGACGCTGCTGCGCAACGACCCCGAGATGGTCATCCTCCGCCTCACCAAGAGCCTGTCGCCGGGCCGGGCCACCCTCGACCTCACCCTCCGCCGCGGCTCCCGCTTCGTCGAGGGCTACCTCCAGACCGGCACGGCAGCAACCCTGGCCGCCTACCGCAGCACGCTGGAGACCAACACGTCGGCTGCGGCGTCCGGGTACATCACGGCGACCGCCGACGACTCCGACGGCAACGTCTTCGTGATCGGTTCCGCGAGATCGTTCACCGCGCACGCGAACGGCGGCATCACCAAGGCCGCGGCCACGGCGATGGACTTCTTCATCGGCGCCGTCGCCTCCCAGCCCACCCTCAACGCCAACCCCACCTTCGACACCGACACCTCCGACTGGACGCCCGTCAACGCCACCCTGACCCGCTCCAGCGTCCAATCCAAGTACGGCGGCTGGTCAGGGCTGCTCACCTCGACGGCGGGCTCGTCGCCCCGCGCGGAGGCCGGGAAGGCGGCGGCGGTGGCCGGGCTGTCCTATCGGGCGTCGGGCTGGTTGTACGCGCCCGCCCCGATCCCGTCCGGCACCGGCATCAACATCAACTGGTACGACGTGTCCCAGGCATATCTGACCACGTCCACGAACTCGGTCACGCCCGCTTCGGGCGCCTGGTTCTTCATGGACGCAACCTTCACCGCACCTGCCAACGCCGCCTACGGCGGGGTCCACTTCGTCATCGGCGGCAGCCCGGGCGCCGGCGTGCTGCTGTACGGCGACGACATCAGGATGCGCGCCGCCACACCATCCGGGGACACGGCGTTGGACCTGCGGAACCAGTACGCGGCTGCGATGCCGGAAGCCGTCTACGGCGTGAGGAGGTGACCGGGTGAGCGTCTCAGAGGTCCTGAAGAGTCTCGGTTCGTGGGAGGTCAAACTCCTCCCGAATACGCCCCGCGACGTCCTCGACGCCCTCGATTTCTTCGGGCATGTCGCGATCATCCCCGGCCGGTTGGACCCGCTGCAGTACGGCGACAACCTCCTCACCACCGCCCGCTACGTCGGCGTCCTGCGTACCCGCACCATCGGCGACGACGGCCGCACCAGCACCCCCGCCGACGACCTGTCCATCGGCGGCGTCGGCATGGCATTCTGGCTTGGCGACGAAGACGGCAAAGGCTCCGTCTACGAAAACGCCGTCGAACCCGCCAGCGCCTCGTTCGCCACCGCCATCACCATGCTCCTGCCCGCCTCCGGCGCCGTCACCGCAGGCACCCTGTACTCCGTCACCGGCACCTACACCGGCCACCACCAGTACGAGTCCCCACGGGCGGCGATCGGCTACGTCTGCGACACCATGTCCACCGCCAGCGTGCCCGTGTCGTGGCGGGTCAACGGCAACGGCACCTTGGACGCGGGCCCCGACTCCAGCCTGTTCGTCACCACGCCGACCTGCGTGATCACGACCCGGGATGCCGGCGAGGACATGAGCCTGCGCGCTTTGCCGGGGTCGGTGGATGTGACGCGGGATATGGAGGACTACAGCACGCGGGTGGTGCTCCTCGCGGAGGGCGACGGCACGAGCATCGCGACCGGGGCGGCGGACATCTCGCCGGCGACCGGCTTCAAGGACATCCACGGGAACCTGCTGAAGCTGACCCGGCTTGTGTCGGAGTCGGATACGGCGACGGCGAACGCCGCGGTGCGTGCCCAGCTGGCGCTCAGCCAGTTCACGTCGACCCGCAACGCGCTCCAGCTGTCCACCGCGGACTACGACGTGCACGGCAGCTTCGTGGTCGGGGACCGGGTGTGGGTGTACGACCCGGACAGTGGGCTGATCGACACGTCGACGGAGATCACGTTCCGGGGCCAGCGCATCAACCCGATCAAACTCCAGGTCACGGAAACCCAGTGGGCCATCACCGAGCAGCACACGGTCGCCTACCGCACCGCGGCCGGGGCGTGGATTGACCTGACGCAGTTCGTCGAGTTCGAGACTGACGCCACGTCGACGGTGACGGTGGGGGACTTCTCCCGCCAGCTCACCAACAGCAGCATGGAGCCGGTCGGATCGCGGCCGAACGCCGACACCTCCGTGCCTGGGCAGCCGGTGTTCGTCACGCCGTTCACCGGGGTCGCCTACCTCGACGGCCGCGGCCTGACCCGCTCCCGGGTCGTGGTCTCCTGGAACGCACCGAACAACGTCGACGGCAGCACGGTCCTGGACGGGGATCACTACGAGATCCGGTACGCCGTCGACACCGACATGATCTATCCGGCGACCTGGTCGCAAGTCAGTCAGGTGCGCTGGCAGGACTTGCAGACGTGGGCGCAGCCGTTCGCTGCACCGACCGGCAAGTGGCAGGTCATGTACGTCGCCTGGGGTGAGACCTCGGCTCAGCTGCAAGACCTGTCACCCGGGGTCGGCTACGACATTCAGATCCGGGCGGTCGACAAGACCGGCAACACCGGGGACTGGTCGTCGGTGACGACGTTCACGGCGTCGTCGGACAACATCGCCCCGTCGACTCCTGCCGCTCCGAGCGTGGCCGGGTCGCGGATCGCGGTGCAGGTGACGCATCAGCTCGGCAAGAGCTCGGGTGGGACGTTCAACCTTGAATCCGACCTGGATCACCTGGAGATCCACGTCTCCTACGAGCCCGGCTTCACCCCGGATGCGACCACCCTGAAGGGCAAGGCGGTCGCCAACGCGGGGATGATCCAGGCACAGATCCCCGTCGTGTTCACCGCACAGATCGAGGAGACCAGCGCCCGATATGTGCGGGTGGTGGCGGTCGACAAGACCGGCAACAAGAGCGGGCCCAGTGACGCGGCGTCCGCGACCGCCCTCCTGATCGACGACGCCCACATCTCCGACCTGACCGTCTCCAAGGTCACCGCCGGGCAGATCAACGCCGACTGGATCGTCGGCGCCCGCATCAAGACCGCCGACACCGGCGCCCGCGTCGAACTCAACTCGGGCGGCATCGGCGCCTGGAACGCGGCAGGCACACAAACCGTCGCGATCGCGGGCGCCGACGGCTCCGTCAGCATCGTCGGCCAGCTCAAATCCGGCACAGCAGGCAAGCGCATCGAGATCAACCCCACCGGCGCCCTCCTGCCCGAGATCCGCTGGTACGCCAACACCGGCACCGACTACGGCTACATCAACGCCTTCAGCACCGGCACCGACATCAACCTCGGCATGAACAGCTCACCGTATGACGACGGCACCGGCACACAGGTCACCTCCCGCGCCTACCTCAGCACCGCTGGCGCTCAGTTCGCCGTCGTCCGAGCAGACACCCAGGACAGGCGTGGCGGATACGTACTGGCCATGGGTACCGCCTACTACACGGGCTTCATTTCCGGCGGCGTCGATGGCGGCCTCATGTACGCCGACGCCAACCGCGGCCGATTCGCCTGGAACCCGGACGACGCCACTGGCCAGTACCTGGAGCTCACCACAGGCCGCACCCGGCACGTCGGCAAATGGGCCGACTACGTCGCAGCAGGAGCGACCGACGGCATCTTCACCGCCGACGAACCCGTCTTCACCGCAGGCGACACCTCCCTCGGCCTCGGCTACGGGCCAACCATGGCCTCCACCATGGTCCCCCTCGTCACCCTCCGGCACCCCACCCTGCGGACCTGGCAGGTCACGGCATCGAGCACGACCGGTTTCACCGTCACGTTCGGGACGTCGTCCGGTTCGCCGTCCATCAGCGTCTGGAGCTACCGTGTCTGACCCCCGCATCCTCACCGTCGACGCGGTCGGCGAACGCCTCACCCGGGGCGCACCCCGCTGGGTCGTCCACCACGTCGACCAGGACGGCGCTGGCGGTAGCTACGTTTTCCCGAAGGAAACCCTGGAGTGGCGGGCTGCCGAATACGGGCTGTCAGATGTGGACGAGATCCTCGACATCGTGCTGCACGAGCCTCACCTGCCCGACGAGCCCGACAAAGATGACGCCGCCGCCCGTGCCGGGCTGGTCACTTCGAATCGGCCGGACGCCGAACCGATCACCCTGTTCAACGCGGCGAGCTCCACTGACGCGCTCGCCGCGCACCGGCTGCGGATCGCCGACGCCAAGAAGGTGCGTGCCGTCGTCCAGGCGCCCGCGAAGGGCAAGAACCCGCTCGACGCGATCCGCGCCGCCCACGGCATCACCACGGCCGGGCTACGGGCCAAGCGTGAGGCCGTTGACATGCACCGGTGGCAGCTCGTGTACGGGGGCCTGCCCGTGCGTCTTCCGTCCCCGTCGTCTCTGCTGGAGGTTCCCCGTGCCTGACCCGTCCACCACTCGGCTCGCGCTCTACAAGTCGAAGAGCGACGGGTCCGAACTCGTCTCCTACACGCAGGATCTGGGCCAGAACTGGGACAAGGTCGACGCCGCGGCGGGCTTCCAGGTCGTCACCTCGTCGACCCGGCCCAGCAGCCCGTACTCGGGCAAGCCGATCGCGCAGTCCGACACCCAGTACTCCACCTACTTCTCCAACGGCACCGCACCCGCCAGCGCCTCCTGGGTCGAGATCCCCAACAGCAGCAGCACCTTCGGCTCCAACCTGAAACTCGCCTCCAGCGCCCAGCTCGTCATCGGCGCCGACTGCAACCTGTTCCGCAACGCCGCCAACGTCATGCGCACCAACGACAGCCTGATCGTCGACGGCAACCTCACCATCGGCTCCGCCACCTACCGGCCCGGCCTCTCCGCCGCAACCACCGTCGCCAACACGGTCACCCAGACCGCGATCGCCACCTACACCGTCCCCGCGAACGATGCGGTGGCGGGCGCCGTGTACCGGATCAAGGCGTGGGGCACGCTCGGGGTGACGGGCACGCCGACGATCACCTTCGTGTGCAAGCTCGGCGGAACCGGCGGCGCAACGATGGTCACCTTCCCCGCGGTCACCGTGCGCTCCGGTGCGACGGACGGGTACTGGGAGGCCGAGTTCTACCTCGCCTGCGCCACCACCGGCGCATCCGGCACATGGGCGCCGATGGCGCGCTACACCCACAACTTCCTGACCTCGGTGACCACCTACACGCCGGTCGGGCCGATCACCGCAGCCCCCGTCACCCGGGATACGACGGTCGCCAACGACATGGTGCTGTGCGCAACCTGGTCCGCAGCCTCGTCGTCGAACACGATCACGTGCCGGGGGTTCGCCGGCGAACGGGTCGCCTAACCGCGGTCCTCCGCCGGCGGGTACGGGGGCTGCGCGGCAAGGTCTGGGCCCGCCGGCGCCTCAGGCGCGGGCTCGCCGTTCTTGAGGCGTTCGTTCTCCTCGCGGAGCGCGGCGAGTTCGCGGGCTTGGACGTCGACTTGGGCTTGGAGGAGCATGTTGGCCTCGAAGAGTTCGGTGGTCTTCTTCTGGAAGGTGGGGAAGGCGGCTTCCATGCTGATCCGCTGGGTCACGGCTGGGTCTCCTTGCTGGCGTGCTGGACCTGGGGGTCGATGAGGTTGGGGAGTCCTTCGACGTCTTCGGGGCGGTAGAGGGTGCCCCAGTGGTCGTCGCGGTCGAAGCCTTCGATGGCCTTGCGCTGCTGCTCGGCGAGTTCGCGGGCGAAGTTGTCGATGAGTTCGTTGGCCTCGTTCGGGTGCCAGTCGTGGAGTTGCACCAGCGTGCCGAGCAGTTGGTCGCGGCTCCTCACGGCTGCTCCTGTCCGTTGATGGCGTGGTCCCAACTGGTGCTCTGCGGGTGAGTGCTGGCGGCGTGGCTGGCTGTCAGGGCGAGCAGGGCGCGCGTCTGCGCTTCGGAGCGGCGCTGGCCTGCCATCTCCAGGTCGCCTTCGGCTTCGTACTCGTTGGCGGCTGCGAGTAGGCGCTCGGCCTCGCTGAAGCACTGCGGGCCGTTCATGGCCGCCTCGCTGCTGCGTCGCCGCGCCCGGGGATCCCGGAGCTGTTCGCGCCATGGTGGCACCACGCCCAGGTTCGCCTCGGGACGTGCACCATCTTGGCTCCGGCTTGTGCGCAGCCGACGGTGAAGAACCAGTCCTCGCCGCCCCGATGCCCGCCGATCTCAGCTCCTTCGGGCGGGTCGAAGAACCCGATGCTCTGTGCGAGTTCGGTGCGCACGAGCGTGGTGATCGTCGTCTGGTGCGGTGCCTGCGGGTTGAACTGCTTCCCGAAGTGCCCGAGCGGGTCGTTGGCGGGCCAGGGCTTCCCGTCGGGGAAGTGGACCATGTAATAGCTGAAGACGTACTGGGCGTTGAAGATGCGCGCCCCGGCGGCCAGCACCTTCAGATGCTCGGGGTAGAACCAATCATCCGAGTCGAGGAAGGCGGTCCACTCTGTCTTCACCGCGTCCAGGGCCCGCTGTCGGGTGATGGCCGCGCCGTCGCCGTGTTCGTCGATGGCGATGCTGATGTCGGCGGCCGGGAGCAGCTGGTTCTTTACGGAGGCGACGGCGCGGTCGAGCATGCCGTTCGCCACCCGGGCGACGTGCGCTGGGATCGCGACGGTGATCTCTCCGAAGGCGGTCATGGTCGCCCCTCCCCTTGGTAGTCGGGTTCGTTGAACTCGCGCCCGTCCGCGCTGTGATGGGTGTACGTCCACCCGTCCGGACGCCCCTCGCGCGGGATGCACCGGGCGCGGGGCCCGCAGGGGCAGTCGGGGGTGAACTCGTGGACGATGACGTCGTCGAGAGGGACGGTGTGGACTGCGGTGTCGCTGACCTCCTGGGCCAGCCACTGGCCGCTCATGGCCGCCACCTTTCGTCGTAGTCCGGGTGCGCGGCGAACGACACCGCGAGGAGCCGCAGCGCGGGGATGTCGTCCGGCCGAGTCCCTTCGCACATCCCGGCCTCGATCTGCCCGGCGCTGTGGCAACACCCCCACTCGCCATCGATCTTCGCTTCGTATGCGAAGATCTGACTGATCAACTGCTGCTTGGCGTCCAGATCGGCGAGCACCGCAGGATCGACTGCGGGTTCCCCGTACCGCTCCCAGAACTCGGCAGGCGCCATGCGGAACCCGCCCGCTCCGATCTCTATGAACTCCTCGTCGAACTCCTTGCAGATGCTGACCTCATACGGGAAGTCGCCGCGAACACGCCGCTGATTTTCCTCGCGCTGCCGCGCCTCCGCGTACCGCGCCCGCAGGAACTCGACGATGCTCACCGCAGCACCCCTTGAGCCCACGCATACGCGTCCCCGGGGTTGGCCCGGTACTCGACGTGCGAGTACCGGAACAGGCCCTCCAGCGCGTTCCGTAGGGCGCCCGGGGAGACGTTGCCGTACCACTCGCCCGGCAGCGGGCGCGGTCCACCCGACGCCCCATGCTCCGGGCGCCCGGTCGATGCGCACGTCACGAACAGGGCCTCCGGGCCGCCAGCTTCGAGCGCCTGCGACGCGGTCCGTAGCAGCGCACCCCAGCGTTCGACATGCTCCAGCACCTCCGTGCACACCACGAGGTCGAACCGCTCGAAGGCGTCCGGCCACGGCCTCGTCGCATCGTGCACCAGGTCCACGCCCGGTCCCGGCTCGACGTCCAGGCCCGTCCACTTCGCCGCCGGGAGCAGGTCCCGGATGCTGCCGTTGATGTCCCGGCCGCCCAGATCCAGCACCCGCCACGGGGCGCTCAGGTCCAGGCAGGACGCGTCCAGTTGACGGGCCAGCCCCTCACGCGCTTCAGGATGCATCCGCTCGCCCCTCTCCAACGTTCACCACGGTCTGACCCCCCACTTCGCAACGAACGTGTCCATGTCCCTGGCCGTCTGCGCCGACAGGACAGGGCTCGCGTTCGTCTGGACGTCTGGCGCCCGATGCTCGACTGGGATGCCGGGCACGAGCAGCGCGCCACCAGCAGCCTGGGCCCGCAGCCCGAGGTCGTCGTCGCCTGCCCACCACATGAAGTCCTCGTCCGCCCGCAGCCCGCTCTCGCCGCGGAGCATGAACGCGTACCCGGTGATCCGCTGACTGAGCGGCACCGGCGCGGCCCCCGTGTGGAGGATCTCCTGCTGGCCGCCCGCCTGATCCGGGTAGGCCATTGCCGCGCCTCGCTCACGCATCCGGGCGCCGAGCGTCTCCACCAGGCCGGGCGGGCAGACGACGTCGTCGTTCACGACGAGTACGTCCCACTCGCTGTCGCCCAGCCAGCCCGCATGCTGCGCCGCCAGGTCGAAGCCGATGTTCCACCAGCGGGAAATGTTCCTATCGGCGCCACCGTCCGCGACCACCACGGGAAGCCCCGAAGATTCGAGCCAGTCCGCGGGGTCCGGCCGCTGCCAGTTGTTGGCCACCACGATGACGTCATAGACCTGTTCCTTGAGGGAGTCGATCAGGTCGTCAAGCATGGGCCGCCCGTTGGACGGGGTGACGGCCCAGGTGCGCGGGCTCATTCGCCACCCCAGATGGTGCTGTGAGCGTTGCCGGTCTCCTCGCGCAAAGGGGCGTACATGTAGATCGCGAGGCTCTTGCGCCAGTGCTCGCCGACGATCGGCTCCGGATGCCCGTGCCACGACTCCGGGCCGCACGCGAAGAGGACGGTGCGGTTGAACAGCGGCAGCACCTCCACCTCCCGCTCGCGCCCGAGGTAGAGGACGCCGCCCCACTCCCGCTCCCACTCCTCGTTGAGGAACACGAGGAGGTTCAGGCGGCGCTCCAGCGGCAGCGTGGGGTGCCGGTTGAAGTCGCGATGGAGAGCCAGCCGCCCGCCTTCGCCGGTCATGTGCATCCCGCCGCCGAGATCGTCCGCAGTGAGCGGGCCGATCCCCGTCAGCTCCTCCAGCGTCCGGCAGGTCGCCTCGGACCGGGCCTGCTCGAAGAACGCCTTCGTGGCCGGCCCCCACATGCGGGAGTCGCCGGCGCGTTTGCCGTACTCCTTCGGGTCGGGGTAGGTCGTCCAGCGGGGGTCGTGGGCGGGCGGGAACTCGGCCGCGCACTCGCGAAGCTGGTCGGGGTCCCACAGGTCGTCGAGGACGAGGTGCGGGAACGGGCGGGCGCCCTGGAAGGTGGCGCGTCCGGCGGCGGGGATGGGGAGGTTCATGGGTGGTCAGTCTCCGTTGCGGTCGTCGATGACGTAGGCGCTGCCGTCCCACGACACCATCAGCACGTTGTCGTCCAGCCCCAGCTCCAGCCGGGCCTGCGGGGTGAGACTGACGCCGTGGGTCTTGGTGATCTCGGTCAGCTCGTCGAGAACGATGCCGAGCGTGCGGAGCTGCTCAGCGGTCAGGTTCAGCGGGGCGCTCATCCGAGGAGCACTTTCTGCCAATCGCCGACGTTCGCTTCGATCGTCCAGGCCGCCGCCTTCGCCCGCGCGTTCGCGCCCATCTCGGTCCGCATCGCGTCGTCCTCGACGAGGGCGCGGAGGTGGCGGCCCCAGTCGTGGTCGTTCTTCGCGAGGAGCCCGGTGACGCCGTGGTCGACGAACTCGGCATACGGGCCGTAGTCGGTAGCGATGACGGGGATCCCGAGCATCGCCGCCTCCAGTGGGCGCAGCGGACTCTTGCTGCGGTTAAACGGATGGGGGCGGAGGGGGGCGAGCATGATGTCGTAGTCGATGGCCCGCCAGTAGTCCGCCACGCTCTTGTTCCACGACGTCCACCGGACCCGGTCTTCGGGGATCATGTGCCGTTCGGTCCACGGGGTGTGGGGGCGGATGACGCCGCGCCGGCGCGGGGGCGGCTTGGGTTCGCCCATGACGTGGAGCTCGACGTGGGCTGGCGCGCGGTTGAGGTAGCGGCGGAGTTGGGGTGCGGCTTCGGCGAGGTCCATGTCGTGGGTTTGGGAGCCTCCCCACCCGATGACGACCTTGCCCTCTTGCCGGGGGCGTTGGTGGTGGAGGAGCCAGTCGGGCAGGTAGTTGGGGATGACGTGGACGTTGGGGTTGTGTGGGCGGATGAGGTCGGCGAGGGGGTCGGTGGTGACGGTGACGGCGTCGGCGATGCGGATGTTCTTGTTGAGGTTGTCGACGACGCCGGGTTCGTTGAAGAACTCGTGGGCTTTCGCGCTGCGGTAGTCGACGTCCCACAGGTTGTCGTCGACCTCGTAGATGAGCTTGGGGCGGCCGAACGTTTTCGCGATGTCGTGCCAGCCTTGGGTGGGGCCGTCCTTGCAGATGCGTTGGCCGATGAGGGCGCGGGTGGGGAGCTGGTTGGTGTCGATGCGTTCGGACCAGCCTGCGGTGTGGCCTTGGGTGCGGAGTGTGGTGAGGGGGGTGATGATGCGGATGGTTCCGCAGCCGTCGCGGTCAGCGAGCCATCCGTAGACGTCGAGGCGTCCGGGCGGCGCCGTGGGTTCGGTCACGGCGCCTCCTCGTCGAGGTCGCCGTCGGCGGCGATGACGAGCTTGCGGGCGACGAGGGTGACGTTGACGGTGACCATGTCGTCGCCGAGCCGAATGTCGCTGACTTTGATGCCGCCGTTGTCGCGGTTGGCGCTGTAGACGGAGACGCCGTTGATGCGGAGTTCCCGGGGGATGATCATGCTGCCGGGGCCGTCGTTGGTGGGCTTGTAGCCGGTGGCGATGATCTCGATGATGGAGGCGCGGGGCTTGTCGGGGGTGGGCTGTTCGGTCATCGGGATCTCCAGTGGGGGCCTCGGAGGGCGGGTGGGACGTGGCTGGTGTCTGGTTCCGGGCCGCGCGGCTTGAAGGCGGGGCGGGGCGGCAGTTCGGGTCGGTCGAGGCTGGCGAGGATTTCCGGGGTGAGGCCGTGGCCTTCGGCGAGGGAGAGCAAGGTGGGGCAGTCGTTGGTGTTGTCGACGTGCGGGCCGCTCTCGTAGTCGGTGCCGCAGCCGACGCAGTGGGTGCTGCCGTCGGCGAAGACGTTGTGGTCGTCGAGGATCTTCCGGTCGGCGGCGCAGCGGCGGAGGACGGCGGCCGGGTCGTTGAGGGCGATGTGTTCGGACTGCGCCTGCACGTTGCCGTACACGACGAGCCGGTTGATCTCGACGCCGGTACCCAGCTCTTGGTCTTCAGTGCGGTAGACGTTCCACTTGCGGCCGACGAACCACTCACCGGAGTCGCCGTCGGCTGCCGCGCGGGCAACAGCTTCGACGCGGTCGACTTGCTGGGTGATCCAGCCGTGCAGGTCCGTCACGGCGTCTCCAGTCCGATGTGGCCGCAGGCCGGGCAGCGTGCGGGCATGAGCCTGCGGAGGGCGTCCCAGAAGGTGCGGGCGGCTTCGTCCGGGGTGTAGCCGGGCCCGTAGTCGAGGGTGCCGTCGGGGTGGATGGTGACGAGGGGCTGCCCGTCGGTGCCGTTGATCGTGATGTTCGGAGGGGGTGGCGAGGTGATCACCCAGTCGTCGATGAAGACGGGGCTGCCGTCCAGCTCGACGCTGGTGACGTTGGCGGTCTGTTCCGGGGAGCCGCCTGCGATGACGGTGTGGGAGACGACGCCCTTGGCCTTCAACTCGTCGAGGTTGTCGCTCATGGGTGGCTCCGGGCGGTCGCGGGTGGCGGGTAGGTGTAGTGGACGGGCGCGTGCGGGGCGAGCACCACGAACGCGAACAGGAGACCGAGCAACTGGCAGATGACGGTCACGTCAGTCGACCTCCACGTCGAAGTCGCTGCCGTCGACCACGACGGGGGCTCGGTAGCCGTACCGGGTCCGGTCCTTCGTCATCTGCGCGGCGATCCCCGCAGCAGCCTCAGCGGGCCACGCGCCCTCGGTGACGGACTCCGCGCTGACGTCGACCGCCGAGCCCAGCGTCAGGCCACGATCGTGCTGCTTCGTGGGAATGCCCGGCCGGGTCGACCAGTCAGCCGTCCAGGAGTGGAAGCGCCGCCGGTTCCGGCCGTCGGTGACCCGCTGGAGCTGAAGCTTCACGGAGTGGTCGTCGCCGTGCGGCATGCGCACCGTGACGGTGACCGGGTCGCCGACGTTCTCGTACTCGTACCGTCGGCGGCCGAACAGCTTGTCGCGCGGGTCGAGTTTGATCGTGCCGCGCATCCACCACGGGTCGTCGCGGGACGACTCGTCGCGCTTGGCCCACAGCTTCCAGTCGATGCCGCCGTACTGGATTCCGATGGAGATGACGCGGGACTGGTAGCCGACCGGGTTGAGGCGGCGCTGGAGCCACGTCCCGAAGCGTTCGGTGTGCAGGTAGATCGCGCCGAAGGGGTGGAGGCGGAGGTGGGCGGCGAGGGTGTGCTCGCTGCCTGCGTTGCCGATCTTCAGTTCGGCGTCCCAGCCGGGGAACGATTTGCCGATGATGACCTGGGCGCCGAGCTCGCCGGTGGGCTGCTTCGGCCACGGGCCGGGCGTCCGAGCCTGAGCACCAAGGTCGAGTTGGTTGTCGAACGGACCCACGTACTGGTCGCCGATCTCGGAGACTGCCGGGTTTAGCTGGCCTTGAGGATCAGGGCGTACACCGCAGCGGTCGCAGCACACCCAGCGATGGCCCGGCCGGTCGCGGAACCCGGTAGTGCCGTCCACGACGGGTCGGTGGCCGAACAGGCGGCACAGGAGGATGAGTCGGGGCAGGTCGTTGAGGAAGTAGCCCTTGTTCAGGAGGGTGCCACGGCGCTCGGACTCGTCCTTGCGGTAGTCGACCGTGAGGCGGTGCACGCTCACACCGCCTTCGGCTGACTGGCGTGGACCGGCTGCCCGCTGTCGCTGGTCTGCGGTTCTTCGCCGAGCAGCGTGTACGTCTTGCCGCCGTCCGTGCTGAACGCGCTCGGGTTACGCGTGGACTGCCACAGCGGAACACCGGACGCCTCGGACTGGTCCTGCCACTCCGCCGGGTCATCCGTGAGAGGCGACAGGGGCTCGAAGCGCATCAGCTTCTCGATGCGGGCGATGACGAACGGCGTGGATCCGCCGGAGTCGGCGACCTTCGTAAACGCTTCGATCACCTTGGCGATGCCGTCGATGACGTCCTGATCCTCGCCGATGAGGGCGAGTTCGCGACGGGCGTGGTCTACGAGATTGCTCATAGCGCTGCTCCTGCGGGTTGTTTGCGGGTTGAGGCGGCAGGGGTCAACCCGCAAAGAAAGCCCCCTACCGCCATCCCCGAGCCAGGGATGATTGAACTGTAGCCTATGAATCGTAGGTGAAATGGGTGGCTACAGCTACGATTCGAAGGAGCATCCGAGCTCGGGAGGACCCGCATGGCCACACCACTCACAGCAGACAAGATGCTCGCCGCACTCAGAGCCGAAGGCCTCACCGTCCACGAACACACCGGCTGGCGAACCCACAACCGCGACACCGCCACCGGCAAGACCTTCGGTCCCGTCATCGGTGTGCTGATTCACCACACCGCCGGACACGGTGACCGCGAAGTCTGCTTCAACGGCCGCCCCGACCTCCCCGGCCCGCTCTGCCACGCCTGGCTCGGCAAGACCGAAAGCCTGTGGACCATCGGCAACGGCCGCACCAACCACGCCGGGTTGGTCGACCTCGACGTCCTCGACGCCATCCGCGAAGAGAAGTCCCCGCTCCCCAAGGACGACCAGGCCAACGCCGACGGCAACGACGTCCTCTACGGCCTGGAAATCGAGAACCTCGGCAACGGCAAAGACCCGTACCCGGTCAGCCAGTACACGCAGGCCGTGCTGTGGGCCGCCGCGATCTGCCGGGCGCACGGCTGGACAGAGAAGTCCGTCGCCGGGCACAAGGAATGCCAGCCCGGAAAGATCGACCCCAGCTTCGACATGGACGCCTTCCGCGCCGACGTGAAGAAGCAGCTCGCCACCAAGCCGCCCAAGGCCGTACCCGCCCCCACCCCGGCCAAGCCGCGCGTCGACCTCTCCCGCCTCATCACCGCCGCCAAGACCGACCCCGGCGCCAAGCAGGGCCACGTCACCTACATGGCTGGCACCAACCTCGTCGAAGCCGCACTCGTCCACCGCGGCTTCCTCGCCAAGACGTATGCAGGCGACGGCAGCTTCGGCTCCACAACGGTCGCCGCCTACAGCCGCTTCCAGAAGAGCCTCGGCTACACCGGCACGGACGCGAACGGCATCCCCGGCATCACCAGCCTGACCAAACTCGGCGCCCAGACCGGGCTGTTCACCGTCGTCGCCTAACCCCCGAAAGGACAACCACCGTGAAGATCTTCGGCAGAGAGCCCGTCGTCGTTCTGAACACGCTGTCAGCCGTCCTCGGCCTCATCGTGTCCCTCGGCGTCACCAGCCTGAGCGCGGAGACCGCCGGCGCCATCGTGGCCGCCGTATCCGCGATCCTCGGCGGCATCGCCGCAGCCATGACCCGGCCGATCGCCCCGCAAGCGTTCACCGCGATCGTCACAGCAGGGGCCGTTCTGGTCGGGACGCTCGGCTACGACGTCTCGCAGTCCACCGTGGGCGCCATCAACACCGTCGTCCTCGCCGGGCTGACCCTCCTGACCCGCGTACAGGTCACCCCTTCCTCGCCCACGGCGCCCACCGGCCCGACCAGCGTCTGACCGTAGGAGCCCCACGTGTCGGATGAACCGACCCTCGGCGAGGTTGTCAGAAGGTTCGAGGACCGGTTCACCGACGTCCGCGACGACATCCAGCAGCTCGGCCGGCGCCTCGACGAGAAGGTCGACCAGAAGCTGTACGACCTGCGGCACGAGGCTCTCTCCTCCCGCGTCTCCCAACTGGAGACGCTGCGGGAGAAGGACACAGAGAAGATCGTGGCCACACGCCGGTGGCTGATCGCCTCGGTGATAGTGCCACTGATCGGGATCATGCTGCCCGTGATCCTGTTGCTCATGCAGGGGTCTGGATCGTGACGCGGGCACAGATCCGGGCCGAGGAACGGCGTTGGCGCCGCGGCGACCTCCTGGCCGTCATAGCCGCCGTCGCGGTGGGCTCCGCGTTCGCCTGGATCGTGCTGAGCATCCAAGGCATGGCAGATGACCTGCACGATAAAGACACGGCCATTGCCGCCCTCTCCCAGCAGGTCCGCGACCTCGGCGGCAAGCCCGTCTCCGGACCGCGCGGCGAAGCTGGCAAGAGCGTCGTCGGCCCACAAGGACCCAAAGGTGAGAAGGGCGACCAGGGCGAACCTGGATCGCCCGGCGCCTCAGGCTCGCCGGGGACGAATGGCAAGAGCGGCGCCAACGGAACCAACGGACAGGCTGGGGAGCCCGGTTCTGTCGGCGCCACCGGCCCCGCAGGACCGGCGGGGCCTGCGGGGCCCCAAGGCGAAGCTGGCCCGGCAGGACCGCAAGGCGTCAAGGGCAACACCGGGGAGCAGGGCCCGCCAGGACCCACCTGCCCAGACGGCTACAGCCTCCAAGCCCCCAGCTACGACCCGGACGCGTTGGTGTGTCGCAAGGACGGCGCCTCGCAGCCCGGCGATCCCGACTCGCCGTCCCCGCAGTCCCTGGCGCTGGATCCGCAGCGCCGTCAGTACGCGTAAGAACTGGAGAGATCATGGCCAACATCACCTTCAACGTTGCGCTCGGCCGGGCCGCAGCGCTCGCCGCGCTGCCTGCCGCGAGCGACGCCCTCATCCTGATCCCGCTGGAGTCCAGCGGCCTGGAGACCGACGCCGTCCTCAAGGACAAGGACACCTTCGCCGACGTTGTCGCGGGCACCACCAACGAGCAGACCACTGTTGGCCGCAAGACCCTCTCCAGCATCACGGTCACGGTCAACGACACCGCCGACCGTGTCGAGATCGACGCCGCCGACGTGACCTGGACGTCACCGACCGGCAACCCGGTTGGCGCCATGGTCGTTGTCTACGACCCGGACAGCGGCACCGGCACCGACGCAGACCTGATCCCCATCACCAAGGCCGACGTCACCTGGTCCCCGGATGGCACCACCTTCACCCTGGCCATCGCCGACTTCTTCCGAGCCAGCTAACCCGCAGCCGTGGCTTCATTCAGCGACAACTTCGCCCGCGCCGACTCCACTTCGCTGGGGGCCGGCTGGGTTGAGGTGTCTGGAGACTGGTCGATCGTCTCCCAGCAGCTCTCGTCGGGGAACGCGGGCGGCACGATCATCCTGCGTGCCGCCGGAGCGATGGACACCGCCGACCACTCGGTGCAGGTCAAAATCGCCGCCACCGCGGCCGTCAGCCACGGCGTATGGGCCCGCGGCAACAGCAACATCACGCAGGGCTACTTGCTCCGCAACGATGGCACGTCGTGGAACATCTTCTCCGTCGTCGGCGGCAGCTTCACCAGCATCGGCAGCTACGCCGTGGCGGCCGCAGCTAACGACATCGTGAAGCTTGAGGTCGTCGGCTCCAGCATCAAGGGCTACATCAACGATGTCCTGAGGATCTCCGTCACCAACACCGCGGTGACGACCGGCACCAGCGTGGGCATCCGCGCCGAGTCCACGAGCGCCCTGCGCTTCGACGACTTCACCGCCGCGGACGTCACCGCCGGCGCAACCCTCGGAACATCCAACAGCACCGAAACCGCACAGACGCTCACCGGCACGAAAGTCGGCACGCTCACCCCCGCCACAGAAGCCGACGCCGCGCAGGGCCTCGCGGGCTCGAAGTCCGTGACACTTCCGCCCGGCACGGAGCAGGGCACCGCGCAGGCGCTCGCCGGCGCCAAGACGACGCCGCTCACCCCGGCCGGAGAGACGGACGCAGCACAAGCACCCACCGGAACCAAAGCCGCAGGACTCGCCCCGGCCACGGAACAGGACGAAGCCCAGGCCCAGACCGGCGCGAAGACTGCCGCCGCCGGCACCGCAACCTCGACCGAACCCGCGCAACCGCTCACCGGGGCCAAGGCCACCACCCTCACGCCGGCCACGGAGGGGGACACGGCCCAAGGCGTCGCCGGCGCGAAAGCCGCCACTCTCGGTACTGCCACATCCGTTGAGGAGGCCCAGCCGCTCACCGCGGTCACCCCTGCCGCGACGCTACCCACCGTCGGCAGTGAGGAGGCGGCGCAACCCCTCACCGGCTCCAAGGCGGCCACACTGAACCCCACGGCGGAAGCCGACGCCGCCCGCCCTCTCGCCGCGCCGTCCACCATCGAGTCCAGCCCGGAGCAGACCTTCCGGATCCCCGCCGGGCGGAGGCAACTGACCGTGCCCGCCGGACGCCGGCGTTTCACCGTTGCGGCCGAGAGCCGCACCCTGACTGTCCGGAGGTAGGCCGCATGCCCCAGAACTTCACGAAGGACCCGGTGGACCTGCTGCCGTACACCTGGGACTGGGGGGACTGGCTGACGGAAGTGGGCGACACGATCAGCTCGGCAACGGTCACGGTTCCCGAGGGGCTCACCGCCGACGGAGCCGCGACCTTCGACGAGACCAGCGTCACCCAACGGATCGCGGGCGGCACCGTCGACGAGACGTACACGGTGTCCTGCCAGATCACCACCGCCGGAGGACTGATCGACAAGTGGTCGATCTACATCACCATCCGCGAGCAGTGAGGAGCAGCCCCATGGACGAAGAGACCGAGCCGTTCTGGCTGTCGCCGCGGCCCTTCCGCGAACCGCCGCCGATGCCGCCAGCCGACGACGAGGCCGAATGACAGACGCCCCCACCCTCCCGCTTCGGCGGGGGAGTGGAGGCGCTTCGTCGTGTCAGAACGGCGCGTCGCCGTTGCCCTCGACGCGGATCCGCACCTTGTCGGCGGGGGAGCCGATCCAGTCGGACGTGTCCGGGCGAACGAACCTGCCTTCCTGGTCGTCGACCAGCAGAACGCCCTCGGTCGCGTTCAGCAGGCCCAGCGACTTCGCCGCGGCAGGGAAGAGGAGCGTGCCCGACCAGGTGCCGGCCCCGTCCTTGCTGAGATCGGCCTCGGCCGTCAACTGGCGGCCGCCTTGCAGGATGAGGACCGCGGTCCCTCGGTACGTGTTCATGCCGCCGACGCTAGTGCAGGCGCGCGGGCCGGCGACTTGAGTATGAGTTCCGGGGACACTCGCGATGGCCTACCGGGAGTGACTGTCCATCAATCGATCGAGACGTGAACCTGAACGCGATCTTGCGCAACTCGGCGTTCAGCAAGTCAAGTTGTTCAGAAACTCGTTCATCAACCTGGTAGTGTTCAGATTGCCTACCAACACGTTTGATGAACGAAAGGGGAGCTGGATGGCCCTAGTTGGCCTCGTCCGCGTCAGCACCGACAAGCAGAACACTCAGCGGCAGCACGACGCCCTCGACCCGATCTGCCTCAAGGTCTTCGAGGAGAAGATCAGCGGCAAACTCAGCGCCGAAGAACGTCCGGCCCTCACTGCGGCTATCGAGTACCTGCGCGAGGGCGACATGCTCTGTGTACAGGAAGTCGACCGCCTCGGCCGCAACCTCCTCGAAGGGCTGATCGTCCTCAACGACCTCTTCGAGCGCGGAGTCTCCGTCAAGGTGCTGGAGGGTATCGCGGCCGGCGAGCATAAGGAGCGGTCCCTCATCCTCGACCTCGCCCTGGCCCTCGCCGAAGACCGGCGCCGCGACATCGTCAAGAAGACCAAGAGTGGACTCGAAGCCGCCCGCAAGCGCGGACGCGTCGGCGGACGCAAGCCCGTCATGACCGAAGCGCTGACCGTCCAGGCTGCCGCCCTCCGAGACAGCGGCTTCACCATTCGACAGATCCAACCCCACCTCCGGATCGCCGAAGGTGCCAACAAGGGCAAGAACCCGAGCGTAGGTGCCATCTCTCAGGCCCTAAGGGCATACGACGAGGCGGGCTTCACGGTCGTTCGAAAGGGGACCGCGCAGTGACCGACTCCAAGCCGACGAAGTGGGCCATCGCCCAGTACTGGGCCAACACTCCGGATGAGGATGGTCGCAAGATCTTCGCCCCGCACCTCGGTCTCGAAGACCCGTGTTGCTTCACGTGCGGCTGGTACTCCGAGCGCTGGAAGGAAGGTCGCAGCGCCAGGAGGGCCTGGGAGCGCGCCCGACTGGAACGCGCCCACATCATCCCCGCGGGACTCGGCGGTTCCGACAAGGTGGACAACATCATCCTGATGTGCACGCCCTGCCACGAGGAATCACCGGACTGGTTCAGCCCGTGGGAGATGGCCATCTGGATCTCAAAGCGGGCCGATCGCCCCAGTGCCGAGCTGGAGCAAGTGAACGACTGGATCGCCGCAATCAACGATGTGCCCCAGTTCAGGGAGATGCTCGGCGAGATGGCCACCAGAGAAGACGGCACCGAGGTCGTCCTTGCAGCCATGCGTCGATCGCTCGCGGGTGCGGTGGTTCACGGTGCCGGCGTCGGCCTCAGGAGGTCCACGATGACCGCGATAGCCAGGCGAACCGTTCAGGAAGTGCGCGGCGCCCCGTACCTGCCGCCCTTTCCGGTCTCGCGCGCCAGGTGTTCCATCCCTCTCCAGCAAGAGGCCGGCGAGTAGTGCCAGACTGGCCTTGCCCCTCGCCGAGTCACCCCCGTCCCGGCGAGGGGTTTCGCCTGCCGTGAGTTTCTGCCGCCCCGTTCTGCCATGCTGGTGGTGGCTCGTCCGCCCGTCCGGCGTGAAACCCGGGGGTCGATTTTAGCGATCGCAGGCGGGCGGGCCGCACTGGCTCGCTCGTCTGCCGCTGGGAGACCGTGGCACCCGACGGAGTCGGCGTATAGCCGGGCGGCCTGCGGGGCGGCGCGATCCACGGCAAACGCGCGTGACACCTGGCGGTGACGGCCGCCGCCCCGCTACCCGTCCAGGTAGCCGAGCTCCGAGTCTGGCCGGCAGTGGCTGCATGCGGGGGTTCCGTCGGCGAGCGCCCGGAGTGCGGCGGCCCGGTCGATGCCGCGGCTGCGTTTGCCGGCCATGTGGCAGCCGCCGGCGTGCACGCATGCGGGCGGCCCGTCTCGGTTGAGGCCGTGGTCGAGCAACCAGTCGGGCGGTGCCGGCCGCTTGTCGATGCCGCGCTGCTGTTCCTTTTCGCGTGTCTCTGCCGCCGCGATGGCGTCCCGTACCTGGGCGAGCTGCATGGCGAGCCAGGTCTCCAGGGTGCGGAGTCTGGGCAGGTCGGGCGGCAGGTCGGGCACGTCTCCAGCTTGCACCAAAATTCGAACACGCGCTCTAATCGGTGCATGGCCCAGCACAAGGTCGAGCACCTCACCGACACCCAGGAGCGCATCCTCCGCATCATCCGCCGACACATCGTCGACACCGGGGACGCCCCCACCGTCGCGGAAATCCGCGCAGAGACCGGCCGGTCGGCGGGCGCTGTCCACTACCAGCTGGGCGAGCTGGAGGCGAAGGCCGCGATCGTCCGCGAGCCGCACCGGCCCCGCGGGATCCGGCTCACGTGAGCGTCTGCGATCCTGGCGGCATGAGTGATGGCCAGACGATGACGTGGTACGACCATGAGGGCAACCTGATGAGCGCACCAGCGAGCGACGAACCGACCGGGTGGGGCCGCTTCGATCGGCTCACTCACCGCATCGTCAAGCCCCCAGCCGGGCAGGTCGTGCAGGCCGTCACCAGGTGTGGCCACCGTGCGCACAAGGTTCCGGGGCGTGGTGAGGTGAACTGTCCCGAGTGTCTTGCGATCACGCGCGGCGAGGACCCGCACGATCGCTTCCACCTCACGCTCGACACGGGTGATTGGCCGTGCATGCAGGGCTGGTGGGCGGATAGGGCGACGGCGGAGGCCAAGTTCAAGTCGTGGGTTGGCGAGCACGGCAGGCCTGGTGCCCGCATCACCCTCGTCGACGAGGACACCGGCGAGACGTTGACGGAGTGGCCGGGCGAGGCGTGACGGTCTGCGATCCTGGCGGCATGGAGACTTCCGCGCCGCCGCTTCCCCTCCCCATCCGTGAGGGCACCGTCTGGTGCTGGGAGCCACTCAAGCCGCACGCTCGCTGCGACGTGCGGATCACGGAGACGCGCTGGAACGGCGAAGAGTGGTTGGTCGAGTGCGAGATGCTCACCGCCGACCAGTACACCCCGGCCGGGTCGCGCTACTGGAACGAGCTGGACCGCTTCATCGAGGCCGCCGTGTTCCGTGGAGACGAGGAGTTCCCCGTCGACACCTACCGCTTGTCGTCGCGCCCCGGCGTTGTCGGTGGTGGCGCTTAGAGTGGTTGGACTATCAGCCCACGCTCTGGCGCTGGTGGCGCCCCGGCCGTGATGCAGCCGGGGCGCGCTGCTGTCAGGCGTCGGCCGTCTCAGGGTGCCGGACGGCCTTCTTGACGGCCATCTCCACCTCGACCCGGCTCTCGCCCTTGGCTGCCGCGTACTCCGTGACGGCGGCCTGGAATCGGGCTGCTGCATCGACCCAGGCTTGCCGGGCCGCGTCGAGGTCGTCGACGCCGGGGGCCGTGTACTGGTGGTGCGCGTCGACGGCGTCCTGCTCTAGCTGCACGAGATCTTCGAAGGTGTGTGCCACCGGGGGATCCTACGTGGCGTTGCCGTCCGCCCCGCGCTCGCGTTCCTTCTTCTTGATCCAGTCGTGCATGGCTTCGATGAGCGCGTCGGAAGGTGACCGCTCCTCGGCCTTGGCGAGCGCCTCGAACTCGTCGCGTAGCGGCTTGGGTGGTCGGAAGCCCATGACCTTGGTCTGCCCAGTGGCGGGTCGCCCCATCGTTCCCCCTCCTCGGTAAGTGTTTAACAGAATCTAGCATCCATCTGCATTGATGGGTTGACAAGGGGGTGCATGCGCGAGATTCTTGTTAAACAGAAACCGACCTTCACGAGCAAGGAAGCGGAAATGACGCGACAGACGCTCGAACCGTTCGACCACATCAGCTTGAACCCGTCGTTTCAGTCGGCCCTCTGGCTCGCGCGACGCGTGAAGGACGGTGAGATCCTCCTCGACCCGCCGTACCAGCGCGGTCGCGTCTGGGGAGAGGATCAGCGCATCGCCCTCGTCCAGACCTGGCTGCGCGGCCTACCCGCCGGCGTCGTCATCCTCGCTGACCGAGGCAATGGGGCATGGACGGGCGAGGACCCGTGGCAAACCGGGCAGGGCATGTGGGCGGTCGTCGACGGCAAACAGCGCCTCACCACCGCCGTCATGTGGTTCGCCAGCGAGTTCGCCATCCCGGCGTCATGGCTCCCCGAGGACCACGTTGCGACAACCGAGGACACCGCTGACGGACCGTATGTCCGCCACAACGGCTTGACCCCCAAGGGGCAGCGCTTCATGGAGCGGTACTGCTCGCTCCTCGTTGCCGAGACGAAGGACTGCGCCACCGAGGCGGACGAGGCCGCCTTCTACCTCCTCGTCAACGGTGGCGGAACTCCGCAGACCGATGCCGACATGGCGAACGCCCGGCGCGTGGCCGACGCGTGAGCGAGAGAAGTGCGATGCCCCGGCTGAAGGAAACAGCCGGGGCATCGCCCGTACCGTACCTGACTGGAGAACCCGTAACCGACCTTGTCACGCTGCCGTCGTCACGTCTCCGCGCTTGACCCGGTCCAGTTCGGCGAGCAGCCGCCGGTACTCGGCCCGCTGCGCCTCCGACAGGGGCGGTGCCGGATGCCCGCGTCCGGTCCACAGGGCGCGGATGCGCTCGTTGAGCTCGGCCGCAAGGTCGGCGGCCGTGCGCGACGGAGAGCGCTCCGGGGGAGTGGGGGACATGCCGTGATTCTATCGACGGGCACTGTCAGAGACTCACGGCGCGGGCGGCTGATCTGCCATCCTGACTGCATGAGCGAAGCGACCTATACGGCGCGCTACTGGCGCCACTTCAGTGAGTGCGAAGAAGACTGCGACTCGCTCGACGATGCTGTCGCCTTCCTGGCGAACGGATGGGCCAACGGCGACCTCTCGGAGATCTCCATCGACGACCGCGCCGGGGAAACCGTTCTGGCTGGCGACGAGCTGCACCAGCGAATGTGGTCCGCCCTCGGGAACGATCGTCAGCCCTCGACGGGCGGCTCGGCGACGTAGGTGCCCTTCGCGGCCAGCGTGACCAGCCGCCCGGCTCCCCGCAGCTCCTTCACAGCACGCCGCACGCTGCCCACGGCCACGCCAAGCTGCTCGGCCAGCTCCCGCTCACCTTCCAGCCGGGCGCCCGGCTGGAGTTCACCGCTGTCGATACGGCGAGCGATCCAGTCGGCGACCTGCTGCCACACATAGACGGGTCGAGACGCATCCACCACCGGCTCTTGATCACCCATGGCGTCAACGTAGGGCGGCCCGGTACTCCACGCAGGGACAGGTAGCGGCATGCTGCGCCATACAGCGGTATGGAGCAGTAGGCAGCGGTATCGTGCAATTGCACGGGACCCCCGCGACCGCCTGCACCGCGGCCCGGGGGCATGGCCGACGAACCGGAGCCGTCGACGTGGAACACAGTACGGAGCAACGCGCAACAGCACAGCAGGCAGACCTCGACCAGCTCATCGCCGAAGCCGCCAGCGCGACCGGCATCCTCCCCACCATCGACCGCTGCGAGCAACTACGCGACCGGCTACGGCCCCACATCCGCCGCCTCTCCGAGCAGGTACGCCAACGCCAAGACCACCTGCCGCGCGACGACGCCGACTGGATCCGCTGCGAGCGGGCCCTCCTGCAAGCCCAAGGCGCGCTCACGGGCAGCCTCGGATCCGGGCTCCGGTCCGCAGCCCTGCACGTACACACCCTCGGCGAGGCCGCCGCCGTGCTCGCCGACTGCATACGCGACGACTGAGCCGGCGCATGCCGGTCAGATCATCGGGTTACCAGCAGGAACGTTTGGCCACAGCCTGACCTGCGGCCCGGCATTCATGGCCAGAGGATCGCGCGGGGCGAGAACTTCACATCCCGGACACAAGATCCGCCCAGATATATGCAGTGGGCACAGTTCCCCTACGGGTACGCGGCCTATTGACTCGAAGTCGACGGCGCACCGGCCCCCACACGGAGCACCGCACTCAGCCGCTCAGGAGGTCGGTCACATGCACCCGCAGGGCATGAGCGATCAGCAGGAGATCCGAGTACCGGGGATCCCGCCGCCCTGACTCGTAGCGCTGGATGCTGCGGCGCTCCATGCCGGCGGCGTGGGCCAGCTCCTCCTGTGAGAGTTCGGCTCGCTGGCGGAGTTGGGCGATGCGGTGGCCGAGGGCTACCTGTCGGGCGATGACCCAGTCGGGCTTGGCTGTACGGCGTGCTGGCACTCCGCACACGCTTCGGGCCTAGTGATCTTGTGTCAGTACCCAAACGGTCGCCAATCGATCAAGATGAGGGACCGGGCCCGCGAGGGCATGGCATATGCCGAGACGGTCTGTGTAGTGTGCAGAAATCGAACGCGCGTTCGCTCAATCGAGTGAATCAAGGCATCGACCTGCATCTTCCAGGGGATGCGCCAGGTGGAACTCCATAGACGTGCCGGCCTGTCGCCAAGCGGCAGCCCCCCCTCGGCGACGGGGGCCGGCACTTGGGGTGGCCCCCCGCGCCCGCGTCGGCGGGGGATGGCGGGGGGCCACCTGTCAGTCTGACCTGCATCAATGCCTAGATCATTTAGGGGATTGATAGGGGACGGCACTGACGTCTACCAAGGATCCGCGGAGGGTCCGCCAAGGATCCACGAGAGGGGACGGTTGATTGAGCGGCACCGCCTCAAGCCTGTGACCAGCGAATACCTACCCGTTCAGCCTGCTCAGCCGCCCGCCATTGCGAGGCTCTGCGGACTCAAACTGTCTCGTATTGAGACACCCGCACACCGCCCCGCCCCACCATGATCAAGACTGTCCGTCGTCCGTGATTCCGCCTGGAGCGCCCGTGTCCACCGTCGTCGAGACCGACGTCCTGATCGTCGGCAGCGGGCCCGCCGGTGCCTCGGCCGCGCTCGCCCTGAGCACCTACGGCGTCCCCAACATCGTCGTGACCCGCTACGCGAGCCTCGCCGACACACCCCGGGCGCACATCACCAACCAGCGCACGATGGAGGTCCTGCGCGACCTCGGCGTCGAGCAGGACGTCATCGCCCGCGCGACCCCGCAGCACCTGATGGGCAACACGACCTTCTGCACCAGCCTGGCCGGCGAGGAACTCGGCCGGGTGCGCTCCTGGGGCAACGACCCGCTGGTCCAGGCCGCCCACGAACTCGCCAGTCCCACCCGCATGTGCGACCTGCCCCAGCACCTCATGGAGCCGGTCCTCGTCGACGCGGCCGTGGCCCGCGGCACCAGCCTGCGCTTCGAGACCGAATACCTCTCCCACACCCAGGACTCCGACGGCGTGACGGCCGTCGTCCGGGACCGGCTGCGCGGCGACACGTACGAGATCCGCGCGAAGTACCTGATCGGCGCCGACGGCGGCCGTTCCAGGGTCGCCGAGGACGCCGGGCTGCCGATGGGCGGCCAGATGGGCGTGGCGGGCAGCATCAACATCGTCTTCGAGGCGGACCTGACGCGGTACACCGCGCACCGGCCCGCCACCCTCTACTGGGTCCTCGCCCCGGGTGCCACCGTCGGCGGCATCGGCGCGGGCCTGGTGCGCTGTGTGCGGCCGTGGAACGAGTGGCTGATCGTGTGGGGCTACGACGTCACCGCGGGCGCCCCGGATCTGACCACCGAGTACGCCGAGTCCGTCGTACGGCAGCTGGTCGGCGACGACGAGATCCCGGTGACGATCAAGTCGTCCTCGGCGTGGACCGTCAACGAGATGTACGCCGAGACGTACTCCAACGGCCGGGTCTTCTGCGCCGGGGACGCCACCCACCGGCACCCGCCGTCCAACGGCCTCGGCTCCAACACCTCCATCCAGGACGCCTACAACCTCGCCTGGAAGCTGAAGCTCGTCCTCGACGGCAACGCCTCGCCGAAGCTCCTCGACACCTACACCGCCGAACGCGCCCCCGTCGGCAAGCAGGTCGTCACCCGTGCCAACCGGTCCATCGGCGAGACCGCCCCCATCTTCGAGGCACTCGACGGCCTTTCTCCGCAGACCCCCGAGCAGCTGTGGGCCAACATCGCCGCCCGCAAGGAGGCCGGCGAGGCCGCCGAGAAGCAGCGGGCGAAGCTGCGTGAGGCCATCGCCTTCAAGGTGTACGAGTTCAACGCGCACGGCGTCGACCTCAACCAGCGCTACACGTCCGACGCGATCGTCCCCGACGGCACCCCGCCGGAGACGTTCCCGCGTGATCCCGAACTCCACCACCAGCCCACCTCCCGCCCGGGCGCCCGCATCCCGCACGCCTGGATCACCTCGGGAACCCGGACGCTGTCCACGCTGGACACGGTCGGCCAGGGCCGCTTCACCCTCCTCACCGGCATCGGCGGCGAAGGCTGGATCCGGGCCGCCGAGGCGCAGGACGTGGACATCGCCACCGTGGTCATCGGGCCCGGGCAGGAGTACGAGGACCCCTACGGCGACTGGGCGCGGCTGAGCGAGGTCTCCGACGCGGGCGCCCTGCTCGTACGGCCCGACGGCTTCGTGGCCTTCCGGCACGCGACCGCCGCGCCCGACGCTCTCGACGTCCTTTCGGACGCGCTGCGCCGCATCCTCGGTCACGCCCGATAACGCGCGACCATGGCAGAAGCGGAACGCCGTCGAGCACGAGGAGCCGGGATGACCACCGACACGATCGGAAGCAGCGTCACCGAGGAGGCCGTCGCCAGTCTCCACGCGACCGCCGATCCACGCCTGCGCGAACTGCTCACCGGCCTCGTCCGTCATCTGCACGACTTCGCGCGCGAGACCCGGCTCACCCAGCAGGAGTGGGAGAAGGCGATCTCCTTCCTGACCGCGACCGGGCAGAAGTGCACCGACACCCGGCAGGAGTTCATCCTCCTCTCGGACGTCCTCGGCCTGTCCATGCTGGTCGAGACGATCAACGGCGACCGGGTGCAGGGCGCCACCGAGTCCACCGTGCTCGGCCCCTTCCACATGACCGAGTCGCCCGTCCGTGCACTCGGCGACGACATCGACCTGGTGGGCGGCACCGAGCCCTGCGTGGTCAGCGGCCGGGTGCGCTCCGCCGACGGCACCCCGCTGCCGGGCGCCGTCCTCGACGTGTGGCAGGCCGACGACGGCGGCTTCTACGACGTCCAGCAGCCCGGCGTCCAGCCGGCGGGCAACGGCCGCGGACTGTTCACCGCGGACGCCGAGGGCCGCTTCTGGTTCCGCACCTGTGTCCCGGCGCCGTATCCGATCCCGACCGACGGCCCGGTCGGCGACCTGCTCCGCGCGACCGGACGGCACCCCTACCGGCCCGCGCACATCCACTTCATCGTGGGCGCCGAGGGCCACACCCCCGTCACCACCCACATCTTCGTCGCGGGCAGCGACTACCTCGACTCCGACGCCGTCTTCGCCGTGAAGCGGAGCCTGGTGCAGGACTTCGCCACCACCGACGACCCGTCCCTGGCCGCCGAGTTCGGCGTGCCGAACCCCTTCCGCCACGCCCGCTTCGACCTCGTACTGGAGCCGAACGCATGACGTTCACCGGCGACTTCACCTACGAGAGCCGTCCCGGCCGGGTCGTCTTCCGGGCCGGCGCCGCGGTGAGCGCCACTCCCGCCGAGGCCGAACACCTGGGTCTGCGGCGGCTGTTGGTGGTGTGCGGCAGCCGGGGCGAGGCCGTCGCGCGGGCGGTCGCGGACGCGCTCGGCGACTCCTGCGCGGGCCTGCACGCCGAGGCCCGGATGCACGTTCCCGTCGAGGACGCCGAGCGGGCCGTGGCGGCGGCGCGCGCGGCCGGGGCCGACGGGGTCGTCGCGGTCGGCGGCGGTTCCTCCATCGGCCTCGGCAAGGCGATCGCGCTGCGCACCGGACTGCCGCTGATCGCCGTCCCGTCGACCTACTCGGGCTCCGAGATGACCCCCGTCTGGGGCCTGACCGAGGCGGGCGTCAAGCGCACGGGGCGGGACCCGAAGGTCCAGCCCCGCAGTGTCGTCTACGACCCCGAGCTCACCGTCTCCCTTCCGGTGCCCCTGACCGTGACCAGCGGCGTCAACGCCCTCGCGCACGCCGTGGAAGCGCTGTACGCCCCGGACACCTCCCCGCTGATCGCGCTGATGGCGGAGGAAGGCGTACGGGCGATCACCGAGGCGCTTCCGCTGCTCGCCGCGCGGCCCGGCGACCTGGACGCGCGCGGCCGTGCCCTGTACGGGGCGTGGCTGTGCGGGGCCTGCCTCGGGGCGACCACGATGGGCCTGCACCACAAGCTCTGCCACGTCCTCGGCGGTACCTTCGGACTGCCGCACGCCGAGACCCACACCGTCGTCCTGCCGCACGCGCTCGCCTACAACACGCCCGCCGTTCCCGGCGCGTCGGCCGCGCTGAGCAGGGCACTCGATGCCGAGAACCCGTCACAAGCCCTGTGGGACCTGGCCGGACGCCTCGGCGCTCCGCGCTCCCTCGCCGAACTCGGCCTCAAGGAGACCGACGTGGCCGAGGCGGCCCGACAGGTGGCGGGACAGCCGTACGCCAATCCGCGTCCCGTGACGACGGAGGGTGTGCGGGCGGTGCTCCAGGCGGCCTTCGAGGGCCGCCGACCGTGAGTCCCGCGGCAGAACAGCACGTCCCCTAGGAAAGGTGAACATCATGGCCCTCGCACTCCTCAGGCGCCGGCGGTCCAAGGCTGCCCTTGCCGAGGCGGCGGGCCTCTCCGTCCCCCTCCCGGAAGGCGCGGGCGCCGTGGCACGTGAGATCGTCGACCCGATGGGCTCGCCCCTGTCGGGTGCCGACGTCACCGTCACCGCCCTCGACACGCACCGGGTCGCGGCGCGCGGAATGTCGGACCCCTACGGCTACTTCGTGGCCGTGCTCCCGCCCGGCCGCTACAGCCTGATGGCCGCGGCCGAAGGACTCCAGCCGCACCGCGAGACCGTCGAGGTCGGACCCACCGGCGCGGCGCCCGCCGAGCGGGTCTGGCTCCAGCCCGCCCAGGCTCTCCAACTGCCCACCCCCGGCGTGTGGTTGTTCGATCCGCCGCACACCGCGATCCGCTTCATCGCCAAGCACGTCGGCATGGCCCATGTGCACGGTCGTTTCGAGCGCTTCGAGGGCGGCATCCAGATCGCGCAGGACATGTCGCAGTCCCGGGTCCAGGTCCGGATCGACGCCTCCAGCATCACCACCGGCAACACGACCCGCGACAACCACCTGCGCTCCGGGGACTTCCTCGACGTCGAGCGCTTCCCGCACATCGACTTCGTCAGCACCCGCTTCGTCTACCGCGGCGGCAGCAAGTGGACCCTCCAGGGCAGCCTGACCATGCACGGCGTGAGCCGCTCGGTCGCCCTGGACACCACGTACCTGGGCACGGTCAACGGCGGCTACGGCGAGGAACTGCGCTGCGCGGCCCTCGCGACGGCGGAGCTGCACCGCGAGGACTACACCCTCAACTGGCGTTCCATGCTGGCCCGGGGCATCGCGGTGGTGGGCCCCACGGTCCAGCTGGAACTGGACGTCCAGGCCATGTACCGCACCCACGACACGCCTACCCCGCCGGAGTAACCGCGCACGGGCGGCGGGGCGTTGTCGGATCCGGTCGGTGCCGTGCCGACCGGACTCAAGCCCGAGCACTCGTGACCAGCGGCACCGGCGGCCTCGCCGTCGAACTTCACGGAAAGCTCACAGACACCAACCGCAGCTTTATGTTTCAAGCGTTACGCTCGCCGTCATCCGAGTGCACGGGGGAGCGGACTCGTCCGTCATGGCACTCCCTCCCCCCACGGTTTCAGGAGACTCGGCGTGAGTGACGGCGATGTAGTGGTGATCGGCGGCGGATATGCGGGCGTCCGCCTTGCCAGGCGGCTGGACCACACGGCACGGGTGACGCTGGTGGACCGCAAGGAGGTCTTCTTCCATCGCATCTCCTCCCTGCGGGCCGGGGTGCGCAGGGAGTGGACGGTGACTCCCTTCATCCCGTACGACCGTCTGCTGCGGCACGGCCAGGTCCTCCTCGGCAAGGCGGTCACCATCGACACCGCCGCGCGGCAGGTGCTGCTGGCCGACGGGACGCGGCTGCCGTACGACGTGGTCGTGATCGCGACCGGCGCCGACTACCCGGCGCCGGCCCGGTTCGGCGGGAGCACCACCGAGGAGGCAGTGAAGACCTTCAACGAGCACCAGCAGAAGATCGCCGGCGCCGAGCACGTCCTCGTGGTCGGCGGCGGTCCCTCCGGCGTCGAACTCAGCGCGGAGATCCGGCTGGCCCGGCCGCAGGCCCGGGTCACGCTCGCGCACTCCGGCCCCGCCCTGCTCGGCGCCACGGGCAGCGAGCGGGCCGGACGCCGGGCGCGCGCCTGGCTGGAGGCCCACGACGTGGAGATCCGGCTGAACTCCTTCATGTCCCCGGGCAACGACTTCGGCACCTACCGCGATGCCCACGGCGACGTCATCGCCGCCGACCTCTCCTTCTGGGCCACCGGCACCACCCCCAACACGCTCTGGCTGCGCCTCGCCGGTCACGGCGACTGGCTGACCCCGTCCGGGCACGTGAAGGTCGACCGTGCGCTGCGGGCCGAGGGGCACCAGGACGTCTTCGCGGTCGGCGACGTCAACGACGCCAGCGAGCTGAAGATCACCCCGGCCGCGCTCGCCCAGGCGGACCTCGCGGCCTGGAACATCCGCGCCCACCTGAGCAGTTCGGGCCGGCACCGCAAGGAACCGCGCTTCTACCGCCCCGTCCACCGCACCCCGCTGATCGTCCCCTTCGGCCCGGCGGACGGCGTCACGATGCTCCCGGTACCGGGCGGCGAGACCGCGGTCCTCGGTGGCCGTACGACGACGCTGGCCAAGGCGAAGACGCTGATGACGCCGTACATGCGGCGACAACTCGGCTATACGGCGGCGTGATCGCGCCGCGCGGGTGTGGCCGGGCCTGGTCCCGGTCGGCCACGGCTCACGCGTGCAGGACGTGCTGGGACGGTGTGACCAGTCCCGATTCGTAGGCGAAGACGACCGCCTGGACCCGGCCGCGGGCGCCGATCTTGGTGAGGATGTTGCTGACGTGGGACTTCACCGTGGTCGGTGCGATGGAGAGCCGGTCGGCGATCTCGGAGTTGGAGTCGCCGGAGGCGACCGCGGCGAGCACGTCGCGCTCGCGTCCGGTGAGGCTGCCCAGCCGGTTGCCGGACGCCGGCCCGTCCACGGTCCGCTGGTTGCGGACGGCGTCGATGAGCGCACGGGTCAGCCCGGGGGAGACGACGACGTCACCCGCGGCCACGACCCGGACGGCCGCGACGAGTTCCTCGGCGGTGGCCCCTTCGGGCAGATGCCCCGCGGCCCCGGCGCGCAGGGCGGCGTAGGGCGAGGTGTCGTCGTCCGCGGTGAGCAGCAGGACGTGGGGGGCGGGGCCGTCCGGGGCGTGGGCGATACGGCGGACCGTCTCGGCGGTGTCCGGGTCGGTGCTCCGGCTGTCCAGCAGGACCACGTCCGGTCGGAGCCGGGCGCTGAGGCGGACCGTCTCGGGTCCGGGTGCCGCCTCGCCGACCACGGTCAGATCGGGCTGCGACTCCAGGAGCATACGAAGGCCGACACGCTGAAGTGCCTGGCCGGTGGCGATGAGGATGCTGGTCATGGCGTGCGTGCTCCGTCCCCGCCCAGCGGGCAATCGTGCTAAACGAAACGGTTTCGTTTTCGTGGGATCAGCGTAACTCCGGAGCTATCGAAACGGGAGCGTATCGATTGTGGGGTGGCTCACATCCTGATTCGGTTTGGGCGGGCGCCCACCGCAGGAACCGCTCGCTCTTGTGCGATAAGTTCCCCGCCATGGCTGAACCCGGACCCGTCGCCTGGCCACCCGCCCCGATCCGGACCCGACGGCTCGTGCTCCGCGCCTCCGAGGCCCGGGACCGAACGGCGTTCATCGACCTGTTCGCCTCACCGGAGGTGCACGCCCATCTCGGCGGC
Source organism: Streptomyces sp. 351MFTsu5.1 (assembly GCF_000383655.1). Taxonomy (NCBI): domain Bacteria; kingdom Bacillati; phylum Actinomycetota; class Actinomycetes; order Kitasatosporales; family Streptomycetaceae; genus Streptomyces; species Streptomyces sp. 351MFTsu5.1. Next base: position 491,312 of record NZ_KB911777.1, on the reverse strand, counting down.
CCACGGCCCCGTGACGAACTCGAACTCTTCGTGGTCGAGCTCGACGGCGCGATGATCGGCATCGTCGAGCTCAACCGACGGGACGCGGACCACCGGAGCCAGGTCCGTCCCGGCGCCGGAGAGGCCGAACTCGGCTACCTGCTGCTGCCCACGGCGTGGGGACACGGATACGCGACCGAGGCCTGCGCGGCGGCGCTCGACTGGTTCGCCGGCGAGCAGCCCGGCGCACCGATGGTGCTCTCCACCTCGACCGCCAACGAGCCTTCCCTGCGTCTCGCGCGGAAACTGGGCTTCACCGAGGTGGGCCGCTTCGAGGAGTGGGGCGCCGAACACTGGGACGGGGTGTGGGTCCCCGTCACGAAGACCGACTGACCTCGTCGCGAGACGCGTGGCCCGGCAGGGTTCTCGTGACGACCCAGTGATGCTTTCCGATCCGCCGGGTGCGCCCGAAGCCCTGCGCCTCGAACATCGCCACCGTCCCGTTGTGCAGGAACGAGGAGGAGACCGCGCGGTTCCCGGCGTCCTCGGGATAGCTCTCCACCGTGCCGCCGCCGAGCCGCGCGATCTCCCGCAGGGCGCCGGAGAGCGCGGCGGCCGCCACGCCCTTGCGCCGGTAGCCCCTGTCCACGAAGAAGCAGGTGACGCGCCAGTCGGGCGGAGTGCCCAGGCCCTGTTCGTAGACCCGCCTGTGCTTGATCCGGGGCAGTTCACCGGTCGGCCCGAACTGGCACCAGCCCACGCAGACCGAGCCGTCGTACACGAGTGCGGCGTGCGCCCTGCCCTCCCGGACCCGCAGCTCCTTCTCCGCGCGGTTCTGCTCCGGGGACTTGTGGCGGCCCACTCCCTCCGCGTGGAAGGCCATGCACCAGCAGCCGCCCCACACGCCGTTGTGCCGCTCGACCAGCGACACGAAGTCGGGCCAGGTCGTCTCGTCCAGAGGTCTCACGCGGTAGGCGTCCTTCGGCACCCCACCAGGCTGCCACAGGAGACCGCCGGACAGGCCCTAGACCAGACTCTGCGTGCCGAGGACCGAGATCAGGCGCAGCTTCTCGGCGTCCTCGGTGCCGGGCTCCGCCGAGTAGACGAGGATGTGGAGGTCGCCCTCGTCGACCCGGAGCAGGTCGCAGTCGAGGGTGAGGATGCCGGCCTGCGGGTGCTCGATCGTCTTGCGCGAGGCGGTGAGCCGACCCACCACCCCCGTGTCCCACAGCTCGGCGAACCGCTCGCTCCGGCCCCGCAACTCGCGTACCAGAAGCGGGATGTGACGGTCGGCGGGATAGCGGGCCGCGGTCGCCCGCAGCTCGGCGACCATGCCCGTCTCGAAAGCCGCCCGCTCCTCGGGGGTGTGCCGCACCCGGCTCGCCATCCGGGTGAAGTTCCGCCAGACACCGTTGCGTTCGAGGCCGCGCAGGACGGACGGATCGCCCAGCAGTGCCGCGTACATCGGGTTGGTCACGAGCAGCGTCATGGCCGCGTCGGAGACCGCGACGGGGGTGTCGACCAGCCGGTCCAGCAGGCGCTGCACACTGGGCGTGATGAAGGCCGGCACCACATCGGGGCCCGGTGGCACCTGGCCCGCGAGCCCGAACAGGTACGTGCGTTCGTCCCCCGACAGCCGCAGCGCCCGGGCCAGCGCCTCGACCACCTGCACCGACGGGTTGACCGCACGGCCCTGTTCGAGGCGGGTCACGTAGTCGACCGAGATGCCCGCCAGCAGGGCCAGTTCCTCGCGGCGCAGTCCGGCCGCGCGCCGGTGCCCGCCGTAGGGCAGCCCGGCCGCGTCCGGGGCGACCCGGTCACGCCAGCGCCGCAGTGCCTGTCCCAGTTCCGTCGCCGCCATGCCCCTCAGTGAACACCGTCGGCCGCCCCTGTGCCTGGTACCGCCAGTCCCAGGAAGAAGGGTCTTCTGGCTGCCTCCGGGACGGCGCGGGACGGTGGGTGTCATGACGACAACACTCATCACCGGAGCCAACAAGGGCCTCGGCCACGAGACCGCCCGCCGACTCGTCGCCGCCGGCCACACCGTCTGGGTCGGGGCCCGTGACGCCGAGCGCGGCCGGCGCGCCGCCGACGAGCTCGGAGCCCGCTTCGTGCTGCTCGACGTCACCGACGACGCGTCCGTGGAGGCGGCCGCCAAGACCGTCGAAGCCGACGGGGGCCTCGACGTCCTGATCAACAACGCCGGTATCGAGACCCGTACCGACGACAACAGCGTGCCGGTCGCCGAGACCGTGACCGCGGACCACATGCGCACCACCTTCGAGACCAACGTCTTCGGAGTGGTCCGCGTCCTGCACGCCTTCCTGCCGCTGCTCCGGCGCTCGGCCGCGCCCGTCGTGGTCAACGTCAGCAGCGGACTGGCCTCGCTGACCCACCTCTCCGACCCCGAGCACCCCGCGCACTTCTATCCGGGCATCGCCTACCCGACGTCCAAGACCGCGGTCAACATGCTCACCGTGCAGTACGCGAAGGCGTTCCCGGACCTGCGGATCAACTCCGTGGAGCCCGGCTTCACCAGGACCGACCTGAACGGCAACACGGGCACCCAGACCGTGGCGGAGGGCGCCGAGATCATCGTACGGATGGCGCAGATCGGACCGGACGGCCCGACCGGGGGCTACTTCGACGTCCACGGCCCACTGCCGTGGTGACGCACGGCTGAACCGGGCGGCGCCCCGGGCCGCGGAGGCCGCCCGCCCCCAGTGCGGCCCGGGGGCCGGCCGGTTCGTCAGTTCTGGCGGTCCGGCGTGCAGAGCACCAGTACCGCCCGGGCGACGAGTTCCCCGGCCCCGCCGAGCTCCTGGCGGTAGCGGTCCGTGATCTCCCGCACGGTCTCGGTGAACCCGGGGTCCACCGCGCGGGCCCGGGCCGGAGCGGGGAGCTCCTGCGCCATCTCGCGGCGGCGCGCCAGCAGCGCGATGATCTCCTCGTCGAGACGCTCTATCCGGGTGGGTGACGCGTCGTTCCCGGGGGCGGTGGCCTGGTTCGTCGGCACGCTGAAACTCCGTTCCTCTGCGCGAGATGCACGAAACGCGGCGCGTTCCTTCACGGCTGATCCCTGAAGACCCTGCCCGTGGAGATCGGCGGGAATGCGTCCGGGTGCCAGGAGTTGCAGCCGACGACCACGCTCAGGCGGGGACGCCGAGGGTTTCGATCGCCTTGACGAGCGGGGCGAGTTCGGGATTGCGGGCGGCTTCGTCGAGCGCCTCGCGCAGGGCCGCCTCGTTGGTCGGGCGGGCCGTGTCCAGCAGGGTGCGGCCGGCGTCGGTGACATCGGTGTAGATGCCGCGCCGGTCGGTGGGGCACAGATAGCGGGTCAGCAGCCCGCGGTCCTCGAGGCGGGTGACCAGCCGGGTCGTGGCGCTCTGGCTGAGGACGACCGCGTCGGCGACCTGCTTCATCTGGAGATGGCCGCCCTCCCCGTCGTGCTGCCGGCTCAGCACGTCCAGCAGGGAGTACTCCCGCACGCTCAGCTCGTGCCCGGCCTGGAGGGCGCGCTCGATGTGCGCCTCGATCCTGCCGTGCAGCAGGGAGAGCGCACACCAGCCCTGGGCGAGGGCGGTGAGTGCCGGGTCAGTCGCGGTCATGGCGCTGGGCCTCCGTCCCGAAGTGGTGGGGTCAAGAATATGTCATCGGTGAAATAGTCGGCGTCGGCCTGATGTGCGTGTGTGCAAGTTCTGTCGGGTCGCGGCCTCCGGGCGCCGGCTGGTACACCCCTGTCATGACTGTCGACGCATCCGCCTCTTTCGTCAGCGGCCAGACGGCCCTCGTGGTGCCCGTGCCGGAGGCCGAGCCCGCGGTGCGGGCCTGGCGCGACCGCTTCGATCCGGCGGCCCGGGCCGGCGTCCCGGCACACGTCACCGTGCTCTTCCCGTTCCTGCCCGAGCCGCTGGTCGACGCCGGCACCCGCGCCGCCCTCGGCGAGATCCTCGGCAGCCACCCCTCCTTCGACGTGCGGTTCGAGGGCTGCGGCCGCTTTCCCGGACTGCTCTACCTCGCCCCCGCCCCGGACACGCCGTTCCGCCGGCTCACGGAGGCCGTCGTCGCACGCTGGCCGGAGGCCCCGCCGTACGGCGGGAAGTACGAGCCGCACCCGCATCTGACGGTCGCCCAGTCCCGCGACGACACCGTCCTGGACGAAGCCGAGGCCGACATCCGCACCGGCCTCCCCTTCGCGGCCCGGGTGTCGAAGGTCGACCTCGTCACCTACACCGGCACCGACTGGCAGCACCTGACGTCCTTCGCGCTGAAGTAGCCGAGCGCACCCGCACCGGCGGCCGGTCCCCGCGGAGAGCGAACCCGGTCGGGGCCGAGTCCGGGTTCCGCCGGACGGGCCGCGGCGGTTCCCTCACGACCGGGTCAAGTGCCGCATCGTCAGGGCCAGTTGCAGTCGCAGCCGGCCCTGGGGGGTACGCAGCGGCCAGCCCAGCAGATGCTCCGCGTGGGACAACCGGTCCTGGAGCGTGGAGTGGTGGACGTTGATCCCGGCGGCGGCCGCGCGCAGGCTCGCCGTCGAGACCACGGCGTCCAGGGTGGTCAGCAGCCAGGGCGTGCTCGCGCCCGCCGCCTCCAGGGCCCGGACATCGGGCGGCGCCTCCGCGCCCGGTGCCACGAGGTCGGCCAGCAGCGCCACACCGCCGAGCTCGTCGGCGTGCACGATCCTCGGCCCCGGATCCTGGGCGGTGCCCTCCGCGGTGAACCGCAGCGCGGTACGGGCCTGGGCCCAGGAGCGCGGCAGCTCGGGCACGGGCACCTCGGGCCCCACTCCGACCCGTCCGGTGCCCGTACGTCCGGTGAGCGTTTCGGTGTCCGCCCGTCCGGTCATGACGAGGGGCCGCCCGCCGAGCGGCGCCAGCGCACGTGCCGTTCCCCCGGGATCCAGCCCGAGCCCCCGTGCCGCGTGCACCCGCGCCGCCTCCGGGGCCGCGGCGTCCAGCACGGTCTCGACCAGCGCGGGGTCGTCCACGGGCGCCCGTCCGCGGGTACGGTCCAGCACGAGCCGTACGGCCCCCGCGGCCCGCTCCAGGATCACCGCGTCCACGACACTGGGCGCCCCCTCGGTCCGTTCGAGCCACAGCGCGGCGGCCCCGCCGGGTGTGAGCGCGGCGGAAGGCCAGCCGGCTTCCGGCGGGGCCCCGGAGTCCCGGCGCGTGCCGTCGGCCTCGACCCGTACCCGCACCCGCCGCTCCACGTCGACCAGCCTCGCGGGCACCCCGGCCAGCACGGCGGCGCCCCGCACCAGGGACTCCAGCCCCGCCCGGGACTCGGACAGCCGATCGAAGTAGGCGATGACCCGCACGGCGGCACCGGCGTCCGGGTCCAGCGCGGTCAGGCGCCCGGCCAGCTCTTTCATACGGCTATGGTGCGCCATCGGCGCCGCGAAGCGCCCTGAGAGGGCGCGGGGAACCGCACGGCCGGGCCGTGGCGGAGCCGCGGTGGCTCGATGCGGGCAGCGGGGTGGGGCGTTCCGGCGCTGCCGCATCCGCCCGACACGCCACGCCACCCCGCGGCACCCCCTCCCGCAGCCTCAGTTGCCCAGCAGCCTGCGCAACCACGTCACCTGAGCCGCGCGTGCGGTCTGTGACAGCGCCGCCTGCGGAGCGAAGCCGTCGAAGCCGTGGAAGCCGCCGGGCCACACGTGCAGTTCGGCCACTCCGCCCGCCTGCCAGATCCGGGACGCGTACGCGACGACCTCGTCGCGGAACGTCTCCGCGGAGCCCACGTCGAGGAAGGCCGGCGGCAGCCCCGAGAGGTCCTCCGCCCGGGCCGCCGCCGCGTACGCCGGTACGTCCGGTCCGCCCCGCCGCTCACCCAGCAACGCCGTCCACCCGGTCTCGTTCGCCGTACGGTCCCACACCCCCAGGCCCGCCATCTGGTAGGTCGACGGACTGTCGTTGCGGTCGTCCAGCATCGGGCACATCAGCAGCTGACCGATCGGGCGGGGTCCCTTCCGGTCCCGGGTGAGCAGGGCCAGCGCCGCCGAGAGACCGCCACCCGCGCTCGCTCCCGCGATGACGATCCGCTCGGCGTCGCCGCCGATCTCCCCTGCGTGCTCGGCGGTCCACACGAGCCCGGCGTACACGTCCTCGATCGGTTCCGGATGCGGATGCTCGGGCGCCAGCCGGTACTCCACCGACACCACCACCGCGTCCAGTTCCCGCGCCCAGGCCAGCGGAGCGTCGACGCCGAGCCGGTTGTTGCCGAGGACCATGCCGCCGCCGTGGACGTGGTAGATCACCGGCCGCCCGGGACCGCCGGGCTCCGGGGTGACGGGCCGGGCGATGAGCAGCGAGATCTCCGGGGCACCCTCCGGCCCGGGCACGGACCGGTCCTCCACCTTGAAGAACCCGCCCAGCGTCAGGTCCAGCTCGGCCAGCATCTGGATGCCCGGTCCCTGGCGCACGACGTCGATCTCGTCCAGGGTGAGGCCGGGCGAGATCACGTCCCTGATCAGATCCAGGGCGGCACCGAGTTCGGGGTCGAACGGGGGCGGCACATGCGTCATGGCTTCTCCTCACGCGGGGTGCGGCGGCTCGTGGCGCCATGATCGGCCCCTCGGCGCCGGTCCGGGGCGCCGCCGTACGGCGGAAGCTGCCCGCCGTACGGCGGGTGACAACGGAGAGCGACGCATGCGCGCATGCGTGACCTGCGTGTCCTTTCCCTGGCCTGCTGGCAGATCGACGTCCCCAGCCCTGGTGACGACGGAACGCGCCGCCTCCACCCACCCCTTCGAGAGGCTCCGCCCCTGCTCCCGCCCTCGCCTCCCTCCCCCTTGACTTCGAGCGCGCTCGAAGTCGTAGCGTCGCCGTCATCGGCCAGGTCCCGGGAGCGGAGACGACATGCGTGTGGGTGTGCACATCAACCGGTTCGACCATCCCGCGGGCGGCCCCGCTCTCGGTGCCGAACTCGCTGCCGCCGGCCGCGCGGCCGAGGCGGCCGGGGTGAGCTGGCTGTCGGTGATGGACCACTACTTCCAGATGGAATTCAACGGCGGCGCCGAGGACCCCATGCTGGAGGCCTACACGACTCTCGGCTTCCTCGCGGCCCACACCGAGACGGTCCGCCTCGGCGCGCTGGTCACGGGAGTGACGTACCGTCATCCGGGCCTGCTCGCCAAGATCGCGACCACGCTCGACGTGCTCTCCGGCGGCCGCGCGACCCTCGGGATCGGGGCCGCCTGGTACGACCGTGAGCACGAGGGCCTGGGCGTGCCGTTCCCGCCCGTCGCCGAGCGCTTCGAGCGGCTGGAGGAGACCCTGCGGATCTGTCTCCAGATGTGGGACCCGGCGACGAACGGTCCCTTCGAGGGCACCTACTACCGGCTCGCCGAGACGCTGTGCGTACCGGCCCCGGTCAGCAGCCCGCATCCCGAGATCATGATCGGCGGCAGCGGGGAGAAGAAGACGCTGCGCCTCGTCGCCCGCCACGGCGACGCCTGCAATCTCTTCACCACCTCGCCCGAGGAGGTCGTCCACAAGCTCGACGTGCTGCGCGGCCACTGCGACACCGAGGGACGCGACTACGACGAGATCCGCAAGACCGTCCTCTATGCGGGCGAGTCCGCCTCCGAGGGCGACCTCGACACCTTCACCCGGGACATCGCGCGCTACACCGAGCTCGGCATCGACACGGTCATCCTCGCCCCGCGACTCGGCGCCCCCGCGCAGTGGATCGAACAGTTCGCGGCGCCCGCCGTACGGCGCCTGGCGGAACTGGACTAACCGGCCTCGGCAACGGCGGGCCGACTGCGCGAGACGACCCGCGTGCCCCCACCGTCGACCACCCGCACCTGCAACGACCCGCAGCCGCATCGCGCCCACACCGTGCGACCGTCGCCCGTGCCGTGCCGGGACACCACCTGGAAGGGCTCGGCGTCGTCCGGCCAGCCGCAGTGCGGGCAGACGGCGCGGGTGGGACTGGTCATGGTGGCTCCTTCGCATCCACTGACTGAGTACGGCCGTCGCGACACAGCCAGCATGCGGCGGGGTCTTCGTTCACGTCCACGTTGACTTTCTGGACGTGACCTTGAAGCGTGGGCTTCATGATTGACCTGCGCCGGCTCCACGTCCTGAGGGCGGTCGCCCACTACGGCACGGTCACCGCCGCGGCCCGGGCCCTGCACTTCACCCCGTCGGCGGCCTCCCAGCAGATCCGCCAGCTCGCCCGAGACCTGGGCGTGGACCTCCTCGAACCCCAGGGCCGCGGCATCCGACTCACCCCGGCAGCCGAGAGCCTGCTGGCGCACGCCGACGCGATCCAGGCCCGCTGGGAACAGGCCGAACTGGAGCTGCACGCCGACCAGGACGAGTCCGCGGGACTGTTGCGGGTGGGCGGTCTGGCCGGTGCCGTCTCGGCGCTGCTCGCTCCGATGGCGGTCCGGCTGCGCGAGCGGCACAGCCGACTCACCGTCAGCATCCGGGAGTTGGGGCTGCCCGAGAGCTTCGACCTGCTCTTCGAGGGGGCGATCGACCTGGCCGTGGTGGAGGCGACTCCGTACAACCCGCCGATGAGCGACGCCCGCTTCGACCAACAGCCCCTGCTGGACGACCCGTTCGACCTGGTCGTAGCCGCGGACCATCCGCTGGCCCGGCGTGACCGGGTGGATCTCGCCGACGCGGCCCACGAGGACTGGATCGCCCCCGTGGTGGACAGCGCCTGCCGCACCCACGTCATGTCGGCCTGCGGCGCGGCAGGCTTCACCCCGAACGTGGTCCATCAGGCCGTGGAGTGGAACGTCACCGCTCATCTCGTCGCCCACGGCCTGGGCGTGGCGCTGATCCCCTGCCTGGCCCACCTGACCCCCGACCTGCCGATCACGAGGATCCGCTGTGTGGGCAACCCCCACCGAAAGATTCTGACCTGCACCCGCACCGGAGCCCACGAACGCCCGGCGGTCGCGGCGGCGGTGAGGGAACTGAGGGCTCTGGCAAAAACCGCGGTGGCGTGAAGCGCCCCGTCAGGGGCGCGGGGAACTGCGCGAACAACCCCCACCGACCCGCAGGCGACACACAAAGGGGCCGGAGTGCAAAGAACTCCGGCCCCTCGAGCCAAACGCTTCAAGCACCGCAGGTTCAGGCGGCCGCAACCTCACCCGCGTTGCTGTGCAGCTGCGCCACGACCTCGGCCAGCTGTGCGGCGACCTCCGCGTCGTCCGCCGGGTGCGTCTCGGCGAACCGGACCACGGAACCCGGGATGGACAGCTTGACGTCCTCGAGCACCTTGCCGCCGGCGATGCCCACGGCCTTGCGGGTCTCGTCCTGCGCCCAGACCCCGCCGAACTGGCCGAACGCGGTGCCGACGACGGCGACCGGCTTGCCGGCGAAGGCGCCGGCGCCGTACGGACGCGACAGCCAGTCGATGGCGTTCTTCAGGACGGCCGGGATGGTGCCGTTGTACTCGGGGGAGAAGAACAGGAACGCGTCGGAGGCCTGCGCGGCCTCGCGCAGCTTGGCGGCGGCCGCCGGGACGCTGCCCTCGACGTCGATGTCCTCGTTGTAGAAGGGGATCTCGGCCAGGCCCTCGTAGAGCACGATCTCCGCGCCCTCGGGAGCGTGCTTGACGGCCGCCTCGGCGAGCTGGCGGTTGTGCGAGCCGGCGCGAAGGGATCCGACGAGCGCCAGGATGCGAACAGACATGCGTTACTCCAAGGGTGCTGAAACACTGCCGTAATGTTCCGGACCGGGGTCCGTTTAATTTCTAGCATCCCAAACGGACCGGGGTCCAGTTTTCTTCCCGATGCTTTACGCTGGCTTCATGTCCGAGACCCTGTCCCCGTTGCCGATGCCCGAGGAGCCCTCCGACAAGCCCCGTCTCCTGGAGGTCGGATTCGCTTCCGACGAGCCGTGCCTGCGTGCCGACGCGGCCCGCAACCGGGCTCGGCTGCTGGAGGCCGCGACCCGGCTGATCGCGGAGCACGGTGTGGCAGGCGTCACCATGGAGGCGGTGGCCACGGCCGCCGGAGTCGGCAAGGGCACGGTCTTCCGTCGCTTCGGCGATCGCACCGGACTGCTCCTGGCGCTCCTCGACCACTCCGCCCGCATGCTCCAAGCGGACTTCCTCGCCGGCCCGCCCCCGCTGGGCCCGGGAGCCCCGCCGGTGGACCGGCTGCGGGCACTCGGCGTGGCCGTGCTGTACCGCTACGCCGAACAGTTGGACCTGCTGCTGGCCGCGCAGTCGGAGCCGACCCGGCGCCACTCCCACCCGGCGGCGCGCGCCCTGCACATGCACACCGCCATGCTGCTTCGGCAGATACTCCCGGACGCCGACTGCGAGTTGCTGGCCCAGACGCTGATGGCGTACCTCGACCCGGCCCTCATCCACCACCTCACCCGGCAGTGCGACATGCCGCTGGGGCGCCTGGAGGCCGGCTGGAACGACCTCGTGACGCGTGTGACCGGCGCCGATCCGCAGCGCTGAGCGGCAGCCCGGCGAGAGCGGCAACCCCACATGTGGGCGCCGTCACAGCTTCTGCAAAGATGACGATCGTCATGGTGCAGATACAGAACACGTCCGCGTCCGCCTTACCGCGTTCCGTGCCCACGAGTGCCGATGTGGCCCGCCTGGCCGGCGTCTCGCGCGCGACCGTCTCCTACGTCCTCAACAACACCAGCGCCGTCCGGATCAGCGAGCCCACCCGCCGCCGCGTCCACGCCGCCGCGAAGGAACTCGGGTACGTCCCGCACGCGGCCGCCCGCAGCCTGCGCGCCGGCCACAGCCGGATGGTCCTCATGCCGGCCCCGTCCATCCCGGTCGGCCCCCTCTACAGCCAGTTCATCAGTGAACTCCAGTGGGCCCTCGGCCGCCTCGACTACACCGTCGTCCAGTACGGCAGCGTCGGCCTCCAGGGGGAGGAGGCGGCCCGCGCCTGGGCCGAGCTGCGCCCGGTCGCCGTCCTGGTGCCCGGCACCGGACTCGGCCCGCAGGGTGTCGCCCTGCTCCGCCGCTCCGGCGCCCGAGCCGTGGTCACCTTCGCCCCCGAGGCCGTCGAGGGCGCCCACGCCCTGCTCATGGACCACGAGCGGGTCGGCCACTGCGCCGCCGCCCACCTGTACGCACGCGGCCGGCGCCGCATCGGCGTGGTGGTGCCCGAGGAGGCCGGCCTGGAGGCCTTCTCGCTGCCCCGCCTGGCAGGTGTGCGCCGGGCCCTGCTCGGCACGGACGCCACGCTCACCGAGCTGCCCCTCGCCTTCGAGGAGCAGGCCGCGGTCAAGCTCGCAGCCCGCTGGCGGGAGCTCGGACTCGACTCCGTGTTCGCATACAACGACGAATACGCGATGCTGTTGATGCGAGCCCTTCAGGACGAGGGGCTGCGCATCCCGGAGGACACGGCGGTGATCGGCGCCGACGACCTGCTCCTCGGCCGGCTGCTGCGCCCCCGGCTCAGCACCGTCCACATCGAGCTGCCGTCCGGCCGTGACCTGGCCGAACTCGTCGACCGCGCGGTGCGTGAACCGGGTGCCGCGACCGAGACGCACACGGTGCTGGGTGCCACGGTGGTGCACCGCGACTCCAGCTGACGGACGCAGGGAGGCCTGCCATGCGCACCACGGTCGGGATCATCGGCGGCGGCCCCGCCGGACTGCTCCTCGCGCGCATGCTGCACCGCGCCGGCGTCGACTGCGTGGTCCTGGAGAGCAGGACGCGGGAGTACGTCGAGCACCGCCAGCGGGCCGGAATGCTGGAGCAGGGCACCGTCGACGCCCTGCGCGCCTGCGGGGCCGCCGACCGCCTGGAGGCGCAGGGCCTGGTCCACCGGGGCATCGAGCTGCGGTTCGCGGGGGAGCGGCACCGCATCGACTTCCCCGCGCTCACCGGCGGCCGCACGGTCACCATCTACGCCCAGACCGAGATCGTGAAGGACCTCGTCGGGCTCCAGCTGGCCGAAGGGCCACCGCTGTTGTTCGAGGCGGAGGCCCTCGCGGTCGAGAAACCGGACAGCGACGCCCCCGTGGTGCGGTTCCGGCACGAGGGCCGTGAACGGACGCTGGCCTGCGACTGGGTCGCCGGCTGCGACGGCTTCCACGGCATCGCCCGCAGGGCTTTCCCGGCGGCCACGAGCCGGACGTACGCGCGCGACTACCCGTACTCCTGGCTCGGGATCCTCGCCGACGTCCCGCCCTCCTGCGAGGAGTTGATCTACGCCCGCGGCGAGCGCGGCTTCGCGCTGCACAGCATGCGCTCCCCGTCCGTCTCCCGCCTCTACCTCCAGGTCCCCAACGGCACGGACGCCGCCGACTGGTCCGACGAGCGCATCTGGGACGAGCTCGCCGCCCGCTTCGCGATCGACGCCGACTGGACCCTCGCCAGGGGCCCGGTCACCGCCAAGTCGGTGACCCCGATGCGCAGCCATGTCCACGAACCCATGCGGCACGGCCGCCTGCTGCTGGCCGGGGACGCCGCGCACATCGTGCCGCCGACCGGGGCCAAGGGGCTCAACCTCGCCGTGTCGGACGTGTCCGTCCTCGCGCGGGCCCTCACCGAGGCGCACCGCAAGGGATCCACACAACTGATCGACAGATATTCGGAGTTGTGTCTGTCTCGTGTGTGGCAGGCCACGCGCTTCTCGTACGACATGACTAGGATGTTGCATGCTCAACCAAACGGGGATGCGTTCGAGAGCCGGATGCAGCTCGCACGGCTGCGCCGCATCACCGTATCCCGCCATGCGGCCGCCGAACTGGCCGCGAACTACACGGGACCACCCCTGCCCGCGTGAGTCCCGCAGGTGATCGAACGGAGAGCCGTCATGTCGTTGCTCGACCCCAAGAGCTGGCAGCCCCACCCCCTTTCGGGACCTGAGTACGCGGTCACCGAGCCCGCAACCGGCGACACCCTCGCCACCGTCACCCTCGCCACCGGCGAGGACGTGGAGCGCTCCGCTCAGGCCGCCCGCGCCGCCCAGGCCGAATGGGCCCGGCTCCCGCACTTCGTCCGGGCCGGGGTACTGCGCAAGGCCGGTGACCTGTTCGCCGCGCACGCCGAGGAACTGCGCGGCTGGCTCGTCCGCGAGTCCGGGTCCATACCCGGCAAGGCCGACTTCGAGCTGCACGTGGCCGCCCAGGAGTGCTACGAGGCCGCCGCCCTCGCCTCCCGCCCCGCGGGTCAGGTCCTGCCCAGCGAGGCGCCGAGGCTGTCGTACACCCGCCGGGTCCCGGTCGGTGTCGTCGGCGTGATCTCGCCGTTCAACGCCCCGCTGATCCTGTCGATCCGTTCCGTCGCCCCCGCGCTCGCCCTGGGCAACGCGGTGCTCCTCAAGCCCGACCCGCGCACCGCGGTCTGTGGCGGTCTCTCGCTCGCCGCCGTCTTCGCGGAGGCCGGGCTGCCCGAGGGCCTCTTCCACGTCCTGCCCGGCGGCCCGGACGTCGGCCAGGCCCTGGTCGCCGACCCGCGCGTCCCCGTCATCTCCTTCACCGGGTCGACCGCAGCCGGCCGCGCGGTGGGCGAGGCGGCCGGACGCCACCTCAAGCGCGCCCACCTGGAACTCGGCGGCAACTCCGCGCTGATCGTCCTGGAGGACGCCGACATCGAGGCCGTCATCTCCACGGCCGCCTGGGGATCCTTCTTCCACCAGGGCCAGATCTGCATGACGACGGGCCGCCACCTCGTCCACGAGTCGCTGTACGCGGAGTACGTCGAGCGGCTGGCCGCCAAGGCCGACTCGCTCGCCGTCGGCGACCCGAACCGGGAGCAGGTCCACCTCGGCCCGATCATCGACGACAACCAGCTCGCCAAGGTGCGCGGCCTGGTCGACGCCAGCACCGCCCAGGGCGCCAAGCTGGCCGCGGGCGGCACCCACGAGAAGCTCTTCTACCGGCCGACGGTCCTCGCGGGCATCGACGACAGCACGCCCGCCTACGCGGAGGAGGTCTTCGGGCCCGTCGCGCCCGTACGGTCCTTCGCCACCGTCGACGAGGCGGCCGCCCTGGCCGCCGCGGGGCCCTACGGCCTCTCGCTGGGCATCGTCACCGGGGACGCGGCCCGCGGTCTCGACCTGGCGGAGCGGATCCCGACCGGCATCGTGCACATCAACGACCAGACCGTGAACGACGAGGCCGTCGCGCCCTTCGGAGGCATCGCCGCGTCCGGCACCGGCGCCCGGTTCGGCGGCGAGGCCAACGTGGAGGCCTTCACCGACGTGCGGTGGACGACGGTACGTGCGGACGTGGCGACGTACCCGTTCTGATCAGGGGTTTTACTGGTCGTTCTGCTCGGCCTGGGCCTGCTGCGCGGCCACGGCCTTGCGGACCTCGTCCATGTCCAGCTTGCGGGCCTGCCCGATGACGTCCGTCAGGGCCGACTCGGGCAGCGCGCCCGGCTGGGCGAACACCGCGACCTGGTCGCGGACGATCATCAGCGTCGGGATCGACTGGATGCCGAAGGCCTGGGCCAGCTCCGGCTGGGCCTCGGTGTCCACCTTGCCGAAGACCAGGTCGGGGTTGTCCTCGGCGGCCTTCTCGTAGACCGGCGCGAACTGGCGGCAAGGACCGCACCAGGACGCCCAGAAGTCGATCAGGACGAACTCGTTGTCCGTGACCGTCTGGTCGAAGTTCTCCTTGGTGAGCTCCACGGTGCTGCTCATTGAGCCAACCCTCTTCCTGGTATCGGGGAAACCGTCCGGCACAACACGCCCGGTGGGGCACGTATTCCACGCGCTGTCCCGCGCGCTTACCCATGTGGCCCCGGCGCACACCACCCACCAGACTGGGCCCATGACGGAAACGGAAGACATCGCGAACAGCACCTACGACGTAGTGGTGCTCGGTGCCGGACCCGTGGGGGAGAACGTGGCGGACCGCACCCGTGCGGCCGGGCTCTCCACCGCGGTCGTGGAGAGCGAGCTGATCGGCGGGGAGTGTTCCTACTGGGCCTGTATCCCCAGCAAGGCCCTGCTGCGGCCGGCGATCGCCCAGGCGGAAGCGCGCCGCCTGCCCGGTCTGAGCGCCTCGGTGCAGGGCCCCCTCGACGCGGCCGCGGTCCTCGCGCGCCGGGACTACTGGACCTCGGACTGGAAGGACGACGGCCAGGTCGGCTGGCTGGAGAGCATCGGCGCCGAGATCCACCGCGGTCACGGTCGCCTCAGCGGAGAGCGGACGGTCACGGTCACCGCCCCCGACGGCACACAGAAGGTGCTGACCGCCCGGCACGCCGTGGCCGTCTGCACCGGCACCCGGGCCGTGCTGCCCGACCTGCCGGGTCTGGAGAAGGTCAAGCCCTGGACCAGCCGCGAGGCCACCAGCGCCAAGGCGGCGCCGGGACGCCTGGTCGTGGTCGGCGGTGGCGTGGTCGCCACCGAGATGGCCACGGCCTGGCAGGCCCTCGGTTCACGGGTGACGCTCCTGGTCCGTGGGAAGGGCCTGCTCAACCGCATGGAGCCGTTCGCGGGCGAGCTCGTCGCCGAGGCGCTCACCGAGGCCGGCGTCGACGTCCGCACCGGCACCTCGGTCGAGTCGGTCACCCGGGAGAACGGCACGGTCGTGGTGGTCACCGGCACCGGCGACCGCATCGAGGCGGACGAGATCCTCTTCGCCACCGGACGCGCCCCGCACACCGACGACATCGGCCTGGACACCGTCGGCCGGGAGCCCGGCAGCTGGCTGGAGGTCGACGACAGTCTCCTGGTGACCGGAAGCGACTGGCTCTACGCCGTCGGCGACGTCAACCACCGCGCGCTCCTCACCCACCAGGGCAAGTACCAGGCCCGCATCGCCGGCGCCGCCATCGCCGCCCGCGCCTCGGGAAGCCCGGTCCAGTCGGACCCGTGGGGCCCGCACGCCGCGACCGCCGACCACGACGCCGTGCCCCAGGTCGTCTTCACCGACCCGGAGGCCGCCGCCGTGGGCCTCTCCCTGGCGGAGGCCGAGCAGGCGGGCCACCGGGTCCGCGCGGTCGACTACGACCTCGGCTCGGTGTCGGGCGCCGGCCTCTACGGCGACGGCTACCGCGGCCGTGCCCGCATGGTCGTCGATCTGGAACGCGAGATCCTCCTCGGCGTCACCTTCGTCGGCCCCGGCGTCGGCGAACTGATCCACTCCGCGACGATCGCGGTCGCGGGCCAGGTCCCGATCAGCAGGCTCTGGCACGCGGTCCCGGCGTTCCCGACGATCAGCGAGGTGTGGCTGCGGCTCCTGGAGGCCTACCGGGACAACTAGGAGGGCAGCTCGAACCCGAGGGACGCAGCCGCCTGCTCAGGGGTCGGCTGCGTCCAGCGTTCGGCCATCGCCCGGTTCGAGGACAGCGAGCGCGGTTCCGCGCGGTCCAGGTAGAGGGTGCCGTCCAGGTGGTCCGTCTCGTGCTGGACGATCCGTGCGGGCCAGCCCGTGAACAGCTCGTCCACCGGTCGACCGAGCTCGTCCTCGCAGGTCAGCCGGACCGCGGCAGGCCGTGCCACCACGGCCTGCCAGCCCGGCACGCTCAGACAGCCCTCGAAGAACGCGGCCCGCTCGGGACCGGCCGCCTCGTACGACGGATTGACCAGCACCCGGAACGGCTGCGGGACGCGTCCGCGTGCCAGCCGCACCTCCTCGGGCACCGGGGCGGGGTCCTCGATCACCGCGATCCGCAGGAGGACCCCGACCTGAGGTGCGGCCAGACCGACGCCGGGCGCCGCGTGCATCGTGATGCGGAGGGCCTGGACGAAGCGGGACAGGAGGGCGGCGTCCAGGTGGCCGTCGTAAGGCTGGATGCTGTTGCGCAGCACCGGGTCGCCGGCCGCGACGATCGGGAGCGGGCCGTCCGTGGCGAGGAGTTCCTCGATCAGGTCGGCAAGGGGCTTGCGGGGACTCGGGGTTGCCATCGCGTCAGGATGCCATGGGCGCCTCATGTGTGATGCGGGTCACTCGGCGTGCCGGGAACTCGGCGCCCCCGCCCTCCGACTACTGGACCGCTACCGTCCCCAGCCCCCGGAGAAGCCGCCGATGTCCACCGCTCCCACGACGACCACGGACGAGGCCCCCGGGCCGGCCGCTCCGACGCCGGCCCCCGGCAGATGGGCCCCGCTGCGCCCGCTCGTGCTGCGCCTGCACTTCTACGCCGGCGTGTTCGTCGCACCCTTCCTGCTGGTCGCCGCCGTCACCGGCTTCCTGTACGCCGGTGCCTTCCAGGCCGAGAAGATCGTCTATCGCCACGAGATGACCGTGACCGCGGTCGGAGACAGCAAACTCCCCCTCTCGGAGCAGGTGGCCGCCGCGCGCAAGGCCCACCCCGAGGGCACCGTCTCGGCGGTACGGCCCTCTCCCGAGGCCGACGCGACGACCAGGGTGATGCTGTCGGGCGTGAAGGGTGTCGACCCCGGTCACACGCTCGCCGTGTTCGTCGACCCGTACACCGGAAAGGTGCGCGGCGCGCTGGAGCAGTACGGCTCCACCGGGGCGCTGCCCCTGCGCACCTGGATCGACGAGTTCCACCGCGACCTCCACCTCGGCGAGAACGGCCGCCTCTACAGCGAGTTCGCCGCGAGCTGGCTGTGGGTGATCGCGGGCGGCGGCATCGTGCTGTGGTTCTCCCGCCGCCGCGCCCTGCGCAAGGTCCGCGGCACCACCGGGCGGCGCCGCACCCTCGGTCTGCACGGCACCGTCGGCGTCTGGGCCGCGGCCGGCTTCTTCTTCCTGTCCGCGACCGGCCTGACCTGGTCCACGTACGCGGGCGCCAACATCGACGAACTGCGCACCTCGCTGGGCCAGTCCACCCCCTCGGTCTCCTCCGCCGCGGGCGGCGACCACTCCGGCCACGGCGCCTCCGCCTCCGCCGGGGACGCCGAGCACGGCGTCGGCCTTGACAAGGTGCTGGCAGCGGCCCGCGCCGAGGGACTCGGCGACCCCGTGGAGATCGTCCCGCCCGCCGACGCGTCCTCGGCCTATGTCGTACGACAGGTGCAGCGCAGCTGGCCCGAGAAGCAGGACTCCGTCGCCGTCGACCCGGCCACCGGCAAGGTCACCGACACGCTGCGGTTCGCCGACTACCCGCTGCTCGCCAAGCTGACCCGCTGGGGCATCGACCTGCACACCGGCGTCCTGTTCGGGCTGGTCAACCAGATCGCCCTGATGATCCTCGCCCTGTCGCTGGTCCTGCTGATCGTGTGGGGCTACCGGATGTGGTGGCAGCGCGGCCGGGGCTCCGCCTTCGGACGGCCGATCCCGCGCGGAGCCTGGCAGCAGGTGCCGCCGCAGATCCTGGTGCCGGGCGTCGTGGTCATCGCGGTCCTCGGCTACTTCGTGCCGCTGCTCGGCATCCCGCTGGCCGGGTTCATCGTGGCCGACGTGATCCTCGGTGAGATCGCCCGCCGGAAGGGGAGGAGGACAGCGGCGGTCTGAGGCGGCTGCTACGCCGTCAGTGCCGCGAGTTCCCGGTTGGCGCGCTCGGTGATGAGGCTCAGCACCCGCCCGGCCACGGCGAGTTCCTCCTCGGGGATGCCGTCGTAGACCCGCGCGGAGAGGGGAGCCGTCTCCGCGGACGTCGTCTCGTGCAGCTGTCGCCCGGCTTCCGTGATCCGGATCCGGGAGGGCTGTTGGGGGCTCAGGGCGCCCGATGCGATCAGTTCGTCGACTACAGCGTCCGCCTCCGCAGCCTCGATCTTGAGGGAGTCGACGACACCGTCGACGAGGTGCTGCCGCTCGACCGGGTCCTCGGCGACGGCGGCCAGGCGCAGGGTGACGGACTGCTGGAAGGTCAGGCCGTGGCGGGCGAGGACGCGCTCCAGGATTCCGCGGGCCGCGTAGTGGGCCAGGGCGATGACGCGGGGGTTCAGGAGGGGAGGGGTGGTGGTCATGGCTACTGCTCCTTCGGGTTGCCGTTCGCCGGGTCGAGGGGTGTGTAGATCGCCGGGTCGAGGGGTGTGGCGAGCAGGGTTGCCAGCTCGCGCTTGAACGCTTGTGCGCGGGTGCTGTCCAGGCCTCCGAGGGGCGCCAGCAACTGCTCCAGGAGCCCCTGGACCACCGCGATGGCCTGCCCGGTCCGCTCCCGGCCCTCCTCGGTGAGCGCCAGTTGCACCGCGCGCGGGTCGCGCGGGTCGCGCGTGCGCTCCAGGAGCCCGGCGCTCTCCAGGGAGCGCGCGAGCTTCGAGACGTAGAGCGGTTCGAGGCCGGTGTGGTCGGCCAGGCGCCGCTGACTGGGCCGCTCGCCGCCGCGCTGCATGCCGTACAGCGAGGTCACCAGGGAGTACTGGGCGTGGGTCAGGCCGAGCGGGGCCACCGCGCGGTCGACGGCGACCCGCCACTTCATCGACAGTCGCCAGACCAGGAAACCGGGCGTCGCGCCCTCGGGTGCCGTACTCATGCCTCGATACAGTACATGGCTACTATGTCCATGGCTACTGTTATCCGGTCGTGGCCACGGCCCTGCGGCGGCCGCCTCGCCCCGTGGCTGTGCTGTCCCTGTGCCGTCCCCGTGCCCTGCGGCCCGCGCCCGCGCCCTGTGCCCGGCGGACGACCTGACGCGAATCGCCTCACGGGACTAGGTTGGGCGCCATGAGCAATCTTGATCGCGAGGCGGTACCCGCCCTGTGCGGTGGCCGCGGCTTCGTGGTGGCGGAACCCGTGCGCGAACTCCTCAGCCCTCGCCACGTCAAGCTCGGCGAGTCCAGCGAGGTGCGCCGGCTGCTGCCCAACCTGGGCCGCCGCATGGTCGGTGCCTGGTGTTTCGTCGATCACTACGGACCCGACGACATCGCCGACGAGCCGGGCATGCAGGTGCCCCCGCACCCGCACATGGGCCTCCAGACGGTGAGCTGGCTGCACCAGGGCGAGGTGCTCCACCGCGACTCCACCGGCAGCCTCCAGACGATCCGCCCCCGTGAACTGGGCCTGATGACCTCCGGCCGCGCGATCAGCCACTCCGAGGAGAGCCCCAGGTCCCACGCCCGCTACCTGCACGGCGCCCAGCTCTGGGTCGCCCTCCCCGACGGGCACCGCCACACCGACCCGCGCTTCGAGCACCACGCCGAGCTGCCGCAGATCACGGCACCGGGGCTCACGGCCACGCTCATCCTGGGCGACCTCGACGGCGCGCGCTCACCCGGCACGGCGTACACCCCGATCGTCGGCGCCGACCTGACCCTGGCCGGCGGCGCGGACGTACGGCTGCCGCTGGAACCGGACTTCGAGTACGCCGTGCTGTGCATGTCCGGCGAGACCCGTGTGGACGGGGTGCCGGTGCTGCCGGGATCGATGCTCTACCTCGGCTGCGGCCGCACCGAACTCCCGCTGCGCGCCGAGTCGGACGCGGGCCTGATGCTCCTGGGCGGCGAGCCGTTCGAGGAGGAGCTCGTCATGTTCTGGAACTGGATCGGGCGGTCGCAGGCGGAGATCGAGCAGGCGCGCCGCGACTGGATGGAGGGGACACGGTTCGGGGAGGTGAAGGGGTACGACGGTGCTCCGTTGCCGGCTCCGGAACTGCCGCCCGTGGCGTTGAAACCACGCGGAAGGGTGCGTTGAGCCGCGCAAGCATCTGAGGTGGGGCTGTGCTGTGGAGGGGCGGGGCGTGCGGGCGGCCGTGGGTGGGTATTGCTGCCGCCCGTCTCTGATGAATGACCCTCAGCCGCTTCCTGAACGGTGACCCCTCTGGTCATCCTGCGCGGCTCTCCTGGGGCTCCCCTGTGGCTCTACTGCGGCTCTCCTGAGAGATCTACTGTGGAGCGCAGCCGCGCAGGGTGGACGCGATCAGGTCGTCCAAGCCGTGCTCAGTCACCTCCGGCGGCAGGACGCCGCTCACCGTCAGGCCGGCGTAGCCGTGCAGCGCCGCGAAGACCGGCAGGCCAATCCGTTCGAGTGGGCCCTCGCGCACTTCGCCCCGTCGCTGCCCGTCGCCGATCAGTTCCAGGAGCTGATCGGACCATCGGTGGGAGGTCGCCCCGAGTGCCTCCGACGCCTGCGGACTGTGCTTGACCGAGAACATCAGGTCGAGCAGTGCGGCGTTGGCCACGGCGAACCCCACGTAGGCGCGGGCCGCGGAATCCAGCCGGTCGGCGAACGCCTCACCCGCGCCTTCCTGTGAGGCTGCGATGGCCTCGGCCAACCGCTCGAACCCGGTCAGCGCCAAGGCGTCCAGCAGTGCCTGCTTGGACTTGAAATGGCGACTCGGCGCGGCGGGGCTCACCCCGATCTCGCGGGCGAGTTCGCGCAGGGACAGCGCGGACGCCCCCCTCTCGCGCAGTGTCTTCTCGGCTCGCGCGAGCAGCGCGGCGGGGAGGTCTCCGTGGTGGTAGGGGCGGTTCGTCATGCCCTCAGCCTAGCCGGGTGTAGACGACGCACACTTTGTTAATGTTGCCTACATTGTGATCGGTGCATACATTGGGGTCATGGCAAAGAACACGCACACCCAGTCCTGGAACACCACCGACATCCCCGACCAGAGCGGCCGCACCGCCGTCGTGACCGGCGCCAACAGCGGCCTCGGCCTAGCCACCGCCACCGCTCTGGCCGCCGCAGGCGCCCACGTCGTCCTCGCCGTACGGGACACCGAGCGCGGCGAAGCCGCGGCCGCGACGGTGGGCGGCAGCGTGGAGGTCCGCCGCCTCGACCTGGCCGACCTCGCCTCCGTGCGCGAGTTCGCCGCCGACTGGCACGGCGACCTGGACCTGCTCATCAACAACGCCGGCATCATGAACGTCCCCGAGGGTCGCACCAAGGACGGATTCGAGACCCACTTCGGCACCAACCACCTGGGCCACTTCGCGCTGACCAACCTGCTGCTGCCGCACATCGCCGACCGCGTGGTGACGCTGACGTCCCTCGCGCACAAGTCCCCGGGCCGTCCGCGCATCCGATTCGACAACCTCGACATGACCGGCGAGTACGGCGCGGTCTCCGCCTACAGCCAGTCCAAGCTCGCCAACCTGCTCTTCACCCTGGAACTCCAGCGTCGGCTCACCGAAGCGGGCTCGCCCGTACGTGCCCACGCCGCGCACCCCGGCTGGGCCGCCACCAACCTCCAGGGACACGACGCCAGCCTGCTGCGGCGCGCCCTCATGCGCCTGGGCAACCGGCTCATCGCCCAGGACAGCCGGGCGGGCGCACTCCCCACCCTGTACGCCGCCGTCCAGGACCTCCCCGGCGCGAGCTATGTCGGCCCGGACGGCATGTTCGAGACCCGCGGCGCCCCGACCCTGGTCGGTCGCTCCCCGGCGGCCGCGGATCCGGAAGCAGCCCGACGCCTGTGGGCGGCCTCGGAGGAGCTGACGGGCGTCACCTTCCCGGAGCCGACCGCGGCAGTTCAGCCCTGAGGCCGTGTACGGCTCCTCCGGTCGGCGATCCTGTGACGGGACGGCCATGTGCCGCTGGGCGGAGGCTGTTGGTCCCCCTTGAGGTTCCGGCCGAGGCGCCGGGGGGCGGGTGAGCCTCTTCGGGGCGTGCGGGAGGTTCTTACGAGACGGTGACGTGGGGGCCGAATCGCTGATGTGTCCTCGTCCCACGGACCACTCTGGCTCTGTCGGTCGGCCGCAGTGGCTGGTTGGCGATGAGTGGAGGGCTACCGCATGAGCAGGCGCATCAGGCGCATCAGGCGCAGGTCGCCGGGGCACGATGACTTCGTTCCGAGTCCGGAGACGTGAATTGACGGGTCGTCAAGTGATCAGCCCCGGAGGGGACTTTCCGTAGACACCGTCGTGCAGAGGCCGCTGCTCAACGAGCAGTTTCTGTACGTGCAGAACGCGACGTCGGGCACGGTCGACGGGTTCCGGATCGGCCGTAACGGTTCGCTCACCAAGGTCACCACTCTCACAGGACTGCCCCCCTTCGCCGAGTCCGGCATGGAGGGCATCGTCGCGGTGTAAGAAAGCGGCCGCCGCGGCACACGGCGCCCCGGAGGGAGATCCTTCCGGGGCGCCGTTATGCGTTCTTGTTCCGTAAGAGTTCGTTTGTTCCGGTAAGGCCGCGCAGCCGGTGGGATGGAGGCATGAAACCACGCGTCACACCACCGGTGTTCAAGGGCGGACTGCACGACGCCCGGACCGCGACGGTGATCGGCCGCTGGCTCGGCCCGGCCTTCGCCGTCTGCTTCCTCACCGGTCTCGTCAGCCACTTCATGCAGCACCCGCCGGGGTGGCTCGCCGACGACATCCCCAGCCGCCCGGTATGGGGATACCGGCTCACCCAGGGACTGCACGTCGCGTCCGGCATCGCCGCGATCCCGCTGCTTCTGGCGAAGCTGTGGACGGTGTACCCGCGGCTGTTCGCGTGGCCCGCGCTGCGCTCGGTCCGGCATGCCCTGGAACGGCTGTCGGTCGCCGTGCTCGTCGCCGGTGCCGTCTTCGAGCTCGCGACCGGGCTGCTCAACACGGCCCAGTGGTATCCGTGGCCGTTCTCGTTCGTACCGGTGCACTACGCGGTGGCGTGGCTGGTCGTCGGAGCGCTGCTGCTGCACATCGCGGTCAAGTCCCCGGAGATCAGGGCGCATTGGAGCCGTCGTTCACCGGGCACGCTCGCCCTGCCGGCCACGGAGGGCCCTGACAGGCGCTCGCTGCTGGCCGCGCTGACCACGGCCGTCGGAGCGGTGACGCTCACGACCGTCGGCCAGTCCTTCACCCCCCTCAAGGACTTCGTCCTCTTCGCTCCCCGCGACCCGGACAAGGGCCCTCAGTCCCTGCCGGTCAATCGCACCGCCGCCGCGGCCGGAGTCGGCCGGATCGCCGACGAGGAGTACCGCCTGACGGTGTCCGGACCGCGGCCGTACACCCTGACACTCGACGACCTGCGCGCGCTGCCGCAGCACGAGGTGGAGCTGCCGATCGCGTGCGTGGAGGGCTGGAGCAAGTCGGCGCGCTGGACCGGCGTACGCGTGGCGGATCTCCTGGACCGGGCGGGCGCGCCCGCACAGGCACGCGTGCGGGTGGTGTCGCTGCAACTGCGCGGCGGCTACCGGGTCTCGGAGATGGGACACCTGCACGCGCGCGACCCGCTGACCCTGCTCGCACTGCGGCTGAACGGTGAGGAACTCGATCCCGACCACGGCTACCCCGCGCGGCTCATCGCCCCCGACCGGCCGGGTGTGCTCCAGACCAAGTGGGTCGGCCGGCTGGAGGTGGTGGCATGAGCACCCTGCGCGTGGCCGTGGGCGCGGCGGGCGTGGCGCTCATGGGCGTCGGGGCTTTCCTGCTGGGGACGGCCGGTGACGTCCCGGACGTCCTCGTATGGCTGGCCGGGGCGGTGGCCCTGCACGACGCGGTGGTCGCCCCCGCGATCCTGCTGACCGGGCTGCTGCTGGTGCGCGGAGGTGTGCGCGGGCCGGTCCGCGGGGGCCTGCTGGTCGCGGGCGCGCTGACGGTGGTGGCGCTCCCCGTGCTGCTGCGACCGGGCCGGACGGCCAACCCGTCGGTACTCCCGCTGGACTATCCCCGCAACTGGCTCATCGCGCTCGGGGTGGTGGCCGCGGTGACGGTTCTGTGGGCGGTGGGGCGGAGGTTGGGGCGGGGGCGCAGTCGTCGTGACGACTGAGTGCGTCGCGGTCGGGGCGCGGTCGGCATGGCGACCGGTTTCGGATCGGGTCGTCTGACGGGTGCCTTACGGGTGCCTTACGGGTGCCTTACGGGTGCCTTACGGCGTGCGGGCAACCGCGTCGGAGCGCCCGGCCGCGTCCTAGCGTCGCCGCATGCGACCCTTTCGAACGTTGTGCGTGCTGCTCGTGGTGACCGCCCCGCCCCTGCTCCTGGCCGTCGCGGGCCTGGTGCATCCCCGGCATCTGACGACGGCCACGGCCGGCCGGTGGGCCGGGTTGCACGTCGTCCTTCTCCCGGTCTTCCCCCTGCTGGTCCTGGGGTTGCTGGTGCCGTTGTGGGGCAGGCCGCGCCGTGACGTCGAGGGAGCGTTGACGCTGCTCTCCTGGGCGGGGTGTCTCGTCTTCGCCGCCTACTACTCCGGTCTGGACGCCGTGGCCGGCATCTCCGCCGGCACCGTCGTGGATCACGGTGTCCACGGGGCGGCGGGGCACCTGTTCGCCATGGGGGACCGACTGGGCAGGGCCGGGGTGTACGGGCTGGCCGTCGCCTCGTTCGCCACCTGCGCGGTGCTGTGGCGCAGGCACGGCGTGCGGGTGCTGCCGGGTGCGGCGGTCCTGGCCGTCGCGTGCTGGTCCTTCGTGGACAGTCACATCTTCTGGCCCAGGGGCGTGGTCACGATGACCGGATTCGCCGCGGCTTTCGCCCTGCTGACCCTGGCCACGTGCCGGCCGAATGAGGTTGCGGGGAGGCCGAACGGGGGAGCGGGGAGGCCGCCAAGGCTTACGAACCCCTGACGTTCCCGGTGCGAACGCACCGCGAGCGGATGTTCCGCCCTACCGTCGGGGCCATGCTGATCCTGGTCACCGGAGGTGCGGGCTTCATCGGCTCGCACATCGTCACCGCTCTCGTCGACGCAGGGCACGAGGTGCGCGTCCTCGATGCCCTGCTGCCCACCGCCCACCGCACGCCCCCGACCATTCCCCCAGGGGTGGACTGGCGGCACGCCGACGTCCGCGACAGGGATGCGGTGGCCGACGCCCTGCGGGGCGTGGACGCTGTCTGCCACCAGGCAGCCATGGTCGGCCTCGGCAAGGACTTCGCCGACGCCCCCGACTACGTGGGCTGCAACGACCTCGGTACCGCCGTCCTCCTTGCGGGCATGGCCGAGACCGCCGTACGGCGTCTGGTCCTGGCGAGTTCGATGGTGGTCTACGGCGAGGGACGCTACGCGTGCGCGCGGCACGGAGTCGTACGGCCCGGTCCGCGGCTGCCCTCGTCCCTGGAGGCCGGCGACTTCGAGCCGCCGTGCCCGCACTGCGGTGCGGCGCTGGCATCCGGGCTGGTCGGGGAGGACACCCCGGCCGATCCGCGCAACGTGTACGCGGCCACCAAGCTGGCCCAGGAGCACCTCGCCGCCGCGTGGGCGCGGGCCACCGGCGGTCGGGTGGCCGCCCTGCGCTATCACAACGTGTACGGCCCTGGCATGCCGCGCGACACCCCCTACGCCGGGGTCGCCTCCCTGTTCCGGTCCGCGCTCGCCCGCGGTGAGGCACCACGCGTCTTCGAAGACGGCGGACAGCGGCGGGACTTCGTCCACGTACGGGACATCGCCGACGCCAACCTCGCGGCACTGGACGGAACGTACGCCCTGCCCGAGGGCGGGCTGCGGGCCTACAACGCGGGCAGCGGACAGCCGCACACCGTGGGGGAGATGGCGGCCGCACTGGCCCGGGCGTACGGCGGCCCCGAACCGGTGGTGACGGGGGAGTACCGGCTCGGCGACGTCCGCCACATCACCGCCTCCTCGCAGCGACTGCGCGACGAACTCGGCTGGAAGCCGAGGGTTGAATTCGGGGACGGGATGGCGGAGTTCGCGACGGCGGTGCTGCGGGCGGGGTGAGCCGGAGGGGGTGTCCCGCGGGGAGGGGCATCCGCGGCTCGCGTTCGTTGCGCGCCTTCCCCGCGGAGGGCTCGTCGCGCGTCTTGCCGGGCCCCGGCCCACGGCGTGGCTCTCCGCGGCCGTGTCCGCAGCCCGCCCCGTCCGGCCTCAGACTGCCGCCGGCAGATGCACCTCGAACCGGCACCCGCCCGGGACGTTGCTCACGGCCGCCCGCCCCTGGTGGGCCTCGACGATGCCCCGCACGATGGCCAGTCCGAGCCCCGCCCCGGCCGGCGGGGTGCGGGCGTCGGTGCCGCGCCAGCCGGTGTCGAAGACTCGGGGGAGATCCTCCGGGCGGATGCCGCCGCAGCCGTCGGTCACGGACAGCACGACCTGGTCCGCCTCCCGGCGGGCCGCGACCGCGACCGTGCCGTCGGCCGGGGTCCGGCGGATCGCGTTGACCAGCAGGTTGGCGAGGACACGGGACATCTCGCGGCCGTCGACCTCCACCGGCACCGGTTCGACCCCGTGCCCCACGAGCCGTACCCCGTGTTCCCTGGCCAGCGCGTCGACGCCGGCGATGGCGTCGCCGACGAGGTCGTAGACCGACATGCGGGCCGGGGTCAGGGTGAGCACGCCGGCCTGGATGCGGGAGAGCTCGAACAGGTCGCTGACCATGGAGCTCATCCGCCCCACCTCGGCGCGGATCCGGGTGTGGTAGACGCGCGGGTCGTCGACCATGCCGTCTTCCAAGGCCTCCGTCATCGCCTGGAGGCCAGCCAGCGGAGTGCGCAGGTCGTGGGAGATCCAGGCGACCAGCTCGCGTCGGGAGGCCTCCAGCGCCCGCTCGCGTTCCCTGGAGGCGGCGAGCCTGGCGCTGGTGGCGGCCAACTGGCGGCTCAGGTCGGCGAGTTCGGCGGTGGGCGCGGCGACGGGCGGAGTGAAGCTGCCGTCGTCGCCGAGGGCCCGGGTGGCCTCGGTCAGCTCCCGGCTTCCCCGCACCACGCTGTGCCCCAGCAGGAGGGCCACGACGAGCGAGACGACGGTGGCCATGGCGCACACCATGGTCACCACCCACAGGTCGTGGTCGGACAGGAACATCGCCCACGACACGAGCATGGTCCCGGCGAGCATCGCCGCCACGGTGACGGCGGCGACCACGGCCAGGGACACGGCGACGGACCGGTGCCGCAGCACCCGCAGGGCCGCCACGCCGACCAGTCCGGCACCGGCCGCGCCGATCGCGGCGTAGAGCGCTATGAGCAGCGTGTCACCGAGCATGACCCACCTCGTCCTCCTGCGCCTGGGGGGCGTCGAAACGGTAGCCGATGCCCCACACCGTGCTGATCAGCCGCGGGCTGGCCGGATCGTCCTCGATCTTCTCGCGCAACCGTCGCACATGCACCGTGACCGTGGACAGATCGCCGAACTCCCAGCCCCAGACCCGCTGCATCAACTGCTCCCGGCTGGTGGCCTGACCGGGGTGCCGGAGGAAGAACTCCAGCAGGTCGAACTCCCTGATGGTGAGGGCCAGTTCGACGCCGTCGCGGGTGGCTCGGCGCGCGGCGGGGTCCAGTGCGAGGGAGCCGGCCCGCAGCCAGGGCTCCGCCGCGCCGTCGGTCCCAGGCGTCCCGGGGTCCCCGGGACGTGCGGCCGGCGGTGAGCCGGCCCGGCGGAGCACGGACTCCACGCGCAGCACCAGTTCCCGGGGGCTGAACGGCTTGGTGACGTAGTCGTCCGCGCCGACCTCCAGGCCGAGGACACGGTCCTCCTCGTCGCCGCGCGCGGTCAGCATGATCACGGGCACGGGGCCGGTCAGGCGGATACGGCGGCAGACCTCCAGTCCGTCCATGCCGGGCAGCATCAGATCCAGCACTACGAGGTCCGGCGGCCGGGCGGCGGCCCGGGCCACGGCGAGGGGGCCGTCGTCGGCGACGTCGACGTCGAATCCGGCCCGGCTCAGATAGCCGGCGACAACCTCGGAGACCGTGGGGTCGTCGTCCACGACGAGTACATGTTTCACCCTTTGAGTCTCACACCGGCAGGTCTTCGGCGGAGAACGCCGCGGGCGACGTCAGGGTTCCGTAAGGACAACGAATCCCTTATGTCTGTTTTGTGTCCGTAGGGTGAGTGACGTGATCGAGACACCCCCTTCTTCCGTGGACGTCGTGCTGCCCTGCCTCGACGAGGCCCAGGCCCTCCCGTGGGTGCTGGAACGCATCCCGCCCGGCTGGCGGGCCATCGTCGTCGACAACGGCTCCTCCGACGGGTCCCCCGACATCGCCCGGCAGCTGGGCGCGTACGTCGTCCACGAGCCGCGGCGCGGATTCGGCGCCGCCTGTCACGCCGGCCTTCTCGCCGCCACCGCCGACACGGTCTGCTTCTGCGACTGCGACGCCTCCCTGGACCCCTCCTTGCTGCCCGTGGTCGCCGGACCCGTCCTGGACGGGACCGCGGACCTCGTCCTCGGCCGCCGCAGGCCCACCGCCCGTGGGGCCTGGCCCGTGCACGCCCGCGTGGCCAACATGGAGCTCGCCCGCCTGGTCCGCCGCCGTACCGGACTGCGTCTGCACGATCTGGGCCCGATGCGCGCGGCCCGCAGGGAAGCGCTGCTGGCCCTGGACCTCACCGACCGCCGTTCCGGCTATCCCCTGCAGATGGTGGTCCGTGCCGCCGACGCCGGCTGGCGGGTGGCGGAGACCGACGTGCCCTATCACCCGCGGACGGGCCGCTCGAAGGTCACCGGCACCTGGCGCGGCACCTGGCAGGCCGTACGCGACATGCGCGCGGTCCTCGCCGAACTGCCGGCCGCGGCCTCGACTCCGGCCGAACTACCGACCGTGGCCCCGACGTCGGCCGAACTGCCGGCCGAGCAGCTGGTCGTCACCCCGACTCCGGCCCCAGGTGAGGGCATTGCGGGAGCTGCCCGGTGAACGCCCCTTCTGCTACGGCGAGTTCGGCCACCCTGCTGGTCATCGCCAAGGAGCCGGTGCCGGGGCGGGTCAAGACCCGTCTGACCCCTCCCTACACCCCCGAGGAGGCGGCAGCCCTGGCCGAGGCCGCGCTGACCGACACGCTCCACACCGTCCTCCAAGTCCCCGCGCGGCGCCGGATCCTCGTCCTCGACGGAACCCCCGGGCCCTGGCTGCCACCCGGATTCGAGGTCCTGCCCCAGACGGACGGAGGCCTCGACGAACGTCTCGCCGCCGCCTTCGAACACTGCGACAGCGGCCCGGCGCTCCTGGTCGGCATGGACACCCCGCAGCTCACCCCGGACCTGCTGGCCGGCGTCGGCCGCGACGGGCACGACGCCTGGTTCGGCCCGGCAGCCGACGGAGGCTTCTGGGCCCTGGGCTTCGCCGACCCGGCCCGCTGCGGTGCGCTGGTGCGGGGCGTCCCGATGTCCACCGAGCGCACCGGAGCCGTTCAGCGCGGCAGACTCGTGGCGGCGGGACTGACGGTCGGCGACCTGCCGACGCTCCGTGACGTGGACACCGCCGCCGACGCGGCCTCGGTCGTCACGTCCTGTCCGCCCGGGTCCCGCTTCGCCGCCGTTCTCGCCTCCCTCGCGGAGACGGTCCGATGAGCGGCACGGCGGCCGGGACGGCCGTAGTCGGCCACGCCCCCTCGGACGCCGCCGGTCCGGCGGAGACCTTCGGACCAGCCGAGGCCGTCGGACCAGCCGAGACCTGGACGGACGACCTCTACGGCCGCGCCCTGCACACCGGCCGGGGCCCGCTGTTCCTGCGCCGCGTCGCACCGCTGCCCGACGCGGCGACGGCGCTGCTGCCCCTGGACGTGGAGCGCTTCTGCGCCCCGCCCGACGCCGCCGACACGGCCGTACTGCACCGCTGCCGGGGCCCCGTCCTGGACGTCGGCTGCGGCCCGGGACGCCTGGTGGCCGCACTCGCCGCCATGGGCGTACCGGCACTCGGAGTGGACGTCAGCCCTGCCGCCGTGGCGCGCACCCGACGGCACGGCGGAGCGGCCCTGCGCCGATCCGTCTTCGACCGGCTGCCCAGGGAAGGCCGCTGGGCCACGGCCCTGTTGATGGACGGCAACGTCGGCATCGGCGGCGATCCGGCGGCACTGCTCGCCCGCCTGCGCCATCTGATCCGCCCCGGTGGCCGTCTGCTGGTGGAAGCCGCTCCGCAGGACGTGGACGAACGCCTCGTCGTCCGCGTCGAGGACGGTGACGGCCGGCACGGGCGGCCTTTCCCCTGGGCCCGCGTCGGCACCGCCGCCCTGCGGCGCGCCGCCGACGCCACCGGGTGGGTCTCCACCGGCAGTTGGACCACCGACGGCCGCGCCTTCCTGGAACTCGGCCGCCCGCACACGGGGCTCCTGGCCGTACCCGCCCCCGCACCGCACGGAGGGCACCCCCGCCCATGACAGACGCCGCCACCCTGCCCCGCCAGAGCCCGGCAGCCCCGTCCACGCGCCCCTCGGCGTCCCTGTGGATCGCCGGCACCGGGCTCCTCCTCGCAGCCCTGACCGCCGTGGTCGTCGTGACCCTCCAGGCCGGCAACAGGGCGAACGCGTCCGGCCCCTTGCTGGCCGGATACGCCGTGGCCTGGGCCCTGTTCGCCGCCGCCGTGTGGGCCGTCCGCAAGGTCCCGGTCCGCGCCGCGACCGTGCTGGTGCTCATCGGCTCGGCCGCGGTGGCCCTGGCCGGGCTCACCGCACAGCCGCGCACCAGCGACGACATGTACCGCTACGCGTGGGACGGTCGCGTCCAGGCCGCCGGGATCTCCCCCTACGCCCATCCGCCCGCCGCACCCCAACTCGCCCACCTGCGTGACCAGTGGCTGTTCCCCACACAGGAGGAGTGCAAGGGGTGGGGCCTGACCCAGACCCGGAGCGGCCTGTGTGTCCGCATCAACCGGCCCACCGTCCCGACCATCTACCCACCGGTCGCCGAGGGTTGGTACTTCCTCGTGCACACGGTGTCCCCGCCGGACAGCCGGCACAAGCCGCTCCAAGTCGGAGGCGCGGCACTCGCCTTCGGTACGACCCTCGCCCTGCTCCGCGTCCTGCGCCGCCGCGGTGACCCGGGGCGGGCCCCGGCCCGGGCGGCCCTGTGGGCATGGTGCCCCGCGGTCGCTCTGGAGGCGGTCAACAACGCCCACATCGACACCCTCGGCGTCCTGTTCCTCGTGCTCGCCATGGGCACGGCCACGGCGGGGGCCCGCCGGGGCGCGCTGCTGGGTGCCGCGATCGCCGTAAAGCTCCTGCCCGTCCTTGCTCTGCCCGGAGCTTTGTCCGGGCAACGCGGACCGGCCCGCGTCCTGCGGCTGACCGGGGCTCTCATCGCCACCGTCGCACTCGCCTACCTGCCGTACGTGGCGATGTCCGGGCCCGGGGTGCTCGGCTACCTCCCCGGATACCTGCACGAAGAGGGGTACGAGCCCGGCCATGTACGCCGCTTCGCCCTGCTACGGCTCCTGCTGCCGGACGCGGCCGCAGGAGTGGCCGCAGCTGTCGTCCTGGTGGTGATCGGCGTGTACGTGTGGTGGCGCGGGGACCCGGACCGACCCTGGCGCGGCGCACTGCTGCTCACCGGCACCGCACTGCTCCTCTTCTCCCCGAGCTACCCGTGGTACTCCCTGCTCGTGGTCGCTCTCGTGGCCCTGGACGGCCGCTGGGAATGGCTCACCGTCACGCTCGCCGGCACCGCGCTCTACCTCGCGGGCCGTCTCCTGCCCGGTTTCCCCGTGCAGGCCTGGGCCTACGGCACCGCGGCGGTCGCGATCGGCCTCGGTGCCTGTCTGCGGTCGCGGACGAGAGAGCGAGGGAGCGTTGTCGGCGGTGCTTCTCCAGGCTGAGGACGGCTGTCCGGCAAGCCGGGGGTGACGGCCTTGGCTGGGTTGGCCTGAGCCGTGGTCTGTCGCCGTCTCGCGCCCCCTCAACGGCTCTTGTGGCCTCGACGGCCCTTGCTCCCTCGGCGCCCTCGCGCTTTGTCCTGATCATGGAAAAAGTTGAGCGATCTCGCGCCAAAGGGGTTACGCCCACGAAATAAGGCCGCTAACTTCCTTGCACCGGACCGGTCATGTGCATGCAAGCGCGCAGACCGGTTCGACGGCGCGCGCCTGCACTCCCCGAACAGGACCGGTCGGGTCCTGCACATCCCCACGCCTCGGGAGACATTTGTGCGCAAGGAATCCGTCAGACTCGCAAGACCAGGACCCCTCCGCTCGCTGGCACTGGCGCTGGTGTGCGCCGTCGGCTGCCTCGTGCCGGGAACAGCGGCTGTCGCCGCACCGGATTCGGCCGGGCGTGCCGCGGCGGCGGTCGAGTTCCAGCAGGTCACGCTGGCCAAGGGCGTCGCCGAGACGGGTGAGCCCATGACGCTCGCCGTACTGCCGGACAGTTCGGTGCTGCACACCTCGCGCGACGGCACCCTGCGCCGCACCGACAGGGCCGGAAGCACGGCGGTGGTGGGCAGGCTCGACGTCTACAGCCATGACGAGGAGGGCCTGCAAGGCATCGCCGTGGACCCGGCTTTCACCTCCAACCGCTTCATCTACCTGTACTACGCGCCGAAGTTGAGCACTCCGGGCGGCGACGCCCCCTCCGACGGTTCGGCTTCCGACTTCGCGCCCTTCGACGGCGTCAACCGGCTGTCCCGGTTCGTTCTGAAGCCCGACAACACCCTTGACCTGTCCACCGAGAAGAAGATCCTCGACGTGCCGGCCTCACGCGGCATCTGCTGTCATGTCGGCGGCGACATCGACTTCGACGCGGCGGGCAACCTCTACCTGTCGACCGGCGACGACTCCAACCCCTTCGCCTCGGACGGCTACACCCCGATCGACGAGCGCGCCACCCGCAACCCCGCCTACGACGCCCAGCGTTCGGCGGGCAACACCAACGACCTGCGCGGCAAGGTACTGCGCATCAAGGTCGAGGCGGACGGCACCTACTCCGTCCCGAGCGGCAACCTCTTCGCGCCCGGCACCGCCAGGACCCGCCCCGAGATCTACGCGATGGGCTTCCGCAACCCGTTCCGCATGAGCGTGGACAAGGCCACGGGCATCGTCTACCTCGGCGACTACGGCCCCGACGCCGGTACCGCGGCGCCCGGGCGAGGACCCGAGGGCCAGGTCGAGTTCAACCGCATCACCCAGGCCGGCAACTACGGCTGGCCGTACTGCACCGGCAACAACGACGCCTACACCGACTACGACTTCGCCACCAACACCTCCGGCGCCCAGTTCTCCTGCTCCGCCCCGAAGAACACCTCACCGCGCAACACCGGCCTGACCGACCTGCCCGCGGCGCGACCGGCCTGGATCCCCTACAACGGCACGTCCGTACCGGAGTTCGGCGGCGGCTCCGAATCCCCGATGGGCGGGCCCGTCTACCGTTACGACACCACGTCCACCTCCGAGGTCAAGTTCCCCCAGGAGTACGACGGCGACTACTTCGCGGGCGAGTTCGGCCGCCGCTGGATCAAGCGCATCGAGGCCGGCGGTGACGGCACCGTGCAGTCCATCAACGCCTTCCCCTGGACCGGCACCCAGGTGATGGACATGGCCTTCGGCCCCGACGGCGCCCTGTACGTCCTCGACTACGGCACCGGCTACTTCAACGGCGACGAGAACTCCGCCCTGTACCGCATCGAGCACGTCACCGACGGCCTCGCCCCGATCGCCCAGGCCAAGGCGGACCTCACCTCCGGAAAGGCACCGCTCGCGGTCTCCTTCTCCTCGGCCGGCAGCTCCGACCCGGACGGCGGCGCTCTCACCTACGCCTGGACCTTCGGTGACGGCTCGACCTCCACCGCCGCCGCGCCCTCTCACACCTACACGGCCGAGGGGCAGTACACGGCGACGCTGAAGGTGACCGACCCGACCGGCAAGAGCGCCACGGCATCCGTGCAGATCACCGTCGGCAACACCGCCCCCACCGTGAGGATCGACCTGCCCGCGGACGGCCGTATCCACGACTTCGGCGCCGCGATCCCCTTCAAGGTGACGGTGACCGACCCCGAGGACGGCACCGTCGACTGCTCCCGGGTCAAGGTCTCCTTCATCGTGGGACACGACAGCCACGGCCATCCGCAGACCTCGGCGACCGGCTGCACGGGCACGCTGCAGACCCTGGCCGACGGCGAACATGACCCCAACGCCAACATCTTCGGTGTCCTCGACGCCGAGTACACCGACAAGGGCGCGAACGGCCAGCCCGCGCTGACCACGCACGACCAGCACATCGTCCAGCCCTCCCACCGGCAGGCCGAGCACTACGGCGGCTCGGCCGGAGTGGATGTCATCACGCACGGTCCGGCCCACGGCGGCAAGACCGTCGGGAACATCGACAACGGCGACTGGATCTCCTTCACGCCGTACGCCCTCGACAACGCCACCAAGTTCACCGCCCGGGTCTCCTCCGCGGGCGCCGGCGGCACGATCGAGGTACGCGCAGGGTCCCCGGCCGGCACCCTGCTCGGCACGGCGACCGTGCCGGTGACCGGCGACTGGGAGACCTTCCAGGACGTGACCGCGAACCTGGCCAACCAGCCCGGCGGCACCACGCAGTTGTACCTCGTCTTCAAGGGCGGCGCCGGAGCGCTCTTCGACGTCGACGAGTTCTCCTTCACCACCTCCGACGGCGGGCCCCGCTCGGGCGCGGTCAAGGGCGTGAACGGCAAGTGCCTGGACGTCGACAACGCCAACACCGCCGACGGGACGAAGGTCCAGCTCTGGACCTGCAACGGCACGAGCGCGCAGAGCTGGACCGTCGCCGGGGACGGCAGTGTCCGGGCGTTGGGCAAGTGCCTGGACGTCTCGGGCGGCGCCACCGCGGACGGGACGAAGGTCCAGCTGTGGACGTGCAACGGCAGTGGCGCG
Source organism: Streptomyces sp. 351MFTsu5.1 (assembly GCF_000383655.1). NCBI lineage: Bacteria > Bacillati > Actinomycetota > Actinomycetes > Kitasatosporales > Streptomycetaceae > Streptomyces > Streptomyces sp. 351MFTsu5.1. The sequence goes on along the minus strand of NZ_KB911777.1, from coordinate 456,157 downwards.
CAGAAGTGGGCGCCTCAGGCCGACGGCACCGTGCGCAACCCGCAGTCCGCCAAGTGTCTCGACGCGTCCGGCGGTACCTGGAACGACGGCACACCGGTCCACCTGTGGACCTGCCACACCGGCGCCAACCAGAAATGGACCCTTCCGTAGAGAGGAGGCGACTTCACATGCGCAAGCGACTCACAGCGGTCCTCGGCCTGTTCACCGGCCTCGCGCTCTGTCTGGCCCCGCAGGCCACCGCCCTGCCCACCGCGCAGGATCAACCCGCCGGCCCGGCCCGGCAGGCCGCACCGGCCACCGCCCGCCCCGAGGCGCAGGCGGCCGCCGATCCCGCGTACAGGATTCTCGTGTTCTCACGGACCGCCGGATTCCGGCATTCCTCGATCGAGGACGGCATCGCGGCGCTGCAAGCCCTCGGTACGCAGAACAACTTCACCGTGGACGCGTCCGAGGACCCCCAGGTCTTCACCACCGGCAACCTCGGCCAGTACAAGGCGGTCGTCTTCCTCTCCACCACCGGGGACGTGCTCGGTGACGCCCAACAGACCGCCTTCGAGCAGTACATCAAGGGCGGCGGGGGCTACGTCGGCATCCACGCGGCCGCCGACACCGAGTACGACTGGCCCTTCTACGCGGGCCTGGCAGGCGCCCTGTTCCAGTCCCACCCCGCGATCCAGTCCGCCACCGTCAAGGTGGAGGACCGGGCCCACGACGCCACCGCCCACCTCGGAGCCACCTGGCAGCGCACCGACGAGTGGTACAACTACCGCACCAACCCCCGCACCACCGCCCATGTGCTGGCCTCCCTGGACGAGTCCAGCTACACCGGCGGGAACATGTCCGGGGACCACCCCATCGCCTGGTGCAAGGACTACCAGGGCGGCCGGGCCTTCTACACCGGCGGCGGCCACACCGAGGAGTCCTTCAGCGATGCCGCCTTCCGCCGTCATCTGCTCGGCGGTGTCCGCTGGGCCGCCGGCATGACCGAGGCGGACTGCCGTCCCGAGACCGGCTACACCCCCCTGTTCGACGGCACCTCCACCACCGGCTGGAGGCAGGCCGGCCCGGGCGGCTTCACCCTCGCCGACGGCAGCCTCACCTCCTACGGCGGACTGGGCATGCTCTGGTACGCCGCGAAGGAGTTCACCGGCGACTACAGCCTCAAGCTCGACTGGAAGATGGCCGGCGACGACAACTCCGGTGTCTTCCTGGGCTTCCCCGCCTCCGACGACCCCTGGTCGGCCGTGGACAACGGCTACGAGATCCAGATCGACGCCACCGACGCGGCCGACCGCACCACGGGTGCCGTGTACGGGTTCAAGTCCGCCGACCTCGCGGCACGGGACGCCGCGCTGAACCCGCCGGGGGAGTGGAACACGTACGAACTCAAGGTCACCGGCGAACGGTTGGAGATCTACCTCAACGGCGTCAAGGTCAACGACTTCACCAACACGGACCCCGTCCGCAGTCTCCAGCAGGGCTACATCGGTATCCAGAACCACGGCGACGGCGACGACGTCACGTTCCGCAACATCCGGATCAAGCCGTCGGGCGACACCCCGCCCGGTCCCCGCTCGGGCGCGGTCAAGGGCGTGAACGGCAAGTGCCTGGACGTCGACAACGCCAACACCGCCGACGGGACGAAGGTCCAGCTGTGGACCTGCAACGGCACGAGCGCGCAGAACTGGACCGTCGCCGCGGACGGCAGTGTCCGGGCGTTGGGCAAGTGCCTGGACGTCTCGGGCGGTGGCTCGGCCGACGGGACGAAGGTTCAGCTGTGGACGTGCAACGGCAGTGGCGCGCAGAAGTGGGCCCCGCAGGCCGACGGGACCGTGCGCAATCCGCAGTCCGCCAAGTGTCTCGACGCGTCCGGCGGTACCTGGAACGACGGCACACCGGTCCACCTGTGGACCTGCCACACCGGCCCGAACCAGAAATGGACCCTTCCCTGACGCCCTGAACAGCCGTCAGCCACGGGTGAGTTGAGGGTGGGGGTCACGCGGAGCGTGCTTCGCGCGACCCCCACCCTCAACGCGATCCACCGGTATCGATGCGCATTTGATGCGTGAACCGTTGACATGCACGTAACCACGATGTCACTTTGAGAGCGCTCTCAGAACAGGTACGGACCAATCTCCCCCAGTGCCCCCCACACGGAGGTGGAGCGTGCTCAGGAAGCTCACTCGCCGGATCACGGCGCCAACGGTGGCGGCCGCGCTGCTCGGCGCCGCCCTCACAGTCCTCGCACCGACTTCCGCCGACGCGGCGGTGCCCGCCACGATCCCCCTCAAGCTGACCAACAACTCCGGCCGCGGGGACGCGGTCTACGTCTACACCCTGGGTACCCTGCTCAGCACGGGGCAGCAGGGCTGGGCGGACGCGAACGGCACCTTCCACGCCTGGCCGGCCGGCGGCAATCCGCCGACGCCGGCGCCCGACGCGTCCATCGCGGGACCGGCGAACGGGCAGACGAAGACGATCCGTATCCCGAAGTTCTCCGGCCGGATCTACTTCTCCTACGGCCAGAAGCTCGTCTTCAAGCTGACCACGGGCGGCCTGGTGCAGCCCGCGGTCCAGAACCCGTCCGACCCGAACCGCAACATCCTCTTCAACTGGTCCGAGTACACCCTCAACGACTCCGGCCTGTGGATCAACAGCACCCAGGTGGACATGTTCTCCGCCCCCTACGCGGTCGGCGTGCAGCGCGCGGACGGGAGCACGCTCGCCACCGGCCACCTCAAGTCGGGTGGCTACAACGGGTTCTACAACTCGCTGCGCAACCAGGCGGGCGGCTGGGCGAACCTGATCCAGACCCGCTCCGACGGCACCGTCCTGCGTGCCCTCTCACCCACCTACGGGCTGGAGACGGGAGCGCTGCCCGCGTCGGTGATGGACGACTACATCAACCGCGTATGGCAGAAGTACGCGACGACCAACCTGACGGTCACCCCCTTCACCGACCAGCCGAACACCAAGTACTTCGGCCGCGTGTCGGGCAACGTCATGAACTTCACGAACAGTTCGGGCGCCGTCGTCACCAGCTTCCAGAAGCCGGACGCGGCCAGCGTCTTCGGCTGCTACAAGAACCTGGACGCGCCCAACGACCAGGTGCGCGGCCCCATTTCACGCACCCTGTGCGCGGGCTTCAACCGCTCCACCCTCCTGGTCAACCCGAACCAGCCGGACACCGGAACCGCGAACTTCTATGTGGACTCGGTGACCAACCAGTACGCGAAGAAGATCCACGCGCAGATGGCGGACGGCAAGGCCTACGCCTTCGCGTTCGACGACGTCGGCAATCAGGAGTCCCTCGTCCACGACGGCAACCCGCAACAGGCCTACCTGACACTGGACCCCTTCAACTGACGGATCCTGTCGATGACATGGTGCTGAGCCGCTCCTCCTGGGCTCCGGTGTCAGTGGGCCCTGGCACGATCGCGGTCATGACTTTCTCGCTTCAGCAGGAACTCGTGCTTCGAACGGCCCGAAGCCATGGCGTCCCGGAGCCGGTCGCCCAGGAGATGCTCCGAAGCGCGCGGCCGTGCCTGCACCTGGTCCCCTTCCAGAACCTGACGCCTGCTCAGCAGGAAGAGGCCCGCCCGGCCGCGCGCACAGGAGGTCTGCCCGCCCTGCCGGACGGCGTGGACTGGCCCGACGGACGCGAACCGCTGGTCCTGACGGTCGACTGCGCGGCCCTGCCGTCCGGAGCCCTGGACATCGAACTGCCGCGCGACGGAAGGCTGCTGTTCTTCACCGAGATCGAGTACGAGCCGGAGTCGTCGGTGGTCCTCCACATCCCCGCAGGGGTGCGGACCACGGAACGTTCGGCGGCGTATGACATCGAGGGGGATCCGGCGCAGGTCACGGTCTATCAACCGGACGACCTGTACCCGGTGCCGGGACTGACGTGGGCGCCCGACTGGCGCGACGCCCCCGGGACCAGTGCCTTCCTGGACGGCGGCGCGGACCGGGACGACCTTCTGGACGACTTCGAGGACGCCGCCCGAACTGCGGCAGCGGGCGGCGCCTCGCACGGAGTCGACGTCCAACTGGGCGGTTTCTCCAGCCCCTGGCAGTTGGCGCCGGACGAGGGCGAGCTGGTTCTGCTGGCGCAGATCCACGGTCAGGCGATCGACCACACCGTCTACACCCAGACCCTGATCGTCGGCCCCCGGGACGACATCGCCAAGCGTCACTACGAGGCCCTGGAGTTCGAGCAACAGGTCTGAGCGCGAGGCGACCAGGGTCTGGGCGACCCGGCTACGGCGCTCCTGCCTCCAGGCGGTCCAGCCAGGCGTCCTGGCCGTCCGCCAGCGGGAAGGACAGGGGCAGCGGCTCGAAACGGCAGTGGAACGTCATGCCGTTGTCGCGCCCCGCGCCCGTCACATGGTGGTCCCACGCGTCCGGGACATCTGCGTCGTCGTCCACCTCCAGTTCGAAGAAGGTGGTGTGGCGGGGGAAACGCCGGATCGGGTGCGGAGTGTGCTCTTCCGCGAGAGGGCGCACCACCCGTACGCAAGTCAGCCCGCACTCCTCCGCGACCTCCCGCAGTACTGCCTCCTCCAGCGGCTCCTCCGGGGCCACACCACCCGCCGGGACGTGTGTGCCGGGCGGCAGGTCCGCGTCGTGGTCGAACACGAGCAACTCGGACCGTCCCGCGCGGCGGCGCAGCACGTAGGCGGCCACCCGGATGCGCAACGTCATCTCCCGCATCCCCGAAGCGTAGGGGTTGCGCACTCAAGGGTGCGATGGCCCGCTTGTCCGTCGACAGCGGATGCAGGCGCGGGCCCGGCGTGCGTCAGCTGCCCGTGCCGGCTGCGACGAGTGAGGCGAGGGCGGCGTCGAGGCGACGGGTGGCCTCCTCGGCGACGGGGCGCAGGGCGTCGATTTCGGTGAGGGCGACCATCGTGTTCGGGTCGAGGGCCTGTACCGCGGTGTGGTCGCCCTCGCGGCGGACGACGACGTTGCAGGGCAGCAGCAGGCCGATGGAGCGGTCCGTCTCCAGGGCGCGGCGGGCGAGCGGCGGGTTGCAGGCGCCGAGGATGACGTAGTCCTCCATCTCGTGGCCGAGCTTGGCCTTGAGGGTGGCGGTGACATCGATCTCGGTGAGGATGCCGAAGCCCTGGGCGGCGAGGGCGTCGCGGGTGCGGGCGACGGCGGTGGCGAAGTCGGTGTCGAGGTGCACGGTGCGGTCGTAGCGCATGACGGTGGTCCTTCTGGTCGGCTCGGGTGGCGGGTGTCCTGCCGTGTGCGAGGCACTCGTGAAGCGTTTTCCGGCTCTTTCCCGCCTGTGAAAATACCCCCGGGGGTACCCATGCTACGGTCGTAAGCATACCCCCGGGGGTAATTCTTCGCTGGAAGGGAGTGCCAGGTGTTCTTCGTCGACACGATCGAGGTGTCAGGGCTCGGCAACCGCAGCTATCTCGCGGGTGGTGAGCGCGCGGCGGTGGCGGTGGATCCGCCGCGTGACATCGACCGGGTGATCGCCGCGGCGGCGCGGCGCGGGGTGCGGATCTCGCACGTGGTCGAGACGCACGTGCACAACGACTACGTCACCGGCGGCCTCGAACTGGCCCGGGTCACCGGTGCGGACTATCTCGTCCCAGCCGGGGCCAGGGTCTCCTTCGTGCGGACACCCGTACGGGACGGCGACCGCGCGGAGATCGACGCCGCTTCCGCACTGGCCCTGCGCGCCGTGGCGACGCCCGGGCACACCCCGCACCACACCTCGTACGTGCTGGAGGAGGGCGGAGCCGAGGTCGCGGTGTTCACCGGCGGCTCGCTGCTGATCGGCACCGTCGGCCGACCCGATCTGGTCGAGCCCCGGTTGACCGAGACGCTCGCCCGCGCCCAGCACGCCTCGGCCCGACGGCTGGCCGCCGAGTTGCCCGACGAGACGGCAGTGCTGCCCACCCACGGGTTCGGAAGCTTCTGCTCGTCCGCGCAGACCGAGGGCGGTGACACGACCATCGGCAAGGAGAAGGTGTCCAACGAGGCGCTCACACGGGACGTGGACACATTCGTCGCCGAGCTGCTGGCGGGCCTGGACGACATCCCCGCCTACTACACGCACATGGGGCCGGTCAACGCCGCCGGACCCGCGCCGGTCGACCTCACCCCGCCCGCTGTGGCGGACGCCGAGGAGATCGCCGCCCGGCTCGCGGCGGGGGAGTGGGTGGTGGACCTGCGCCACCGGGTCGCCTTCGCCGAGGGGCATGTGGCGGGCTCGTTCAACTTCGAAGCGGACGGGCAGCTCGCCACGTACCTGGCCTGGCTGATCCCCTGGGGCAAGCCGGTCACCCTGCTCGCCGAGTCGGCCGGGCAACTCGCCGCCGCACAGCGCGAGCTGGTGCGGGTCGGCCTCGACCGGCCGGCGGCCGCGGCGACCGGCGGACCGGCCGACTGGACGCGCGAGGGCGAGTCGCCGGCCACCTTCGCGCGCGCCTCCTTCGCCGACCTCGCCGCACGAGCCGGGGACGGTGCGGTCGTACTGGACGTGCGGCGGGCGTCGGAGCGGGCCCGGGGACACATCGAGGGCTCGGTCCACATCCCGATCCACACCTTGCACCGCCGTCTCGACGAGGTTCCCGACGGCGAGGTGTGGGTGCACTGCGCCGGTGGCATGCGCGCCGCCGTCGCAGCCTCCCTGCTGGACGCCGCGGGCCGTCACGTCGTCGCCGTGGACGACTCCTTCGAGGCCGCGGAAAAGGCGGGGCTCGTCCTCGAGAAGCCCTGACGGCGCCGAAGGCCGCAGCAGCCCGCCGATCCTCACCGACGACACGACGACACGACGACACGACGACACGACGACACAGGAGCCAGGAACAGAGATGAGCATCTTGCGACGAGGCCGGGGTGGCCCGGGCCGGGTGAGCGTGAAGGAGGCGGCCCTGCGCACCGGGCACGACAAGACCGCCGGCGGTGGGCATGCCGTGCTGCTGGATGTGCGGGAGCCCTACGAGTGGCAGGCGGGGCACGCCCCGCTGGCCGTGCACCTGTCGCTGTCCGCGCTGGCCGCCGGGGCCGCCCTGCCCGCCGAGGCGCAGGCCCGGCCGCTGGTGGTGATCTGTCGTTCGGGCAACCGCTCCCGCGCGGCCGCCGAACTCCTCGTGGCGCGCGGTGTGCAGGCCGTGGACGTGATCGGCGGAATGCGGGGCTGGGCCGCGGCGGGCCTGCCGGTGGTGGACGCCCGTGGCGGGAACGGCTCGATAGCGTGAGCGCGGTCGTGCTCGCCCTGGTCGCGGGCGCCGTGATCGGGCTGGCACTGGGCGCGCTCGGGGGCGGCGGGAGTGTCCTGGCCGTCCCGGCGTTGATCTACCTGCTCGGCTTCAGCCCGGTCGGAGCCACGACGGCGAGTCTGGTCATCGTCACGCTCACGTCGGTCACGGCGATGGTCGCGCACGCCCGCGAGGGGCATGTGCGCCGACGTACGGGGCTGCTGTTCGCGGCGGCCGGGATCGGCCCGGCGATGCTGGGCGGCGCGCTCGCCGCGGATGTACCGGCGGGCGTGTTGACTGCCGCCTTCGCCCTGGTCGCGGGCATGGCCGCGGTGCGCATGCTGCGGTCCCGGCCGTCCGCGAAGTCCGCGGAGGGTGCCGCGACGGTACGGCCGGGGCGGGCGGCGGCGGCCGGTGCCGGACTCGGCGCGGTGACCGGTGTGCTCGGTGTCGGCGGCGGCTTCCTCGCCGTACCGGCGCTGGTCGGGGTGCTGGGCATGCGGATGCGCGATGCCGTGGGCACCAGCCTGCTGGTCATCACCGTCAACTCGCTGGCCGCGCTGTCGATGCGCGCCGACAGGGTCGAGGGCCTGGACTGGGCCGTGGTCGGGCCGTTCATCGCCGCCGCGATCCTCGGGGCCTGGGACGGCAAGCGGCTGGCCGCGAAGGTCACCGGGCACACGCTCCAGCGGATCTTCGCGCTGGTGCTGCTGGCCGTGGCGGGCTTCATGCTGATCGACGCGGTCGCGTGACGCGGCTCGCCCGACGTGTCACGCCAGGGAGAGGAACAGCTTCTCCAGACGGGCGCGCATCGCCTCCGGGTCCTCGCCGTTCCTGCGGCCGGACTCCATGTCGGTCAGGCACTGTTGCAGGCCGGTGGCGATGATCGCGAAACCGGCCCGGTCCAGCGCGCGCGAGGCGGCGGCGAGCTGCGTGACGACGTCCTCGCAGTCACGGCCCTCCTCGATCATGCGGATCACTCCGGAGATCTGACCCTGCGCCCGGCGCAGCCGGTTCAGCACGGCCTTCAGGTCCGCGCCCTCAAGCTCCAGTTCCACGACTACTCCTCCAAAAATACCCCTAGGGGTACTGTACGTCCCGGTCCGGGACGGCGTCGACCATCAAGGATCACACCTGTCATGACTCACTCCCCGACCCCCGCCGCGCTCGCCACCGAGCAGGCCCGCACCCGACTGCACGAACTGACCGTCATCGACGTGCGTACGCCTGCCGAGTACGCCTCCGGTCACCTGCCGGGCGCGCTGAACATCCCTCTGGACCAGGTCCGGCGGGCGCTGCCGGAGATCCGGCGCGCAGCCGAACGCGGCGACGTCCTCGTGGTGTGCGCCTCCGGGGCCCGCTCCGAGAAGGCCCACAGAGAACTGGCCGAGCAGGGCATCCCCACGGCGACGCTCACCGGCGGCACCGGCGCCTGGGCGGCCGAGGGCCACGATCTGCACCGGCCCGCGGCCTGCGACACCCGGTCCCGCTGGAGCATGGAACGCCAGGTGCGCTTCTCCGCGGGCGTCCTGGTGCTCCTCGGCCTCGTGCTGGGCCTCCTGGTCCACCCGGCTCTTCTGCTGGTCTCGGCCGGCATCGCGGGCGGCCTGGTGTTCTCCGCCCTCACGAACACCTGCGGCATGGCGGTCATGCTCGCCAAGCTGCCGTACAACCGCCCCCGCGCCGCCGATCTGGACGCCGCGATCGCCGCCCTGCGCGAACGCTGAACCGGTTTGGCGTGTCCTGTTCCCGCTGTGCCTGCGGTGTGGGGCGGTCATGCGCCTCAAGCGGACTCGGCATCCCGGCCGAGGCCCACCCAGGCGAGTACGGTCCGGGCGAACTCGCCCGGTATCTGCTCCGGCGCGGCCACATGCCCGTCGGACAGGACCCGTGTCTCACAGCCGAGAGCGGCCGCGAACTTGGCGAGTGAGGGAAGGGAGTAATGATCGTCCGGCGCACACACCGCGAGGGTCCGCGCGGTGATGTGCGGCAGCCGGGTCTCCATGGCGTAGCGGCGCAGCGACTCGTGCCCCTCTTCCACCCGGTCGAGCACGGTCAGTGCGTCGATGACGTAGCGGGTCAGCGGGGCTTCCTCGCCCGACCGGTAGAAGCCGCGCCGTCTGTTCCACAGGTCCAGAAGATGGGAGCCGTCCGGCTTCGGGTCCACGTGGTCGACGCCGCCGTGCCCGCCGCCGCTGCGCTTCGCCTCGTCGACGAACGCCGCCGCCGACAGCATCAGGCTCGCGACGCGGTCCTGGAACCGGGCGGCGACCTCGACGGCGATGACCCCGCCGGTGTGGTGTCCCACGAGATGGAAACGGTCGAGGCCGAGTGCCTCGACGAGGTCGGTCACCCCGTCGGCGAAGCGTTCGACGGAATGGGGGCCCTCGGGCTTCGCGGAGGCCCCGAAGCCGAGGGTGTCCATGGCGATCGCCCGATGCCGGGCACCGACGAGAGGGAGCACGTCCAGGTACTCCGTCCAGGAGCGCGGCGTCTGGTGGAGCAGCAGCACCGGTTCGCCGTCACCGCACTCCACGTAGTGCAACTGGCCGAAGCGACTCGGCACATACGCTTTGTGCAGCGTGCTCGTGCCCGGGTGGGGGAGCGGGGTGTACGTCATACGTGGATCGCTTTCGTCACAGGACCGGCAGCGGGCAGCACCGCGGTGCCGACGGCTTCGATGAGGGCGTACTGCCGCAACGACACGGTCGGGCACGGTCGGGAGGCGGGATCCGGGTGTCGGTCCGCAGGGGGCCGCTCCGGCCGCTCACCCGGCGTCTCGTGCCGTCAGGTCGAGAGCGATGTCCGTGATCATGTCCTCCTGGCCGCCGACCATGCCCCGCCGCCCGACCTCGACGAGGATGGCGCGGGTGTCCAGGCCGTAGCGTGCGGCGGCCGCCTCCGCGTGGCGCAGGAAGCTGGAGTACACGCCCGCGTAGCCGAGGCTGAGGGTTTCCCGGTCGACGCGCACCTCGCGGTCCTGCAAGGGGCGGACGAGGTCGTCGGCGGCGTCCATCAGCGGGAAGAGAGTGCAGTCGTGCTTCCAGCCCAGCAGGTCGGCGACCGCCACGAACGCCTCCAGGGGACAGTTGCCCGCGCCCGCTCCCTGTCCGGCGAGGGAGGCGTCGACGCGGGTCACCCCCTCTTCCACGGCCACGACCGTGTTGGCGACGCCGAGTGCGAGGTTGTGGTGGGCGTGGATGCCCAGTTCGGTGGCCGGGTCCAGCACGTCGCGGTAGGCGCGGACACGGTCGCGTACGCCGTCCATGGTGAGGCGTCCGCCGGAGTCGGTGACGTACACGCAGGCCGCGCCGTAGGACTCCATGAGCTGGGCCTGGCGGGCCAGTTCGGCGGGCTCGGCCATGTGGGACATCATCAGGAAACCGGCGACGTCCATGCCCAGTTCCCGGGCGGCGGCGATGTGCTGGGCGGCGATGTCGGCCTCGGTGCAGTGCGTGGCGACGCGCACCGAACGGATGCCCAGCCGGTGGGCCTGACGGAGGTCGTGCAGGGTTCCGATGCCCGGGAGGAGGAGCGTGGTGGGGATCGCGGTCCCGGTGGCGTCGACGACGGCCTCGATCCACTCCCAGTCGGTGTGCGCGCCGACGCCGTAGTTGACGCTGGAGCCCGCCAGCCCGTCGCCGTGCGCGATCTCGATGGCGGCTACTCCCGCGGCGTCGAGGGCGGCGGCGATGGAACGCGCCTGGCCGGTGGTGTAGCGGTGGCGGACGGCGTGCATACCGTCCCGCAGGGTCACGTCCTGGACGTAGAGACGGGTCATGCGGTGGCCTCCGTCGCGTGCTGAGCGGCCATGCGTTCCGCGGTGCGCAGGGCGGCGGACGTCATGATGTCGAGATTGCCGGCGTAGGCGGGCAGGTAGTGGGCGGCGCCCTCGACTTCGAGGAACACGGACACCTTGAGCGCTTCGCCGGTACCGGCGGGAGCGAGGGTGTGCAGCGGGTCGCCCGGGCGGACCGTCTCGTACTGCACCTTCTGCTTGAGGCGGTAGCCGGGCACATAGGCCTGGACCCTGCCCACCATGTCCTCGACGGACGCGGTGACCGCTTCGGTGGCGCAGGCGGAGACGACGCAGTGCACCGTGTCCCGCATGATCAGCGGAGGTTCGGCCGGGTTGAGGATGATGATCGCCTTGCCGCGTGCGGCGCCGCCGACCTTCTCGACGGCGGAGGAGGTCGTCTCGGTGAACTCGTCGATGTTGGCGCGGGTGCCGGGACCGGCCGAGCGCGAGGAGATGGAGGCGACGATCTCGCCGTAGTGGACCGGGGTGACCGCGTCGACCGCGGCGACGACCGGAATGGTGGCCTGGCCCCCGCAGGTGACCATGTTGACGTTCGGGGCGTCGAGGTGGGCGTCCCCGTTGACCGGTGGCACGACGTACGGGCCGACGGCCGCCGGGGTCAGGTCGATCAGCGTACGGCCCAGGGGGCGCAGCACGTCCTCGTGGTGGCGGTGGGCGCCGGCCGAGGTCGCGTCGAAGACGTACTCCACGTCCGCGAACTCGTCCGTCTTCACCAGGCCCTCGATGCCGCCGTGGGTGGTGGCCACCTTCAGCCGGCGGGCGCGGGCCAGGCCGTCGGAGTCCGGGTCGATGCCGGCCATGGCGACGATCTCCAGCGTCTCGGACAGCCGGAGGATCTTGATCATCAGGTCGGTGCCGATGTTCCCGGAGCCGATGACGGCGACTTTCGCGCGGCCGCCCGGGGTGCGTGTGACGCTCATGCGGTGTCTCCTTCCGGTGCGAACTGCACGCTGATGCGGCCCAGTTGGCTGATGCGGGCCTCGAAACGACTGCCGGGGGCGGCGACGGCCATCGGGCCCAGGGCCCCGGTGAGCACGACGTCCCCGGCGCGCAGCGGATCCCCGGCGCGGGCCAGCGTCGAGGCGAGCCAGACGGCGGCGTTGAGGGGGCTGCCCAGGCAGTCGGCGCCGGTGCCCTCGGAGACCGGGTCCTGTGCTCCGTCGCGGGTCATCGTCATGCGTACGGCCCGCAGATCGAGCCCGGACAGCGGCACGGGTGTGCCGCCGAGCACGTACAGACCGCTGGAGGCGTTGTCGGCGACGGTGTCGACGATGGTGATGTCCCAGTCGGCGTTGCGGCTGTCGACGATCTCCAGCGCCGCGAGGGCGAAGTCGGTCGCCCGGATCACGTCCGCCACCGTGCAGTCGTGGTGCGGCAGGTCCGCGCCGAGCACGAGGGCCACCTCGGCCTCGACCTTCGGCTGGATGAGCCGCCCGGCCGGGACGGTACCGCCGTCGGGGACGGCCATGTCGGCGAAGAGGGTGCCGAAGTCCGGTTGTGCCACGCCGAGTTGGGCCTGGACCGCCGGGGAGGTCAGCCCGATCTTGCGGCCGGTGATGCGGCGTCCGGCCTCCAGGCCGCGCGCCACGTTGATGCGTTGCACGCTGTATGCGGCGTCGAGGTCGCCCTCGGGGAGCAGGGACCGCACCGGGGGACAGGCGTCGCCGGTGCGCTCGGCCGTCAGCAGCGCGTCCGCCGCCTTCGTCACGTCGGCGGCGCTCACAGGGCGCTCACCAGCGGGGTGTCGACACCGACCGGACCGAGAGGCGTGGCCCCGCCCGGTGAGCCGAGTGCGCTGTCGCGGCCGGGGAGCGTCTCGGTGAAGAAGCGCCGGTTGTCCTCGCGGAAGTCGGGGTCCGCCTTGCGGTCCACGGTGATGGCCTGCTCGGGACAGGCGACTTCGCAGGCCCCGCAGTCGATGCACTCCGCGGGGTTGATGTAGAGCTTGCGCTCGCCCTCGTAGATGCAGTCGACCGGGCATTCCTCCATGCAGGACCGGTCCATGATGTCGACGCAGGACGCGCCGATGACGTACGCCATGGTGAGTCAGTGCTCCTTCTCGGTGGAGTGCCCGGGGAACAGGGCAGCGTCCGGATCGATGACGGTGGCCGCGTTGTTGACGGCGGTGGCGGCCTCGCCGAAGCCGACCGAGATGAGGCGGACCTTGCCCGGGTAGTCGGTGATGTCACCGGCGGCGAACACCCGGGGCAGGTTGGTCGCCATGTGGGTGTCGACGGTGATCTTCCGGGCGTTGAGGTCCAGTCCCCAGTGCTGCAGCGGGCCGAGGTCGGCGAGGAAGCCGAGCGCGGCCACCACGGTGCCGGCCGGTACGAGACGGGTTTCCTTGGTGACGCGGTGCCGGAGTTCCGCCTGCTCCACCCGGCCGGTGCCGATGAGCCGGCTCACCTCGCATTCGGTGACGATCTCCACGCCGAGGTCGCGGACCTTGTCGACGGATGCCGCGTGGGCACGGAAGCGCGCGGTGCGGTGCACGAGGGTGACCGACCGGGTCAGCGGGGCGAGGAGGGCCGCCCAGTCGAAGGCGCTGTCACCGCCGCCGACGACCACCACGTCCCGGTCCGTGTGCACGGAGGGATCCGGCACGAAGTAGTCGAGTCCGCGCCCGAGGAACTCCTCCCCGGCGGGCAGCGGGCGGGGGGTGAAGGTGCCGACGCCGCCGGTGATGACGACGGCCTCGGCCCGCACGGTCGTCCCTCGGTCGCTGTGGACGAGGGGCAGTCCGTCCGCGTCGTACGTCAGCTCCGTGGCCCGGTGGCCCAGCAGATAGCGAGGCGAGTACGGCTCGGCCTGAGCGACGAGCCCGTCGACCAGGTCGCGGCCCCGCACGGCGACGAACCCGGCGATGTCGAAGATCGGCTTCTCGGGGTACATCGCGCTGACCTGGCCTCCGAGCTGCGGCAGGACGTCCATGACGGTGACGGTCAGGCCGCGGAACCCGGCGTAGTACGCGCCGTACAGACCCGCCGGACCGGCGCCGATGATCAGGACGTCGGTGGACAGAACGCCGGTGTCGTCGGTGAGTTGGCTCATGTCGGCGAGCGTAGGAAGGCGGGTGGGGTTCTCCCTACGGAGTCGGTCCGCTGAGCAGGACGGGCCCACCGCGAGCGGCTCACGACACGGCGAGGGGCCCGGGAATCGAGCATCCCGGGCCCCTTCGGACTTGCGCCGCGCATCCTGTCTTCCCCGCGTTCAGGCCAGGGAGCGGCCGATGCCCAGCGCGGCGGTCCGTAGCGCTGTCGCGTGCCCCGCCGCGTCCATCCGGTAGGTGGGCGCGGTGATGGACAGGGCGCCCACGAGTGTGGTGCCTCCGGCGAAGACGGGCACGGCCAGACTGGCGTAACCGAGCCTGATCTCCTCCGACTCCAGCGCGATGCCCTCTTCCCGGATGCGGTCGAGCTGGGCGCGAAGACGCCCCGGTGAGACCACCGTGTGCCGGGTCAGCGGTTTGAGGCCGCCCCGGACGACGTCCACGAAGAGCGACGGCGGCGAGTGAGCGAGGATCGCCTTGCCGGTGCCCGTGCAGTACAGGGGCAGCCGGCCCGCCACGCGTGACTCGGCGTTCAGCCCGCGGTGCGGGAAGATCTTGTCCAGGTAGACGACGTCCAGGCTGTCGTGGATGGCGAAGTGGATGGTCTCCCGGGTGATCAGGAGCAGGTCCTCCATGTAGGGCTGCACGGCCTCGCGCAGGATGCGCTGGCGGTGCACCCGCTGCCCGAGCTCGAACAGACGCAGACCGAGGCGGTAGTCACAGCCCTCCCGCTCCAACAGCCCCCACGCGACCAGTTCCTGGGCCAGCCGGTGCACCGTGGCCTTGGCCGCCCCCGAGCGACGGACCAGCTCGGCGAGGGAGAGGGCGGCGTCGTCGGACGTGAACGCCTCCAGGATGGGGCGGACCTTGCCCAGAACGGAGTTCATGGGGTCGGTGCCGCCCGCCTCCGTGGCCCCGGCCGCATCGGCGGGGCCGGGCGCGGCGCCGTGCGCGGAGAGCACGAAGCCGTGCGGCGCCTGTACGGCGAGGGGGTGGTGACCGGCCACGGATACCTCGGCCGGCGTTTTCATGCCGACTGCCCCGCGTCCACGGCCACCGGGTCGATGACCGCGACGGCCATCCCGGTGAGCCACTCGGGCATCGGCTCGTACGCCAGCCGCCGTGCGGGCGCGTGGCCGAGGGCGGCGGCCATCATCAGCCAGGTCCGCAGCTCCTGGGCCCCGTTGCCGGCGGCCTCCTCCAGCTCGGCGCTCGTGAACTCGGTGAGGCGATGGGCCTCGCCGCGTTCGAGGAGTGTGAGGAACTCGTCGTCGAACTCCGGGGTGAGGGAGGCTTCGGCGGCACGGATGATCTCGCGTCGGCGCGTGTCGTAGTCCTGCCAGTTGTCGCGGCCGTCGAGCCACGCGCCGACCATGAACTCCTCGTCGTCGCCGTGCGGTTCGCGCCAGTCCGGCCAGGGCAGGCGGTGTGAGAGACCGCCGGAGCCGACCACCGCGACGCGTCGGTCGCCGGGGAAGGCGAGCACGGCCTCGCGGATGGCGTGACCCAGTTCCGCGCACCGCTCCAGGGTCGGCAGCGGGTGCGCGAAGACGTTCACCACCAGAGGCACGATCTCGACTCCCAGCCCGTCGAGCAGGTACTGGATGGCATGCGTCTGCCCGTGGTCGATCTGGAGCCGGGCGGAGAACGCGGGATCGAAGCGTCCGCTCTCCACCAGCGAGTCGGCGATGTGCCGGGCGAGCGGCACGTCCACCGGCTGCGGGCCCTTCGGGGTTCCGGATTCGCCGCTCGCGACGCACTCCCCGACGCCCAGCGTGAACGGCGGGATGAGATCGAGCCAGAATCCGCGGAAGTGGTTCGAACCGATCAGGACGACGGTGTCGGCCCCGGTCCGGGCCAGTTCGTCCCGGGCCGCGCCGAGGGCGTCGCGGAAGCGTTCGGCGCGGTCCTTGTGGAGGGTCTGTTCCCAGTGGGTGTTCATCAGGGTGCTGTGGGACGCGCCCACGCCGAGCACGATGTCGCTCATGTCGTTGCTCCTTCCGGCGCCGCGGGGGAGTCGCATTCCGCGCGGGAACGGGTGACGGTGTCGACCGCGGTACGGATCAGGTGACGGGTCAGTTTCTGCATCTCCCGGACGGAGACGGTGTTCATGCCGCGGGCGAAGTCGATGTCGAACGGTGCCTCGGTGACCTTCGGCATGCCGACGCGCACGGTCGGGATGCCGCGCCCGCGCAGGATGTTGGCGTCGGTCGCACCGCTGTTGCCGTCCACCACCTCGTGCGGGCGTCCTTCGAGGGCCTCCCAGCCGGCGACCGCGCTGCGGAAGACCCAGCTCTCCCGGCTGGTGGTGGTCCCCGGGACGGCCAGGATCATCTCGACCGTGGCGTCGAGGCCCGGCACGGCCCGCCGCAACTCCGCCAGGGCCGCGGTGAATTCCCGCTTGGCCTGCATCGGCGTCACGTCCGGCGCGATCCGCAGATCGACCCGCAGGGTGCAGGCCGCCGGGGTCACCGCGGCCATCCGCGGCCAGCCGCCCCGCACCGACGACACGACGCCCTGCGGCGCGACCGTCCCGCCGGTGTGCCGCTTCGCGTAGTCGGAGAACCACTCCTCCAGATGCCGTACGACGTCCGCGGCACGGCTGATCGCGTTGTCGTACGGGAGCCGGTGGCGCGAGCCCACATAGGTGTGGGTCCCGTGCACCGTCACCTCGAACCACACCAGGCCGACCTCGTCCCACGACACGGTCCAGCCGGGTTTGGCGATGACCGCGTAGTCGGTGTAGACGCCCTGTTCGAGGAGGAACGAGCAGCCGGCGCCCTGCCCGGTGTTGCGGCGGGAACTGCCGGGCCGCGCGTTGGTGGGCATGCCGCCGGCCCCGAACGCGGCCACCAGATCCCCGGTCAGCGGGACACCGGCCAGCGCGATCGCCTCGGCCGCCATCATCACGCAGGCCGCGTGCCCCTTGGGGTTGGAGGCGCCCAGGCCGGTCACCAGATCGTCGTAGACCGTCGCCTCGGGGCGCATGTCCTCGCGCAGCTTCGGCCCGATCCACGGCACGTCCTCGCTCTCGTTGCCGACGGTGAGCGTGTCGACGGGGGCGTACAGCATCAGGTCGGGGCCGGTGCCGTCGCCTTCGAGGCGGGCCCAGGCGTTCGCCTGGCGTGCGTCGATCGGCTGGGTGACCGCGCGCAGGCCCGCGGATGCGAGGGTCGCGGCGATGTGCTCGGCGAGGGGGCGCTCGTCGCCGGTCGGGCTCGGCACGCCGACCAGGCCGACGACCAGCTCGCGCAGCCGCTCGTCGGTGACATGGCGCCAGGCCTCGGTCACCCAGGAGCGCCGCTGGTCACTGAGCCCGTGGAGCCCGTCGGCGTTGCGGAGGCCGGTCACTGGTTGATCCGGTGAACCTGGGTCATCGTCGTCCGCGCGAAGCGGCGGCCGGCACGGGGGAGCGCCACGGCGACGGCGACACCGAGCAGGATCTTGAACAGGGTGCGGGCCACGGTCAGGCCTCCTCGTCGGTGGTGGGGACGGTGACTCCGGCGGCCGCGAGCTTCTTGCCGTACTCCTCCTCGCTGAGGTTGCGCCAGGAGGTCAGCGACACGTCGGGGCGGTAGAGCTTCTCGGGGGGCGCGTCGGTCACGTCGACCATCCAGGCGTCCTGTCCGGAGAACTGGCCGTGGAAGAGCCAGCGGACGGCACCCAGGTACTTGGCGTAGAAGCGCAGCGTGTCCCAGCCCTGCTTGAAGTTGACCATGACGCCGACGTACTGGTGGTGGTCGGCGTCGACCGGGACGTAGAACTCGTAGTGGATGAACTTGGGGTAGGCGATCCGCAGCACACCCGGCATCGACAGGGACGCGAAGCCGGGGAACTCCTGGGCTTCGATCACCGGGTCGACGCTGTCGGCCTTGCCGGTGTTGCCGAGGTTGAAGGTCTCCTTGGGCGGCTGCTTCTTCCACCACCGCTTGTTGGACCAGCGTCCGACACCGGGGAAGTCGGCCTCCCAGTAGACCTCGTCCTGGACGCGGTAGATCCAGCGGCCCTGCGGCACGATCCGGGTGATGTTCCATGTCGGCATCGGCTTGAACAGCCGCCACAGCGCCGTGCGGTGCAGGTACTTGGCGTGCCCTTCGTCGAAGCCGTTCTCGCAGGCGAAGCGCCAGTTGCCGCCGCGCGGCTCGATGCGGCCGCCCATCACGAAGGCGTTCGACACCAGTTCCTCGGGAAGCTGCTCGTCGATCGGGTGCGGCTCCTCCTCGGCGACCGGGACGTACACCCAGACCATGCCGAGCCGCTCCTCGACGGCGTACGTGCGCACGCCCAGCTTGCCCGTGAGCCGGCAGCCCGGGCCGTCGGTGATGACCGCCGACAGCTTGCCCGTGGGCAGGTCGAAGGTCCAGCCGTGGTAGGGGCAGCTGACGGTGCCCGGGAACTGCTGGTTGCCCTCGGACAGCGGGACACCCCGGTGCGGGCAGCGGTTGTGCAGGGCGTACACCGTGCCGCTGTCGCGGATCAGCGTGATCTTCTCGCCGCAGAGCGTGAACGGCTTCGGGTCGCCGGTGATGTGGCTCGACCAGGTGACCGGGTACCAGTAGCCGCGGAAGCCGGACGCCGCCGCGTCGTAGTGGGGCCAGGACGACCAGTCCTGCCGGCCGAGCTTGTCGGCGGATGCGCGGCGCGCCCTGACCGGTTCCTTCGCGGCGGCTTTCTCAACGGCGGGGGGTCGTTCGCTCGTGGTCATCTCGTCGTGGCCTCCTGCTTCGGTGGGTGTGCGGCACGAGCATCGGGCGCGGTGCGACGGCTTCCCATGAACTTGTTCCGGTGAACGGACCGTGGCCTGCGACGGACCGGTCAGCGAACCACCGGCCTTGATCACGCGGAGGCGGGCGGCCAGCATCCGTTCATGAACCGCTTGACGATCCCCGGCCTGCTCGACGCGGCGGCCGCCCGCCACGGCGACCGGGTGTTCCTCACCGTCGGCGACACCCGGCGCACCTACGCGCAGACCCGCGAGGCCGCTGTCACGACGGCGGGCGCGCTGGCGGCGCGGGGCTGCCGTCCGGGCGACCGGGTCGCCGCGCTGCTCTCCAACCGCGTCGAACTGATCGACCTCGTGCTGGGCTGCGCCTGGCTCGGGGCGGTGGTGGTCCCGCTCAACACCGCACTGCACGGACGGCTGCTCCGGCACGCGCTCGACGCGTCGCAGCCACGGTTCCTGTACGTCGAGGAGGAGCTGTCCGGGCGTGTGGCGGAGGTGGGATACGCGGGGCAGGTGCGGGTGGTGGGTGCGGATGAGCCGCCGACGGCCGTTCGCGGGGGCAAGCGCACACGCGATCCCCATCCCTCCCGCCCCGGTGACACGGCCGCCGTCCTGTTCACCTCCGGCACCACCGGGCCCTCCCGCGGAGTGCGCTGTCCGCACGCCCAGTTCGTGTGGTGGGGGCGCAACGTGGCCGACTCGCTGCGGCTGACCGCCGACGACACCCTCTACACGTGCCTGCCCCTGTTCCACACCAACGCCCTGAACACGCTGGCCCAGGCCATGACGGTGGGGGCCTCGGTGGTCGTGGACCGCCGGTTCTCCGCGTCGAGGTACTGGGCGCGGGCGGATGCGGCGGGCGCCACCTGCGTGTACCTGCTCGGCGCCATGGTGCCGATGCTGCTCGCGCAGCCGTCCGGGCCCGCCGACCGCGCGCACCGGGCATGGCGCGGTCTCGGCCCGGGTACGCCCGGCGAGCTGTGGGGTGACGTCCGGGAGCGGTTCGGGGTGGTGCTCGTCGACGGGTTCGGCTCCACGGAAACGAACCTCGTCATCGGCTCCGTGCCGGAGGACTGCCGGCCCGGGTCCATGGGCAGGGTGCGCGACGGCTTCGAGGCACGGGTGGTCGACGCGGACCTCACCCGCGTGCCCGACGGGACGCCTGGTGAGCTGGTCGTCCGCACCGACCTGCACCATGCCTTCAGTACGGGCTACCTGGGTGACGCGGCCCCGGATCCGGGTGCGTGGCGCCGCACCGGGGACCGCGTGGTGCGCGATGCCGAGGGCTGGTTCCGCTTCGTCGACCGCGTCAAGGACTGCATCCGCCGCCGGGGCGAGAACATCTCCTCCTACGAGGTGGAGACCGCGGTGCGGGAGCATCCTGACGTGGCCGAGGTGGCCGCCTTCCCGGTGCCGTCCGCACTCGCCGAGGACGAAGTGATGGTGGCGGTCGTCCCGCGTTCCGGCCGCACGCTGGATCCGGCGCAGGTGGCGCGGCACTGCGTCCGGGAGCTTCCCGCGTTCGCGGTGCCGCGCTATGTGGACGTGGTCGCCGCGTTGCCGCTCACGGAGACGGGGAAGGTGCGCAAGTCCGTCCTGCGGGAGCGGGGGGTGACCGCGCGGACGTGGGACCGGTGCGGCTAGCGCCGCATGGGCCGGGGCTCTTGGTGTGTGGTGCGTGCAGTCGCGAGGGGTGGGGGAACCGGCCGGCCGGTTCCCCCACCCCTCATTCCGGCGACGCCGTGTGCTGCCGGGCCCTCACCCGGGAAGCAGCACGGCCCGCCCCCGCACGCGCCCGCGCCGCAGGGCGTCGAGTGCCGCGGGCGCCTCCGCGAGGTCGAACTCCTCGACGGCCAGGGTCAGTTCACCTTCCGAGAGCCGCCGGACCAGGTCCTCCGAGACCTCGCGGGCCCGCCGCTCCTGGCGGATCATGTTCACCGGCAGCAGCGCCACCTCGTCAAGCAGCCAGGTCGGCAGATCGAGCTCGACGCGCGGGCCAGCCACGTACCCGATGACGACGGCGCGTCCGCCCTGCCGCACCCAGCGGCTGCGGCCGATCAGCCCGCTGCCGCCGAGCGTGTCGACCAGCAGCGAGGCCGACCACTCGGAGGCGAGACCTTCCGCGTCGTCCAGCGTGACGGCCTCCGCCCCCTTCGGGACGTCCGCGAGCTGATCCTCCCTGCCGACCACACCGGTCACCCGTGCACCAGCGGCCAGCGCCTGCTGGACCACCATCGCGCCTACCGCGCCGGCGGCGCCCACCACGACGACGTCCTCGTCCCGCTCGATGCGCGCGACATCGTGCAGCGCCACATACGCGGTCGTGGCGGGGACGAAGAAACTCGCCGCCACCGCGGGATCGAGCGGAGCGGCGAGGGGTGTGACGGCCTTGCGCTGCACGCTGACCCGCTCGGCCCATGTGCCGTCGCGCAGCAGCCCCAGGCCACCGCCGCGCAGCACGACCTGCGTACCGGGTGCGAGACCGGAGTCGGCGTCGGACTCCAGGACCGTCCCCGCGCCCTCGACCCCGCCGACGTACGGCAGGGCAGGCTTGAGCTGGAAGTCACCGGCGGCGACGGTGGCGTCGAGATGGGAGACGCCCCCTGCCGTGACCTGGACCAGGACCTCACCGGGCGCGCGGACGGGCTCCGGCAGCTCGTCGAGGACCGGGGCGGCGCCCCAGGAGTGGAAGCGTACGGCCCGCATCAGCCGGCGGCCTTGGCGATGAACTCGAGGCTGAGGGCGTTGTAGCGCTCGGCCTGCTCGTGCTGCGGCCAGTGCCCGCAGTTCTCGAACAGTTCGAGGCGCGAGCCCGGGATGCCCTCGTGCAGCGCCGTCGCCTCGGGGGTGTCGCCGAACGGGTTCTGCCGTCCCCACACCACCAGCGTCGGCTGGGTGATCTGTGCCAGGTGCTCGGGGCGCAGCAGATTGCGCTGGCGGCGCTCCATCTGCTGGAGGGAGAGGAGGTTGTCGACGCCCGCGACGAACTCGGGCGTGTGGTAGATCGCGTGCCGGATCTCGACCAACTCCTCGGTGGCGGAGGCGTCGTCGGCCATGAGCAGCCGCATCCGCTTGCGGGTGAGGTCGATGTCGTCGGAGGTGACGGCCTTCTTGGTGCTGGTGCGGATGCGCTCCATCACCTCGGGGTTGGCCACGGTGCCCCCGGAGCACAGGAGTTGCAGGCTGCGCACCCGCTCCGGGTGCTCGACGGCGGCGCGGGCGCCGACCCAGCCTCCCAGGGACTCACCGACGATGTGGACGCTGTCGACGCCGACGGCGTCCAGGTAGTCCAGCAGGTGGGCGACGTAGTCGGCGATCTCGTACGGCTTGTCGGGCTTGCCGGTCCAGCCGTGGCCGAGCATGTCGATGGCGTGCAGGTCGTAGGCGGCGTGCGCGGTGATGTTGCGCGCGAAGGCCTCCAGGTGGCCGCTGGTGCCGTGCAGGAAGACGACGGCCTGGGCGTCCGGGTCGCCGGCGCGCAGGGTGCGGGTGCGGACTCCGGCGGCGTCGACGTACTCGACGCGGAAGGGGGTGGGGCTGATCTCGGTCCAGATGGACATGGCTGCACTCCGTGTGAAGGGCGGGGGAGGAAGGGGTTCAGTTCAGGGAGTCGAGGAAGCCGCTGACCACCGAGTGGTAGGCCTCAGGGCGCTCTTCCTGGAGGTGGTGGGAGGCGTGGTCCATCACGTGGAGGCTGCCGCTGGGCACCATGCGGGCGAGCATCAGCGGGTAGTCCGGGGTGAGGAAGGCGTCCTGCATGCCCCATATGAACAGCGTCGGAGCCTGGATGCGGCCCAGTTCCCCGGTGAGGTCCTGCCAGTCGCCGCGCGGCGAGTCGGACATGGCGGCGAGTGAGCGCTCGCCCTCGTCGAGGCTCTGCTCGTAGCGCAGGGTCAGGGTCTCCTCGGGGAGTTGCGCGCCGTCGTACCACTCCAGCGTCGTGATGAGCCGGCGCATCTTCTCGCGGGTGGGACCCTCACCGCCGTAGTAGACGTCGCGGGCGGTGCGGCCGCGGTGACCGTTCTCGGGGAGGGGGGCGAGGGGCCCGTAGAAGACCGGCATGCTGCCGGTGATCACGAGGGACCGGACGCGGTCGGGGTACTTCGCGGCGAGGTTGAGGGCGATGGTGCCACCCCACGAGTTGCACACGAAGTCGGCGCGGTCGACGCCGAGCGTGTCCAGCAGGCCGACGGTCTTCGCCGCGTGGTGGTCCCACATCGGACCCTCGATGCGCGACTTCTCCGACCTGCCGTACTGGTGGATGTCGACGAGCAGACAGCGCCGGTCGGCCGCGAACAGCGGCGCCACCGGCCCGAAGTCGCTCCATGCGGTGCAGCCGGGGCCGCCGCCGTGCAGGAAAACGGTGTCGGGTCCCGAACCGAGGTCGTGGTAGTGGTAACGGATGCCCGCGCCGTCCGCGTAGTGGCTCTTGGGTGCTGGTGACATACGAGTCCTTCCGTACGGATGCGGGGGGTACGGTGTCGAGCCCATCACCGGGCCGGGCGTCGGCCCAGCGCCGCGGTCCGTTCAGCGAACCCCTCCCACCAGGCCGTTCACTGCGCGGTGTAGCCGCCGTCCACATGCACGACGGCACCCGTGGTGAAGGACGAGCCGGCCGCGAGCAGGGGCAGCACGGCGTGCGCGACGTCCTCGGGCCTGCCCCAGCGACCCAGCGGCACCTTGGCCGTGAAGGCGGCCTGGGCGGCCGCGTCGGTCCGGGCGTCGCTCTCGTTCATGGGGGTGCGCACGGGGCCGGGGGCGACGCAGTTCACGGTGACACCCGTCCCGGCGACCTCGAGGGCCGCCGACCTGGTCAGCGCGGCGACCGCGCCCTTGGTGGCGGCGTAGCCGGACCGCTCGGGGGCGCCGGTCGAGCCGAGCACGGAGCCGATCGTGACGATCCGTCCGTGACCGGCGTCGAGCATGCCGGGCAGAACGGCGCGGATCGCCAGCCAGGTGCCGATGAGGTTGGTGTCGAGGGCGGCGCGGAAGTCGTCCGGGGTCAGGTCGAGCAGCGAACCGCGGGCCAGCCGGCCGGCAGCCGTCACCAGACCGGTGACTGGGCCCCACCGGTCCGCGGCCCGGCTGACGGCATCGGCCAGCGCGTCCGGGTCGGTGGTGTCCGCGACGAGCGCCAGATGCTCGCCCGGGGAGGCCTGTCGGAGCTGGTGTCCGGCTGTGCGGCACCGTTCCGCGGACCGCCCGGTCACCACCACGGGCCGTCCCGTGCGGGATACGGCCGTGGCGATCGCGAGGCCGATCCCGCTGGTGCCGCCGGTGACGAGGACGCTTCCGTCCCGGGTGACGTCGTCCGGGTGGTGTGTCGAGATCATCCGGTGAGCATGCTCACCGGCCGTGGCCACGCCAACGCGGGTGGTCCGGCCAGCGGACCAACCCGCGTCGGGTCTGCCGTCACCGCCCGGTGAACACCGGCGGCCGCTTGTCGAGAAAGGCCTGCAACCCCTCCGCCGCGTCGGCCGTGGCGGTCAGGTCGGCGACACCCTTCTCCTCGCGCTCCAGCGCCTGCTCGACGGGCAGCCCGTAGCCCTCGTCGACGACCCGCTTGAGCAGCCCGATGGCTGCCGTGGGCTGTGCGGCGAGTCCGCGGGCCCGCTCGGCCACCACCGCGTCGAACTCGTCAGGCCCCACCACCAGGTCCACGAGTCCGAGCTCCAGGGCCCGGCTCGGTGCCAGGCCTTCCGCCTCGATCATCAGCCGCTTCGCCAGATGGGGGCCGACCAGTCGCGGAAGGCGCTGGCTGCCGCCGGCCCCCGGGAACAGTCCGAGTCGCATCTCAGGGAACCCGAACGTGGCCCCGGCCGAGAGGATCCGCAGATCGCAGGCGAGCGACAGCTCGGCCCCGCCTCCGAGTGCGTGGCCGTTCATCGCCGCGACCACCGGCTTGGGAGCCTGCTCGATCACCCGCTGTACGTCGATCCAGCGGCGCATCCTGGCCTGGTTGTCCGCGGACAGGTCCCGCATGACCGCGATGTCGGCGCCGGCGATGAAGAACCTGCCGGTGCCGGTGATGACGACGCAGCGCACGTCCGGGTCGTCGGCCAGCGGCGGCAGGACGGTGAGGAACTCCTCGATCATCGCCGGGTCGACGGCGTTCGCCTTGGGGCGGTCGACCCGGATCGTGGCCACGGCGTCCTCGCGGGTCACCCGCAGGACGGAGCGCTGCTCCCGGGGTGCCTTCGTCTCGCTCATGCGGTCACTCCCTCGGCGGCCAGGGCCGCCAGCTGTCGATCACTCAGGCCCAGCAGTTCGCACAGCACCTCGTGGGTGTGCTCACCGAGGAGAGGTGCGGGCCGGTCGAGGGCGCCGGGCGTCGCGGCCAGCCGCGCGACGATGCCCTCGTGGCGGACCGGTCCGGTCAGCGGATGGTCGAGTACGGGATAGAAGCCGCGGGCGGCGAGGTGGTCGTCGGCCTCGACCAGGTCCTGCCCGGTGGCCACGACCGCGGCGGCCACCCCCTCGGCCTGGAGCAGCTCGGCCAGCTCGTGGCCGTTCTGCCCGCTGGTCCAGCCGGCCAGGGCGGCGTCGATCTCGTCCTCGCGCTCCCGTCGGGCAGCCAAGTCGCCCCCGGCGCAGGGAAGTTCGGCCAGACGTGTCAGAGCGTGCCACTGCTCGTCGTCCGTCACCGAGATCGCCACCCACCGGTCCTGTCCGGCGGCCGGGTACACCCCGTGCGGCACGGCGTGCGGAGACCGGTTCGGGTGCGCGGCGGTCCTGGGGTCGGGCGCATCAGCGCCGAGGACGGGTTCCAGGGCCGCGGGCCCCATCGTCGCGGCCATCGCCTCCAGCTGCGACAGGTCCACATGGCCGCCCTGTCCGCGGGCCAGCAGGTCAAGCGTGGCGAGCACCGCGGAATTGGCCGCGATCATGTCACCGAGGCCGAAGGTCAGACCCTGCGGCGGGCCGCCCGGGTCGCCGGTCTCGCTGGACAGGCCGGACATCGCGGCGAGCGTGTCGGCGAACGTCACGGCACTGCGCCAGGGGCCGGTCTGCCCGACGCCGGCCATCGACACCAGGATCACGTCCGGGTTGAGCTCGCGCAGCGACGCGTGGTCCATGCCCCACCGGGCCAGCACGCCCGGGCTGAAGTTCTCCACGACGACATCGCAGTGCGGGACCAGGCCGCGCAGCAGCCGTCGGCCCTCCTCGGTCCGCAGATTCAGGGCGACGCCGCGCTTGTTGCGGTTGAAGTTGAGGAAGTAACCGCTGTCGTCGGGGTCGGAACCCGGCCGCAGGTGCATCGAGGGCGCGAACCGGGTGGGGTCCTGGCGGTGCCGCGACTCGATCTTGACGATGTCCGCACCGTGCTCCCCGAGCTGCTTGGTCACGTACGGACCGGCGAGGACCCAGGTCAGATCCAGGACACGCACCCCTTCCAGGGCCCTTGCCGGCCGCCGCTCGCCGCCGCGACGGATCAGACTCGGCCCGGGCCCGTCCCACCGCACGTCGGCCGGCGCCACCTGGTGGAGGGCTCGCAGAGTGACCGGCCGGGGGAGCGCCGCCCACGGGAAGCCGACGTCTTCGACACCGCCGTCCGGCAGCCCTTCGCCGGTGATCGTGACGAGCGCGTCGCGGTCCCGCAGCTGCGGGTTGTCCGTCAGCTGTGCGGCCGGGACGACCTCGGCCCACGGCAGGGCGCGCTTGCGTGCCTCGGCGGCCAGACCGGCGGCCGGCTGCCGCGCCGCGAAGCGCTGTACGAGGGCATCGACATGGGCCCGCTGCCGCCACCGGAACGCGGCGTCCTGCCAGCGTTCCTCGAGGAGGTCACCGGCCTCACCCCGTTCCGCCATCCACGCGAGCAGACCGGTCCACATGCGGTCGCTGCCGGAGTAGCCCCCGGCCACGTACCCGTCCGTGGCCTCGAAGATCCGGTGCGCGACATGCTCGTACACTCCCGCGTTGCGCACGGGGAAGCGTCCGGCGTGGATCCAGGCCAGGGCGGCGGTCTCCAGCGTGGCGGCGACGGCCTCCTGCACCGAGACCTCGACCAGCTGAGGCCGGCCCGACACGACGGCCAGGAGCGCCCCGATCGCCGCATGGGCCCCGGCTGTCTGGAGTGCCTGTTCCCGGGGCGGCGGCTTGGGCTGCCCGTCGGGGCGGCCGCCGAGCCAGGTCATGCCCCCTGCCGAGGCCAGGACCAGATCGTCGCCGATCCAGTCGCGGCGCGGCCCGGTCAGCCCGAAGGGCGTCACCACCACGTGCACGGCGTGCGGCCACCGGGACGAGCCGTCCTCCCGCAGGCCCCGCAACCCCGGCGCGGGACCGCTCTCCAGGACGATGTCGGCGCCCGCCGCCAGTTCGTCGAGTTCCGCCGGTCCCGCCACCGCCACCCAGCGCTTGCCCGCGTGCCAGTGGGCGCGGGCCGCCGGTCCGAGGCCGGTGCCAGGATCCGTCCGTACGACGTCGGCGCCGATCCCGACGAGCAGCCGGGCGCCTTGCAAGGCGAGCTCATCCGTCAGGTCCAGCACGCGCAGTGCCGCCGGGTCCGTGTCTGGTCGCACCACGGCTCCTCCCCTTACGTGTCCGCAGCCTTTGCGGAATCTCACGATCACGGGGGCGAGGCGAGGCGGACCACCAGGGCGTTCTGGTGACCGGACCGACATCGGCCCGGGCGGTCGCGGGGCGGGTTGTTCAGCCGGCGGCCCGGCCGGTAGGCACCCCGCTCGGCTTGGACCCGCGCACCGGGCGCGTGCTGCCGCGGGCCGGGCCGTCCGGCGTCCTCTGGGCCACGCCCCGCTCGATGCTCTCCGCCGTGGCCCGCAACGCCGCGAGGCACCGGTCCACCGAGACCTGTGCGACCGGCGCGGTGACCGAGAGCGCCGCGAACTGCGATCCGGGCAGGGCCACCGGTACGGCGAGGCTGGCGTAGCCGGCTCTGACGCCCTCGACCTCCAGCGCGTACCGCTGCCGTGCCGCCTTGGACAGCCGCTGAACCAGTGCCTGCGGGTCCGTCACGGAGCGTGAGGTCATGACGGGCAACCCTGCCTCGGCGAGCGCCGCCACCCGTTCGTCTGCGTCCGGGGCCAGGGCGAGCAGGATCTGCCCGGTCGCCGTGCAGGAGGCGGGCAACCGGCCGCCGACGTGGGAGTGGGTGAGCACGTTGGCCTCACCGGCGATCTTCTCCAGGAACAGGACGTGGGCGCCGTCGAGGACCGCGAGGTGCACGGCCGTGCGGGTCCGTGTGAACAGATCAGCCATCAGGGGACGGGCCACCGTACGCAGCACCGCGGAGGCGGGCACGCGCTGCCCCAGGTGAAAGAGCCTGATGCCGAGTTCGTAGGTCTCCCCGTGCCGGTCGAGCAGTCCCCACTGCACCAGCTCCTGGGCGAGACGGTACGCCGACGCCTTCGGGACGCCCGATCGGCGGCTCAGTTCGCTCAGCCGCAGCCGGTCCGCCCCCGACTCGAACGCGGCGAGCAGCAGCTGCGCCTTGCCGAGGACGGAATTCGGCAGCGGGACGTCCTCGTCGGCGTACGGGCTCATCGGCGTCCCCTTACCTCGGCGCATGGCGATACAGGCCATTTGAAGTGCAACAACGCCATGTTGCCTAGAGGAACGCGGGTGTAAAAATCAGGAAACAGGTGTCTCGATGTGTTCGTTGCGGGACCGGTGTGCGCCGCAAGAGGCGTGCGGGTCGGACGCCTTGGGACCCTGTGCGAAAAGGAGCAGGGCCACGAGTGTGACGAGAGCCATGCCCATGGTCAGTAACGCGACCGGCAGGAAGTGCCCGGTGGCGGCCGGCAGCGCGGTCGCCACTACCGGCGACAGCCCGCCGGCGATCGCCGACGACAGCTCGTGCCCCAAGAAAGGCCGCCCACACCGCCGCGGCCCGCTCCTTGCCGGTCGACCCTGCGATCGGTGGAGCGTACGAACCGCCCCGTGCCGCCTCCATCGCACCGGTCCGCCAGACGGGACACCGAACTGTCCGCCGGCTCTCCGCAGTGTCAGCGTGCCGCCACCCCGACAGCACTCCGACCCCGGAGGTCCGACCCGATGTTCCCCCGTCACCGCATGTCAGGGCTGCCGTCGGCTGCCCTGTTCGCGCTGCTAGCCCTGCTTCTCACCACCGCCTGCGGGGCAGGCACCACCGACTCGGCAGGGAACGCGAACGGCAAGAGACCGACCGTGCGCATCGCCCTGGGCGTCGACGCCTCCTACGCTCCGCTCTATCTCGCCGCCGAGCGCGGCATGTTCGAGAAGGCCGGACTCGACGTGCAGCTGATGCAGGTGGAGGGAGGACCGGCCGCGGCCCAGGCGGTCACGGCCGGCACGGCACAGATCTCCGCCAACGCCGACTCCACCGCACTGCCCCAGATGGTGAGCAACCCGGACCTGCGCGCTCTGGGCGCCTTCCAGTCGTCGGGCCGCTACCTCAAGGTCGTCCTGCGCCAGGGCATCACCTCACCGGACCAGATCAGGACGATGGGCTCGATCCAGGGCATCGGCCTGTACGCGACGCACGAGTACCTGCAGCACCACGGCATCGATCCGGACTCCGTGACGATCCGGCAGAGCGCGCCGCAGGAGATCCCCACCATGCTCCAGCGCGGCGACATCGACGGCTACATCCTCTTCGACCCCTGGGTGAGCAAGGGCGTCGCAGCGGGCGGCCACATCGCGGGCTCCATCGGTGACTTCGGTGTGACGTACGTGCAGTGGCTCATCGCCGACCAGAAGTGGCTGGCGGACCACCAGGAGCTGGCCGGAAAGGTCTTCAAGGTGGTCGCGGAGGCCGACAGGCTGGTGACCGAGGACCCGCACGCGGCCGCTCTGGCCGCCCACGAGCAGGCACAGCTTCCGGTGGCGGCGACGGAGAAGGCCATCGGTGAGATCTCGTTCACGTCCCGGGCCCTCACACCGGCCGACGTGACCTCCGCGGGCCGGATCGTGGACTTCCTCGAGCAGCAGCGCCTCATCAAGAGCGCACCCGATCTCGACACGGTCCTGCTGCGCGGTTGGTACGACCAGCACGCCGGGTGACGCACCGCCCCGCGTCGTTCCCGAGACGTCCCGCTGAACGGACCGTCGCGCATGCCTCCCCCCTCCCACCGGCAGTAGCGTGCGCCAACTTGTCCGCCCACCCCCCGCTGACCTGCCCAGAAGCGTTGCGATCCGAGGTGCCCATGAACACTGCGTCCCGCCCGAAAGCCCGTCCCACAGGGCGCATCACGAGCTCCGCCCTCCTCAGCGCCGCCCTGTTCGCGGCAACCGCGTGCAGCGCGGGCACCACCGACACCGACACCGGGGCCGGCTCCGGCGGGGCGGGTGATCCCCACATCCGCATCGCGGTCGGGGTCGACGCCTCCTACGCGCCGTTCTTCGTGGCCGGCGCCGAAGGCCTGTGGGCCAAGCACGGCGTCGATGTCGACCTCGTCCAGTTCGCCAAGGGCGGGGAAGGCGTGGACGCCCTCAACGCCGGACAGGTCCAGATGGCGGGCAACTCCGACGCCACCACCATCGGCCTGCTGGGTCAGAACCCGGACCTGCGCTCGCTCCTCGTCTACGAGGACTCCGGACAGTACCTGAAAGTCGTGCTCGGACCGGGGGTGAAGTCCCCCGCCGAGATCCGGAAGATGGCCATCGTCCCGGGCCTGTCCGAACTGGCCGCCACCCGGTTCCTCGAATCGAAGGACATCAAGCCCGGCTCGGTCGACTTCGTCACCGCGGACCCGGCCGAGATCCCGGCCCTGACCAAGCAGGGCGACGTCGACGCCTACGTCCTGTGGGAACCGTGGCCGAGCAAGGGGGCGGAGCTGGGCGAGCGGGTCCTGGAGACCACGGGCGACTACGGGCTCAGCTACCAGCACTGGCTGCTGTCGACCTCGTCCTGGCTGAAGGACAACAACGGCATCGCCGCCAAGGTGGCCGCAGCCCTCACGGAGGCGGCCGCGAAGACCGAGAGCGATCCGCAGGCCGCCGCCCAGGCCACCAAGGACGCCGCGAAGATTCCCACCGCGCAGACCGTGAACGCGGTGAAGGAGATCGACTTCGCCGTACGCGACTTCACCGCCGAGGACCTGGAGGGCTACGACGACACGGCCCAGTTCTACCTGGACACCGGCAAGCTCAAGTCCCGCCCCGATGTGTCCCGCACCGTCCAGCGCGGCTGGCTTCCCGACCACACGAAGGGGTCCTGATGACTGAGGCGACCAAGGGAATCGACCGGGAGCCGGTGCCCGTCGAGGGGACAGCGACCGCAGCGAACACGGCGGCTCCGCAAGCGCGTACGCAGCCGACGGCCGGACGCGGTGCCGCGCTGCGCGTCGAGGGCGCCGGCATCGCCTTCGGTGACTTCCGTGCCGTACAGGGCATCGATCTGGACATCCCGGCCGGTGAGTTCCTCTGTCTGCTCGGGCCCAGCGGCTGCGGCAAGTCCACCCTGTTGTCGGCCATGGCCGGCTTCATCCAGGTCAGCGAGGGGACGCTCACCGCCGACGGTGCCCCCGTCAGCGGCCCTGATCCGGAACTCGGCATGGTCTTCCAGAGCAGCGAGGCCCTCTTCGACTGGATGACGGTGCAGCAGAACGTCACCTTCGGGCCTCGCATGCGCGGCCGCTCCCGCAGTGAACAGGCGCGGGTGGCCGACGAGTTCCTGGGCCTGGTGGGATTGCGCCACTGCGCGGACCGCTACCCCGGCCAGCTCAGCGGCGGTATGCGCCAGCGGGTCCAGATCGCCCGGGTCCTGGCCAACGAACCGGGGGTCGTCCTCATGGACGAGCCCTTCGGCGCGCTCGACGCGCAGACCAGGCAGGTGCTGCAGCAGGAGACGGCCCGTATCTGGAGCGCGTCCGGCTGCACCGTTGTCTTCGTCACGCACGACATCGACGAGGCGATCCTCCTTGCCGACCGGGTCGCCGTGATGACGGCGGGACCCGCGGCGTCGATCAAGTCCCTGTACACCGTCGACCTGCCGCGTCCACGCGACGAGTCCGACCCCGCCGCGCTGCGTCTGCGCAACCAGCTGCGCGAGGACATCGGCGAAGAGGTCCGCAAGGCCATGCGTGCCCAGGGACTCGACGACCAGCCCGACCGAGAGGCGAAAGGCGCATGACGATCACCACAACCGAGGCCCCGACCCCGGCCCGTACCCGCACCCGCCCGCGCCGCACCGGCAGTGCGACGCGCGGACAGGGACTGCGCACACTCGTCCTGTACGGCGTCGCCGTCCTCGTCGGCATCGGTGTCTGGCAGCTCGTGGCCATGAAGTACGGCTCGTCCCTGGTCGCCTCGCCCAGGGAGACCCTGTCGGCCGCGCGCGAGCTGGCGTCCGACGGCACGTTGGGCAACTCCGTCATCGCCTCCAGCCGCCGCATCCTGATCGGCTGGGGCCTCGGCGTCGTGGTGGGCGCACCGGTCGGCCTGCTCATCGGGCAGATCAGGATCGTCCGCCAGCTCCTGGAGCCCTACATCGAGTTCTTCCGCTTCATCCCGCCCGTCGCGTTCGTGACGCTGGCCGTGGTGTGGCTGGGCATCGGTGAGACGTCCAAGGTGGTCCTGATCTTCTACACGGCTGTCTTCATCGTCACCCTGAACACCAGTGCGGGGGTGATGGCCGTCAACGAGAACAAGCTCAGGGCCGCGGCCAGCCTGGGAGCGAGTCGTCGCCAGATCCTTCAGCGTGTGGTGCTGCCGTCCACCGTCCCGTACATCCTCACGGGAGCCCGGCTGGCCATGGGCAACAGCTTCCTGACGATCGTCTCGGCCGAGATCGTCGCCGCCCAGGTCGGTCTCGGCTCACTGATCTGGACCTCCCGCAACTACGGCCGTATCGACTGGGTCTTCGTCGGCATCATCACCCTGGGCGTCCTGGGCCTCGTCTACGACCGGATCCTGCGCCTGGTCGCGATGCGTGTACTGCACAAGTATGGAGCCAAGGTGTAAGCCGGACGCCAGTGACCAACGTGAGCCGGCGCAGTGTCCAACGGGGGAAGAACGGAGAACACAGCACGTGAGCACCACCTCGCCCACATCCCGCTCCCTGGTCCTCGAGGAGTTCGGCACGCTGCCGCGCCTCGGGGAGCGGGCCGTGCCCGAGCCGTGCGCAGGGCACACCCTGGTGCGGGTGGCGGCGGCCACCGTCGCGCACCTGGACCTGAACATCCTCGACGGGCGGTTCGGCATCCTGCCCCGGCTGCCGTTCATTCCCGGCACCCAGGGCAGCGGCTATGTCGTCGCCTCGGACACCCACCCCGAGGGTGCCCTGGTCCGGCTGCGGGGCGAGGGGCTGGGCCTGAGCAGGGACGGTGCCTGGGCCGAGCACGTCCTCGTGCCGGACGCCGCCGTCGAGCCCATGCCGGAGGGCACCGATCCCGCACTCGCCTGCAGCTACTTCTCACCCGTCGGCACCGCCTGGGCGACCGTCCACCCGATCGCCCAGGTGCGGCCGGGGGAGCGGGTGCTGGTCACCGGGGCGTCCGGCGCGGTCGGCACCATGGCCGTCCAGCTCGCCGCGCGCGCCGGTGCCGAAGTCATCGGCGCTGTCGGGCGACCCGCGAAGCTGGAGCACGTGCCCGCCGTCGCCAAGGCACTGCTGGCCTCCGACCTCTCCGAGGAGGCGATCGGCGGCAAGGCCGACGTACTGATCGACACGGTCGGCGGCCAGATCCTGCGCAACGCCCTGGCCCTGGTCCGTCCCCGCGGCCGCGCCGCGCTCCTGGGCTACACGGCCGGTCGCGAACTCACCCTGGACCTCGCGGACTTCTTCCTCGCCGACGTCTCCCTCCTGCCGGTGAACATGATCTCGCGCAGCAAGGAGGTCGCGCCCGAGGTGCTGGAACTGCTGCCGGACCTGTCCTCGGGCACGCTGACACTGCCGTACGAGACCTACGGGATGGACGCGCTCGACGAGGCGGTGCGGCGGCTGCGGGCCGGTACGGCCGTGGGGAAGGCAGTGCTGGAGATGAGGATGTCCGGCAGCTGATTCCGCGGCGAGTTGGTCCGGGTCGACCGGCAGCCAGTCGTGGTCGACGGACCTCGCTCACCAGACAGGCGAGTCTCCTTCCGAAGGTGGATCGCACTGAATCTCCCGGGAGACCGGAGCGATGGGGGAGACATGGTGTGCCGTGCGCGACGGGCGTACCACGCTCGCGGTTCCCTCAACAAACCGTCGCCGCGGGGCCGGCCGGGGCGTGGCGCACCAGGATTGTCCGGCCCGGCGGACGGCGCGGACCCTGGTCGCGCCGACACCGCATCTCGGCCCTTCGCCCGTGTCCGGCTTCCGCGCCCGGGAGTTCCGGCTCGTTGACCCCGGTGTACTCGCAGCGGCCGAACGCTACTTGACCGCTCCCGCCGTCAGGCCCTTGCGCCAGAACCGCTGGAGGCTGATGAAGGCGACGAGCAGTGGGATCAGCGACAGGAACGCACCGGTGATCGGCAGCAGCGGCGGCACCCCGCTGGCGAACTCCGCGCGCCACTGCACCAGGCCCACCGTGACGGGCTGCAGCGAGGGGGTGTTGAGCATCAGCGAGGGCAGCAGGTAGTTGTTCCAGATGCCGACGAACTGGAACAGGAAGACGGTCACCAGTGCCGGGGACATCAGCGGCAGGGCGATCCGGAAGAAGGTGCGCTGTTCGCCCGCTCCGTCCAGCCGTGCGGCCTCGAGGAGTTCGTCCGGGACGGACGCCGCGGCGAAGATCCGGCACAGGTAGACGCCGAACGGGCTGACACAGCTGGGCAGCAGCACCGACCAGTAGGAGTTGGTGATGTCGAGCTTGGCCATGAGCAGGAACAACGGCAGGGCGAACATCGGCGCCGGGATGAGAACCGAGGCGAGGACGATGTTGAACACGCTTTCCCGGCCGCGGAAGCTGAACTTGGACAGCGCGTAGCCGGCCATCGCGGACAGCAGGGTGCCGACGGTGGCGCCGGCGAAGCTGTACAGCGCGCTGTTGGCGAGCCAGGTGGCGTAGATGCCGCCCTCGAAACTGAACACGTTCCTGACGTTGGTGACCAGGTCGAAGTGGGAGAACCACAGCGGCGTACCGGTGTAGAGGTAGCCCGAGGCCTTGGTCGAGGAGACGAACAGCCACCACAGCGGGATCAGCGTGTACAGGGCCATCAGGCCCAGCATGCCGTTGACGACGACCTTGCTCGCCATGTCCGTGCCGCGGCGGCCCGGTCGGGTCGGGCGGTCGGCCGAGATCACGCTCATGCCATCGCTCCCTTGCGCTGGTTGTACTTGAGAAAGCCGAAGGAGAGCACCAGGGTGATCACCGCGAGCACCACGGACTGGGCCGCGGCCAGGTTCTGGCCGCCCACGTCCATGCCCAGGGTCGCGTTCATGATCGGGGAGAACTTCGGGTCGACGCCCGGGATGCGCGCGCTGACCAGCACCGCCGGCTCGGTGTACAGCTGCGCCGTCCCGATGATGGAGAAGATGGTGGTCAGCACCAGCGCGGGACGCACCAGCGGGATCTTCACCGCCCACGCCAGGCGCCATCCGGAGCAGCCGTCGAGCGCGGCGGCCTCCATCACCTCCGCCGGGATCGTCTGGAGCGCCGAGTAGATGATCAGCATGTTGTAGCCGGTCCAGCCCCACGTGATCATGTTCCCGATCGAGAACGGGACCCACGACGGCGACAGGAAGTCGACGCCGATCCCGAGGTGGGCCAGCGGGCCGGTGAACGGCGAGAGGTCTTTCGCCAGGAGGAAGGACCACATCAGCGCGGCGATCGCACCCGGCAGCGCGTAGGGCAGGAAGAACGTGAGCCGGTAGGTCTTCCGCAGCCGGGCCGAGCGGGAGTCCAGCAGAAGCGCGAGCAGGAGGGCCAGGCCGAGCATGACCGGGACCTGGACGCAGCCCAGCAGCACGACCCGGACGATCGACGCGGTGAAGTCGTGGTCGCTGAAGGCGTCGACGTAGTTGGACAGTCCCGCGAACTCCGTGGACTGCGTACCGCCGAACAGCCCGGCGCGGTGGACCTTGAAGAAGCTCTGGTAGATGGCGTACCCGATCGGCGCGACCATCATGGTCAGGAAGAGCACCGCGAACGGTGCCAGGAAGCCGGACGCGGTCAACGCGCTGCGGCGGCTGCCGCGGCGCGGCCGACGGGCGGCGGGGGCGCGGCGGGTGGCCGCGGGCGCCGGCCGCGGCGGTGACGCGGTCCGGGTGCTGCTGGGACTGCTCATGGAGACCTCGCTGGGCGGTTCGTCGTCAGGGAGCGGGTCCCCGCGGCGCCGGGTACCGGCGGCCGCGGGAACTCTTCGGGGCGGCTGGGGTCCGCTGCCTCAGCCGTTGGTCACCGACAGGCCGAGCTTCTTGATCGCGGCGACCGTCGAGGCCTGGACCTTGCTGACCGCGTCCGGCAGGGTGTCCTTGCCCATGGCGCCGGTGAGGTCCGTCTGGACCTGCTGATAGGTCGGGCCGTTGGTCCAGGTGCTGGGCACCTGCGCGGCGGAGGCCTTGAACACGTCACCGACCTTCTGGCCGCCGAAGTACGGGTCGCCTCCCGTGAGCGCGGGGTCTTCCTGTCCGGCCTTCGACGCCGGGTACAGCCCGCTCTCGATGCCCGTCTTCACGGCCTGCGGGTCACTGGACAGGAAGTCGGCGAACTGCACGGCCTCGCGGGGCGTCTTGCACCCGGACATCACCGAGGTGGCCGAGCCACCGTTGCTGGAGCTCTTGCCGTCGCCCGCCTCCCAGGTCGGCATCGGGGCGACCCGCCACTTGCCGGACAGGCCCTTCAGGTCCGACTTCAGGCCGCCGGCGGCCCAGGACGCGTTGACGAACGTCAGCACCTTGCCGGCGGTGGCGGCCTTGTCGAACTTCGGGTCCCAGGCGTTGCCGGACTTCTGCACCAGGCCCTTGTCCTTCAGGCCCTCCCAGAACTCGGCGACCTTGCGGGTGCCGGGGTTGTCGATGCTGACGGTCCAGCTGTCTCCCTTGACCGAGTACCAGGACTGGCCGGTCTGCAGCGTGTAGGCCGCCAGGTCGTTGCCCTCGCTGGGCGCGTTGCCGAACTTCACGCTCGGATCGGCGGCGGCGACCTTCTCGGCGTCGGCCTTGTACTCGGCCCAGGTGGCCGGCGGCTTGGTGATGCCGTACTTGGCGAACAGGTCCTGGCGGTAGAAGAGGACCATCGGGCCGACGTCCACCGGGATGCCGTAGATCTTGCCGCCGACGCTGGAGGCGGAGACCGCCGACGGGGCGTACTTGGCCATGTCGGCGCTCGCGTACTTCGTGATGTCCATGACCGTGTCCTTCACGAGCATGGACGGGACGGCCTGGTACTCGATCTGGGCCAGGCACGGGCCCTCGCCTGCGGTGATCGCGTTGCTGATCTGGGTGTAGCCGCCCGTGCCGCCCGACGGGATCTTCTTGAAGACGACCTTGGTGTCCGGGTGGGAGGTGTTCCACTGGTCGACGATCTTCTCGTAGCCGGCCCAGCCCCAGAACTGCATCGTCACCGGCCCGGCCTGGCTCTTCTCGGGGCCGGCGGAGGTGTCCTTGCTGCTGCTGCACGCGCCGAGGCCGGCTACGAGGAGCGCCGCGGTGGTGAGTGTCAGGAGTCTGCGGGTGCGTATGGTGGAGCTGTTCATGTGAGGAGCCTTCTGTGACAGGGGCGGACTTGCTGGATGTGCCGGTGGGCGGGCGGGCAAGGCCCGCCTACCGGCAGGTGCCGAACTCCACGCCGAACGCGGTGGTGACCGCGGCCAGGACGTCCGGTGCCGACGGGCCCGGACCGCAGGCCGCGCTGCCCAGACCGTGGTGCGCGTGGTCGAGGTGCAGATGGAGTCGGCCGTCGGGGACCAGGTCGTGCTGGTGGGCCGCGGCGGCCAGGGCTTCGGTGCTCCAGGGGCGAACGGTCAGGTCGGTGACCGGGGCGCCGGTGAGGAGCAGGGTGCCGTCCGGGGTGGTGATCCTGGCGCGGCGGACTTGGTGGCGGTTGCCGTTCTCCTGCGGGCGGACCTGAGGGGTCTGCATCGCCGAGACGGTGGACCGGTGACGGCCGACGCGAGCCGCGGCGCGGGAGTCGCGGTAGGCCTCACCGGGACCGGGACCGAACCACTCGACGTCGGCGTCGGTGCCGGGCAGCGACATCGCGACGCCCAGTCGGGGCAGCGGCATCGGCCACGAGCCGTCGGGGGTGACGACGGTCTCCAGCCGGAGCCGGGCCTGGTCGGCATGCGGTGTGTCGCAGGCCGTCCAGTGGTAGACGACGCCGAGGCCGGACGAGGACCCCGCGGCGGCGAGGCGGGCGATGACCCTGAGTCCCGAGACGTCGGGCTCGACGCTCAGCACGTCGTGGCGCATCCGGTGCAGTCCGGCGGCGAACCAGGCGTCGGCCTGCGGCACCCCGAAGGCGCTGAGCAGGTCGTTGTCGAGCGGGGCCCGCCAGATGTCCAGCCTCGGACCGTCGAGCTCCAGGTCGCCGAACCGTACCAGCAGCCCGCTGCGGGCGTCGAACCTCGCGGACCCCAGTGTGATGTACCCGTCGCGGGCGATCGCCGGCGCCGGCGTGAACGGGACGGACGCGGCGGTGGGGGCCACGACCAGCCCCTGGGCCCAGGCGATCTCGTGGCCGGCCTCGGCCCAGCTCTCGTCGGCGGCCAGCACCGCGGTGACGGTCAGCCACACCTCGTGGCCGGAGTCGTTCTTGCGCGCCGCGTCGAGCGCGGCGGTGACCTCGGCCGGCCATGCGACGGTGGCCGTCGCGCCCGCCGCGGTCGCGGGCACGCTCAGAGCGCCGGAGCCCACCGGCTCGCCGCCGTCCTCGACGGTCCACCGGAAGTCCAGGTAGCCGCTGTCCCGGACGTGGTGCAGGTTGTGCACGTCGATCTGCCGAGCCGCCGGGCGGATGCGGATCCTGACCGGTTCGATGACCTTCTTGTACTCGGTCAGGCCCGGCGACGGCGTGCGGTCCGGGAAGAGCAGCCCGTCGGCGACGAAATTGCCGTCGTGGACCTCCTCGCCGAAGTCGCCGCCGTAGGCGTAGAACGACCGGGGGTCCTCCTGCCCGGTGCGCCGGGCGATCCCGTGGTCGATCCACTCCCAGATGAAGCCACCGGCCAGGCGCGGGTGTGCCTCGATGACCTGCTGGTACTCGGACAGCCCGCCGGGGCCGGTGCCCATGGCGTGTCCGTACTCGCACAGCACGGCCGGCAGGGCGCGGCGGTGTGCGTCGTCGGCAGGGTCCGCCGTCGGTGCCTCCTGGCCGCGTCCCACGGCGGACAGCTCGTCCACGCCGATGTACATGCGCGAGTACAGGTCGACGTAGGCGCAGCTCGCCCAGTCGCCCTCGTAGTGGATCAGGCGGCCGGCGTCGCGCTGTCGGATCCATCCGGCCGCGGCGGCCAGGTTGGCTCCGGTGCCGGACTCGTTCCCCAGCGACCAGACGATGACCGAGGGATGGTTCTTGTCCCGCTCCACCAGCCGCGCGGCCCGGTCCAGGTAGGCCTCGCGCCAGGCGGGGTCGTCGCTGGGGTTGCGCCGCCAGCCGCCGGGTTCGAAGCCGTGCGTCTCCAGGTCGCCCTCGCAGAACACCCACAGGCCGTGCTCGTCGCACAGGTCCAGGAATCGGTGGTCGGGCGGGTAGTGGGCGGTGCGCACCGCGTTGATGTTGTGCTGCTTCATGAGCAGCACGTCGGCCAGCATGGTGTCCTCGGTCAGGGTCCGCCCGGTCAGCGGATGCCATTCGTGGCGGTTGACGCCTCGCAGGGAGATCGGCCGGCCGTTCGCGGTCAGGACGCCGTCCACGACGGCCACGGTCCGGAAGCCGACGCGCAGCGGGATCCGTTCCCCGGCCTCGGAGACCAGTTCCCCCGCGTACAGGCGCGGCTGCTCGTCCGACCAGGGCTCGACGCCGTCGATCACGTGCGGGCCGGCCGGATCGGCGGCGGATATGCCGAGCTCGGGCACCGACAGGGACACCGGGACCGGGGCGGTGACGTCGACGGTCAGGGTGCCCTGTCCCGTCGTGTGGTCGTAGGCGGCGTGGACGAAGAAGTCCTCGACACCGCGGGCGGCCACGGACACCGACCGGAAGATCCCGGACAGCCACCACATGTCCTGGTCCTCCAGGTAGCTGCCGGACGACCACTGGTGCACGCGCACCGCGAGGACGTTCCGGCCGGGCCGCAGAGCGGCGGAGACGTCGAACTCGGTGGTCAGCCGGCTGCCCTTGCCGTCGCCGAGCCGGATCCCGTTGAGCCACACCGCGAACGCGGAGTCGACGCCCTCGAACCGGAGCACCGCGGCCGATGCCGGGAACCCGTCCGGTACGTCGAACGCGCGGCGGTACTCGCCGGTCGGGTTCTCCCGGGGCACCCGCGGCGGGTCGACCGGGAACGGGTACAGGATGTTGGTGTAGGCGGGGGTGCCGTAGCGCGGCTCGTCGGGCAGTCCGGTCATCTGCCAGCAGGACGGTACGGCCAGCAGGTCCCAGGCGGTGTCGTCGAAGTCCGGCGCGGCGAGGTCCCCGGTGAGGTCGTCCAGCCCTGCCGCCAGTCGGAACCTCCAGTCGCCGTCGAGGGCGATCGTGGGCAGGTCGGTGGCGAACGCGGCGCGCGGCCGCAGCCGTCCGGTGCCCGGCGACCGGTCTTCGACGTAGGCGGCGGTGTCGAGGTCTTTCATCAGTGGAGGTGCTTTCTCTCGGAATACGTGAGGGTGACGGCAGGGGGCGAGGCAGGATCGGCCGCCGCCTCACGGGGGAGTGGTGTGCAGGCCCGGCGGAGCCGACGGCTACCCGCGCGCCGGGGGTGGGGCGCTGCTGTCCCGGACGGTCAGGGTCGGGCGGAGCAGTGTCAGTACGTTGGTGGGCGGCCGACCGGAGTCGACGGCGCGCAACAGCAGTTCGACGGCCTGCTGAGCCATCTCCCGTTTGGGGAAGGTGACCGTGGTCAGCGCCGGTTTGATCTGTCCGACCTGGGCGATGTCGTCGAAGCCGACGATGCTGACGTCGTCGGGGACCCGCCGTCCTGAGCGGACGACCGCCTCGATGGCACCGACGGCCAGGATGTCGTGCGTGGCGAAGATCGCCGTGACGTCCGGGTCCGCCGCCAGCGCCGCGGAGCTCGCGGCGAATCCGCCTGCCGCGTCGTCTCTGGTGCAGGCGAACACCTGGCGCTCTTCGATGGTCAGACCGTCGTCGGCGAACGCCCGGCGCAGCCCGCGTACCCGCGGCGAGTGCGCGGGGAGATCGGCGATCACCGCGACGTTCCGGTGACCGAGACCCCGCAGATAGCGTCCGGCCAGGAGCCCGGCGTGCTCGTAGTCGATGGACACCACGGGCAGCGTGGTGGGCGCGTCTCCCTCCCAGGCGCACAGCGCGACCGGGAAGGCGGCTTCGATGAGCATCGGCAACTGCTGTTCGACGGCGTTGTCCCCGGCGACCAGCAGGGCGTCCACGGAACGCGCGGCGAGGTTCTCCAGGTGGGCCCGGGTGTAGTCCGGGTCGTCGCGGGTCGTGGCGAGCAACAGGTTGTACCCGTGGCCGACCAGCACGTTCTCCACCTCCTCGACCACTTCCGAATAGAACGCGTTGGCCACCCGCGGTACGAACAGGCCCACGGTCGCGGTGCTGCCGGTCCTCAGGGAGCGTGCCACCAGGTTCGGCTTGTACCCGAGTTCCGCTATCGCCGCGTTCACCCTCGCCAGGGTCTCCGGCCGCACCTTCTTGCCGGACACCACGTTGGAGACGGTCTGCTTGGCGACTCCCGCCCGAGCGGCCACCTCCGCCATCGTCACCACGAGTGCACCCCCTGAACATGTATCGATCCACGAAAGTGGCGACAGCGTAGGTCGGCTGTCGCGCCAGAGCAAGACTCTGTTCGAAATGTTGTTGAACCGGTGGTTACACGGGCCTACTGAAGAGAGAGCACGTCGCGAGAGGTTCTCCCGCGAAAGTGCCACGGACCCGTTGACGGTTCCAGAAATGCGACATTAACATCCCGGACACGCCGACCACTTGGATCGGTCAACGAACCGATCACTTGGATCGGTCAACGAGGTGAACTGTCGCGGTCCATCGCGCGAGACGACACCCAGCCGCTCGGCGCCACCGCTTTCGAGGCGCCGCAGCGGTCCTCTCGGTCGCGACAGCGCCGACGGCCGCACCCGGCCCCGGCTTCGCGCATGCTCCCCGCCGTCCCCAGCGGACGGGAGCGCCTGAACAGACCTGGAAAGGTCTCGTCCTGAGGAGAGACAGGCATGATCCGACCGGCCGGCGACGCCGCCGCCCCGACCCCCGCCCCGGCGCGACGCAGATCGCACGTGCAGCGCTTCGTCGCGGCCACCGCGAGCGCCCTCATCGCGGCGGCGAGCCTCACGCTCGCCGGCGCCCTCCCCGCGCAGGCAGCCACCACCGTCCACACGTACGCGCCGACCGGAGTGGGGGGCGGTACCACGACGTCCCCGGACGCGGTGTCCACCAAGTACCAGGTACAGGTCGCCGGCACGTCGGTCCAGGCCGTCAAGTACGCCCAGAACGGCAACAACTTCGACATCGCCCGCTTCGCGTCGGACTCCCGGACACCGACGGTCACGGTCACGCTGCCCAGCACCACGATCAACACGGTGAACATCTACCCGGCGCGCTACTACCCCGCCGGCAGCGTCTCGGTGAGCACGGACAAGCACACCCTGACGTTCCAGATGTCGGCCGCCGCCGGGTTGAACCAGGCGATCGTGATGGTCAACGGCGACTCGACCAACGCCACCGGACAGCCCTACCTGGCGGTCGTCAACGATCCCCTGGAGGACCCGGCACAGCATCCCGACACCACGAGCGCGTCCGACGGTTCCGGCGTCAACCTGCAGACCGGTGTCCTCAACTTCCAGCAGTTCGCCACGAAGTACCTCGCGGACCACCCGAACAGTTCGGCCCAGACGGCTCCCGCCGCGACCACGAGCTCCATGGCCGGCAAGACCGTCAACGGCACCGCCATACCCGCCGGTCAGAAGACCTCGGCCGGCACCCTGGTGAGCGCGAGCTCCACCAATGTGCGGTATCCGAATGTGCGGGTGATGGCCGCCAACGACCTCACCTTCGCCCTCAAGGCCGCCATCGACACCATCAAGGCCAACCCCACGGCGCTCAACACGCTCTACTTCCCGAACGGCACGTACGTGTGGTCCGGTCTCCTGGTCAACGGTGTGGACGGCAGCAAGCTCAAGGGCGGCAAGCTGAAGATCTACACCGATGAAGGGGCCCTGCTGCAGAACCGCATCCAGGCGTACATGGAGGCGTTCGAGCCGGCGGTCGGCATCATCAACTCCAGCAACATCGAGATCGACGGCCGCGGCATGATCGACGGCAGGGGCGTGTCGAACTACCGCGCCGACTCGCACGACGCCTACCGCAGCGTGCACCAGGGCGGCGTCATGGTCATGCACTCGTCGGACATCACGTTCAACGACACCTACCTGCGCGACGCGAAGCAGTGGAACTGGGAGACCCACACCGCCAGCAGGGTGACGTTCAACAACATCAAGGGCCTCACCCCGTACAACCAGCCGTGGATCGACGGGACGGACTTCGCGAGCGGCCAGGACATCACCGCCAACGGCGTCTTCACGCTCGGCAACGACGACGCGTTCGCCTCCGGTCACTACAACCCCAGTGACGGCTTCACCCCGATGGCGTCCGGTGTGTGGGGCAACTTCGCGCTCGGCACCTCCACCCCCGACATCCAGGGCTACGTCAACGCGGCCGGCGCCCACGACACCGTCGCCGACATGCTCGGGTTCGACTCCTACCACTGGGACAAGGCGGACTCGAAGAACATCTCCGTCAGCAACACGCTGAACTGGTCCGTCGGTGCCGGCAACTCGATCCGCATCGGATGGAGTTCGTGGGGATACAAGCTCAACAACTACACCTTCGACAACTTCAACTCCGTGTCGGCGCCGGCCGGCGGCATCTTCACGCAGAACAGCCCCAAGCCGTACCCGCGCATCTCGAGCATCGTGATCAAGAACAGCTCGTTCGACACCTCCCGGTACTCGTCGGGACCGGTCAGGCTCAACGGCGGTAACGGATCCACCCAGACCATCACCGCGGACGACCAGGCGACCTACGGGTTCGCCCCCAACCCCGACGGCTCGGGGAACACGTACACGTACACCAAGACCCCGATCAGCACCTTCCAGCTCGACAACGTGTGGTTCTCGCAGCAGAAGACGAACAGCAGCCCGCTGAACGGCGCCACGAACGTGACGATGAACAACCTCAGCGTCGCGAACCAGCCCGTCCAGTACACCAGCCAGTTCCCGCTGGCCCCGAGCGGCATCGGCACGCTGACCACCACCTACACGGACGCGAACGGCCAGACCCGGAACGTCAAGGCGGGCGCCCTCACCAACGGCGACACCTATGTCGGTGCGTGGACCGGCGACCAGACCAAGAACAACTCCTCGGACCTGACCCTCATCACCCGCAACACCGGCGTCGGCCTGATGGGCGAGCAGTACACCACGGGATCCGGGGACGGAAAGCTCTCCTACATCCAGTTCCCGCTCAACAGCCTCACCAGGGCACCGAGCCAGGCGACACTCCATCTCACCTACGTCGGCCACCGCTACTCGACGGTCCCGTCCACTGACACCGACCAACTCCTCGTCCAACCCGTCACCGACACCACCTGCACCGGCGGCGGCACGTCCTGCCCGGTCTCCACGATGACCTGGCAGAACCGGCCGAGCTTCACCGCCACGAACTCCTCGGTCGCGAAGTCGGCCACCTTCAACCTCGGTTCGACCGTCGTCGCCGAGGGCGGCGGTAACCACCAGACCAACCCCGTCGACGGCCGTGACATCACCGTCGACATCACCTCCTTCGTCCAGAACGCCTACACGGCAGGAAAGTCCACGCTCCTGCTCGCCGTCGGCAACGCGG
Source organism: Streptomyces sp. 351MFTsu5.1 (assembly GCF_000383655.1). Classification (NCBI taxonomy): domain Bacteria; kingdom Bacillati; phylum Actinomycetota; class Actinomycetes; order Kitasatosporales; family Streptomycetaceae; genus Streptomyces; species Streptomyces sp. 351MFTsu5.1. Next base: position 411,498 of record NZ_KB911777.1, on the reverse strand, counting down.
GGGGCACCAACCACGAGCTGCGCTTCGTCAGCTCGGAAGGCGCCATCGGCTCCGGAAAGCTCACCAACGGGACCGCCGACATGGCGCCCGGGGTGACCGTGACCCCGTAAAGCCCCTTCGAGAGGCCGGCCCACCCCCTGGGGGAGGGCCGGCCTCAGCCGTTTCCCGGGGTGCACTGCGGACGATCCGGCTGCTTCGCCGTGCCAAGCGAGGAGTTGCCGCCGCGCTCGACGACGTCACCCGCGAGTTCGGCACCGCCCTCGGTGTCGCGATGCTCGGCGCGCTCCTGGCGGCTGGCTACCGCAGCGCCATCGACGCCAGGCTCGACGGCATCCCCGACGGGGCCGCGGACCCCGCGCGTGACGGCCTCGCCCATGCCCTCGAGGTCGCACGTGCAAGCCGACGAAGAGACCCGCGCGCAGCCCGGGGCCGCGGAGAGTGCCACCTCCCGCTGACCGCACAGCAAGAAGGTCCTGCACCTCGCGCTCGCATTGATTGCGCTGGTCAGAATGGGTTGCTGATCAATTCCGCGCTGATGACAGTGGTGCTCGCTCGGTCCGTTCCGGAAGCGGACGAGCGACGGGAGCCCCTGGACGTGGCTATCCCCCTCACCACCGGGGGCTCCCTCCCACCCCACTTGCCTGTGGGCAGCGAACACCCGCCGGCACCTCTCCCAGGGAGCTGTATTCATGGACCGCGCACAGAGCGCATCCAAGCCCGCCAAGCGCCTCGGCCGTGCCGCCTCGGCGGTCGCGGCCCTCGCCTTCGGCGCATCACTCCTCGGCGCTCCGAACGCCATGGCCGAGGACACGCCCAGCACCGCCCAGCTGCTCGGCGCCTGCAGCTGGGCAGACCTCTGCGAGTTCCACCCGCAGAGCTACTGGACGTACACGGGCCCCAGCCACCAGGTCGGCAGCACCGCCTTCAACTGCGCCAGCCAGGTCAACCAGCACCGCATCGACTGGTCGGACACGACGGGCACCACCAACTCGGTCGGCGTCTCGGTCAGCGCCGAGATGAAGTTCTTCGAGGTCTTCGAGGCCGGTGTCTCCGCGAGCTACGGCCACTCATGGCAGGCGTCGCACACGGACAGCGAGGGCGAAACCGTCAACATCCCGCCGGGTTACAAGGGATGGGTCGAGCGCGCTGCCCCCAAGCAGCAGGCCACCGGCTGGTACGAGATCCACTTCGGGAGCCGCTACTACGGTCACTACATCTGGTACGTCCACGACTACCAGTCGTCCGGGTTCAACGCCGACAACCCCCGATCGGGCGCCGTCAACCTCAAGGACGCACCGATGAGCCAGACCGAGCGGAACCAGCACTGCCGCTGACCCGGCCCCAGGTCCGGCACGCGGCCCCGCGCGTGCGGCCACCCGCTGGGCCGCGTGCCTCCTCCTTCCGGTTCCTCCTTACGGTTCCTCCCCTCCGGCTCCTGTTCCTCCGTCCACGGAAGTTGCCCTCAGATGTCCCGACGCCCGCGGCTGCGCCCTGCCGCCCTGGCCGCCCTCTCCCTTCTGCTCCTCACCGGCTGCGGCAGCACGGTGTCGAGCGGTACGACCGCGTCGTCCGCCGACCACCAGGGTCCGCTCGTGATCGGCAGCGACACGTCCGCGGAGAGCCGGATCGTGGCCGCGCTCTACGCGAAGCTGCTGACCGCTTCCGGAGAGCAGGTACGCGCGGCGCCCGCTTCCTACCCGAACGCCGCCGACAGCGCGCGAGCCGTGGTGAACGGTGAGATCGACCTTGTTCCCGCCTACGAGACCGCCCTGTTGCGGGCGCTGCCCGGCGGCGGAAAGCAACCCGGCGACATGGCCGCGACGCTGAGCATGGCCCTACCGCCCGGCGTCGTGGCGCTCGGGCCGGCCCGAGCGGAGCGGGACGTGGTCCTGGCCGTCAGCAAGACGCTGTCCCGGAGCCACGGCCTGCGCGGTCTGCCCGACCTGCGACGCGCGGGCAGCCGGCTCACCCTGGGCGGCCCCGCTGCCGGCGACCCGGACGCGCCCTCGGCCGCCGCACTCTCGAAGGCGTACGGCGTCACCTTCACCGCGGTGCCGAGGTCCGTCGCCCCGGACGTCATGGTCCTGCGGGCCACGGACCCCGTGATCGCCCGGCGTCACCTGGTGGTGCTGTCCGACCCCGACGCCGTCATGCCGCCCGAACATGTCGTCCCGCTCGCCGACGCCGCGGCCGTGGACCCGTCCGCCAGGCAACGGCTCGCCACCCTCGGCACCCTGCTGACCACCACCGAACTGGCCGCCCTCACCGCCCGCGTCGCGAGCGGCGACGCACCCGCCTCCGTGGCCGGAGCCTGGCTGCGCACCCACGGGCTCCTCACCTGAGCACCGCTCGGCCCCACTTCGACACACCCCAGCGACACAGCAGAAAGCGACAGTCTCCATGCGCACTCTCCTCAACAAGGTCACCATCGCCGCGCTCGCGCTGGGCGCCCTGTGCATCGGGCTCGCCGTGCCCGGCACCGCCAGCGCCGACCAGGTCGACAGCGTGCAGCTGCAGGTCTGCAACAACAACCCGCGGCCGATGAGGTTCTTCGTCGTCGGCTACAACCAGTTCCACGACTGGACCGGCTCGCGGTTCTGGGACGTCCAGGCGAACTCCTGCGACACGGCCTGGAACTACTGGTGGCAGACCGACCGCTCCGTCGAGTTCCACTTCGAGCGGTCCAACATCGGCTGGCACACCAACTTCGTGTACGTCCCCCGCCAGTCGGACGGCGGAACCTGGACGTACTCCATCAACTGACGGCTGGAACCCCCTCCACCGCACGCGCCGACCGCGACGTGGTCCTGCTGACACGCCGCGGTCGGCGCGTACCGCGAACGCTCGCGGCGGCACCTGCCGTCAGTCGCCGTCACGTCCGGCACACCCGCCGGTACGGGGCGTCCGGCACGTAGGTGTGCCACTGCGCTCGGCTCAGGGTGGTCCCGGCCGCGCGGGCGCACACCCGTGACAGGGCGTGCGCGGGGTCAAGGTCGTACCTCTGGACGGGGACGTGAGCGCTGCCCGCGTACAGGGTGGTGCCGTCGGCGGCGAAGGCGAGTGTGTACACCGCCTCGCCGGGGGTGGTGAGCAGTGCGCCGATCGGCTGTGCGGTGGGCATGTCCCACAGTTGCAGGCCGCCGCCGTCCCCACCGACCGCCAGGGTGCGCCCGTCGGGACTGAGGGCGAGCGCAGACACCGCCTCCAGCTGGTTGCCGAAGGGCAGCCGGAAGGTGTTGGGCAGCACGGCGAGACGGTGACGGAGACCGCCGTCCCACAGGGTGACCCGGCCCGTCATGTCCCCCGCTGCCAGCCGGGAGCCGTCGGGGGAGAAGGCCAGCGCCCCCAGGGGACTGCCCTGGACGAGGTCCACCGCCCGCGCCCGCCAGGACGGCGGGCGGGCCGCGGTGCCGTCGCCCGCAAGGAGCTGCCCGTCGCCGCGAAGCGCCGGGTCGTGCGCACCGGGGCCGCCGGGCGCCTGGATGCGCCGTCGCGCGCGGGTGTCCCACACCTCGCCGACCCTGCGGTCGTCGCCGCCCAGGCGGGTGAGGTACAGGGTGCGGCCCCGGGGGCCCAGCGCGGCCTCGGTGACGGAGGCGCCGGGTAGGTCGAGTGCGGTGACGAGCCGTTCGTGCCGCACGTCCCAGAGCGTGAAGGACTGGGTGGGAAGCGTGTGTCCGCCGGCGGTGACGCCGTACCCGAGGCGGGTGCCGTCCGTGCTGAACACGAGCAGCACGTCGATGTCGAGGGCCGGAACGGACGGTATGCGGGCCGGGAGCGCGGGGAAGGTGTGCAGCACGTGTCCGTCGGCGGTGCTGCGCAGGCGGATGAGATAGCGGTCGCGGGTGAGCTCGGCGGTGGCGCAGGTGCGGCCGTCGGGGCTGAGTACGACGTCGCTCTGGCCGTTCGGCTGCCAGGACCGCGTGACGGCGGCGCCGACGTCGAGGGTGTGGACCGTTCCGCCCTCCAGATAGCGCAGGGTGTGGCCCTCCAGGCGCAGGGCCGGGTCGAGGCCGAGTTCCTGGTTGTCGAGCGGGGCCCGGAACACAGGCCTGTCCGGGGCGGTCAGCCGCCACACCTGCACTTCCTGGGGCGTGGCCAGGGTCAGGAACGCGCCGTCCGCGGTGAAGGCCATGTCCCGAGCGCCGGAAACGTTCAGGTCGGCGATCCGGCGGCCGGATCGCAGGTCCCAGACGCGGACGCCCGCTCCGGTGACTGCGGCCATCCGGCCCGCGCCGACGGTGAGCTGCGTGTCACCGATGCGGCACGGCCGGTCCTGCTGCCAGGCACCGCTCAGCGGCCGGTGCGCCACGGTGTCCCACAGGCTCGGTGACCGCTCGGCGGGGCAGGCCGCCACGTAACGTCCGTCCTCACTGACCGCGCCGGCCGTGGACTGCCGCGCCGGTGCCTCGAACAGGGCACGGCCGTCCGTGACCGAGTCGAGGTGCAGGCTCTTGTCGTCGGTGACGAGAAAGGTGCGGCCGTCGGCGGTGAGGTGCACGTCGCCCAGGCCGGGGAAGACCGCGGAGTCGGCGGTCCACCGGCCGCGAGCGGTGTCCCACAGCCGTGTCCCGCCCGGGCCGGTGAGCGCCACGACGCGGGCGTGCGGGCCGACCGCGCTCACCATGCCCGCGGGCAGTCCGCCCTCGCCGGTACGCCGATGGCCGGCGACGTCCCAGGTGCGCCACCTGCCGCCCGCCGCGCTGAACAGCGTCCGCCCGTCGTCGGTCAGCCGCCGCTGGGGCGTGTTGCCGGGTGTCGGGTCCGTGAAGGTGTCCGACTGGGGCTGGACGAGGGAGCCGAGCAGGGCCCGGCGGGTCTCGGGCAGCCGTGCGATGCGCCAGGACGCGGCGCCCAGCAGCAGCGCGGTGCGGGGGTCGGTGCCGCGCAGCCCCTCGGCGGCGGACGCGACGCGGCGGGCCGCGTCCTGGGTCCGCCGCACCAGGACGTCGTCGTGTTCCCGCCAGACCGCGAAGGCCGTCAGCAGTGCCACCGCCAGCACGGCCGACAGCGACCGGGTCAGGATGCGGTGGCGGCGGTCGATCCGGGCGGCGGCACGCTGTTCCGCCTCACGCGCATCGAGGGAGGCGGTGAGGAAGGAGCGCTCGTGCTCCGTGAGGGCCGGATGGTCTGCGGGGTCCGGGAAGTGCTCCGTCGCCCTTGCCAGTCGGGCGCCCCGGTACAGGGTGCCCGTGCAACGGCCGTGTTCCTGCCAGGCGCGGGCCGCTTCGGTGAGCGTCCGGTGGTGGCGCAGGCGCTCGCGGTCCTCCTCGATCCAGGCGTGGAACCGGGGCCAGCCGGTGATGAGTGCTTCGTGGGCGAGCTGCACGCCGTCCGCGTCGGCGGTCAGCAGCCGTGCACGGGTCAGCCGTTCCGTCACCACGTGAGCGTCCGGGCACTGCGACATCTCCTCATGGGTGAGCGGCCGCCGGGTGTCGGGTGTGCCCCGGCCCGGTACGACCATGCGCAGCAGCAGATGCCGGGCGGCCTGCGCCTGCTGGGGCGACAGGGTGCCGTACACCTCCTCGGCGGTGGCGCCGATCGCCCCGTGCAGTCCGCCGGCGGCCTGGTATCCGTCGAGGGTCAGCAACCGGCCCCGGCGGCGCCGCCAGGTCTCCAGGAGGACGTGCGAGAGCATCGGCAGGCTGCCCGGCTCGGCCTGGACCTCCTCGACCAGACGGGCGGTCAGGGCGCGCTCCACCAGGCAGCCGGCGGCCTGCGCCGGTCCGACGACCGCCTCGCGCAGTTCCTCGGCGGTCATCGGGCACAGCAGCAGCCCGGACTCGTTCAGGACCTGGGCGAGCGCGGGGTGCTCGGCGCAGCGGGCGTAGAAGTCGGCGCGCACGGCGACCAGCACCCGCAGCCTGCTGTCCGGCTCCCGGGCGGCCAGCAGCATCACGATGAACCGGGAGCGCTCCCGCGCGTCGTCGCAGAGGGTGAAGACCTCCTCGAACTGGTCCACCACGACCCAGCTCTCGGGCTCGTCCGGGCCGGGATCGAGAAGGTGGGCGTACGTGGTCGCCGGGGCGGCACCCGGGGTGAGGATCCGCAGTGCGGCCGGGGAAGGCCGTGCGGCGAGTTCCTCACGCAACCGCGGCAGCAGCCCGGCGCGCAGCAGGGAGGACTTGCCGCTGCCGGAGGGGCCGAAGAGCAACGCGAACCGGTGTCCGCACACCAGCTTGCCCAGGTCCGCCAGCATCCGGTCACGACCGAAGAACAGGTGCCGGTCGTCCGGCTCGAACCGGGCGAGACCGCGGTAAGGGGCCGGACCTGTGTCCAGGGGCTCAGCCGGCACCCGGTCGGCCTCCTCCTGGGCCTCCGCCCAGCGCAGCCGCCACGGTTCCGGATCGCCTCCGCAGGCCCGCACGTACGCCTCGACGGCGGCGAGGGCGGGCAGACGGTCCCCGGAGGCGGCCTGTGACAGCGTTGTCGCCCCGCAGCCGACCGTCTTCGCCATCGTCCGGTACGAGGGGCTGCCGGCGGCGACGCGCAGCTGCCGCAGCTCATGCGCGAACCGCGCGACCGGCCCGGCCGACGGGTCCAGGGGTCTTTCGGGGCGCCCCATGGGCTCGTACCTCCGCGCATCGGATGAAAGCGACTCGGATGAAAGCGACATCGAGTGACACCGGCAGCGATGACCATAAATGGCGGGTGATGGCCGCCGAATTAATTGCGGGTGACAAGCGAGAGGGCGATCAACCGCACGAAGGTGACCCGGCCGTTGCAGCGGCCTACGGATCAACTCCCGCCTTGCCAGTGCCTCGGTCTGTGCGGAGCCCGGGAGCGGGAACCCGGGAGACCCGCCTGCGGTGGCCCCGGGTTCCCGCTCATGGACGGCTCACCCAGGGGTCAGAGCGGTCCACTTCTGGTTGGAGCCGTTGTTGCAGTCCCACAACTGGAGCTGTGTGCCATCGGCCGTGGAGGAGCCGGGAACATCGAGGCAGCGGCCGGAGGCGGGATTGCGGTAGCCGCCGTTGTAGACCTGCCAGACCTGGTTGGAGCCGCCGTGGCAGGTCCACAGCTGGACCTTGGTGCCGTTCGCGGTGGCCCCGCCGGCGGCGTCGAGGCATTTGCCCAGGGAGCGCAGGGTGCCGTCGGTGTAGGAGGACCAGTACTGGTTGGCGCCGTCACCGCAGCTCCAGGTCTGGACGCCGGTCCCGTCGGCGGTGCCCGCGCCGTTGACGTCCAGGCACTTGCCGGCGATGCCGGACTGTACGCGTGCGGGGGCCGGGGCGGGGTTCCTCAGCCACCCGGCGCTGTCCGCGGCCTGAACACCGCGGTGGAAGGCGTCGGCCATCTTCTGGTAGCCGGCGTCGTTGGGATGCAGGGGATCGGCCAGGTCGGCCGTGGTCAGGCTGCTCATGTCGACATAGGCGACATGCTTGCCCGCTGCCTGGGCGTCGCTGACGATACGCGGGACGGCCTGGTTGTACGCGCCGCGGAACTGCTCCTCCGAGCTGCTGGTGGACACGACGAGGGAGGCGACGAGCACGGTCGCGTCGGGAACGTCGGCGGTGATCTGGTTGACCAGCGACCTCAGCCCTGCGATGGCGCTGTCGACCCCGGAGGCTCCTTGCAGGTCGTTGGTCCCGATGTGCAGCGTCACGACGTTGGGCCGGTAGCGGGTCAACGTGGCGTCCGCGAGGGCGGCGATCTGGTCGATGCGGTAGCCGGAGTGACCCTCGTTGTCGGGATCGGACATCGACCCGCCCCGCAACGTACCGACGAAGTCCAGCGGATGGCCGTCCGCCGCCAACTCGTTCCACAACGCGCTTCGGTAGCCGTTGCCTGTACTGCTCCCCACGCCCCACGTGATCGAGTCGCCCAACGGCATGACTCGCAAAGGTGTGTTGGGGGCGGCGGAGGCGGGGGTCACGCCTGACACCGTCGCCCCGAGCGCGGCGGCGACGAGGGAGACGAGGGAGACGAGTAACATCCTGGGCTTTCTCATGCAGTGTCCTCTTCTACGAGTGATTGCGGGGCCGTTGCCGTGATGGGGACGGGTCGGGTCAGCGCTGCAGGGTGAGCAGGCCAGGCCGGTACGGCAGTTGGATGTAGGGGGTGCCCGACGGGGTGTTCGGGGACAGGCCCTGGTAGAGGAGCTGCAGGTTGCACGGGTCGACGGTCATGGTCTGGTCGGGGTTGTTGCGGACCAGGTCGCCGTGGCTGATGTCGTTGGTCCAGGTCGCACCGCTGTTGGCCTTGCCCGCGAAGGGGTTGCTCTCGGTGGCGGCCTGCGGGGTCCACGGGCCGTCCAGGCTCGAGGCGGTGAACGAGCGGAAGAACCGCTGCTCACTCGCGCCGCGGGCCTCGACGATCATGAGGTACTGGTTCTGGTCCTGCACCTTGTAGACCTGGGGCGCCTCGAACAGGTTCTTCACTGTGTCGCTCATGACCGTCGTGTACGACGAGCCGAAGCTGGCCGGGAAGTTTCCTATCGGCATGGCCGACCTGTAGATCTTGCCGTTGTCACCGGCGAAGAACATGTACATGTTCTGGCCGTCGGCGATCAGGGTCGGGTCGATCGCGCTGCCGTCGGGGACGCTGCCGGTGAACAGAGGCTGTGCCGCGGACCAGCTGTTGGCGTTCGTGGGATCGCTCGACGTGCGGTAGACGAACGGCCATTGGGTGCCCCACCCGTTGGAGGTCAGCACCCAGATGTTCTTGGGCGCGAAGTAGAACAGGGTGGGAGCCACCGCGCCCTGACTCATCAGGTTCTGGCCGGACGAGGCCATGTCCGACCAGTTGGTGAAGGGGCTGAACGCCATCGACTTCCACGACGAGCCGTCCGAGACGGTCGCGTACACGAGGTGCCTGCCGTTGTAGGTGACGGTGGTGAAGTCCTTCAGGGCGGCCCACCCGTTCGCCGGCTGGGCCAGCGGGCCGGTCGAGCTCCACCGGTAGGTCGACGGAAGGGTGCAGGTGCTGCCCGACGGCGCGGACAGGCCGGTCCACTTCTGGTTGGCCGCCCCGTTGCAGTTCCAGAGCTGCACGGCCGAGCCGTTGGACGTCGCGCCGCCCGACACGTCCAGGCACAGGCCGGACTCCACGGCGACGATCGTGCCGTCGGACTTGACCTGCCACTGCTGGTTGGTGCCGCCGGTGCAGGACCAGATCACCGGTCGGGTGCCGGCCGTGGTGGCATGGCCCGGAACGTCGAGGCACTTGTTGCCGTACACGGTCAGCTGGTTGGTGTCCGTGAGGGTCCACTGCTGGTTGGTCCCGCCCCAGCAGTCGTAGATCTGAAGGCTCGTCCCGTCGGTCTGGGCGGCCCCCGGTATGTCGAGGCACCGGCCGGAGCCGACGCCGCGCACGGCGCCTGTGGTGGCTGCCTGTGCCGGATCGGCGATCAGCAGGGCTGCTACGGCGGTGAGAGCCGCGAGCACCACGGACAGGTGCTTACGGCCTGCTGTACGTCTGAGCATGGGGTCCTCGTTTCAGAGTGCGCGGTTCCGGTCAGCCCATGGCTGTTCGACATGTCGAACAATGGTCGAAGGGTCGCGCAGGCGAAAGGCGGAACAGGGGCGATCCACTTCACTCATACATGGGATGGATTAGCGGGTAAGGGGGTGGTCGGTGTCTAGCCCTGCGACAAAGATTGCAGCGTTGAGGCGCTAGAAGTCTGATTCGCTTCCTGGACAACCTTGTCAAACATGGGGTGTTTTGTAGAAGCGGTGGAGGTGATGTGGGCGCGCGGACACAGGTTGGCCCGCACGTCTGAGACATCCGCCGCCGGTCGCCGTGAGCAGCGTGGTGCCGCGGCCGGAGTGATCGGGGAGGCAGGCGCGCCGGCGCCGCTGCGCCAGGCTCAGGTGGAAGTCCAGTGCCGGCAGGAGTGGTCGAGACCGAGATCGAGATCGAGGTCACCACCGTCCTGGCCGGTTCGGGCGCCGGCCGGTGCCGGCCCGTCGCAGTGAGCGTTCCAGCCGGCCCTCGCACCGCTGAACCGCCGGTGGACCGGGGCCACGCTGAGCATGCGTCATGGAGCGGCGGTCAGGGCTGCTCCGGCACGCTCCCACCCCCGGCGGCCGCCGCGCTGTCCCGCAGAAAGCCCACGAAGGCCTCGGCGGCCGGGGTCAGGGCGTGGTCGCTCATGCGGACGAGGAGGATGCGGCGCACCGGGGCGGGAGGCAGCAGCGGCAGGACGCTGACGCCGCCGCGGATGCCTTCCAGGGCCAGGGTGGGGGCGAGGGCGACGCCGATGCCGGCCGCGACCATCGCCTGGGCCTCCTGGTAGTCGTGCGCCTCGTAGGCGATCTGCGGCTCGAAACCGGCCGTACGGCAGCTGCGGGCCAGGGCCTCGGCCACCGGGTGGTTCTCCGCACGGGTGATCCAGGCGTCCTCCGCGAAGTCGGCGAGGGCGGCGGAGGCGCGGCCGGCGAGGGGGTGGTCCGCACCGACGAGGAGCGCCGGAGGGTCGTCGACGAGCGAGGTGACCACGATGTCCTCGCGGTCGATGCGGTTCCAGTCGTAGTCCCACATCAGGGACATCTCGATCTCGCGGTTCTCCAGCATCGCCCACAGTCCCGCGATCCGGGCGCTGCGCACCGTCAGCCGTACGTCGGGGTGCGTGCGGCGGAAGGCGATCACCGCCCGGGGGAGCAGGGACGCGCCGACGGTGGGGAAGGTTCCGACCCGCAGGGTGCCCGCCCGCAGTCCCGCGAAGTCGGCGAGTTCGTTCTCCGCGGCCGTCAGTTCGCGCTCGATCCGCTTTCCCCGCTCGGCCAGCGCGCGCCCCGCGTCGGTCAGGGTGACGCCCCGCGCATGACGCTCGAGCAGGGGTTGTCCGGCTTCCGCTTCCAGTCGGCTGACCTGCTGCGACACCGCTGACGGCGTGTAGTTGAGGGCGCGTGCGGTGGCCGTCACCGAGCCCCGGCGGGCGACCTCCGTGAAGAGCAGAATGCGCCGGACGTCGAGCATCCCGCCACCTCCAGCGTTCAGTTCACGTTAATACCCATGCAGATTTTCGAGATTGTACTTCACGCTGCCCGCGCCCACTGTGGATCGCAGCCCGCACGGAGATGCCGTCGGGATGTCCCTGAGGAGTCCGTTGTGTTGCGTGTGCAGGGCGAGATGATCCGCGGCGGAACCAGCAAGTGCTGGATCTTCGACCACCACGACGTGGTGGCGACCGGCGTGGACGCCGACACCCTGCTGCTCGCCGCCTACAATGCCGCGGACCCCCGCCAGATCGACGGCGTCGGCGGCGCCTCCTCCACCACCTCCAAGGCGGCGATCGTCCGGACCTCGACGAAGCCGGACGTCGACGTCGAGTACGCCTTCGCGCAGGTCGGCATCGGCGACGCGCGGGTGGAGTGGACCAGCAACTGCGGCAACTGCGCCACCGCCGTGGCCCTGTACGCCGTCCACCACCACCTGGTGCCTCTCGGACCGGAGTCGACCACCGTACGGATGCTCAACATCAACACCGGGGCCCGGCTCAGCGGCACCATCCCCACCCCGGGCGGGACCGCCCCCGACGCGGGGACGGCCCGGGTGCCGGGCACCGCCGCACTCGGCGTGCCGGTGCTCCTCGGCTTCGAGGACCCCGCCGGTACGTCGACCGGCCGGGCCCTGCCGACCGGCCACGCCCTGGACACGCTGACCGGGGCCACCGGCACCGTCGAGGCCTCCCTGGTCGACGCCGGCGCCCCGGCGGCGCTGTTCGAGGCCAAGGCGTTCGGCCTCGACGGCACCGAGTCCCTCGCCGACTTCGCCACGGCGGTGCCCGCCCTCACCGTGCTGCGCCGGCAGGCCGCCCTGGCCATGGGGCTGGTCAAGGAGAGCGACCCCGTCAGCCACGCCGTCCCGAAGGTCGGAGTGGTCGCCCGCCCTGTCACTTACCGCACCACCGATGGCACCCTCGTCCCACAGGACGAGTACGACCTGGCCGTGCGCATGGTCTCCATGCACGCGCCCCACCCGGCGATCGGTCTCACCTCGGCCGTAGCCCTGGCCACCGCTGCCGCCATCCCCGGCACCCTCGCCCACCGCGTCGCCCGGCAGACCGCCGACGGCTCGCTGCGGCTGGGCACCCCGGCCGGTGTCATCACCGCCCGAGCCGTCCCCGCGAAGGAGGGTGCGTCCCCCACGGTGCTGCTGCACCGCGCCGCCCGCCGCATCGCCCGAGCCGAACTCCTCGTTCCCGTCCTGGAAGGACGCCCCGCATGAGCCGCAACGACGCCGCCCCGGGTACCGTCGACGCACCACCGAGCCGCCTGCGCGGTCTGCTGTCCCTGCTCTACGTCCAGTGCCTGATCGGCGTCCTGGCCGGGGCCGCCGTCGGCGCGCTGTGGCCGTCGTTCGGAGCCGACCTCAAACCGCTGGGCGACGGGTTCATCGCGCTGGTCCGCATGATGATCGCGCCCGTCATCTTCTGTACCGTCGTCCACGGCATCGCCTCCATGGGCAACGCCCGTGCCGTCGGCCGGGTCAGCCTCAAGGCGCTCATCTACTTCGAGGTCCTGACGACCGTCGCCATGGTGATCGGGCTGGTCGTGGTGAACGTCGTCCAGCCCGGCAGCGGGCTGCACGTCGACCCCTCGACCCTGTCGACCAAGGGGCTGCCGCCGGAGGCGACCGCGAGCCACGAGAGCGTTTCCGCGTTCCTGCTCGCCATGATCCCGGACACCCTGCTCAGCGCGCTGACCGGCCACGAGATCCTGCCCGTGCTGTTGGTCTCGGTGCTGTTCGGCTTCGGCCTGAACGCCGCGGGCGAGGCGGGCGCGGGGATCATCCAGGGCATCGAGAAGCTCTCCAGGGTCCTGTTCACGCTGATCCGCTGGATCATGCGGCTGGCCCCCATCGGCGCCTTCGGCTCCATGGCCTTCACCATCGGCAACTACGGCCTGGACACCCTGCGCCACCTCTTCCTGCTGGTCGGCTCCTTCTGGCTCACCGCCCTGTTCTTCGTCCTGGTCGTGCTCGGCACCGTCATGCGCCTCAACGGCCTGCGCCTGCTGCCCTTCCTCCGCTACATCAAGGAAGAGCTGCTGATCGTGCTGGGCACCTCGTCCTCCGAGCCGGTGCTGCCCCGCATGATGGCCAAGCTCCAGCACGCCGGTGCCTCGAAGCCGGTGGTCGGGATCACGCTGCCCGCCGGGTACTCCTTCAACCTCGACGGCACCGCCATCTACCTGACCATGGGCTCGGTCTTCCTCGCCCAGGCCCTCGGCATCGACCTCAGCCTCACCCAGCAGCTGTCCATGCTCGCCGTCATGCTGCTGACCTCCAAGGGCGCGGCCGGGGTGACCGGTTCCGGCTTCATCGCCCTCGCGGCCACTCTCAGCGCCGTACCGCATGTGCCCGTCGCCGCGCTGGCCCTGATCTTCGGCATCGACCGGTTCATGTCCGAGGCCCGCGCCCTGACCAGCGTCGTCGGCAACGGCGTCGCCACCCTCGCGGTCGCCAAGTGGGAGGGACAACTCGACGAGGAACGCGCCAGGGCCGTGCTGCGCGGCGAGATCCCGTACACCTCCACGCCGTCCGGAGCACAGCCCGAACCGGCGTCCGACCCGCAGGCCGGGGCGCCCGAGGACACGGACCCGAAGGCCGCGGCCGGTGGGGCCGGGGACACCGACCCGAAGGTGGCGGCAGGGGCGGGCCGTGAGCCGGTGCCAGCCGCCGGCTGACCCACCCCGCACCGCCGGTCCGGAGCACGCGCTCCGGACCGGCTCTTTCGCGGGTGACGGCTGTCGCGCCTCGGAGTACGGCACACGCGGACGCCCCACGATCGTGCCGTACCCCGTCACGGACCGCAGCGTCCGAGCATGCGACGGGCTTGGTAGCCTCGTCGGGCCAGTCGAGCCACATCCGAGGCCAGGGAATCCGGTGCGAATCCGGAACTGACGCGCAGCGGTGAGGGGGACGGGCGGGGCACGACGCCACTGGGAGACCGGGAAGGCGTCCCGTCCGGACGAACCCGAGTCCGAAGACCTGCTGGCACCTCCGCGCCCCGGCGCGGGGGACGTCCGTAGGCCAGGCTCCGCGTAAGAGCCCCGACTCCTAAGGCATGCCCGTGCTCCGCACCCCCGTCCTGCTCCGTACCCCGGCGCTCCTGCTCGTGTCAGCCCTGCTGCTCACCGCGTGCGGTGCGTCCGACGCGAACGACCCGAAGTCGCAGGAGGCCGCCGCCGGTTACCCGGTGACCCTCGACAACTGCCGTCGCGAGATCACCCTGACGTCGGCCCCGAAGCGGGCCGTCTCCCTCAACCAGGGCTCCACCGAGATCCTGCTGTCCCTCGGCCTCGCCAACCGGACGGCGGGTACGGCGACTTGGACCGACCCGGTGATGAAGGGCCTGGAGAAGGCCAACGCCTCCGTGCCGCGCCTCGCCGACAACAACCCCTCCTTCGAGAAGGTCCTGGACGCCCGGCCCGACTTCGTCACGGCCTCGTTCGTCTCCACCCTCGGCAGGGGCGGGGTCGCCACCCGCGAGCAGTTCGAGAAGCTCGGGGTGCCGACGTACGTCTCGCCCTCCGACTGCTCCGCGGGCAAGGACAACGCCGGCGGCGGCGACGGGTCGCGCAGCGAACCGCTCACCCTCGACGTCGTCTACGGCGAAATACGCGACCTCGCCCGCGCGTTCGGTGTCGAGGAGCGCGGCGAGAGGCTCGTCGCCTCGCTGAAGAAGCGGGTGAGCACGGCCACCGCCGGGATCGACGCCTCGGACGTCTCCCTGATGTACTGGTTCGCCAACTCCCAGTCGCCCTACCTCGCCGGCTGCTGCGGCGCGCCGGGTGCCATCACCCGTGCGGTCGGTTCGCGGAACGCCTTCGCCGACACCCACGACGAGTGGCCCCAGATCAACTGGGAGACGGTCGCGGACCGCGACCCCGACGTCATCGTGATCGGCGACCTGACCCGCAAGCAGCAGACCGCGGAGACCGCCGAGGCGAAGATCCGGTTCCTGGAGACCAACCCCGCCACCCGCAACCTGACCGCCGTGCGCAAGAAGCGCTACGTCCTGCTGTCCGGCCAGGCCATGAACCCGTCCGTCCGCACGGTCGAGGGCATCGAGAAGGTGGCGGCGGGACTGCGGGACTTCGGACTCGCCAAGTGACCCTCCGTACACCGCTGTTGGCCGGCGGGGGCCTGGTCGCGCTGCTCGCGTCGATCGCCGTCGCCGTGACGATCGGACCGGCGGACATCTCGACAGGGGACGTGTGGGCCGCCGTCGCGGCCCATCTCGGCGTCGGCGACGGCACGTCGGCGCCGCTGCGGGACGGCATCGTCTGGGATCTGCGCATGCCGCGCACGCTGCTTGCCGCCGTGTGCGGGGCCGGGTTCGCGGTCTGTGGGGCGGTGATGCAGTCGCTGCTGCGCAATCCGCTCGCCGACCCCTTCGTCCTCGGTGTCTCCTCCGGGGCGTCCACGGGAGCGGTCGCCGTGGTCGTGCTGGGAGTGGGCGGGGGAGTGGTGTCCCTGTCGGCGGGCGCCTTCCTCGGCGCGCTGCTCTCCTTCGCCCTGGTCCTCCTGCTCAGCCACACCCTCGGCGGCAGCACCGACCGGGTGGTGCTGTCCGGGGTGGCCGCGATGCAGCTGTTCTCCGCGCTGACCTCGTTCGTCGTCCTGACCTCCGCCGACGCGGAGACCACCCGGGGCGTGCTGTTCTGGCTGCTGGGCTCGCTCGCCGGCGCCGACTGGGGCCAGGTGCTGCTCTGTTCGGGCGTCCTGGCGGGGGTCCTCGTCGTGTGCCTCGGGTACGCCCGTACGCTCGACGCGTTCGCCTTCGGTGACGAGGCCGCCGCCGGACTCGGGGTCCGGGTCGCCCGTACCCGCATGGTCCTGCTCTGCGCGACCGCGCTGCTCACCGCCGCCCTGGTCAGCTGTGCGGGGGCGATCGGCTTCGTCGGCCTGGTCCTCCCGCACGCCACCCGTGCCCTCACCGGCGCGGGCCACGCCCGCCTCCTGCCCGTCACCGCGCTGACGGGCGCCGTGTTCCTGGTCTGGGTGGACACGCTGGCCCGTACCGTCCTCGACCCCCAGGAGGTCCCGGTGGGCGTGGTGACGTCCCTCATCGGCGTGCCCGCGTTCGTGGCCGTGCTCTACCGCGGAAGGAGAAGGGTGTGACCGGCCTGCACGCGGACCGTGTCGTACGGCGCCTCGCCGACCGGCTCGTGGTCGACGGCGTCACCCTCGCTCTGCGTCCCGGGGAGACGGTCGGACTGCTGGGCCCCAACGGGTCCGGGAAATCAACGTTGTTGAGGCTGCTGGCCGGGGTCCTCGCGCCCACCGCCGGAGTCGTGGCCCTCGACGGACGCCCGCTGCCGGAGGTCGGCCGACGCGCCACCGCCCGCCGGATCGCCACCGTCGAGCAGCATGCCGACACCGGGACCGAACTGACCGTCCAGGACGTCGTGGCCCTGGGCCGCATCCCGCACCGGCGTGCCTGGACCCCGCCGACGGCGGCCGACGCCGCGGCCGTCACCGAGGCGCTGGCCCGCACCGGCCTGACCGACCGGGCCGCCCAGTCCTGGCACACCCTGTCCGGTGGCGAACGCCAACGCGCCCAGATCGCCCGCGCGCTCGCCCAGCAACCCCGCGAGCTGCTCCTCGACGAACCCACCAACCACCTCGACATCCAGCACCAGTTGGATCTGCTGACCCTTGTGGTGAGCCTTCCGGTCACCACCGTGATCGCCCTGCACGACCTCAACCTCGCCGCGATGTACTGCGACCGCCTCCTCGTCCTGCGAGAGGGCCGTGCGGTGGCCGAGGGCACACCGGCCGAGGTCCTGACACCCGCCCTCATCGAACAGGTCTACGGCGTCCGGGCCGAGGTCACCCATGACCCCGGCCACCCCTCGATCCGCTTCCTGCGTCCAGCGGCCCCGGACCGACTCCTGCCGACCACAGGAAGGGGGTGACGGACGACGTCCCGACCGCGAACTGAGCCAGTGCAGACTCTCAAGGAGGGGCAAATTCAAGGGGGGTAGACCTCGGCTCCGCGCCGGTCCTACGACGAGCGGCAGTCGTGTGACCGATGGGACGTCACCTGGTCGACCGCCTGCCGCCAGGCCCGCTGGACGGCGGTGTGCAGGTGTGCGGTGGCGTCGGGGAGGTCGCCGGTGAGGTGGATGGGGTCGGCCACGTGGACGTGCAGGGCCGGGCGACGCAGCGGTGCGGTCAGCAGGCCGCCGATCTGCTTCGGCACGCTGCCGGAGATGATCCGTCGGGCCCCGGCGTGCCCGAGCGGGACGACGGGGGCGCCGGTGGCGAGTGCGAGACGGGCGACGCCGGTGCGCAGGGATGCGGGGGCGCGGTCGGCGGAGTCCCGGCGCCGTGGGATGCGGCCCTCGGGGTAGATCACCACGACCCGGCCGTCGGCGAGTGCCTGGGACGCGAGATCGAGTGCCGCGGCCGCCTGCCGGCTCCCACGGTGAACCGGTATGTGGCCTTCCCTGCTGAGGAGTCGGCCCAGGACGGGGACTCTCCAGAGTCCGGCGGCGGCAAGGACGACGGGCTCGGTGCCCAGACCGCGCAGCGCGGTCAGGACGACGCCGGGATCGATCAGCGCGGTGTGGTTGGGCGCCACCACGCTGCCGGGGGCGATCGTGCCGACCGTACCGGTGGTCACGGACAGCCGGCCGAGGACGGGGACCACGGTGCGGGCGAGGGTGGTGAGAAGCACGAGCTGCCGTTCCTTCGGTGTGGCGGAAGCCGGACGCTGCCTGCCTACCTGCCTGGCGTGCAGGTGATCGTCATCGTGGCACCCGGGATCCCGCGCCGCATGAGTACGTGTACTCACCCGGGGGAGGCTCCCAGTTGAGCGTCAGGGGGGATGCGTGTGAAGGACCAGGGGCTGCCCGCGGCTGTGGTGAACCTGCTGCTGGGGGACGGCGAGGTCACGCCGAAGGCGATCGAGACAACCGCCCTGGAGATGGCCCGCACCGGCCGGCTGAAGGCCGAACACAAGGCGGACGGCACGGTGACCGTACGGCCGGTCCCCGGGAAGGCCGGCCGGTTGTCGCTGCGCCCCTTCGAGAAACTCCTGGTCGAACGTGTCCGGCACCGCTGCCGCAACGGTGTCGACCGCGTCCCCGTGGAAGCTCTCGGGCCAGGGGACGGTGACGAGTTCTGGGTGTGGTGGCGCGGCTTTCAGCAGAGCGTCCGCGAAGAGGCCAGGGCCCGGAACCTGATACGGCCGGCACGCAACACCTACCTGACCCTGCTGTTGCGGACCACCGTGCTCGTGGCCTGGTTCGGGTCTCTGTACGCCGTCTGGCCGTGGTGCCCGCCGTGGGCGCGTGCGGTTCTCCTCGTCGTCGTGCCCGTGAGTGCGGTGGCAGCGGTGCAGCGGCCCCCGTTCCGGGTCCGGTCCGGCCCCCGGCTGACGGCCGCCGGCCGACAGGCCGCACGGGAGGTGCGGAACGGCCCCGACGCGGCAGCGCACCGGCTGCCGAAACGACAGGTGGGAGCGGACGGTCCCGAGTCGGCGCTGCCCGTCCGGGAGTCGCGCCGGATCTGGTCCTCGTACGGCAGGTCCTGGCATGTCGTGGACACAGCGCCGCTGGACCCGCCGCGCTGGGGCCACACCTGGCAGCTCGTCATGCTGTGCGTGACCGTCTGCGCCGTCGCCACCACCACGCTGATCGCCACCCTGACCGGGCACATCCCCCACGGCGGGGCGCTCGTGGCGGCCACGGTTCTGGTCGGTGCGCTGCTCTGGGTCCTGCTGCTGCCCGCCCGGCGCCGTGTCCTGGCCGTTCCCGCCGAGTCGAGGTTTCGCGGGGTCGTCATCTCCCGCTGGGACTACGACACCCACTACGACGACCCCCTGACCGACATCACGCACTACTGCTGCGCGATCGAGGACCCCGCGTCACACCAGGCCTGGTCCTTCGAGGTCCACCGGTGGAGCCGGCCGATGTTCTCGGGCAGGAAGAACCAGGAGTTGGCGGACCGGTTCCGGGTGGGCGACGTCGTCGACGTCCATTGCAGTCCCCGTAGGCGCCGGGTCCACCGGATCAGCGTGATCGAGGCCGTGCCACGCTGACCGCCCGGCCTCCCTGCGAGCCGCCGGACCGGTCACCGGTTCTTGTCGAACCATCCCATCGACCGGCCGACGCCCGCGCCGAAGAAGAGGATGCCGAGAGGAACGACCGTGAACCAGAGGGGCGCGGCTTTCACGGCCGCGAGCAGGGCGATGGAGGCGATGGCCAGCGCCAGCAGGACGAGCATGCCCACCAGGACACGGATCTTGGAAACCAACGGAGCACTCTCCCATGTTCGGCCGGGCTCGGTTGGCCGGACGGCGCTCGCTGCACCGCGGCTCCGCCCGGAAACCCAGGAGGTGAGTCTCCCAACCGCTGCCTTCCGGGGCGTTCGTAGAACTACGTATTCGCCTACTTAGGTTCACCGGCCTCCGCCCTTGGGCGTCTCACAAGGCGCCGTTCAGGCCGTGGGCCGGCCAAAGGGATGACCTAGTATCCGAATTGACTGGTAACAGACGGTGTGCTCGTTCGTGTGCACCTCCATGCGGAGGAGGAGGGCCACTTGCCCCCCAAGGATCAGGCCAGGGGGAACGGTGCCGTTCTCGTCGGCAGACAGGCGCAGACCGAGTGTCTTGCCGCGGTGGTCAGGGATCTGGCCGACGGTCGGGGAGTGGTCCTGGAGGTCGCCGGAGAGCCGGGGATCGGGAAGACCACCGTGCTCGGTCTGCTCGCCGAGCGGGCCGCAGAGGCGGGGGCCCTCGTGGTGCGAGCCCACGCCACGCGCGGTGCGACACGCCCCGGCCAGATCATCACCGAGATCCTGGAAGCCGTGGCGGGGCGGGACCCCTCGACGGAGCGGGAGCCCGACGCCGAGCTGCGGAGCGTGCTGGGGCGCTGGGCGGCGCGCCGCGGTGGCGTGCTCGTCCTCGACAACGTGCACCTGTGCGACGAGGACTCCGCGAGACGGATCGCGCAGCTGGTGCGGACACCTCCGCCCGGACCGTTCGTGCTGGCGTTGGGGCACCGTCCACGGCAGTCCGGCCCGGTGCTGAGAGAAGCGCTCGAACACGGGGTGGAGACCGGCTCGGTCGTCCGCATCGCCCTCTCCTCCCTGGACGTCCGGGCGATCTCCGATGTCCTCGGTCCGGAGGGCCGCTGCACCGACGTGCACTCCCCGCCTGCCGTCCCCCGCCCGGCGCCCGACCACGCCTACAGCGAGTGGCGCACCCCGGAGGCCCCCGTGGTCGACGGCACCTACGTCGAGCAGCTGCACGCCGCTTCCGGCGGCAACCCCCGGATGCTGCGCATCCTGCTCGCGGCGCGGTGGGACCCGGACGAGTGGCCGCTCAGTGCCGGTCCCGACCGGGACGGCATGCTCCGGGCCGCCGTCCCCGTCGTCACCGAGCTGGACGCCCTCACCGCTGACGCCGCCCACTCGGTCCAGGCGGCCGCCGTTCTGGGTGAATCCTTTCTTCCGGGGGACGTCGCCGCGGTCTCCGGTCTCGGTCCGGAACGCACTCTCGCGGCCTTCACCGAGCTCGTCGACGCCGACGTGATCCAGCCGCTGCCCTGGGGCGGCGGCTACACCTTCCGGCATCCGGTACTCGGCCACGTCGCCCTGGCACACGCTTCGCCCGCCCCGCGCGTCGAGGCGCACCGACGGGCCATGGATCTGCTCACCGCTCGACGGGCCCCCGCGCTCCTGCGGGCCCGGCAGGCCGAGCACCTGGTGGGTGCGGGCCGCGCCGAGGACCGGCAGGTGCTGGTCGACGGTGCGGCGGAGGCGATGGCCAAGTCCCCGGCCACCGCGGCCCGTTGGCTGCGGCTGGCGCTGGACCACCTGCCCGCCGGGGCGCGGATCAGCGCTCCCCGTGCTCTGCTGGTGCTCGACCAGTGCCAGGCCCTCAGTGCCGTGGGCCGACTCCAGGAGGCCCGCTCCCTGGTGCACGAGCTGCTTCGGCACCGGGCGGATCTCTCCGAGGACCTGCTGCTGAGGACCTACGCGGTCTGCGGAGAACTGGAGCGGCTGCTGGGCCGCCACCAGGAGGCCGAGGCGGTGGTCCGGGCGGCGCTCGGTCTCGTACCCCGCCCGCTGCCGGTTCCGCTCCCGCCGTCGGCGGTCGAGCTGATCACCGCGTACGGGCGGGTGCAGTTGTTCCGGGGTGCCTACGGCGAGGCCCGTGACGTGGTCCGGGAAGCGGTGGACGCCGTCGGGACCGTCGACCCGGCCGTGCCCTACCTGAGGGCCCTCGCCGCCCTCGGCGACACCCAGCTCGGGCTGTTCCCGGAGGCCGTCGCGGAGGTCACCGAGTGCGCGCGGATCGTGGACGCCCTGCCGGACACCGAGGCCGTCACCCTCCCCGACGTCCTGGCGATGCTCGGCTGCGCGGAGCTGTTCCAGGAGCGGTTCCTCGACGCGTACCGGCATCTGGAACGAGGTCTTCAGGCGACCACCGGTGCCACCCGGCGGTTGATCCGGATCAACCAACTGGTTGCGCTGTGCCACCTCGACCAGGTGACGGGGCGTCTGGAGACGCTGTGCCGCCGTGCCGAGGAGGCCCGTCTGCTCGCCCGGACGAGCGGGGTCGACGAAGCCGCCGGCCTCGCCATGCTCCTCCGGGCGACGGGGCTGCTCTGGACACGTCCGCGGCGGGACACCGACAGGCTCCTCGAACTGGCCGGCGAGGGCTACTCCCTCGCCGTGCGCAAACGGGGGTGGCGGGCAGCCGTGGCCGTGGGCCTGCGCGCCCAGGCCCAGTTCGTCGGCGGGGACCCGGAGGGCTGTCTGCGCACCCTCGTCGAGGGGGGCGGCCCGCGGCTGGAGCTGCTCCTGCGTGCCTGGCAGCCCTCCCTCCTGGCCCTCGCCGGCGTCGCGGCACTGCGGTGCGGGGACATCGACGGCGCGCGTGACTGGGTCGGGACGGGGGAGACCGTGGCCGCACAGCTCGGGCTGCCGCTGCAACAGCACCACGTGCGCAGGGCCCGGGCCGAACTCCACGCGGCCGAAGGCGAACACGCGCTGGCGGCGGAGCTGTTCTTCGAGGTCGCGGAGTCGTTCCGCCGCGCCGGCCTCCCGCTGGAACACGCCTGGACCCTGGTGACCGGGGTGCCCTCGGTCCACGCGGCCCACGGCACGCAGCAGGCGCTGGAGTGGCTCGACACGGCGGGAAAGGCCGCCCGGGCCTGCGGAGCCCAGCGGATCCTGGAGGAGGCGGCAAGGATCAGAAGCCAGCTGACCGCGTCCTGCACCACCGCCGGTGCTCCGGTCGCGACGGTGCAGGAGGGGAGCGTCCGGGCTGCGGTGGCTCTTCTCACCGAGCGGGAGCGGGAGATCGCGGAACTGGCGGCGGGAGGCAAGCGCACCAAGGAGATAGCGGAGGAACTCTTCGTCAGCTCCAGGACGGTCGAAGCCCACCTCGGCCGCATCTACCGCAAGCTCGACATCCCCTCCCGCGCGGCACTGCCACGCGCACTGGGCGCGGTGGTCCACCGGCCGCCCGTCCGACCGGTCCCCTCGGACTGATCGCGGTCGGGGCCGGCGTCGGTCGGCGGACCGGAGCCGGTCAGCTCCCGCTCCGGTGCACCGGCCGCGGGTGCGCCGCGGTGCGTGTCTCCAGGGCGTGCAGTACGGCCACCATGTCCTCGTCGCCGTGGCCCTGCTCCACGGTCTCGCCGAACAGGGCGTGGCAGACGTCCAGGAGCGGGGAGGCGACACCGGTCCTGCGGGCCGCCTCGGCGATCAGGCGGTTGTTCTTGAGGACGTCCGCCGCTCCGGCCTGGACCGCGAAGTCGCGGGCCAGCAGCTTGGGCGTCTTCATCCGGGACACGGAGCTGGCCATCGGACCCGCGTCCAGGACGTCCCGGATCAGCGCCGGGTCGAGTCCCTGCCGTGCGGCGAAGTGGAACGCCTCGGTCAGACCGGTGACCAGGGTGATCAGGAACAGGTTCACCGAGAACTTGGTCAACAGCGCGTCCGGGACGGGACCGCAGTCGAACGCCTCCCGGCACACGGGGGACAGCAGCGGGCGTACGGCCGCCACGGCGTCGGCGTCCCCCGCCAGCATCGCCACCAGCTCGCCCCGCTCGGCCGGCACCCGGGAACCGGACACCGGCGCCTCGACGTACCGCCCGCCCGCGGCCCGGACGTCGTCCTGGAGGCCGGCCGAGTACTCCGCCGAGGTCGTCCCCATGTGGACGACGGTCCGGCCGGACACGCGGGCCGGGAAGTCGGGGGTGCCGCGTCCCAGGACCGCGTCGACGGCGGTCTCGTCGGCGAGCATGAGGAACACCGTGCCGGCCCGTTCGAAGACCTCGGCCGCGCTCGCCGCGACCTCGGCGCCCGCGGCACGCAGGGGAGCGCACCTGGCCGGGGACCGGTTCCAGACGACCAGCGGGGTCCCCGCACGCGCGAGGTTGAGCGCCATGGGCTGCCCCATGACGCCCAGCCCGACGAAACCCACGTACGCCATGACGCTCCACCGCTTCCGTCGACTATGACCGCCGTCATAGTAGTCGGGATTATGACGACGGTCATAGAGTGGGGACCGGAAGATCGAGGAGCGGGAGGCCGGACATGGCGGTGTCCGAACGCGGACCACGCGAGCGGATGGTCTTCAGCGCGGCCCAGCTGATCCGGCGCGGCGGGGTCTCGGCCGCCGGGATGCGGGACGTCGCCGAGCACGCGGGTGCGCCGCGCGGCTCGCTCCAGCACTACTTCCCCGGTGGCAAGGAACAGCTGGTCAACGAGGCCCTGGGCTGGGCCGGGCGGTACGCCGCGGGGCGCGTCGCCCGTTTCCTGGCCGCCCTGCCCGCACCGACGCCGAGCGGGCTGTTCGCCGAGATGGCGCGCCAGTGGACCGACGAGTACGAGACGTCCGGGTTCGCGGGCGGCTGCCCGGTCGCCGCCGCCACGGCGGACTGCGCCGAGCGCGTCGACTCCACCCGGGAGGCCGCGTCCGCCGCCTTCGCCCAGTGGCACGGCGCGGTGGCGGCGGCCCTGGCGGACATGGGCGTACCGCCGGAACGGGCCTCCGCGCTCGCCACGCTCATGCTCAGCTCCCTGGAGGGGGCGATCCTCCTCGCCCGCGCCGAGCGGGACGTCCGCCCCCTGACGACGGTCACCCGGGAACTCGCCCCGCTGCTCGACGCCGCGGTGACGCGTTGACGTGCCGGCGCCGACGTCCGAACAGCACGTCAGGGCCCTGTGTTGGCCGGTTCGCCCACCGGATCTGACGCATTTCCTCCCGTGCCCTCCCCCCCGGGAACAGCGGGCCGCCCCGACCTGGTTGCATCGGGCGAGTGATTCACGACGTATCTCTGCTGGAGGACTGTTTTCATGACTGACCGGCCCTTGACGCTCATGGCGGTGCACGCGCACCCCGACGACGAGGCCACCGGAACCGGAGGGGTCCTCGCGCGGTACGCCGCGGAAGGTGTCCGCACGGTTCTCGTGACCTGTACCGACGGCAGCTGCGGTGACGGACCAGGGGGCGTCAAGCCGGGCGACCCCGGACACGATCCGGCGGCGGTCGCCGCGCTGCGACGGCAGGAACTCGAGGAGAGCTGCGGGGTCCTGAAGGTCACCGATCTGGAGATGCTGGAGTACGCCGACTCCGGGATGGCGGGCTGGCCCGGCAACGACGCCCCCGGGTCCTTCTGGCAGACCCCCGTGGAGGAGGCCGCGGCCCGGCTCGCCGAGCTCATGCGGCACTACCGGCCCGATGTGGTCGTCACCTACGACGAGAACGGCTTCTACGGTCACCCCGACCACATCCAGGCGCACCGCATCACCATGGCGGCACTGGAGCTGGTCGACCTGACACCGAAGGTGTACTGGACCACGATGCCCCGCTCGGCGATGGGGCGGTTCGGCGAGATCATGCGCGAGTTCGGCGAGGACGTGCCGGAGCCGGATCCCGCCGAGGCCGCCGCGATGGCCGAGATCGGCCTGCCCGACGACGAGATCACCACGTGGGTGGACACCACCGCGTTCAGCGACCAGAAGTACGACGCGCTGGCCGCGCACGCCAGTCAGGGCGAGAACATCTTCTTCCTCAGGATGGGCAAGGAGCGGTTCGGCCAGTTGATGGGCACGGAGACCTTCCTGCGTGTCCAGGACCCGACCGGAACGCCCGTACCCGAGAACGACCTCTTCGCCGGACTGCGCTGACCCGCGCGGGAGCGCCCCGTAGGCCACGAGGGCGACCCCCCGGCCGTGACTGCGGCGGTCACCTCTCGGTGTGGCGCAGGCTGCCCCTGCCGCCACACCGGTGGCCCGTGTTCCAGCCCAAGGAGAGGTTCATGCCCTTCATGCCCCGACTCCCGCATCTGGCCGCCGTCGCCGCGGCCGCCGTCGCCCTCGGCCTGCTCGCGACGGCCCCCGCGTCCGGTGACGAGCCGCTCGTGTCGCACCCCCGGGTGGTCGCCCACTTCGACTTCGCCGCGGGCGAGACCCCCGAGAACATCGCCGTCGAACCCGACGGCTCCGCCGACCTGACCTTCGCCCTCGCCCGCCAGGTCGCCAACGTCACCCGGCACGGGGACATCCGCGGACGCGTCACCCTGCCCGCCGTCGCGAACCCGAACACCCCCATCGTCCACAACGCCATCGTGCTCGGCATCGCCCGCGCCCACGACGGCACCCTCTACGTCGTCTACGCCACCGGCACCAGCGCGACCGGCGTCTGGCGCATCCCGGCGGGCGGCGGCACGCCCCGGCAGATCGCGAAGCTGCCGGCCGACGGGCTGCCCAACGGCCTCGCCCTCGACGAGCACCGGGGCGTGCTCTACGCGGCCGACTCGGTACGGGGAACCGTCTGGCGGGTGCCGGTGACCGGCGGTCCGCGCGTCGCCTGGGCCACGGGCACGGCTCTCACCCCGGTGCCGTCCGGAAGCGGCTTCGGCGCCAACGGCATCAAGGTCCACGACGGCGCGGTCTGGGTGTCCAACACCGACCGCGGCACGCTGCTGCGCATTCCGGTACGCCCCGACGGCTCCGCGGGTCCGGTCCGCACCCGGGCGACCGGGCTCGTCGGCATCGACGACTTCGCCTTCGTCTCCCACCACCACGACACCGTCCTGGCCGCGATCAACAGCACCAGCCAGGTCGTCGTGGTGCGTCCGGACGGGACCCACTCCGTCGTGCTCACCCAGCAGGACGGCCTCTCGAACCCGACCTCCGTGGCCGTACGCAAGCGGACGGTCTACGTCCCCAGCGCCTCGTACTTCGCCGCCGTTCCGGACCCGAACCTGCTGCTGGCCCGGCTCCACCGCCGGTGAGCGCCGGCCCGGTGGACTCCGGTCCGGCATGAGGGAAGGGGCGGGCCGCATTCCGGGCCCGCCCCTCGTGCTGGGCTGCCCCAACTACAGGGCGGTGAACGTCCACAGCAGGTTGGTGCTGGAGCCGTACGTCCACTGCTTGGTGACCGAGCCGGACGACACGTTGCCACCGCCGTCCAGGACCAGCCCGGTGGTGCGGTTGGCGATCGAGTAGCGGCCGTCTCCGCGATGGGTGATCTGCCACTGCTGGTTGCTGCCGCCGTTCCACGCGGCCTCGCGGGCGGGGGAGCCGTCGTCCGTGGCGCCCCAGCCGTCGGCGACCATGCCGTTCGTGCGGTTGACGAGCTTGTAGTAGCCGCCGCCGACCTCGACCACCTGCCACTGGAGGTTGGTGCTGCCGTCCCAGGCCCACTGCTTGAGGTTGGAGCCGGAGGCCACGTTGCCGCCGCCGTCCAGCGCCAGCCCGTTCGTCACGTTGACGAGCTGGAAGTACGGCGACGGGTTGAACTGCACCTTCAGTGACGTCACCGCGTCGTTGTTGCCGGTGGTGCGCAGATCGGCGTTGTCGGCGGTGAAGGTCCAGGCGGTGCCGGTGAAGTTGTCGCCGGAGTAGCCGATGACCTGGTGGCCCGGGGCGAGCCGCAGGGAGGACAGGGTGCCCGTGCCGAGCCCGGCCAGGGTCAGGGCGTCGGCGGTGTAGTCGCCGATCCCGAGCACGGTGCCGGTGCCCGCGTAGTTGACGTCCTGGAAGGCCACGGCTCCGGCCACCGGCCGCAGGCTGGGTATCTGGCCGGTGAAGGTCAGCTTCAGCACGTACGCGTTGGCGCTGAACGGTGCCGACGACGGCAGGGCGACCGTGAGACCGCTCGCGCTCTGGGCCGGGGTCGGCAGGGTGGTGTAGGTACCGGCGGTCGAGTTGAGCAGCTGGACCGACTGGAGTGAGGCGACGTTCATCCGCGCGGAGTTGAGCGTCTTGATGGTCAGGGAGCTGCCGGGCCAGCCGAGAACGGTGGCGTACAGCACGGTGTTGGCCTTGTTGCGGGTGAAGCGGATGTCCTGGGCCGTGCCGGCGGTCGGGTTGGTGAAGGCTCCGCCGCCCATCTTCGTGGGGCCCTCGCCGTACGCCGTCCACGCCCGGGTGTCGTAGACCGACTCCCCGAAGCGCTTGAGGTAGTCGCCGATGGCCAGCAGGACGTCCTTCTGGCCCTGCGGGATGGTCCCGTCGGCCATGGGCGCGATGTTCAGCAGCATGTTGCCGTTCTTGCTGACCCGGTCGATCAGCGCGTGGAGCATCTGCTGGGTGGAGTAGTAGCCGATGCCCTGCGTGTAGCACCAACTCGAGCTGGAGATGCTGTCGTCGGTCAGCCAGTAGGGGTCGGTGAGGTCGCCCGGGCCGCCACGCTCGTAGTCGAAGACCTCGCCGTGGCCGTTGAACCCGTCCTTGTAGGTGGCGACCACCTCTTTGCCCCAGGAGTTGGCCTGGTTGTAGTAGTAGGACAGGAAGTTGAGCCGCTGCTGCTCGTCGACGGCGGTGAGATCGAAGTCCTGCCAGAGGATGTCCGGCTGCGCCCGGTCGATGACCTCCTTGAGCTTGTCGTACCAGAGCTGGTTCTCGGCCGCCGAACCCAGCTGCCCGTAGAGCTTCTTCAGGCTCGCGTCGGTCTGCGCGGGGGCGTGGTCGTAGTAGCCGTTGAAGTTGTAGGCGTGGTGCATCGCCACCAGAAGCTTCAGGTTCCTGGCGCGGATGGCGTCGGTGAACAGCCGCAGCAGGTTCAGGCCGGGGCCCTTGCCCACGGAGTTCCACTCGTTGACCTGGCTGTCCCACATGGAGAAGCCGTCGTGGTGCTCGGCGACCGGGCCGGCGAACCTCGCTCCGGCGTCCACGAAGAGCTGCGCCCACTCGTTCGGGTCGAAGGCGCCGCCCGCCGACTTGAGCTTCGGGGCGAACTGCACGGTGTTGCCCGCCAGGTCCTTCGCCCCGTTGATGAAGTTGTGGTACGGCCAGACCGAGGGGTTGCCGTAGGTGGCCTTGTGATGCGTGTTGGCGTTGCTCCCGCTGATGTACATGTTGCGCGGGTACCACTCGCTGTCGTACGCCGGGACGCTGAACACGCCCCAGTGGAAGTAGATGCCGAACTTGGCGTCACGGAACCACTCGGGGGACGCCGGATGCTGGTTCACGGAGTTCCACGAAGGGGTGTACGTGGCGGGGGCGGCCAGGGCACGGCCGGCGGCGAAGGCGTCGGCGGTGACCGCGGCCGCCACGACGGCCGTGGCGCCGGCGACGAACTGACGTCTGCTGAGCGAACTCGACATGGGACATCCCTGGTGCGGTGGGGGACACGGAGACCCGGAAGCCGGATGTTACGGATGAAGGTCGGCCCTGTGTCGGGTCCGTGTCAACAAGTGTGCAGGGATGAATACCGGAGTTTGACTGGCCGTTACGAGTATTTCAGCGGTTATGGACCGATTCTCAGCTCTCAGACATCACATGAATCATGCTTTGGCGTAGACCTGTCGAGCCGGGCCGTATCATCAACATCGCTGAACGGCGGTGGAAGGAGTTCGGGGTGTCCCTGACGGACAAGGCCATCGAGCAGATCCGGGAACTCATCCGTTCCGGTGCGCTGCCTCCCGGCTCGAAGCTGCCGCCGGAACCTGACCTCGCGGCTCAGCTGGGCCTGTCCCGCAACCTCGCCCGCGAGGCGGTCAAGGCGCTGGCCGTCGCCCGGGTCCTGGAGGTGCGGCGGGGCGACGGCACCTATGTCACCAGCCTCCAGCCGAGCCTGCTCCTGGAGGGCCTCGGCGGCGCGGTGGAACTCCTCCAGGGCGACGCGGGTGCCCTGCGGGACCTGATGGAGGTGCGGCGGCTCCTCGAACCGATGGCCACCGCGCTCGCCGCGACCCGTATCTCCGACGAGCAACTGGCCGAAGTGAAGCAGCACTTGGACGCCATGCGCGAGGCGCGCGAGGATGTCGAACTGCTCAACGCCCATGACGCGGCGTTCCATCGCGCGGTCGTGTCGGCCACCGGCAACGAGTCCCTGCTCACGCTCCTGGAGGGGGTCTCCGGCCGCACCCTGCGGGCCCGCATCTGGCGTGGCCTGGTCGACTCACAGGCCGCGGGCCGCACCCTGGCCGAGCACGAGGCGATCTTCGCCGCCCTGTCCCGCCGGGACGCCACGCTCAGCCAGGCCACCGCGCTGGTGCACGTCAGCAACACCGAGGAGTGGCTGAGGGCCCACCTGGAGGCCGACGCAGCCGACACCGCCACCGCCACTGACGCCTGACGCCGGCACCGGGTGGGCCCGGTGCCGGCGCGAACTCCCCTGTCAGCAGTACAGGTTGCCCCCGGGAGCGACCCCGAGGATCGACGTGAACCGGTTGTAGGCGTCCACCCGGCTCTGCACCTGGGCCG
The DNA here is from genome assembly GCF_000383655.1 of Streptomyces sp. 351MFTsu5.1. Classification (NCBI taxonomy): domain Bacteria; kingdom Bacillati; phylum Actinomycetota; class Actinomycetes; order Kitasatosporales; family Streptomycetaceae; genus Streptomyces; species Streptomyces sp. 351MFTsu5.1. The sequence goes on along the minus strand of NZ_KB911777.1, from coordinate 381,867 downwards.
GGTTGCGGCCGTCGCACTCCAGGGACCCGTTGATCGAGCGGATCGTCTGGCCGAACCCGGCCTGGTTCACCATGGCGTTGTGCGGGGTCATGGTGCCGGGACCGGACTGGGTGTTCCAGTACCAGAGGCCGGTCTTCCAGGCCACGGCGGAGTCGTTCTGCACCAGCCAGGGGTTGCCCAGCAGATCGATCCCCAACGCGTCGCCCGCCGCCTTGTAGTTGAAGTTCCACGACAGCTGGATGGGTCCGCGCCCGTAGTACGCGGCCTGTCCGGCCGGGCAGCCGTACGGCTGCCCGGCGTCGCAGTAGTGCGGGTAGTTGGCGGTGTTCTGCTCGACGATGTACACCAGCCCACCGGTCTCGTGGTTCACGTTGGCGAGGAAGGCCGCCGCCTCCTGCTTCTTCACCGTGTCGCTGCCGGTGTGGGCGAAGCCGGGGTAGGCGCTGAGCGCCGCGACCAGACCGCTGTAGGTGTAGAAGGAGTTCCGGCCCGGGAACATCTGGTTGAACTGCGCCTCGCTGACCACGAATCCGGACGGGGTGCTGCCGCCGCCGCTCGCGGGCGCGTTCCACTTCTGGTTGGCGGTGCCGGAGCACGTCCAGATCTGGAGCCGGGTGCCGTTGGCGCTGTTGTTGTCGCGGACGTCCAGGCACTTGTTCGCGGCCGGGTTGACGATGTCCCGCGCGCCGGAGACCACCCACTGCTGGTTGGCACCGCCCGAGCAGTCCCACAGTTGTACGGCCGCCCCGTCGGCGGTGCTGCGGTCGGCGACGTCCAGACACTTGCCGAGCGCCCTCAGGGTCCCGTCGCCGGGGTTGGACCAGATCTGGGCGCCGGTGCCGTTGCAGTCGTAGAGCTGGACGGCCGTGCCGTTGGCGGTGGACGCGCCCGCCACGTCGACGCACTTGCCGGCCAGGCCGGTGATGGTGCCGGAGGCGGCGTGCGCGGGGGTCACCGTGAGCAGTGCGGTGAGCACGGCGGCGAGGACGGCGAAGACCGCGAAGCGGCCTCGGCGGAGGAATGCGGACATGGGGGAGCACGCTCCTTGCGGGGGTGGGGGAGGCCGCCCCTGCCGTGCGGGAGGGGCGGCCGACGGACGGAGCTCTACGGGTAGCTGGTCAGATTCGCCACGTTGGTCGCGGAGTTGGACGGACCGCCGGTGCCGTTCACGACGTGCCGGATGGTGCCGGTGCCGCCGAGGGAGACCGTCACCATGCCCTGGAAGCGCACGCCGGCCGTGTTCGGGGCCTCGATGGCCCGCTCGGCCACGACACCCGGGTTCACGTTGAAGTAGCAGTAGCTGCCGAGGCCGTAGGCCTGGTGGCTGGTCACGGAGTCGGCGACCTTGTAGGCGGCGTAGCCCTGGGTCGAACCGTTCGTCCAGGCCGCCTGGTTGGGCGGGTCGTAGGGCATCTCGTTCTGGTAGAAGTACGTGCGGCCGCCGTTGCCGTTCCAGACGGTCTGGTACTTCTGGTAGTGCTCGACGAACAGGCCGTACGCCGTGACTCCGTCACCGTTGACGATCAGGCCGGTGTCCGCGGTGTTGGTGTTCCAGCCGACGCCGCTGCCGTGGTCGGCGCGCCAGATCCACATGTGGTCGCCGATCACGTTGTCGCTGTTGATCACGAGGCTGGTGGTCGCCTTGCCCACGCCCGCGCCGCCGACGCGGAAGTACACGTCGTGCAGGGAGGTCGGGTTCGCGGCGTGGGACGCGGCGGAGCCGGCCGGTCCCACCTCCATCAGGGTGGGCGAGTTGGTGGTGCCCGCGTCGAAGAGGACGCCCGCGACCTTGACCCCGTCGACGTCGGCCACCTTCATCGCGGTGACGCCGTTGTCCGGGACGAAGGTGGCGAGGCCCAGACCGAGGACGACGGTGTTGGCGCGGTTCACCTGGAGCGTCTGGTTCAGGTGGTACACACCCGGGGTGACCAGGAGGTTCTTGCCCGCTGTCAGGGCCGCGTTGATGTCCGCGGCACTCGCACCCGGCTTCACGACGTAGAAGGTGTCCAGCGACAGGGAGCTGCCCGACGGGGAGCCGCCGGCCCAGCTGGTGCCCGTGGAGCCGGACCGCACCGACGGCACGAACACCTTGTAGGAGCCGTCGCCGTCGACGTACAGGAAGGGCTTCTCGCGGCTGACCGGGGTCTGCGCGACCGTGGTGTACGGCGGGTTGGGGAAGCTGGTGCCGGGGACGCCCTGGCTGCCGACGAAGACCATGTTCCAGTTGGATCCGGTCCAGCTGCCGAGCTGGGAGTTCCGGGTCAACCACTGCTGCTGGCTGCCCGAGTTGACCTGTCCGTCGATCTTCGTGTCCGCGAGCAGGCCGCCGCTGGACCAGCCGTTGTCGTCCAGGGCGAGGTTGCCGCGCAGATGCATCCGGCGGTAGGCGGCGGCCTGGGAGACGGCCCAACGGTCGCTGCCGTTCACGGGGTTGACGGAGAGGTTCTCGGCGCCGCGCCAGAAGTTCTGCGTCGCGTTGCCCTGGAACCAGTCGGCCTCCGCGTGCACCGCGCCGTTGACCGTGACCGCGTCCGGCGTCAGGCCGAGTCCGGCGACCTGGGTGTAGAAGCCGACGTTCGCGTCCGCGGTGTAGGAACCGGGCTTGAACAGGACGGCGTAGCGCTGGGAGCCGAACTGGTTGGTCTCCTGCTGCTGGAAGATCGAGTTCAGCCTCGACTGGATCGTCGAGGACGCCATGGAGGGATCGAAGACCACCACGTTCGGGCCGAGGTCCGGATCGCCGGCCGCCGGGGTCACCGGGACCACCTGGAAGCGCTGGGCCGCGCTGCCGTTGCACGTGTACTGCACGAACTGCACGCTGTCGGCGGTCGAGGCACCCGGATCGTCCAGGCACTTGCCGCTGTTGCGGTTGACGAACCGGTACGCGCCGCCGCCCTCGTCGACGGGCAGCCACTGCTGGTTGGTGCCGCCGCCGTAGGTCCACAGATGGACGGGCGCGCTGTCGGCGGTGGAGACGTCGGCGACGTCCACCACCTGGCTGGTGTTGTTGCGGTTGTCGATGCGGACGTAACCGTCGCTCGTGGCGGTGAATCGCCACTGCTGGGCCGTGGTGCCGTTGCAGGCGTACTGCTGGACGGCGGTGCCGTTGGCGGTGCCGGCCGATCGGGCGTCGAGACAGCGGCCGCTTGCCGCGTTCATGACAGTAGAGAAGCCGGTGGGGATCGCGGTGGCGGCGCTCGCGGGTGCGGGGGTGCACGTCAGGAGCGACGCGGCCGCCGCCGTGACGAGCGCGGCGGCGCCGAATCCGCGGAGGCGGGTGCGGGTGGGCATGCGCAGAGCCCTTCGTGGGGGTGAGGTGGTGCGAGGTGTCTGGCTGCCCCGGAACCTAAAGGTATGGACCATTTACGTCAAGAGGTGAAGTAAGGTTTGAGGGAAGGGGGTTGGCTGTCGTCGACGCCGGGGAGATCTCGATGGCGCCCGCAGGACGGGGCCGCAGGCCGACGACCAGACCCACGATCACCACCGCGATGCCCAGCCACACCGAGGGCCCCGGGGTGCCCGTGCCCGAGAGCGCGCTCACGACCGCCGCGGCCAGGGGCGCGATGCCGGTGAGCAGCCCGGCCCGTCCGGCCCCGGCCGCACGGACCGTCGAGTACCACAGGACGAACGCGACCGCCGTCACCATCAGCGTGAGGTAGCCGGCTGCCGCCCACTGACTCACCGTCACCTCCCTTACGGCCGTGGGTCCTTCGAGAGGCACGCCGAGAACGGCCAGCAGCACACCGCCGATGCACGTCGCGTGGATCGACACCCCCCAGGGCGTGTGGCGTGCCAGCACCGGCACCGCGAGCAGCGTGAACGCGGCCTCGCACCCCAGGGCAAGGCCCGCCCAGGCCACCCCGGCCGCGTCCGTGCGCCCCGTCCCCTCCACCAGCACCGCGCCCGCCATCACGACGGGCGCCGCGATCAGCACCTGCCGGCTCGGCCTGCGCCGCTCCAGCAGCGGTCCCACCACCCCGAGCACCAGCGGAACGCACGCCACCGCCACGGCGATCACCGCGGGCTCCGCGTGCGCGACACCCCGGACCACGGCCACGTTGAACAGCACCAGACCGGTGACGGCGAGCCCGGTCAGCCACAGCCACTCCCGTCCTCGCGGCCACACCGGCCGGACACCGGCGAGCCGGGCGAGGAGGACGAGGATCACGGTCGCGGCCAGGTACCGCACCGCCTGGGTGGTGAACAGCGGGGCGTCCACCAGAGTGTGCGAGACGCTGACGCTGCTCCCCACCAGGATCATCCCGATCATGCCGGGGACCAACTGGGTCAACGAGGGGGAAGGTGTGTTCATACCGCCCACCCTGCCCGCACAATGGACGCCATGGGCAGGTCCACGAAGTCACCGTCCGAGGGGTCCAAAACCCGGTCCGGCCCGCAGAGCGCCGACACCGCCGCGGGCTCGGACTTCCTCCAGCTGGACATCGGACAGGCGCCGGCCGGTGGCCGTACCGCCTGGCTCGCCGACCGGTTGCGGGCGGCCATCGCCGACGGCCGGCTCCCGGTCGGGACCCGGCTGCCCGCCAGCCGGGTCCTCGCCGGCGAGCTGCGCGTCACCCGGGGCGTGGTCACCGAGGCCTACCGCAGGCTCGCCGAGTCCGGCCAGATCGCGGGCCGCGGCCGGCTCGGCACCGTCGTCGTGGCCGCACCCGCCGCACCCGCGGCACCCGCCGCACCGCGCGAGAGCGTCGCTCCCGCCGCTCCTGGCGAGCGCGCGCCCGACGCCGCCGGACCGGGCCCGGCCCTCTTCATGTCGGCCGTCCGTGACGGCGTCGTCGACACCCTGCGCGCCCTTCCGTGCCGTATCGACCTCTCCCCGGGCCTCCCCGACCTCGCCGCCTTCCCCCGCACCGCCTGGGTGCGCGCCGAGCGGGCCGTCCTCGCGGGTGTCACCCCGGCCGACTTCGGCTACGGCGACCCCCGCGGTGCCCCCGCCCTGCGCCGGGCCGTCGTCGGCTGGCTGGCCCGCAACCGCGGCATCCGCGCCGACCCCGACGAGGTCGTCGTGGTCGCCGGCGTGGCACAGGCCCTTGCCCTCCTCGGAGGGCTGCTGAGGGAGGACGGCGTCCACCGCATCGCTGTCGAGGACCCCGGATCGCTCGGAGCGCGCCAGCAGTTGGAGTACGGCGGCCACACCGTCGTCCCCGTCCCCGTGGACGAGGGCGGACTCGACGTCGCCGCCCTGCGCGCGAGCGGTGCCCGGGCGGTGCTGACCACCCCGGCCCACCAGTTCCCCACCGGCGTCGTCCTCGACGGGGAACGCCGGCGCGAACTGCTGAGCTGGGCCGCGGAGGGCGGCGTCGTCATCGAGGACGACTACGACGCCGAGCACCGCTACGACCGGCCGCCCGTCCCGGCCCTGCGCTCACTGCTGCCGGACGGGGTCTGCTACGCGGGCAGCGTCTCCAAACTCCTCGCGCCCGCGCTGCGGGTGGGCTGGCTGCTCGTGCCGCCGGACCGGCTGGACGCCGTGGTGCGGGCGAAGCGGTACGCCGATCTCGGCAACGGCGTCCTCACCCAGCTGGTCCTCGCGCGGCTGATGGACTCCGGCGAGCTGGAACGCCATCTGCGCCACGTCCGGCTGCGCCACCGCCGGCGCCGGGACGCGATGCTGCGGGCGGTCCGGGCCCGGCTGCCCGGCGCCCGCGTCCACGGAGCCGCCGCGGGCCTGCACCTCATGGTCACCTTCGACGACCGGGAGACCGGCCTGCGGGACACCGACCTCGCCGCGGCCGCGCTGGCCCGGGGCGTCAAGGTGCACCCGTTGTCCTGGCACCGGCTCACCCCCGGCCCGCCCGGCCTGGTGCTCGGGTACGCGGCGGGCGCCGCGCACGACATCGAGGAGGGCATCGCGGTCGTGGGCGAGGCGCTGCGCGGCCTGGCCCCGACGTAACCGCTGGAAGCACCGGCAAGAAGTTCCGGCATGAAGGTCCGGCACCAAGTCCCGGCATGAACTTCCGGCATGAACTTCCGGCATGAACTTCCGGCATGAAGTCCCGGCACGCGGCCTGCGCGGCCCGCCCCGGGGCACGGCCCCCGCCTCGGCCTCAGCTCCGGGGCACCGGCCCGCAGCTCGCGCGGACCACGAGGCCGACCGGGATCGGGGTCTCGGGGCGGGGTGGCGGCACGGTGTCGTCGATGCGGCTGAGCAGGAGCCGCAGGGAGCGCGTGCCGATCGCCGCGAAGTCGGAGCGCACGGTCGTCAGGGGCGGCAGCAGATGCGCGGCCTCGGGGATGTCGTCGTAGCCCACCACGCTGACCTCGCCCGGCACCGAGCGGCCCGCCTCGTGGAAGGCGTGCAGGACCCCGAGGGCCATCTGGTCGTTGGAGGCGAACACCGCGGTGACGTCGGGGCGCCGGGCGAGCCGCCGGCCCAGGTGGTAGCCGGAGTCGGCGCTCCAGTCCCCGAACAGCGGCTCCGGGACCCGGGCACCGGCCGCCTCCAGCGTCGAGCGCCAGCTCTCCAGGCGGTGGTCGGCGGAGGTCCAGCCGCTCGGGCCCGCGATGTGCCAGACGGTCGGGTGCCCGAGCCCGAGCAGATGCTCGGTGGCGATGCGGGCGCCCTCCCACGAGCCGCCGGTGATCTTCTCGGTCTCCGCGTCGAAGCCGTTCTCCAGCACCACCAGCGGGGTGTCGAACCGGGCGTCCGCCAGGGCCTGCCCCACCCACAGCTGCGGGGCGATGGCGATGACCCCGTCCGCGCCCTCGGCCGAGAGCCGGCCCACCGCCTCGACGACCGTGTCGTGCTCGGCCGTGTCGAGGGCGATGGAGCTCAGCAGGTAACCGGCCTCCTGGGCCGCCGTGTTGATCGCGGTGAGGATGGAGGCAGGACCGTAGCGGGCCGCGTCGAAGGAGATGACCCCGAGCATCCGGGTCCGCCCGCTGGCCAGCGACCGGGCGCTGCGGCTGGGCCGGTAGCCGAGGGTCCGCATGGCCGTCAGCACCGCCTCGCGGGTCTCGGGGCGCACCGACGGATGCTCGTTCAGCACCCGGGAGACGGTCTGCTTGGAGACACCCGCCAGCCGGGCCACGTCGTCCATCACCGGGCGTGAGCCCGCGAAGTTCCGTCGGCTGCGCCCCTTCGGCACGGCTCCTTCGGCGGCGCTTGGGCTCATGGTGGCGGTTCCTCGACCTGGTGGGGGGTGTGGTGGTGCGGCTGTGCGCCGGCGCGGCGACCGGGGTACGGCGGTGGCAGGCCGGCCGGGACGGCAGTGGCGAAGGTGTCGGTACAGCGGCTCCGGCCCACCGATGGCTCAGCATAGGCGGGCCGGGACCGGAGATCCGGACTCCGGCAGGTCAGCCGGGCCGGACCGGCCGGGTGCGCCGGATGATCCACTCGGCGCGCGTCACGGCCGCCGTCTCCCGTTCGGCGCGCGCCTGTTCCGGCAGCTGGACCGGCGCCCGCGCGTGCAACGGCAGCACCCGCACCCGCAGCCCCTCGCCCCGCACCGCCTCCGCCGGCAGCCGGTCCAGGCCGATGTCCCAGACCCGCCCCGCGGCGAACTGGTCGGCCACGAGGGTCCGGCCCACGTACGCCCGTCCGACGTCCCCGTGCCAGTGCAGCCGCAGCAGTGTCCCCGGCGGCAGCCCGTCCGGCACCTCGACCCGGTACTCGGCGGCCACGGTGTCGAAGTACGTGTCGGCCGGAACGCTCGCCCGGCCCTGGACACCGGTGACCGCCTCGGGGGCGGGCCCGGCTGCCCTGACCAGGGTGACCTCGACGGCAGGGACCTCCTCACCCGAGGCCGGCGGGACCGCGTAACGGGTGAACACGCCGTCCCTGACCGCCTCCGCCGCCACCCCGTCCACCACGGGTGCCCGCTCCGGTGCCGGCAGCACGGCGAACGACGTGGCGCCCCCCGTACCGTGCAGCCGTACCTCGTCCCGGTCGAAGACCACACCGTCCGCGCTCAGCACCAGCCGCTCCGCGCCCCAGGCCGTACCCCGGTAGGCGGTACGGGCCGTCGCCGCGTCCAGCACCAGCAGTCCCACCCGCCCGCCGTCGGCGGTGTCCACCTCGACGAGGGCGTCGGTGCCGGACCGCAGCCCGGTCACCAGCAGCCGGTCGCCGACCGGTACGACATCGCCCGTGGCCGTGCTCACCGCTGCCACCGTGTCCGTGTCCAGGGCGAGTTCGGGCGCGATGCCGTCGGTGGCGGCCAGCACCAGGACCGTACGCCCCCCGACGTCGAGCCGGCACACCGGCTGCGCTGTGGCCCACTCCAGCCGCAGTCCGGCCAGCTCCAGCCGCAGCGGCCAGCAGAAGTATGCGCCGGCCGGCACGGTGACGGGAGTGCTGGGCAGCACCAACTCGCCCTTGCCGTCGGCGAATTCCACCGCGAACGTGGTCTCCGGGTGGTCCGGCAGCGGCTCGTGCGGCTGGTGGTTGTTCACGAACAGGAAGCCCGATGCGCCGTCCCCGCGCACGGCCCACCGCAGGGTGCCCCGGTCGAACTGCCCGTCAGGACGCTCCTCGGGGAGCACCGACTCCATGGGGGCGATCAGGTGCCCGAAGTCCGCCAACAGCAGGTGCTGGAGCCGGAGTTCGTGGTAGGTGCGCCGGTACTGGCCGTACTCGCCGAGCGGCGCCTGGAAGTCGTACGTCAGCACCGGCAGGTCGTTCGGATATCCCGTGGCGTGCGACTCCTGGAGGGTGCTGAGCTCGCCCGGCGGATTGGTGCCGCCGTGGAACATGTAGAAGCCCTGCCAGACCGAACCGCAGCCGATCTTGGTGAGGCCGAGCGCACCGATGTCGTCCGGGTCGACGTACGGCCGCCGGTGGTACGACACCGCCATGCCGCCGCCCAACTCGCAGGTGGCCCAGGGGAACCGGTCCGCGAAGGCGTCCGGCTCGCTGCCGTGCACGGTCACCGGGCGCAGGTCGGAGCCGATGCCCTCGTCGTCGCGCTGGTGGGTGAAGAAGAAGTGCTTGCGGCAGGTGTCGGGCCGGCGGCCGTCGGCCTCGGTCCAGAAGGCGTCGGTGTAGCCCCCGTACAGCGGAAGCAGCTCGTCCGGCGGGAGTCGCACCCCGCCCCAGGCGGTCGAGGTCCACAGGGGTGCGCTGAGGCCGGCGTCCTGAGCCATCCGCTTCAGGGTCAGCAGGTGGCCGGGCTGGTCGTAGAGCTCGTTCTCGATCTGGATCGCCACGATCGGTCCGCCGTGGGCGCGGTCCAGGCCCTCCAACTGCTCGGCGATCGCCGCGAACCAGGGCCGTACCGCCGCCAGGTATGCGGGGTCGTCGGTGCGGGGCACGCAGTCGCGGGCCAGCACCCAGTCGGGCAGGCCCCCGCCCCGGACCTCCGCGTGCGACCAGGGGCCGATGCGGGGGACGAAGTCCAGGCCGTGCCGGGCGCACAGCTCGGCGAAGCGGCGCAGGTCGCGGTCGCCGTCGAAGCGGACCCGTCCCTCGGTCTCCTCGTGATGGATCCAGATGACGTAGCTCGCGACGGCGGTGACCCCGCCCGCCTTCATCTTCAGCAGCTCCTCCTCCCACTCCCCGGCGGGGTAGCGGGAGTAGTGGAACTCGCCTGAGACGGGGAACCAGGGGCGGCCGCCACGGGTGAGCCAGCGGCTGGTGACCTCGATCGGGTCGGCCACGCCCGGCGCGTCGGCGAACGGCAGGTGACCGGTGAGCGGGGGAGCGGCGGGTGCCGGGACGCGCAGCCGGTGCGGGCGGGTCACCAGGTGTTCTCCGGACCGAGGTCGGCGCTGTCGGTGAGCCGGGCGCGGGTGGCGGTGGTCGCGTGCAGTTCGAGGACGACGAGCTCGTTGGAGCCCGGGCGCAGGACCGGGGCGGGCACGTACAGGGTCTGCTGCGGACCGCGGTTCCAGTACCGGCCGAGGTGGAAGCCGTTGACCCAGGCCTGGCCCTTGGTCCAGCCGGGCAGGGCGAGGAAGGTGTCGGCGGGCGTGGCCACCTCGAAGGTGCCCCGGTGGAAGGCGGGTCCGGCGGAGGGGCCCGTCTCGTACGCCCCGAACGGCACGGCGGCCGGATCGTCCACCGGCACCGGGCGGGTCTCCCAGCCCTCCAGCTCGGCCCCCTGGAAGGAGACCGGGCCGAGCAGCCCCTTGGGCGCGCCGATGCGCGGCCCGTAGTTGACGCCGCCCATGTTCTCCACGAGCACCTCCAGCACGGCACCGGCGTGCGGCACCCGCACCACCAGTGTCTCGTCGTGGCGCTCACGCTCCAGCACGCCGAGGCAGGCGCCGTCCACGAACACCAGGGCCCGGTCACCGACCCCGCCCGCGAAGTGCAGCAGGCCCTCACCGGAGGCGGGCAGCGTGGTGCGGTACAGCACGTACCCCGACCGCAGCCCGAGTTCGTTCATCGTCGCCGGGTGCTCGGTGCGCACCGGTGCGAGGCCGCGGACGTACGGCAGCAGCGGCGCCCGGTGGTCCAGGTCGACGTCGGTGACGGGGAGCTTGGGCGCGGGGGCCGGGGCCGGTTCCTCCGGGGCGCCGGCATGGCGAGCGATGACCTCGCGGAACGCGTGGTACTTGGGGCCGGGGTCGCCGCTCTCGGTGAGGGCCGCGTCGTAGTCGTAGGAGGTGATCGTCGGGGTGTAGGCGTGCTTGTGGTTGGCGCCGTTGGTGAAGCCGAAGTTGGTGCCGCCGTGGAACATGTAGATGTTGACCGAGGCGCCGGCCGCGAGCAGCCGGTCCAGGTCCTCGGCGGCGTCGGCCGCGTCGCGCACATGGTGCGGGCCGCCCCAGTGGTCGAACCAGCCGACCCAGAACTCCGCGCACATCAGCGGCCCTTCGGGCTGGTGGGCGCGGAGCGCGGCGAGGTTCTCCTCGACCCGGCTGCCGAAGGTCGCGGTGGCGAGCGTTCCGGGCAGCGTGCCGGCCGACAGGTGCTCGGGGTTGGTCTGGTCGCAGGTGAACAGCAGCTCCTCGACGCCCCGTTCACGCAGCGACTGGTGGACGTGCTTGAGGTACGCGGTGTCGTCGCCGTAGGCCCCGTACTCGTTCTCCACCTGGACGGCGATCACCGGGCCCCCGTGCGCGGCGAGGTACGGCCGCAGGGCGGGGAGCAGCAGGTCCAGGTAGCCGTCGAACGCCCCGGTGAAGCGCGGGTCGCTGGTGCGCAGCCGGATGTCGGGGTCCGCGAGCAGCCAGGACGGCAGTCCGCCGTCGTCCCACTCGGCGCAGATGAACGGCCCCGGACGCAGGATCACCTGGAGCCCCTCCGCCTGGGCCAGGCGCAGCCAGCGGGGCAGGTCGAGGAAGCCGTCCAGGACGAGGGTGCCGGGCTCGGGCTGGTGGTGGTTCCACGGCAGATACGTCTCGACGGTGTTGAGACCCATCAGCCGGGCCTTGCGCAGCCGGTCGGCCCACTGCTCGGGGTGGATCCTGAAGTAGTGCATGGCTCCGGAGAGGATCCGGAACGGTTCGCCGTGCAGCAGGAAGCCGTCGGAGGACGTCGTCAGAGCAGGCATGCGGGGCATCCCTTCGAAGGGCCGGGAGTTCAGGGTTCGTGTGCTGCGGACGAGCTGACGGCCGTGCGCGCGGATGTCGATGTTACCGGTAACTCGAAGGCCGTCAAGATGTGCCGGCGCGCCAGGGGAGTCGAGTGTGATTGGACTGGTGGTCCAGAGATTGGATTGATAGTCTAGGTGCGCTGACGGAGAGAGGAGGCGTGTGATGGAGGCCGAGCGGGACGCGATCCTTGCCGCGCTCGAACCGGTCGTCGACGGGATCGCGGCGACCTTCGGACCGGTGTGCGAGGTGGTGCTGCACGACTACCGGAGACCGGAGCAGTCGGTCGTGGCCCTTTCCGGCGCGGTGACCGGGCGCTCGGTGGGCGGGGCGATGAGCCAGATCGGCCTGCGCATGGTCGCCCGCGGTGACGAGGCCGCCGACGAGCTGAACTACGTGACCCGCACCGACACCGGCAAGCTGGTCAAGTCGTCGACGATGCTGCTGCGGGACTCCTCGGGCGCGGTCTTCGGTGCCCTGTGCGTCAATGTCGACGTCGGCGCGGTGAGCGAGGTGCACGCCCTGCTGGGAGCGCTGGCCGGGACCGGCGCGGTGCCCGCCGAACCTCCGGTCACCACCTTCGGCGACGACATCGACTCGGTCGTCGACGTCATGCTCGACGCGCACCGGCACCAGTCGTGGGCGCTGCTCGACCGCGCCGGGCGCCTGGACCTATTCCGCAGCCTGGACGAGCGGGGCGTCTTCGCGGTGCGGCGGGCGATCGAGCAGGTGGCGGGACGGCTCGGGATCTCGCGGGCCTCCGCCTACAGCTATCTCTCCCAGTCCCGGAAACAGCCTCGGTCCGGGTCCCGCGACGGGGTGGGCGAAGGGGTTCGGGAAGGGGCTCCGGACGAGGTCGGGCGAGAGGCTCGGGGACGGGCTCCGGACGAAGGTGGGCAAAAGGCTCGGGGCCGGGTTCGGGACCGGGCGAACGAGGGAGGGCATTCGTGACGACCATTCCGCCGGTCACCCTGGACGACGTCCTGGACGCGGCCACTCGGCTAAAAGGGGTCGCCCATCGCACGCCGGTGCTGCGCTCACGCACCCTTGACGCGCTGGTCGGCGCCGAGGTCCACCTCAAGTGCGAGAACTTCCAGCGGGTCGGCGCCTTCAAGTTCCGCGGCGCCTACAACGCGGCCTCCCGGCTCACCCCCGACCGGTTGGCGCGGGGCATCGCCGCCTACTCCTCCGGGAACCACGCCCAGGCCGTCGCGCTGGCCGCCCGTGAACTCGGCACCACCGCCGTGATCGTGATGCCCGAGGACGCCCCGGGTTCCAAGCGGGCGGCCACCGAGGGCTACGGCGCCGAGATCGTGACCTACGACCGCTACACCGGCGACCGCGTGGCCATCGCCGAAGCCCTGGCCGCCGAGCGGGGCCTGGCGCTCATCCCGCCGTACGAACACCCGCACGTGATGGCGGGACAGGGCACGGCTGCCCTCGAACTCCTGGAGGAGACCGGCGAGTTGGGTGCCCTCCTGGTGCCGGTCGGGGGCGGTGGGCTGATGGCGGGGAGCGCGACCGCGGCCAAGGGCCGGTATCCGGGCATCCGCATGATCGGGGTCGAGCCGGAGACCGGCGACGACACCCGACGCTCCCTGGAGGCGGGGCGACGCGTCGACATCCCGGTCCCGAAGACCATCGCCGACGGACAGGCCCTGCACACGCCGGGGGAGCTGACGTTCTCGGTGAACCGCCGGCTGGTCGACGAGATCGCGCTCGTCTCCGACGACGAGATCCGGGACGCCATGCGGTTCGCCTTCGAGCGGCTGAAGATCGTGGTCGAACCGAGCGGCGCGAGTGCGCTGGCCGCGCTGCTCAGCGGCCGGGTGACCGGCCTTCCCGACCGGGTCGGGGTGATCGTCTCGGGCGGGAACGTGGACGCGGAGCGGTTTGTGCGGTTGTGCGGGGGTGGGGGGTGAGAGCTGGTGCGGGGTTCTGGGGGCCCGAAGCAGCGGGGCCTGGCCGAAGCCTGGGGCTCAGGTGAGGGTGGGTGTGAAGGGCGTCCACCGGCTCCGGGCCCGCCGTCCCACGACCTGATACGAACGACTCCCCGAGGGTCACCCGAATGGCGGCCCCGGCTGGACAGGCGGACGATGGAGGCGTGGGACCGGCCCCGCCGGTGCCGCCCGGGACGGGTGGGAGACGGAGACCGGCCCCGGCCGTACCGACACGGCCGGAAGGGAGATCCGTCATGTTCGAGGTGAAGACGCTCGACAAGCCGGACGAGCGCCGGGACTTCCCGCGGGGCCACCTGGAAGCGGTCCACATGAGCGGGCTGGACTTCGCCGTGGGCACCTTCGAGCCCGGCTGGCGCTGGTCGGAGTCGGTGGGACCGATTGCGGGCACCAAGAGCTGCGAGGTCCACCACAACGGCTACGTGGTCCAGGGCCGTATGCACATCCTGATGGACGAGGGCGGCGGAGAGCGCGAACTGGGCCCCGGGGACATCTTCGTGGTGTCGCCAGGACATGACGCCTGGGTCGTCGGCGACGAGCAGTGCGTGGTCTACGACTTCGCGGGCGGCATGGCGAGGGACTACGCGAAGGAGCGGTGAACGCACCCGTCCCGGGCGGTCGTCGCGCAGGCCACTCCCGACCCTCGCGACCTCACACCGTGATCACGATCTTCGCTCGCGCGTGCTCCACCTCCAGATGCCGGATGGCCTCGGACGCCTCGCTCAGCGGGTACATCCGCTCGACGGCCGGGGCGATCCGGCCGGCATCGACGAGTTCCCGCAGCGCGGCCAGATTCACCTTGCTCGCCTTCGCCGGCAGCTGGAGCACGCGTTCCCGCACGAAGGGGGAGAGCAGCCGGGCGCGCACCGAGAGCCATACGGGGCCGAGCAGACTGCCGCCCTCGAACACGCCCCCGCCGGAGAGGACGACGGTTCCCGAGGGAGTCGTCGCGCGCCGCAGGTCGGCCAGGGAACGGTTGCCGACCAGGTCCAGCACGACGTCGTAGCGGCGCCCGGCGCGGGCGAAGTCCTCCCGTGTGTAGTCGACGACGTCATCGGCTCCGAGCGACCCGACCAGTTCGACATTGCGCGCGCCGCACACCCCGGTCACCGTGGCGCCGTACGCCTTGGCCAGTTGCACGGCGAAGGTGCCGACCCCGCCCGAGGCGCCGTTCACCAGCACGGACTGACCGGCCCTGAGTCCGGCCACGTCCCGCAGGCCGATCAGCGCGGTGTTCGCGGCCAGCGGCATCGCGGCAGCCTGCTCGAAGCTGAGGCCGGCAGGCTTGAGGTCCGTCTCACTGTCCTTGGCGCACACGAACTCCGCGAAGGTGCCGTCCGCCTCGCCGTACACCTCGTCACCGGGGTGCAGTGCCTCGACGCCGGGACCGACCGCCGCCACCCGGCCCGCGAAGTCCCGGCCCCGGATCCGGACCTTCGGTGAGCGCACTCCGAACAACAGCCGGGCGATCCTGGGATCGCCGTGCAGGTAGTGCCAGTCGTAGGCGTTGACCGACGCCGCGTGCACCCGCACGAGCACCTCGCCGGCCCCCGGCACCGGCCGCTCGACCTCCCTCAACTCCAGTGTGTCCGCCGAGCCGTAGCGGTCCTGGACGACTGCCTTCATGAGACCCCCTCCATGTCCCGGCACTTTGCCGACCCCTTCACCGGGGTCAGACCGGCAGCAGTCGACCCACCAGGGCGCTGAGCTGCCGTACGTTGCGGCACTCGTGCATGTCCACCAACTCGGCGTACTCGTACGCGGCCGAGTCGCCCGTGCCCCACTGCGCCCGCGCCTCCGGGTTCAACCAGTGGACCCGGAGGGCCCGTTCGGTGATCTCCCGTACGGCGGACAGGTTCGGGTCGCTCATGTTGGTCCGGGCATCACCCAGCACGAAGACCGTGGTGCGCGGGCTCAGCGCGGACCCGTAGCGCGAGGCGAACTCGCCCAGTGCGACGCCGTAGTCACTGCTGCCGTGCCAGCCGGTGAGCGTGGCCTCGGCCCGGATCCGGGCGCCGAGTCCCTCCGGGTCGGCCGCCCCGTGCCGCAGCAGCCCGGTGACCTCGTCGAGCCGGTTGACGAAGGCGAACACCCGCACCTTGCTGAACTGGTCGTGCAGCGCCTGCACCAACAGCATCGTGAAGTCCGAGAACCCCGAAACCGAGCCCGACACATCGCACAGCAGCACCAGTTCGGGCCGGACCGGCCGACGCCTGCGCAGCACGGGCTTCATCGGCACCCCGCCCGTCGACAGCGAACCGCGCAGGGTCCGCCGGAGATCGATGCTGCCCCGTGCGGCACGGCGGCGGCGGGCCGCCAGCCGGGTGGCCAGCTTGCGTGCCAACGGCTGGACCGTGCGCCGGAGTTCGGCCAGCCGGTCCTTCCCGGCGAACAGGAAGTCGACCCGGTCGGTCATCGGAGCCACCGCCCGGCGCGCGATCGCGTCCCGGTCCCGGCGCTCCGCCACCCGCCGCCGGGCCTCCGCCGCCACCAGGGCCCGGAACGCCTCGATGCGCCGACGGATCTCGTCCTCCAGCAACCGGTCCGTGAACCCGGAGCTGCCCTGCTGCCTTCCCCGCACCTCGTCCCGGACGCGTGCGAGCAGGGTCTGCGGGCGCAGCCGGTCCAGGGTCTGGTACGACGACCAGCCGTCCGACGAGGGGGAGTTGCCGTATCCGCCGAACCCGTCGACGGCTTCGGCGGCGAGCCGGGTCATGAGGGTCTCGTCGTTCGCGGCGAGGGCCCGGGCGAGACGTTCGCGCAGGTCCTCCCGGTCCGCGGGACGGGTGTCGGGCGCACCGACGCCCCGCGGGAAGTACAGGTCGAAGACCGGGTCGAACACCCGCCGTTGCGCGGTGCCGTGCAGCAGCGTCGCGGCCAGCCCCTCCCGCAACCGTTCCCGGTCCGTGAGGCCCAGCGCCTCGACCGCCTGTGCCGCGTCCACCGTCTCGCCGGTCCCGATGCGCACGCCGTGCGCGCGCAGGGCCCCGACCAGGGAAGTGAGCCGCTCGGCGGTGCTCACACCGCGTCCAGGTCGAGCTTGGCCCCGGCCTTGAGGATGTCCTCCTGGTGCTTGAGGAGCACGCCCAGGCTGTCCCGTACGACCGTCTCGTCGAGGTGGTCCGCGCCGAGCGCGAGGAGGGTGCGCGCCCAGTCGATGGTCTCGGCGACCGAGGGAACCTTGCGCAGGTCCATCGCGCGCAGCGCTCCCACCACCCGCACCACGGACCTGGCCAGGGTCTCGTCCAGCCCCGGCACCTTCAGCCGTACGATCCGCCGCTCCAGTTCCTCCTCCGGGAACCCGATGTGCAGGAACAGGCAGCGGCGGCGCAGGGCCTCCGACAGTTCGCGGCTTGCGTTCGAGGTGAGGACGACGAAGGGGCGGCGGGACGCGGTGACCGTGCCCAGTTCGGGGACGGTGACCTGGAAGTCGCTGAGCACCTCCAGGAGCAGCCCCTCGACCTCGACGTCCGCCTTGTCGGTCTCGTCGATCAGCAGGACCTTGGGCTCGTCGCCCCGGATCGCCGTCAGCAGGGGCCGGGGGAGCAGGAACTCCTCGCTGAAGATGTCCGTGCGGGTCTCGTCCCAGGTCTCGTCCCGGCCGGCGCTGATGCGCAGCAGTTGCTTGGCGTGGTTCCACTCGTAGAGCGCCCGGGACTCGTCCACGCCCTCGTAGCACTGCAGGCGCACCAGCCGGGCGTCGGCGACCTCGGCCACGGCCTTGGCCAGCTCCGTCTTGCCGACCCCGGCGGGGCCCTCGACCAGAAGCGGCTTGCCCAGCCGGTCGGCGAGGAAGACGGTGGTGGCGACGGCGGGGGAGGCGAGGTAGCCGGTCTGGGCGAGGCGTGCGGAGACGTCGTCGACGGATGTGAACAGCAACGGGGCCTCCAGCTCGGCGCGAACGCGTTTCCCGACTATCTAAGCGCTTGTTCACCGCTTCTGTCACGGGGTGGCAGCCGTCGCCGGTGCGTGCGGCGCACGGCGAGCTCGACGACCGGTCGCACGGTGAGGCGAGGGCGTTGTCAGTGGCGCGTTGTACGTTTCGGGGCATGGGGATCTATCTGGTGAGCGTGGGGGCGCGGGAGTGGTTCGACACCGACGAGGAGGAGGGCCGGGCGGCCGTCTCCACGGGGTTGAACGAGGAGCTGCGCCGCAGGGGGCTGCCGTCGTACGAGTCGGTGCCCGAGGACACGGAGTTCGTCCGGGGATCGGGGACGCGGTTCGAGGAGAAGCTGGTGCCGCCCGTCGACGGTTTCGTGCGGCTGGCCCACGCCCATCTCGCGCCCTCCGAGCCGGAGACCCTCCTCGACTGGTCGGTGCTGGTGCCGGTCTCGCTGGACGAGGAGATCGAACTGCCCGTCGAGTCCTCCTACTCGGACACCACGGTGATCGCCGGAGCACCCCAGGTCCTCGATCTGACGCGCCGGCTCGCCGAGGCGGTGCGACTGCCCCTGGACGAGATACCGGCGACCTGCGACAACCTCGACCTGACCTTCTGGTTCCTGGAAGGCGACGCAGAGCGGGTGGCGGCGGCCAGGCCGGGCCCGTGGGCCGAGGACCTGGACGCGGCGTTCTACGTGGCGCTGTACCTCCGCGCGGCCGAACACTCCCTGCGGCAGGGCTGCCCGATCGTCTACAGCTGACGTGAGGAGGTGACGGCCGTCGTGCTGTTCGGCTCGCGGGCCGGTTTCGGCCTGGAGTTCCACGTGGAGCAGGATCCGAGCCTGCTGTGCGTGGACGTCTTCGTCGGCGGACTCCAGGTCAACACCTGGGACAACGCCTTCTATCCACCGCTCCTGGTCAAGAAGCTCAAGGACGAACTCGCTCGCTTTCGCACGCCGAGCCCGCGGCCGGTGGGGCCCGCCTCGCCCAGCGAGGAGGACCTCGCGCGGTGGGAGTTCCTGGAGTGGGGTGAGTGCACGGACCAGGTGACCGCGTTCGCGTCGCCCGACGGGGACCTGGTGCACCTCACCTGCCGGATACGCGAGGAAGCCGAACCCGGCCGGGGGACCGCGGCCCGGAGTGAACCGACGGAGATACCGGTGGGCCGGAGTGAACCGACAGAGGTGTCGGTGAGCCGGACCGCGCTCGTCGAGACGCTGGAGGGCGCCCTCGCCCTGGCTGAACGCGAGTGGTCCGCCCGGCTCGCCGCCCTCACGGCACGGGCCGAGTCGGGGGTCACGGTGTACGCGAGCGGGGACATCGGTGAACGCAACGCCACCTACGAAGTCGCGCTGTACGCACCGGGGTTCCTGCTCGTGGGCGACGACAGCGGGGGCCGCGGATTCCTCGTGCGGGCCGACGATCCGGACTCCGCCGTGTTCTCCTCAGGTCTCGGCGATCTGGAGCCCGCGGACTTCGAGATCGTGTCCGCGAGCTTCGCGGAGTGGATCGCGTCGCTCGGCACGGCCCGCTGACGAGGGAAGGCGGCGGGTCCGGCGGCAGGGCTTGGCCTCGACGGGGACCCAGGAGGCGGGACCGCGACCGGGCTCAGCCGCTCCGTCCGGCGCCTGGCCGCGGGTGAGCGGGGCCTGACGACCGGCTCCGAGCTCCTCGCCGGCCGGCGAGGAGCTCGGAGTGCTGGGCCCACGAGTGTCGGGTGGCCCAAGTCGCCCGTACAGCAGCGGATCTGCCCGTGCCCGGATCGGCCGGGCTTGGCGACCGGGGCGCCACCGACCTGCTCCGGGATGTGCTGCTCGCCCACTGGCGGAGCTGGGCCGGCAGCAGTCGCATCCCGGTGTCGTGACAACGTCCCCGGTCGCGGTCGGGACGGGGTCAGCTGGTCACGCGGAACGTGGCGTCGCTGCGGGCTGTCGCGGTGGTGATCGGGTCGAGGCGCAGTTGGTAGGCGTAGTGGCGGATGTAGCGGTCGGGGTAGTTGTACGACTGGAACGAGGACCAGCCGGCGTCGGCGAGGCCGGCGACCTTGCGGAAGGTGGCGTCGGCGGCGAACTGGGCGCTGCCGTCGTTGCGGACCAGTTGGAAGTCGTAGTTGGCGTGGCGCAGGAAGTAGCCGGGGTTGTTGACCGACTCGAAGGAGACGGTGCCGGTGCCGGCCAGGCCGGGCCTGATCCGGAACTGGGAGTCCTCGACGGGGCTGACGTTGGGATCGATGCGCACGTCGAAGTCGGTCTGGCGCACGTAGCGGTCCTGGAAGTTGTACGACTGGAGCCGCTGGGCGGGGGTGTTGGGCCAGCGGGCGAGCACGCGGCTCTCCTCGGCGGCGGTCAGGTTCATGATCCAGCCGTGCCGCTTCTTCGTGCCGCCCATGTTGTAACTTCCCGAAGCCTGCCTCTGGTACGAGGCGGGATTGGACGGGTCGGTCGTCAGGACCGGCATGTAGCCGCCGCCGGAGGCGTACTGGTCGAGGTAGAGAGCCCACTTGTCGGTGCCGTTGAACTTCATCCACATCGGGCCCTCGACCATGGACCCGGTCAGGCCGATGCCCGAGAGGTCGCCGAGCCGCGTCCAGGTTCCGAGGATGGAGTTGCTGCCTTCGAGGGTGATCTGGCCGTCACCTGAGGCCCGCACGTAGCGGTAGTTGCCCACACCGGCCGGCATCTCGATGATCTGGGTGTCGATGATCTCCTGCGTGCCGGGACGCTCGATGTAGGTCTGCGGGGTGGTGATGGTGCGGAAGTCGCTGGTGCGGGCGTAGTAGATGCGGTGCTTCGTCTTGCCGTCGAGGGGCACGTTGGTCGCCCAGTACAGGACGTAGTCGTGGGTGTCGGGGTTCCAGATCGCCTCGGGCGCCCAGGCGTTGCGTCCGTCGGGGATGGCGCCGGCGACGTTGAGCAGCCAGGGCTGCGACCAGGTGGTCAGGTCCGTCGACTCCCACACCACCAGGTTGTGGCTGCCGTTGTTGATGGCGGCGTTCCAGTCCTGCCCGCAGCTGATGCACAGGTCGGTCGCGATGATCCAGTACTTGCTGCCGTCGGGGGATCTCACGAGTGCGGGGTCGCGCACCCCCTTCGTGCCGACCGGGGAGCGCAGGACCATCCCGCCGCCGTTGAGGTCGTTCCAGTGCACGCCGTCCGTGCTGTGCGAGAGGTACATCTGCTGGTTGGTCGCCCCCTCACCGGTGAAGTGCACCATCAGGTACCCCGGTTCGGCTGCGTCGGCCTGTTGGGGTGTGGTCAGGGTCTGGCCGGCGAAGAGGAGGCATACGGCGAGCAGCAGCACCGTCAGCCGGGCGCGGAGCGCGGACATGTGGATCTCCATCCGGAAGGGGCCGTACTGTTCGAAATTCCGAACAATGTTCGCAGAATCGGGCAGACAGTAAGAGTGGCAACTGGGACGCGTCAATACATTCGACATCCATAGGTGCTTCGCGCCGCAGGTCGACGAACTCGCCGGATCCTTCTTTGATCCAAAGCGTTGACGAGGACTTGGTGCAGGGCTTACGTTCTGGCCGATTTCACGAACGGCGTTCGAAATATCGGAAATTGAGGGGCCGGTCGTCTGTGCCGCCCGCACCGAAGGGAGCAATACGTGAGACCTGCCCTCACCCGTCGATCGGTGCTCGGCATCATCGCCGGCTCGGCGGCCGCCACCGTCACCGGCGTCTCGGCCGGGTCCGCCCAGGCCGCCGTGCCCGCGTCACCCGGCGTGACGTACCGGAACACTATCGCCGAGCAGCGGGCCGACCCGCACATCTTCAGGCACACCGACGGCTTCTACTACTTCACCGCCACGGTGCCGGAGTACGACCGCATCGTGCTCCGCCGCGCCACCACGATCCAGGGGCTGTCCTCGGCACCCGAGACGACGATCTGGACCAAGCACGCCACCGGTGTGATGGGCGGTTACATCTGGGCCCCGGAGATCCACTTCATCGACGGCAAGTGGTACATCTACTTCGCCGCCGGTGACGCCGAGGACATCTGGCACATCCGGCCCTATGTCCTGGAGTGCGCCGCCGCGAACCCGGTCACGGGGAGCTGGACGGAGAAGGGGCGTATCGCCCTGCCGCTCGACACGTTCTCGCTCGACGCGACGACCTTCGCCGTGAACGGCACCCGCTACCTCGCCTGGGCGCAGAACGACCCGGCCGTCGGCCGCGGCACCAACATCTACCTCGCGCAGATGTCCAGCCCGTGGACCGTCACCGGCAGCCCGGTCATGATCAGCCGGCCGACCGCCGCCTGGGAGACGGCCGGAGGGGAGACGGTCAACGAGGGCCCGGCCGTGATCCAGCGCAACGGCAAGGTCTTCCTGACCTTCTCGGCCAGCGCCACCGACGCCAACTACTGCATGGGCATGCTGACCGCGTCCGCCTCGGCCAATCTGCTCAGCGCCTCGTCCTGGGCCAAGAGCTCGGGCCCGGTCTTCGCCAGTTTCGCCGCCACCAGCCAGTACGGCCCCGGGCACAACCAGTTCACGGTCTCCGAGGACGGCACGTCGGACCTCCTCGTCTACCACGACCGCAGCTACAGGGACATCAGCGGCTCCCCGCTCAACGACCCCAACCGCCGCACCCGCGTGCAGAAGATCTACTGGAAGGCCGACGGCACCCCCGACTTCGGCATCCCGGTCGCCGACGGCCTCACACCGATCCGGCTCTCCTCGTACAACTTCCCCGACCGCTTCATCCGGCACTGGGAGTACCGCGCCAGGATCGAGGCGAATGTCGCGCCCCTGGCCGACTCGCAGTTCCGCGTCCTCACCGGCCTCACCGGCTCCGGCACCGTCTCCCTGGAATCGGCGAACTTCCCCGGCTACTACCTGCGCCACAAGAACAACGAGGTGTGGGTGGAGAAGAACGACGGGACGTCGCTGTTCGCCAATGACGCCTCCTTCGTCGCCCGGGCCGGTCTCGCGGACTCCGCGGGTGTCTCGTACGAGTCGTACAACCTGCCGGGCTCCTACATCCGCCACTACGACTACCTGCTGTACGTCCAGGCCGTGAGCACCACAACCGGCCGCGCCGACGCCACATTCTACACCCAGTGACCCACCTCGGCGTCCCGTGACCCCTCGGACAGCTCCGACCCCCACGGGCCGGAGCTGTCCGAACGGATGGCACATCTGCCACGCCGGTGTTCCTCCCCTCCCACCCGCGACCGCGACCCAGGACCGCAGTAGAACCACCCTCCGGTTTTGCTCGGCACACACGCGCGCCTGGCCCACATCCGCCCTTCGGCCCAGTAGACACATGGGGAGACAGCAACCGACTCGCACCGCAGACTGGGCTGAATCGCCACATCTCCCAGCGGCCGAAGGGACACCGGCATGACCGACGGAGACGACCGCACCGCCGTCGAGGGCCTCACCGTGGAACACCGCACCACCCCGCTCGGCGTCGACGCGGCCCGTCCCCGATTCGGCTGGCGCACCGCCTCCCGGGTCCGCGGCCGGCGCCAGACGGCCTACCGCCTCCTCGTCGCATCCACCCCCGACCGTCTCACCGTCGGCCAGGCGGACGTGTGGGACAGCGGCCGGGTCGACTCGGCCGACTCGGTGGCCGTGCGCTACGCCGGACCCGCGCTGAAGCCCTCGACGCGCTACCACTGGACGGTGGAGCTCTGGGACGAGAACGGCCGCCCGCTCCCCGAGGCCCCCACCGCCCGCTTCGAGACCGGTCTGCTCAGCACCGACGGCGTGACCGGCTGGGACGGCGCGCAGTGGATCACCATGGCGGGCAAGGCCCCCAACAGCCCGGGCGCCCCCCTCCTGAGGAAGCAGACGGACCTCGTCGGCGGCCGGGTGCACGAAGCCCGGCTCTACGTCTCCGCGCTCGGCGTGTACGACGCCTACGTCAACGGCCGCCGCGTCACCGTCACCCAGGACGGCCGCGCCACCCAGGAACTCCTCACCCCCGGCTGGACCAACTACGACACCACCGTCAGCTACTTCACCTACGAGGTGACCGGCCTCGTGGCCGACGAACGGCAGGTCACCCTCGCGGCCGTGCTGGGCAACGGCTGGTACAACGGCCGCATCTCCGAGAACAGCGTGTACTACTCGCCGGACGGCAACCGCCTCGCCCTCAAGGCCAAACTCCTGATCCGCTACGAGGACGGCTCCGCACAGACCGTCGTGACCACCCCCGACGGCGACTGGCGGGCCACGGACACCGGCCCCTACCGTGCGGACGACCTCTACGACGGCCAGACCTACGACGCCCGCCGGGAACTGCCCGGCTGGACCGCGAACGGCTACGACGCCGCCGCCTGGTCCGGCGTCGAGGTGCACGACTTCACGACCAGGTTCCCCGGCTCCCGACTGGTCGCCCACCCGGGGGAATCGGCCCGGCTGATGCCGCAGTGGGACCGCAGGCCGCAGTCGATCGCCGTCCACACCGGCGGGAGCGACTTCACCGCCGACCCCGTCCGCACGGTCACCGACCCCACCCGGGCCGCCTCCGCCGCCCTGACCCTGCACCCCGGTGACACCGCCGTGATCGACTTCGGCCAGAACCTGGTCGGCGTACCCCGCTACACCCTCCACGGTCCCTCCGGCGCCCAAGTCACCTTCGCGCCCGGCGAGATGCTCAACGACACCAGCGCGGGCGCCGACGGCCCGCAGGGCTCCGTCTACCGGGCGAACCTGCGCACGGCCAAGGCCACCAGCACCTACATCCTCAAGGGCGACCCGAAGGGCGAGACCCACCAGGACTCCCTGACCTTCTACGGGTTCCGCTACCTCTCCGTCACCACGACCGACACCGTCACCCTCACCGACCTGACCGGCCGGGTCGCCACCTCCGCCCTCCGGGACATCGGACAGGTCACCACCGACGACCCCGACATCAACCAGCTGATCAGCAACGTCCGTTGGGGCCAGCGCGGCAACTACCTCTGGGTCCCCACCGACTGCCCGCAGCGCGACGAACGCTGCGGCTGGACCGGCGACACCCAGGTCTTCGCCACCACCGGCCTCTACAACGCCGATGCGGTCACCTTCCTGAGCCACTTCCAGGACATCCTGACCGACTCCCAGCGCACCTACGGCGCCGACGGCGCGCAGTTCCCCTGGATCGCACCCGGAGCCCGCTACAACGAGCCCGTCGGAGCGAGCGGTTGGGCGGACTGCGGGATCGTCGTGCCCTGGACCGTGTGGCAGATGAGCGGCGACTCCACCGTCATCGACCGCAGTTGGGAGTCGATGACGGCGTACATGGACTGGATCCGCGCACGCACCGGCGACACCTGGGCCGGGCCGGGTGCGATCTTCGGCGACTGGCTGGCCTTCCAGGTCACCAGCACCCGGCTCGTCAGCGACGCCTACTACGCCCACAGCGCCCGGCTCATGGCGGACATGGCCCGCGCCACCGGCCGCACCGCCGAGGGACACGCCTACGACGAGCTCTTCGCGCGGATCAAGCGGGCCTTCGTCACCACGTACCTGAGCGGTGAGGAAGGCCGGCTCACCGTGCGTTCCGGGCTCGGCGACCCGCCGCCGTACACCCCCGGGGACAGCCCCGTCCGGCCCGAGGACGACACCCAGACCGCCCTGCTCTGGATCCTCAGACTGGGCCTGTACGACACCGGGGAGCAGCGTCGGCGGCTCGTCGGACTCCTCGCCGAGAACATCGGCAACTCCGCCGCCTACAAGGCCGCCCACCCCGACAGCACGCGCGCCGGACACGCCGAGAACACCCTGTCCGTCGGCTTCCTCGGCGTGAACGTCCTGGCGCCGGTCCTCACCGATGAGGGCCAGGTGGAGCTGGCCTACAAGCTGCTGCACCAGGACGCCATGCCGTCCTGGCTGTACTCGGTGCGCAACGGCGCGACGACCGTCTGGGAGCGCTGGAACTCGTACTCCCGGGAGGACGGGTTCGGGCCGGTCGAGATGAACTCCTTCAACCACTACTCCTACGGCGCGATCATGGAGTGGATGTACGAGAGCATGGCCGGCATCGCCAAGGACTCGGCGCACCCGGGGTTCAAGCACTTCTTCCTGCGGCCCCACCTCGACCCGACCGGCCGGATCACCCGGGTCAGCGGCTCGCACCTGTCACCGTACGGCGAGATCGTCAGCGAATGGGCCGTGCGGGACAGCCTGTTCACGCACCGGATCGCCGTGCCCGCCAACAGCACGGCGACCCTGCGCATCCCCACGACCGACCCCGACTCCGTGTGCGAGGGCCGCACCCCCCTGTCACGCGTCCGGGGAGTCGGGCACCTGGGCTTCGAAGGCGGCGTCGCCTCCTACGAACTGCCTTCGGGGCGTTACGTGTTGACCTCCGCGCTCGCCTGATCCGCCACCAGCACCACCTCCAGGGTGCGCGGACCGTGCACCCCCTCGACCCGGTCCAGCTCGATGTCACTGGTCGCCGAAGGGCCGGAGATCCACGTCAACGGGCGTACCGGGTCGAGGCGTTCGAGGCCCTGCGGCACCGAGGAGACGACCTGGTCCGGGACCCGTACGACACAGATGTGGTGGTCGGGCACGAGCGTGATGCGGCGGCGGCCCTGGTCGGGAGAGCCGTCCAGGACGATCGTGCCGGTCTCCGCGATCGCCACCGCGCACGCCGTCACCACACTGTCGATCCGGTCCAGCTCGTGCGGGGTGCTCTCGGTCCGGTCCGGCACCTGCTCGGCCCCGGCCTCCGAGAGCCAGGACGGCTCCAGGCCCGGCGGCACCAGCACCGTCTTCGTGCCCCGTGCCGCCAGCATTCCGGCAAGGGTGGCGGGAAGGTCGGCCGTGGTGCAGCGGTGCACGATCGCCCGGTAGTCGGCGAGGTTCTCGGCCAGCAGCTCCACGGTCTCCCCGACACTGCGGTCACCGTGCTCGCGCAGATAGGCCCGCTCGATCGGAGCGTCCTCGCCGGAGACGTCGGACAGCGCGCGCCGCACCCGCCCCAGGATCCGTTCCCTGCTGCTCACTTCGAGCCCCCCTTCTCCGAGCGGCCGCCGTCGGTCCGCTGCCACCAGTCGCGGAAGGGCTCCGCGGGCACGGCCGGAAGGTCCCGGGTACCGCTCCACGCCTTGCCAGGACCCGGAAGCGAACGCGGATGCAGCCGCCGGGTGCGCGAGGCCGCCCGCTGTCCGGTGCGCAGGACACCGGGGCGGGAGAACGCCCAGCGGGCCGCCCGCATCGCCGCCCGCTCGGCCGCGTGCCCCTTGGCGGGCTTCAGCACCACCTTGTTGCCCTCGCGGACCACCGGACCGCCCTGAACGACCCGCTCCCGCAGATGCACCAGCACCTCGGGGATGTCGATGGCGACCGGGCACACCTCGTAGCAGGCCCCGCACAGCGAGGAGGCGTACGGCAGCGAGGCGTCGATCTCGCTTGCCGTGCCCCGCAGTTGGGGGCTGAGGATCGCGCCGATGGGGCCGGGGTAGACCGAGCCGTAGGCGTGCCCGCCGGCCCGCTCGTACACCGGGCACACGTTCAGACAGGCCGAGCAGCGGATGCAGCGCAGGGCCTGGCGGCCGACCTCGTCGGCGAGGGTGTCGGAGCGGCCGTTGTCGAGCAGCACCAGGTGGAAGGTGCTCGGGCCGTCCTCGTCCGTGGTCCCGGTCCAGGTGGACGTGTAGGGGTTCATGCGCTCGGCCGTCGAGGAGCGGGGCAGGGTCTGGAGGAAGACCTCCAGGTCCTGCCAGGTCGGCACGATCTTCTCGATGCCGACGACCGAGATCAGCGTCTCCGGCAGGGTCAGGCACATCCGTCCGTTGCCCTCGGACTCCACCACCACCAGAGTGCCGGTGTCGGCGACCATGAAGTTGGCGCCGGAGATGCCGACCTTGGCCCGCAGGAACTTCTCCCGCAGGTGCAGCCGTGCCGCCTCCGCCAGTTCTGCGGGCGTGTCGGTGAGTCCCTCGGGCGCCGGGCGGCCCCACTCGCTCATCTCCCGCTCGAAGATGTCCCGGATCTCGCCCCGGTTGCGGTGGATCGCCGGGACGAGGATGTGCGAGGGCCGGTCCTTGCCCAACTGCACGATCAGCTCGGCGAGATCGGTCTCGTAGGCCCGGATGCCCGCCGCTTCGAGGGCCTCGTTGAGCCCGATCTCCTGCGTGGCCATCGACTTGACCTTGACGACCTCCGTCTCGCCGGTCATCTTGACGAGCTGCGTGACGATCTCGTTGGCCTCGTCGGCGTCGGCGGCCCAGTGGACGATGCCGCCCGCCGCCACGACCGACTCCTCCAACTGCACGAGATAGCGGTCGAGATGAGCCAGCGTGTGGTCCTTGATCCGCTTGCCCGCCTCACGCAACTCCGCCCAGTCCGGGACCTCGGCGACGGCCTTGGCCCGCTTGGCGCGGATCGTGTGGGTGGCGTGCCGCAGGTTCCCGCGCAGGGTCGGGTTGTTGACGGCCTCGTGCGCAGCCTCGGGGAAGGCCGGCATTCCTACGAACGTCCCGCTCATACGGCCGGTTCCTCCTCCGTGCTCGCCAGGATCTCCGCGATGTGCACCGGCCGCATGTCCGACTCCAGCCGGCCCATCGTGCCCCCGATGTGCATCAGACAGGAGTTGTCGGCCGCGCACAGCACCTCGGCGCCCGTCGACTCGGCGTTGCGCACCTTGTCCGCGCCCATCGCCGCCGAGACATCGGAGTTCTTCAGCGCGAAGGTGCCACCGAAGCCGCAGCACTCGTCGGCGCCGGGAAGCTCCCTGAGCTCGAGTCCCTTGACCGCCTCGAGCAGGCGCCGGGGCCGGTCGCCCAGTCCGAGCCCCCGCAGACCGTGGCAGGTCGGGTGGTAGGTGACGGTGTGCGGGTAGCAGGCCCCGACATCCGTCACCCCCAGCACGTCCACCAGGAACTCCGTCAGCTCGTACGTCTTCGGCACCACGGGCGCCAGGGCCGTCGCGAGGCCCTCCCCGCGCCCCTCGGCCCGGGCCCGCTCACCCATCCGCGGATACAGCTCCCGCACCATCGCCCCGCACGAGCCGGACGGCGTCACGATCGCCTCGTAGTCCCGGAAGACATCGGAGAAATGCCGGGCCAGCGGCTCCGCCTCATGCCGGTATCCGGTGTTGTAGTGGGCCTGCCCGCAACAGGTCTGGGACATCGGGAAGTCGACGTCGACCCCCAGTCTGGTCAGCAGTTTCACCACGGCGCGACCGGTGTCCGGATACAGCGTGTCGTTGACGCAGGTCAGGAACAGGGCGACACGCATCGCGGCTCCTTCGTGGTCGATCATCGGATGAGTGCAGCGTAACCGGGAGGCGGGATCCCGGGGAGACCCGGGTTCAGATCCGGACGAGCCGGGCCTGCGCCTCGCGCCAGCGCGCGGGATCACCCCGGGGCTCGTAGCGGGTCAGCGGCTGGGTCCGGGTGAGCAGCTCGCGCCCGCCGGCGAGATCGCCGACGAGCCCGTGGGCCCGCGCCTGGACCAGGACGTTCCCGAGCGCGGCTGCCTCGGTCGGCCCCGCCACCACCGGCAGGCCGCAGGCGTCGGCGGTCAGCTGGCAGAGCAGGGCGTTGCGGGTACCGCCCCCGACGACGTGCACGACGTCGACAGGATGGTCCGCGAGCCGCTGCGCCTCCTCGACGGCCCGGCGGTGGGCCAGGGCCAGCGAGTCGAGGATGCAGCGCGTGATCTCGCCGGGGGAGACGGGCACCGGCTGGCCGGAGGCACGGCAGGCCTCGGCGATCCGCTCCGGCATCCGCCCCGGCGGGAGGAAGACCGGATCGGAGGCGTCCACCACCGACCGCAGCGCCGGCGCCTCGGCCGCCTCCCGCAGCAGCTCGCCCAGATCCGGGTCGCCCCAGGCCCGCACGCACTCCTGGAGCAGCCACAGCCCCATGATGTTTCGCAGATACCGGACGGTGCCGTCGAGCCCCAGCTCGTTGGTGAAGTTGGCGGCCCGGCTCTCCTCGGTGAGCACCGGCGCGTCCAGTTCGAGGCCTGCCAGGGACCAGGTCCCGGTGCAGATGTAGGCGAACCGTTCACCGGACGCGGGCACGGCGGCCACCGCGGAGGCGGTGTCGTGCGAGCCGACCGCCGTCACCGGCACGGGCCCCGTGAGACCGGTCTCCTCCAGCACCTCGGGCCGCAACAGGCCCGCCGGATCGCCGGGTTGCCGCAGCGGCGCGAACAACTCCAGGTCAATGCCGAGCCGTCGCGCGATGTCGTACGACCAGCCGCGCGTCCGGGGATCGATCAGCTGGGTCGTCGAGGCGTTGGTCAGCTCGGTGCCCTGCTCACCGGTGAGCCAGTAGGTGAGCAGATCGGGGACGAGCAACAGCCGCTCGGCGCCGGTGAGTCGGTCGGCCACGAGCTGGTACAGGGTGTTGAAGGGCGCGTACTGGAGCCCGGTCGCCGCGTACAGCTCGGGCGCGGGCACGGTCGCCCACACCTTCTCCGCGACACCCTCGGTACGGGAGTCGCGGTAGTGCACGGGGTTGCCGAGCAGCCTGCCGTCCCCGTCCAGCAGCCCGTAGTCCACGGCCCAGCTGTCGATGCCGACGGAGTCGACCCGGCCGGCCGCCCTGAGCCCGTCCAGGACACCGCCGTAGAGCGAGAGGATGTCCCAGCGCAGGCCCTCGGGCAGCCGCACGGGCCGGTTCACGAACCGGTGGGCCTCGGTCAGCTCCAGGCTGTCGGGGCCGACCCGGCCGACCATGACCCGTCCGCTGGACGCGCCGAGGTCGACCGCGGCGTACGACTTCACGGACCCGCTCATCGCAGGAAGGCGGCCGCGACGCCGGCATCGACCGGGACGTGCAGACCGGTGGTGTGCGTCAACTCCCCGCCCGTCAGCGCGAAGACGGCGTTGGCGACATGCTCGGGGAGCACCTCGCGCTTGAGGATGGTCCGCTGGGCGTAGAACTCGCCGAGCTTCTCCTCCTCGATCCCGTAGGTCGCCGCGCGCTGGGCGCCCCAGCCGCCGGCGAAGATCCCGGACCCGCGCACCACACCGTCCGGGTTGACGCCGTTGACGCGGATGCCGTGCTCGCCCAGCTCGGCGGCGAGCAGCCGCACCTGGTGGGCCTGGTCGGCCTTGGTGGCGGAGTAGGCGATGTTGTTCGGGCCGGCGAACACGGCGTTCTTGGAGGCGATGTAGACGACGTCGCCGCCGAGCTTCTGGGCGATCATCACCCGGGCCGCCTCCCGTGAGACGAGGAAGGAACCGCGCGCCATGATGTCGTGCTGGAGGTCCCAGTCCTTGGCGGTGGTCTCCAGGAGAGGCTTCGAGATGGAGATGCCGGCGTTGTTGACGACGAGGTCGACCCCGCCGAAGGCGAGCAGGGCGGCCTTGAACGCCCCGGCGATCTGCTCCTCGTCCGTCACGTCGACGGTCACGGCGACGGCCTTGTCGGAACCGCCGAGTTCCTCGGCCACGGCGGCGGCGTTCTCGCCGTTGAGGTCGGCGACCACGACACAGGCGCCCTCGGCGACCAGCCGCTGGGCGACGGCCTTGCCGATCCCGCTGCCCGCACCGGTGACCAGCGCCACCCGGGTCGCGAGCGCCTTGGGCTTCGGCATCCGCTGGAGCTTGGCCTCCTCAAGGGCCCAGTACTCGATGCGGAACTTCTCGGACTCCTCGATGGGCGCGTACGAGGAGACGGCCTCGGCACCCCGCATCACGTTGATCGCGTTGACGTAGAACTCGCCGGCGACCCGGGCGGTCTGCTTGTCCTTGCCGAAGGAGAACATGCCGACCCCCGGGATCAGCACGATCGCCGGGTCGGCGCCGCGCAGGGCGGGGGAGTCGGGCAGCGCGTGCCGCCGGTAGTAGGCGGCGTACTCCTCGCGGTACTCGGCGTGCAGCTCCCCGAGCCGCGCGACGGCCTCCTCCACGGGTGCGGTCGGCGGCAGGTCGAGGACGAGCGGCCGCACCTTGGTGCGCAGGAAGTGGTCGGGGCAGGAGGTGCCGAGCGCGGCGAGCCGGGGGTGCTCGGCTCGGGCCAGGAACTCCAGCACCGGGTCGGTGTCGTTGAAGTGCCCGACCTGCGGCCTGTCCTGGGAGGCGATCGCCCGGACGTACGGCGCGAGCGCGGCGGCCCGCTCCCGGCGCTCGGCCTCGCCGAGCGCGCCGTACCCCTCGATGACGGGCCCGAAGGGCTCGGCCTTGCCGCGCTCCTCCAGGAACTGCTCGGCGGTCCGGATGATGTGCAGCGAGTTCTTCTCGCACTCCTCGGCGGTGTCGCCCCAGGCGGTGATGCCGTGCCCGCCGAGGACGACGCCGATGGCCTGCGGGTTGGCGGCCTTGATGGCGGCGATGTCCAGCCCGAGCTGGAACCCGGGCCGGCGCCACGGCACCCAGGCCACGGTGTCCCCGAAGCACTCGGCGGTCAGCTTCTCCCCGTCGGCCGCACAGGCGAGGGCGATACCGGAGTCAGGATGCAGATGATCGACATGAGCGGCCTCGACGAGCCCGTGCATGGCGGTGTCGATGGAGGGAGCGGCCCCGCCCTTGCCGTGCAGGCAGTAGTCGAAGGCGGCGACCATCTCGTCCTCGCGCTCGACACCCGGGTACACGTCGACGAGCGCCCGCATCCGGTCCAGCCGCAACACGGCAAGCCCCGCCTCGGTCAACGTCCCGAGATCACCCCCGGACCCCTTGACCCACATCAGCTCCACATCACCCCCGGTGACGGGATCGGTGTCCGTGCCCTTGGCGGAAGCGTTCCCACCGGCGTAGTTGGTGTTGCGGGCATCGGAGCCCAGCCGGTGCGAGCGGGCCAGGAGGGCGGCGGCTTCGGGGTGGAGTGCCATGAACTTCCAGTCCTTACTGACAAGAGGGTGATTGTTCTTCCCTAGGGGCGCGGGGAACTGCGCGACCAGCCACAACCGGCCCGCACCCCGCAGACGACAGAACCCGGCAGAGGCTTACGCCCCCCACCCGGCCTGCTCCCCGCCAACCCGCGAGGCCACGATCTTCTCGGCCCACCCGGACCGCTTGTACGCAGCAACGGGGTTCGCATCGAGCCCCATCTCCTCCCGCACCTCCGCAAGCAACGGCCGCACATCCGTGTTGTACGCATCCATCAGCACGGCGTTCGCCTCGAGAACATCCCCTTCGCGCTGAGCCACACCAAGCGCATCCCGGTCGACCAGCAACGCCTTCGCCGTCGCTTCCTGCACGTTCATCACGGAACGGATGATCGCCGGAATCTTGGCCTCGATGTTGTGGCACTGGTCGAGCATGAAGGCGACGTCGGGCGTGAAGCCACCGCCCCGGACGACCTCGTACATGATCCGGAACAGCTGGAACGGATCGGCCGCCCCCACCATCAGGTCGTCGTCCGCGTAGAACCGCGAGTTGAAGTCGAACCCGCCGAGCTTCCCCTCCCGCAGCAGCGTGGTGACGATGAACTCGATGTTGGTCCCCGGCGCGTGGTGACCTGTGTCGACGACGACCTGCGCCTTCTCCCCGAGCTTCAGGCAGTGCGCGTACGCCGTCCCCCAGTCCGGCACGTCCGTCGAGTAGAAGGCCGGCTCGAAGAACTTGTACTCGAGGAGCATCCGCTGTCCGTCACCCAGACGGTCGTACACCTCGGAGAGGCCTTCGGCGAGCCGGTCCTGCCGGGCCCGCAGATCGTCCTGACCGGGGTAGTTGGTGCCGTCGGCGAACCACAGCTTCAGGTCCGCGGACCCCGTGGCGTCCATGATGTCGACGCACTCCAGCAGGTGATCCAGGGCCTTCCGGCGCACCGAGGCGTCCGGATGACAGATGCTGCCCAGTTTGTAGGCGTCGTCCTGGAAGGTGTTGGAGTTGATGGCCCCCAGCCGCACGCCCCGCTCCTCGGCGAACTTCGCCAGCGCGGCGTAGTCCTCGACCTTGTCCCACGGGATGTGCAGCGCGACGGTCGGGGCCACCCCGGTGAAGGCGTGCACCTGAGCAGCGTCCTCCAGTTTCTCCTGCGGGGTACGCGGTACGCCCTGCTGCGCGAACACCTTGAACCGGGTCCCCGAGTTCCCGTACGCCCACGACGGTGTCTCGACGGCCTGGGTCTTGAGCGCGGCCTTCACCGCGGCGAGCTCGGTCACTTGAGGGCTCCTGTGACGTCGGGTCCGAAAGGCTGGCGAACTGCTTCACTGTGAAACGATTCAAGACGGGAAAGTATGAGCACTCGGCAGAGGTGTCAACCCCTGCGGCCAAGGCTGTTGCCCGTGACCCTGCTGTTACATGAGTCCATCGAAAGTTTTTCGACACGAACCCATTGACGTGACATGCGCTCCATGCCTAACGTCCCGGCAACCCAGTTGAAACCTTTCACGACGCCGTGAGGGCCGTCCCGCCGGCGTCGTCGAGGAGCCCCCAATGACCCACCCGTCCACCACGGGTCCGGCCCCGGTACTCGCGCTCAAGGACATCTCGAAGTCCTTCGGCGCGGTCCGCGCCCTGCGGGACGTCTCCCTGGAGCTGTTCCCCGGGGAGGTGCACGCCCTCGCCGGTGAGAACGGCGCGGGCAAGTCGACCCTCATCAAGACCCTCGCAGGAGTGCACCGGCCGGACGCCGGCCAGGTACTGCTCGACGGCGAGCCGGTCGTCTTCCACGGTCCCGGTGACGCCCGCGACGCCGGCATCGCCGTGATCTACCAGGAGCCCACGCTCTTCCCCGACCTGTCGATCGCCGAGAACATCTTCATGGGCCGCCAGCCCCGCCGCGCCCTCGGCCGCATCGACCACAAGGCCACCCACGCCGCGACCCTCGCCCTGATGCAGCGCCTCGGAGTCGAGCTCGACCCGGACCGCCCGGCGCGCGGCCTGTCCATCGCCGACCAGCAGATCGTCGAGATCGCCAAGGCGCTGTCCTTCGAGGCCCGCGTCCTGATCATGGACGAGCCGACCGCGGCCCTGACCGGCAGCGAGGTGGCCCGGCTCTTCGGCGTCGTCGAGACCCTGCGCGAACAGGGCGCCGCCGTCCTGTTCATCTCGCACCGGCTGGAGGAGATCTTCCGGATCTGCCAGACGGTCACCACCCTGCGCGACGGCGCCTGGATCTCCAGCGAGCCCATCGAGGGCATGACCGAGGACGACCTGGTGCGCCGCATGGTCGGCCGCGATCTCGACGAGCTGTACCCCAAGCAGGACGTACGCCCCGGCGAGGTCGCGCTCACGGTGAGCCGGCTGACCCGGGAGGGCGTCTTCACCGATGTCTCGTTCGAGGTCAGGCGCGGCGAGATCGTGGGACTTGCCGGACTCGTCGGAGCGGGCCGTACCGAGGTTGCGCGAGCGGTGTTCGGCATCGACCGCTGGGACGCAGGCGAGGTCTCCGTGGCGGGAAAGGCGCTGGTCAACGGCGCCCCCTCCACCGCGATGGCCGCCGGACTCGCCCTGGTCCCCGAGGACCGGCGCGCCCAGGGCCTGGTGATGGACATGTCCATCGAGCGGAACATCGGTCTCACCGGGCTCCGCACCACCGTCAGGGCGGGCCTGATGGACCGGAGCGCCGAACGCAGCCGCTCCCTCGACTGGGCCGTCAAGCTCCAGGTGAAGTACGCCCGGATCGCCGACACCGTCAACACCCTGTCGGGCGGCAACCAGCAGAAGGTCGTCCTCGCCAAGTGGCTGGCCACCGCCCCCAAGGTGCTCATCGTCGACGAGCCGACCCGCGGTATCGACGTCGGCACCAAGGCCGAGGTGCACCGGCTGCTCAGCGAACTGGCCGCCGACGGGGTGGCCGTCCTGATGATCTCCTCCGACCTGCCCGAGATCCTCGGCATGGCCGACCGCGTGCTCGTGATGCACGAGGGCCGCCTCACCGCCGAGATCCCACGCTCCGACGCCACCGAGGAAACCGTGATGGCCGCAGCCACCGGGAGGGCCGCCGCATGACGGTGACCACCCCTCAGCAGGCTCCTCCCGCCGAGGTGCCCAAGTCCAGCGGCACCCGCCTGGTCGACCGCGTCTTCAAGATGCGCGAACTCGCCATCCTGGTCGTCTTCCTGGTGATGATCGTCGTCACCCAGATCGGCAACAGCGACTTCCTCACCGAGCAGGGCATCAAGGACCTGCTGCTCAACGCCACCATCCTGGTCCTGGTCGCCACCGGGCAGTCGCTGGTGGTCATCACGAGGAACGTCGACCTCTCGGTCGGCTCCATGCTCGGCATCAGCGCCTTCGCCGCCGGCACGTATCTCCAGGGCGGCGGCAACCCGGTCGTGGCCGTGCTCCTCTCGGTCCTGCTGGGCATCGGCTTCGGCCTGCTCAACGGCCTCCTCGTCAGCCTCGGCCAGGTCCCCGCACTGGTGGTCACCCTGGGCACGCTCTACATCATCCGGGGCATCGACTCCATCTGGGTCGGCTCCCGCCAGATCACCGCGGCCGACCTCCCGGACGGCTTCGTGAACTTCGGCTCCGGCGGCATCTCCGCGGTGCCCTGGCTCGCCCTGATCGCCCTGGCGGTCCTCGTCGCCACCGCCTATTACCTCAAGCACTTCGGCAGCGGACGCGAGCTGTACGCGCTCGGCTCCAACCCCGAGGCCGCCCGGCTCGCCGGCATCCCGGTGCGCAAGCGGATCCTGGCCGCGTACACCTTCTGCGGCGCCCTCGCAGGGCTCGCCGGGGCGATGTACCTGGCCCGGTTCGGCAACGTCGACTCCGGGACCGGCACCGGCTACGAACTGACGGTCGTCAGCGCGGTCGTGGTCGGCGGTGTCGTCTTCACCGGCGGCTCCGGCAGCGTCTACGGCGCGGCCCTCGGCGCCCTGCTGCTGACCTCCGTCAACAGCGTGCTGCCCGCGCTCGGCGTCAGTTCGGTCTGGGTGCTCGCCATCAACGGCGTCCTGCTCATCCTCGCCATCGCGGTCGACCGGGTCGTCGCGCTGCGCGTGGCCTCCGCCCTCAAGAAGAGGAACGCCCGCCATGCCTGACTCCCTGACGCGTGCCATCCGCTGGGACACGGTCGTCGGCACCCTCCTGATCGTGGTCCTGCTGCTGTCCTTCGGCACGGTCGACGGCTTCGGCAACGCGCTGAACCTGTCGTTCCTGATCGGCAACACCCTGCCGATCGCGCTGATCGCCCTGCCCATGACCCTGCTCGTGGTCTCCGGCGAGATCGACCTGTCCGTCGCCTCCACCGCCGGCCTGTCCGGCGCGGTGATGGGCGCCCTGTGGAACCAGGGCCTGACGATCGAGACGATCATCCCGATCTGCCTGGTCCTCGGTGTGGTCTGCGGGCTGGTCAACGGCCTGCTCGTCACCCGGCTCGGACTGCCCTCCCTCGCCGTCACCATCGGCACCCTCGCCGCCTACCGGGGCATCGCACAGATCGTGCTGGGCTCCGACGCGGTGACCGACTTCCCCACCCAGTACCTGGACTTCGCGGCGGGCCGGGTGGGGGACACCTTCATCCCGCAGGCCTTCCTGCCCTTCCTCGTCCTGTTCGCGATCGCCGTGGTCGTCCTGCACGCCACCCCCTTCGGACGGTCCACGTTCGCGATCGGCGCCAGCGAGGAGGCGGCCCGGTTCGCCGGCATCCGGGTCAAGCGGCAGAAGCTGATCCTGTTCACGGTGACCGGCCTGATGGCCTCGCTCACCGGCATCTTCTGGGCACTGCACTACGCCAGCGCCCGCTACGACAACGCCACGGGGCTCGAACTCTCCGTCATCGCCGCGGTGCTGCTCGGCGGCATCGACTTCGACGGCGGCAAGGGCACGCTGGGCGGCGCCATCGCCGGGGTCTTCCTGCTCGGCACGTTGCAGAACGTGATGAGTCTGCAGGACGTTTCGGCGCAGTCGCAGATTGTGGTCACCGGTGTGTTGCTGGTGCTGTCGGTGCTCGGACCGCGGGTCGCACGGCAGGTTGCTGTGGCCCGGGCTGCACGTTCATCCACCGGTTAGGTCGTATGTCGGCCGCGGCCCGGCTGTGGCTGGTCGCGCAGTTCCCCGCGCCCCTGAAAAATCTCCGCTCACCCTTCTTTCAAAGGAACTCCGTCATGCGTAAGTCATCCCTCCGGCGTGCCTGCGTCGCCCTCGCCGCCGTCAGCTCCCTCGCCCTCACCGCCACCGCCTGCGGTGGCACCACCAAGAAGGACGTGCAGGACGAGGGTGCCTCGGCCGCCTCCACGGCCAAGGCGGACCCGAACGCGGCCACCAAGAAGGGCCTGACCGTCGGCTTCCTGCCCAAGCAGGTCAACAACCCGTACTTCACCTCCGCCGACAAGGGCGGCGAGGCGGCCCTGACGGAGCTGGGCTCGAAGTACAAGGAGGTCGGTCCCTCCAGCGCCACCGACACCGCCGGGCAGGTCTCCTACGTCAACACCCTCACCCAGCAGCAGGTGAACGCGATGGCCGTCTCCGCCCAGGACCCGGGCGCCCTGTGCACCGCCCTCAAGCAGGCGATGTCCAACAAGATCAAGGTCGTCACGTACGACTCCGACACCAAGCCGGACTGCCGCAACGCCTTCGTCTCCCAGGCCTCCGCCGAGGACCTCGGCCGCACCGAGGTGCAGCTGCTCGCCGAGCAGATCGGCTACAAGGGCGAGATCGCGATCCTGTCCGCCGCGCAGACCGCGACGAACCAGAACACCTGGATCGACTTCATGAAGGACGAGCTGCAGCAGGACAAGTACAAGAACATCAAGCTCGTCAAGGTCGCGTACGGCAACGACGACGCCCAGCAGTCCTTCCAGCAGACCCAGGGCCTGCTCCAGGAGTACCCGAACCTGAAGGGGATCATCTCCCCGACCACGGTCGGCATCAAGGCCGCCGCCCAGTACCTCTCCGGCTCCAAGTACAAGGGCAAGGTCAAGCTGACCGGCCTCGGCACCCCCAACGACATGCGCAAGTACGTCAAGAACGGCACCGTCGAGGCGTTCGAGCTGTGGGACCCGGCGAAGCTCGGCGCGCTGGCCGCCCAGACCGCCGTCGCGCTGGTCTCCGGCCAGATCACCGGCAAGGAGGGCGAGAGCTTCAAGGCCGGCGGCACGACGTACACCATCGGCAAGGACGGCGTGATCAACCTCGGCAAGCCGACCGTGTTCGACGCCAAGAACATCGACCAGTTCAACTTCTAGGACCTGGAGTCCGCTGATGCAACGCGTGTGCTTTCTGCTGAAGGTCCGGCAGGACCGTCTGGAGGAGTACCGCGAGCGGCATGCCGCCGTGTGGCCCGAGATGCTGGAGGCGCTCTCGGCCACCGGCTGGCAGAACTACTCGCTCTTCCTCAGGGAAGACGGTCTGCTGGTCGGCTATCTGGAGACCGAGGACTTCGCCGCCGCCCAGGCCGGAATGGAAGCCACCGAGGTCAACGCCCGCTGGCAGACGGAGATGGCGCCGTTCTTCGAGTCGCTGGACGGCGCCCGCCCCGACGAGGCCATGAAACCGCTCACCGAAGTGTTCCACCTCGCCTGACATCCCCCTCAGGAGCCGCACCGATGAACAGACGTACGCTGCTGGGCGCTGCGCTGACCGGAGCCGTCATGACCCCTGCCCTCGCGTCGGGAACCGCCCGCGCCGCCGATCCCGGTCCCTCCGTCACCCGGACCGGCACCACCACGCTCGACAGCCAGGCCGTCTTCTTCGTCTCCTACGACGGCCTGGTCAACAACAACTCGTTCCAGAAGAACGGCCTGTTGACCTACAAGGGCTACCAGTACGCCGTCTGGTACACCGCCGACAAGAACGCCGTCGTCGGCCGCCGCGTCCTCGGCGGCAGCACCTGGTCCACCGTCCGGGTCGGCCACACCCTGAAGGCGAGCGACTCCCACAACGTCATCTCCATGGGTGTGTCCAAGGTGGACGGCCGCCTCCACCTCAACATGGACTCGCACAGCGACGGCTTCACCTACGTCAAGTCGGTCGCCGGGCTCATGGACGACCCGGCCGGCCTGAGCTGGACCGCCGCCCGCTTCGGCGCACCGCAGTCCACCCTGGACGGCCTCGCCCTCACCTCGCAGTTCACCTACCCGCAGTTCCTCAACACCCCCGACGGCAAGCTCCAGTTGAGCTATCGCGTCGGGATTTCCGGCAACGGCCGCAACGCCCTTGCGGAGTACGACGGTTCGGCCTGGACCGACCTCGGGGAGTGGTCCAGCGCCACCGGCACCTACACCAGCGAGCACGGCTCCTCCACGGCCCGCAACATGTACCTGCACGGCATCGACTACGACCGCAACGGCCGGCTGCACTCCTTCTTCACCTGGCGGGAGCAGAACGGTGCCGTGATGTGCTCGTCCGGCGGCATCACCAACCACGACACCGGCTACGTCTACTCCGACGACCGCGGCCGCACCTGGCGCAACAACGCGGGCACCGTCGTCGGCACCACCGGCGGCACCGACAAGGTCGCCGTCACCGACGCCGGCCTGGTGATCGACGCCCTGAACCCGGACCACTCCCTGATGAACCAGGAGAGCCAGTTCACGGACTCCGCGGGCCTCCCGCACGCGATCATCAGCTACGTCCCCGGCCGCTTCGGCCAGTGCACCACGAACTACGTCGCCGACCGCACCGCCAACGGCCGCGCCTTCCACGTCCGCAAGAACTCCTCGGGCACCTGGCAGAAGACCGAGATCCCGGTCGTCCTCGGCTCCAGCCAGCGCACCAAGCTGCTCCTGGACAGGTACGACAACGCCTACGCGGTCTTCCCCTTCGGCCGGATCGCCGCCGCCTCCAAGGCGTCCGGGTACACCGACTGGAAGATCCTCTTCGACGGCAGCGGCCTCAACGCCTTCGGCGAGGTCGTGATCGACGAGACGCGCATCGCCCAGGACAACGTGCTGTCGTTCCTCTACCAGGAGAAGTCGAGCGGTACGACCCCCTCGGCGCTCCACGTCGTGGACTTCGCGCTGCCCGCCTGACCGGACATCGGTGGGGGAGCGGCCTGACGATAATGTGAACGCCGTCCGGCTGCCCCCCGTCTACCTGGAGGTCCCTGCCCCATGGCCCAGTCGGTGGGTATCAAGGACGTCGCCCGTGCCGCCGGAGTCTCCGTCGGCACGGTCTCGAACGTCATCAACCGCCCGGACTCCGTCGCCACCGAGACCCGGGCGCGGGTGCTGTCCGCCATAGACCGGCTCGGCTACGTCCGCAGCGAGTCCGCGCGCCAGCTGCGCGCCGGGCGCAGCCGGATCATGGGCCTGCTCGTCCTCGACATGGGCAACCCCTTCTTCGTCGACGTGGCGCGCGGCGCCGAGCGGGCCGCCCGCGAGGACGGTCTAGGCGTGATGGTCTGCAACAGCGCCCAGAGCGCGAGCGAGGAGTCCGAGTACCTCTCCCTCTTCGCCGAACAGCGGGTGCGGGGCGTGCTGCTCACCCCGACCGACGCCTCCGGCCGCAACATCGCCTCCTTCCGCCGCCACGGCATCCCCTTCGTGCTGGTCGACCGGGTCGCCGAGGGCACCACCGAGTGCTCGGTCTCCGTCGACGACGTGGCCGGCGGCGCGCTCGCCGTGCGCCACCTCGTGGACGCGGGCCACCGCTCCATCGCCTACGTCAGCGGTCCGCCCGGCCTCAACCAGGTCCGCGACCGCCGCACCGGCGCCCTGAACGCGCTCGCCGAAGCGGGCCTGGGTCCCGAGCACCTGCGCGAACTGCCCACCGAACGGCTCGACGTGGCCGCGGGCCGGGACGCCGGCGCCCGCCTCCTCGGCCTCGCGGACCGTCCGACCGCCGTGTTCTGCGCCAACGACCTGCTCGCCCTCGGTGTCCTCCAGGCCATGTACGCGGCGGGGGTGACGGTCCCGGACGATCTCGCCATCGTCGGCTACGACGACATCGAGTTCGCGGCCGCCGCGGCCGTCCCGCTCACCTCGGTGCGCCAGCCCGCCGTCACCATGGGCGCGCTCGCCGCCGAGCTGCTCCTGGAGGAGACCGAGGTGGAGACCACCGGCAAGCGGCACGAGCACCGCCGGGTGGTGCTCCAGCCCGAACTGGTGGTGCGCCGCTCCAGCCTCGCCGCCCGCTGACCCGCAAGTCAGTAAGATTTCATGATCGAAGGGGTCCGGCGGCGGACGAACATGTGCTGAACTGGGACGCGCCCTGAAGAATCCGTCCGTCCCGGGAGCCCTGTTGTCCGCGACCTACCGCCAGCCCGGCCTCGTCCTGACCGACCGCCGGTTCACCGTCCCCCTCGACCACGACGACCCGGC
Source organism: Streptomyces sp. 351MFTsu5.1 (assembly GCF_000383655.1). Taxonomy (NCBI): domain Bacteria; kingdom Bacillati; phylum Actinomycetota; class Actinomycetes; order Kitasatosporales; family Streptomycetaceae; genus Streptomyces; species Streptomyces sp. 351MFTsu5.1. The sequence continues at coordinate 340,477 of NZ_KB911777.1, read as the reverse complement.
CGGCGAGACCATCGAGCTCTACGCCCGCGAGGCCGTGGCGAGCGACAAGGCGGGCCAGAAGCTGCCGTGGCTGGTCTACCTCCAGGGCGGCCCCGGCTTCGGGGCGAACCGCTTCATCGGCAAGGGCGCCTGGTTCGGCCGGGCCCTGAAGGAGTACCGGGTCCTCCTGCTCGACCAGCGCGGCACCGGCCACTCCAGCCCCGCCAACCGCCAGACGCTCCCGCTGCGGGGCGGCCCGGAGGAACAGGCCGCCTACCTCACCCGCTTCCGCGCCGACTCCATCGTCCGCGACTGCGAGGTGATCCGCCCCCAGGTCACCGGCGGCGCCCCCTGGACCGTCCTCGGCCAGAGCTTCGGCGGCTTCTGCGCGACGGCCTACCTCTCCCTCGCCCCCGAGGGCCTCGCCGCCGCCGTCATCACCGGCGGCCTGCCCTCCCTCGACGCCCACGCCGACGACGTCTACCGGGCCGCCTACCCGCGGATCGAGCGCAAGGTCGTCGCGCACTACGCCCGCTATCCGCAGGACGTCGAGCGGGTCCGCCGGATCGCCGACCACCTGCTCACCAACGACGTCACCCTGCCGAACGGCTACCGGCTGACCGTCGAGGCCTTCCAGTCCCTCGGCATCCTCCTGGGCGGCGGTGAGGGCAGCCACCGCCTGCACTTCGTGCTGGAGCACGCGTTCGTGCGCACCCCTGCCGGCCACGAGCTCTCCGACGCCTTCCAGGAGGAGGTCCAGGGCCTCCTGTCGTACGCCTCCCACCCGCTCTACGCCCTCGTCCACGAGGCGATCTACGGCCAGGACGAGCGCCCCACCGCCTGGTCGGCCGAGCGGGTCCGCGCCGAGTTCCCGCGCTTCGACGCCGCCAAGTCGCTCGCCGGCGACGAGCCGCTGCTGTTCACCGGCGAGTCGATCCACCCCTGGATGTTCGACTGCGATCCGGCCCTGCGGCCGCTGCGCGAGACCGCCGAACTCCTCGCCGCCCGCACCGACTGGCGGCCCCTGTACGACCCGGCCCGGCTCGCCGTCAACGAGGTCCCGGTCGCGGCGGCCGTCTACCACGACGACATGTACGTCGACACGGCCCACTCCCTGCGGACCGCCCGCGCCATCCGCGGACTGCGCACCTGGGTGACCGACGAGTTCGAGCACGACGGCGTCCGCGCGGGCGGTCCCCGGGTCCTGGACCGGCTGCTCGCCCTCACCCGCGACGAGGTCTGAGGGGCGCGGACCCAGGGCGACATGCCTCCCTCGCGATTCCGGCATAAGGTTCTTTTCGGTCAGGAGTCGACGCCGGAGTCGAGAGGACGTCACCCGATGAGCACACCGTCACCGCACGGACGGTCCCGCATCGCCGCCCTCGCGGTGGCCCTGGCCGCCGCGAGCACGCTCACGCTGACGGCGTGCAGCGGCGACTCCGGGGACTCGCCGACGTCCTCCGCCACGCCCACCGCGCCGGACACGGCGTCCTTCTCCGGCAACGCGGCCTCCGCCCTCGCGTCCGTGGAGGCCTCGGTGCGGGCCAAGGCCTCCGAGCGGGCCGCGTCCGCTTCGGCCGCCGCCTCCTCCTTCGAGGCCTCCGTCTCCGCGGAGACGGAGCGCGCCAACAAGGCGGCGCGGACGGAACTGGCCAAGGTCGACGGACAGGGCAACGCGATGTCCGAGGTCACCATGACCGGCAAGCCCCGCTCCACGACCGGCGGGCTGCTCGCCGTCGTCGTCACCATCACCAACAGGACCGACAGGACGGCCTCGTACGCCGTCCAGGTCGACTTCCTCGACTCCTCGGGCAAGACGGTGGAGACACGCTACGTCGGCGCCGAGGACCTGAAACCGGGGGAGAAGGCCCAGCCCGTCGCCGTCAGCCGCAAGCCCGCCGAGCCGGTGCTCACGCCCAAGCTGGCGAAGGCGCAGCGCTACTGAGCCCGGTTCTGCCGCCCGCTAGGCTGAGCCGTGATGCAAGAACAAATGATCGAACTGCGCGGCGACTGCGGAAGCTGCTTCGGACTGTGCTGTGTCGCCCTGCCCTTCACCGCCTCCGCGGACTTCGCGCGCGACAAGCCGGCCGGCACCCCCTGTCCCAACCTCCGCGAGGACCACCGCTGCGGCATCCACGCGAGGCTGCGGGACGAGGGCTTCACCGGGTGCACCGTCTACGACTGCTTCGGCGCCGGCCAGAAGGTCTCGCAGATCACCTTCGGCGGCCGGGACTGGCGGACCGGCTCCCGCGAGGACGCCCGCCGCATGTTCGACGTCTTCCCCGTGATGCGCCGGCTCCACGAACTGCTCTGGTACCTCACGGAGGCGCTCACCCTGCCCGCGGCCCGTCCGGTCCACGCCGACCTGCGCCGCCTCCGGGAGCGGACCGAGGCGCTCACCCGGGGGACCGCCGAGGAACTCGAGGCCCTGGACGTCCCTGCCCACCGGGAGGAGGTCAACGTCCTGCTGCTCAGGACCAGTGAGCTGGTGCGAGCGGGGTTCGGTGCCAAGGGCAAAAAGAAGAACCGCCGGGGCGCCGACCTCATGGGCGCCCGCCTCAAGGGCGCAGACCTGCGGGGGGCCACGCTCCGCGGCGCCTACCTCATCGCGGCCGACCTCACCGGAGCCGATCTGCGCGGCGCGGACCTCATCGGTGCCGACCTGCGGGACACCGACCTCACGGACGCGGACCTGACCGGCGCGTTCTTCCTCACCCAGCCGCAGCTCAACGCGGCCCGGGGCAGCTCCGGCACCCGGCTCCCGGACTCAGTCACCCGCCCCGCTCACTGGACAGCGTGACTCCGCCACCGGTGCCGGTTCGTCGGTGTCCGGCGCCGTGGCGGCCGCGGTCCGCCGTTCCAGGTGCAGTCGCAGCCCCTCCGGCATCAGCGTCAGCCGCTCGGTCACGGTGAGCCGGTACCCGGGGTCGGCCCGCAGGCCGTAGCGGCGCAGCAGCAGACCGAGCACCAGCGTGGCCTCGTGCAGCGCGAACTGCCGTCCGATGCAGGCCCGCGCCCCGGTGCCGAACGGCTTGAAGACATGCGCGGGGCGCGACCGTACGGCCTTCGGGTCGAAGCGGTCCGGGTCGAACCGTTCGGCGTCGGCACCCCACACCTCGGGGTCGCGCTGGAGCATCGGCGTGAGCACCAGCGTCCAGGCGCCGCGCCGCATCGGATACCGCCCGGCCAGCACGGTGTCCTCCAGGGCCTCCCGGGCGAAGGCGGGTGCGGTGGGCCACAGCCGCAGCGACTCGTCGAGCACCCGGCGCACGTACCGCAGCTTCGCCACCTGGTCGTAGCCCGGCCGCTCCGCGTCGCCCCAGACCCGGTCCACCTCGGCCCGCGCGCGTGCCGCGACCTCGGGGTTGCGGGAGAGGTAGTGCAGAGCGAAGGAGAGCGCGCCCGAGGTGGTCTCGTGGCCGGCCACCAGGAAGGTGATGACCTGTCGGCGGACGTTCTCCGGGGACAGCCGCTCACCCGTCTGAGGGTGGGCCGTCTCCAGCATCCGGTCCAGCAGGTCACCGTCCCCGCTCGCGGCACGCCGGGTCCGGACCAGGTCGTCGACCATGCGGTTCAGGTAGGCGATGTCGGCCGCGTTGCGCTGCGCGGCCCGTCGTAGCAGTGCCGGGAAGGGGACCGAGTTGAGCCGCTGCGCGTAGGTGAGGGTGCCGACCATCGCCGTCACGAAGGGGTGCGGCCGGTCCCGCTCGAAGGAGCCGAAGTCATGGCCGAACCCGGTCCGCGCGATGGTCTCCAGGGTCAGCTTGGTCATGTCCCCGGGCACGTCCACCGAGCGGCCCGCCGCCTGCTCGCGGTCCCAGTGGTCGGTCAGCCGCGCGGCCACGGCCAGCATCATCGGGTGGTAGGCCGCCATCGCCTCCCGGCTGAAGCCCGGGGCGAGCACGTCGTGGGCCAGCTGCCAGTTCGGCTCGTGGTTGTACGCCGTGAACAGCCCGTCCCCGGCGACCGGCCGCAGATTGGCGACCCCCAGCCCCACGTGCTTGGCGAACCGCGACTCGTCCGCCAGGTCCGCCACCAGGTCGGCGCCCCAGGTGAACACGAACTCCCGGTTGAAGGCCTTGCGCCGGTAGATCGGCCCCAACTGGCGGGCGAAGCGCAGGGAGTCCTGGAGCGGTGTGGCCCGGTTGACGCCCAGCACGTCGCCGAGCAGGGGGAGCCGGCGCGGGGGGTGCGGAATGCGGTCCAGCTCGGGCCAGCCCAGCTCGGCACTGCGGAAACCCGTCCGCTCCGGGGCCGTGGCCGTCCTCTCCGCCATGGCGAGATCTCCTTTGATCCAGCGGCAGTTCAGCGCGTTGTACGCGAGTTCAATAACGCGCCTCAGTCTGATCTCCTTGTTGAACCGGCGTCAAGTAAAGTGCGGGCATGGCCGGGAAGCAGGGCGAGCGCACACGCCGCAGGCTCAGCACCGGGGAGCGCCGCGAGCAGCTCCTGTCGGTGGGGGCGAAGCTGTTCTCCGAGAGCCCGTACGACGACGTGTGGATCGAGCAGGTCGCCGAGATCGCCGGGGTCTCGCGCGGGCTGCTGTACCACTACTTCCCGACCAAGCGGGAGTTCTTCGCCGCGGTCGTCGAGCGGGAGAGCGAGCGGATGCTGGCCATGACCGCCGCCGTGCCCGGCGTCCCGGTGCGCGAGCAGCTCACGGCCGGTCTGGACACGTATCTGGAGTACGTGCACGCCCATGCCCACGGCTTCCGTGCCTTCCACCGCGCCGACGCGGCCGGGGACCAGGCTGTGCGGCGGGTCTACCAGCGGGCGCTGGCCGCACAGGAGCGGCAGATCCTCGCCGCGCTCGCCGCCGACCCGGAGTTCGGCCCGGTGGCGCAAGCGCGTCCCGACCTCCGGCTGGCCGTCCGGGGCTGGCTGGCCTTCACCACGGCGGTCTGTCTGGAGTGGCTGCGGGGCGCGGACCTCTCCCGTGCGCAGGTGCGCGATCTGTGCGCACGGGCCCTGCTCGGCGTTCTGGCGCCCTGACCGGATCTGGCACGTCCGTGGTTGGCTTACTCCCCGATCTTCGATAGGTTAGGCAAGCCTTACCTAAGGAGGAACGGATGGGTGACAGTCAACCCTGGACGGCCGCGCCGTCCGCGGCGGAGCACGCCCGGTCGGTGCTCGCCGCCGCGTGGTCCTGCGCGGTGACCGCCGAGGGCGGCCGCGAGGAGTTCGTCGGCGCGCACACGGTCACCGACGACGGACGGGTGACACTGTACGTCCCCGAGGACAGCACCCTGGTGACGGCCGCGATCTGCGCGCCCCGCGGCGAGCCGTCCGCCGTCCTGGAGTTCGCCGACGTGGCCCCCGTCCCGGTGCGCAACCGGATCCGCGCCCGGCTGTGGATCGCCGGATGGTTCGTCCCCGCCGACGGCAAGCTGGAGTTCGAGCCCACCCGCGTGGTGCTCCGAAGGCCCTCCGGCGCGGTCGTCGTCGACCTGGACGAGTTCGCCGCCGCCGCGCCGGACCCGCTCGCCACCGCAGAGGCCCGGCTGCTCACCCACCTCGCCGACTGCCACCCCGACGCCGTCGAACGGCTCACCCGGCTCATGGACCCCGACAGCCTGTACGGCGCGGTCCGCGTCCAGCCGCTCGCCGTGGACCGGCACGGACTGACCCTGCGCGTCGAGCGCGCCCGCGCCCACGGCGACGTACGCCTGCCCTTCCACGCGCCCGCCGACGACGTGGCGCGGGTGACGGAGCGCATGCACGCCCTGCTCACCCGGGCGAGCGCCGCGTCCTGCCCGCGCGCCCTACAGCGGCAGCGCACAGACGGCGACGGGTGAGGCGAACGGCTTTCCTGCGAGCCGCAGTTCACCGTTGCGCGCGTTCACGTGGAAGACACTGACCGTGCTCGACCTCTGGTTCGCCGCGAAGAGCAGCGAACCGTCCGGCGAGAAGGCGATGTGCCGCGGGAAGTCCCCGTGCACCGGCACGGTGTCGAGCAGCCGCAGCCGGGCGCCGTCCGCCTCCACCGCGTACCGGGTGAGGCTGTTGTCGCCGCGGTTGGCGAGATAGGCGAACGAGCCGTTCGCCGTGACCAGGAACTGCGCCGGGTAGCTGGTGCCCGGCCCCGTGCCCGTGGACTGCGCCGCCCCGACGGTCAGCCGCCCGCTGCGGGGGTCGTAACCGCACACCGCCACCGTGTTGTCGGACTCGTTGGCCAGATAGGCGTACCGGCCACCGGGATGGAAGGTCAGATGGCGCGGTCCGGCACCGGGCCGGGTGTGCGTCTGCGCGACCTCGGTGAGGGCGCCGGTGCGCTCGTTCAGGCGGTAGCTGTAGACGGTGTCGGTGCCCAGGTCGACGGCGAGCACATGCCCGCCGTCGGGAGCGGTGAGGAACTGGTGGGCGTGCGGCCCGTCCCGGCCGGGACCGGGCGCCGGACGGGAGTGCGTGACCGTCTCCCTGCGCTCGCCGAGCGCGCCCGAGGCGTCGATCGGGTGCACGGCGACACTGCCGGAGGCGTAGTTCGCGCTCAGCAGCCAGCGCCCGCCCGGATGCACCGACAGATGGCACGGCCCAGCCCCGCCCGTGCTCCGGCTCCCCAGGACCTTGCGGTCGGCCAGGCGTACGGCGGTCACGGCACCGGCGTCGTGTTCGGCGACCGCGTACAGGGTGCGGCCGTCGGGGTGCAGGGAGAGGTAGGACGGGTTGGTCAGGCCGGTGATCGTGCCGGTGCCGGTGATCCGCCCGCTGCCGGTGTCGTAGCGGGCCACCCCGATGCCGGGCCCGCCGCCCTCCACGGTGGTGTAGGTGCCGAGGTAGAGGGTGCGGGGGCCGGTCGGAGCGGGGGCGGGAGCGGACGGCGAGGGCGTGCCCGTGGGACTCGGCGAAAGGGACTCGGGGGAACTGGCCCGGGCCTCCCGCGGCGCCGACTCCGACGACGACCGGGAGGGCGACGCGCAGGCGGTGAGGCCCGAAGCCGCTCCCGCGAGAGCGCCGACGAACCGGCGTCTGCTCCAGCAGCCGTTCGTCCTGCCCATCCGTGCGCACTCCGGGTGATCGAGGGTCGGGGACCTGAACAGCCACCTTCGCCCGGATCACCCGGCCGGTGCAACCCGAGGCCGGCGCGCCGCTACCAGTCGCCGTCCTCCACCGGCTTGCCCGGCGCGTCGCCCAGCGGCTTGACCTGCGCGGACGTGGGCGGCTGCCACGGCTCGTGATCGTCGCCCAGCCAGTCCCCGACCGGCTTCACCCCTTCCAGGGCGTCCGTCGGAGCGAGATCCTCCCCGTCCTGGTCGTAGTAGTCGAACCAGGGCAACCCCGCCCTGGTGTACGCGGCGCGGTCCACGGGGGACGGAGGGGGAGCCTCACCGGTGATGCGGCGCCACTCCGGCGGGGTCACCAGGTGCACGAACACCCGGCCCGCCGGGGTGCCGGCCCAGTCCGACAGGGGCCGTTCGTCGCGGTAGACCTCCTGGCGCATCGAGCCGCCGACGCCGAGCCCCATCGCCGAGGCCCTGCGGGGCGCCGCCGCCGGAGCCGCGGGCGCCGCCATGGCCATGGGTGCGGCGGCGCCGTAGCCCCCGGCGAATCCGCTCGTCGACCGCATCTGCTGCTGCGTCTCGCGCCACTCGGCCAGCCGCTCGTCCTTCAGTGCGTAGGACTGGAGCTGCACACCGCCCCAGACCTCCTCGCCCGTGACCTGCCCCTCGACGGTCGCGCCGAGGCCGAGCGGCACCGCCACGAACTGGCGCACCGTCCCCTTGCCGGAGTTGATGCCGTCCAGCCAGGGCTGGCGGGGCAGGACGACGTAGTTCTGCGGGTCGCGGGTGAGGCGGTCGCTCCACGGCTTGCCGGAGACCGCGCACACCTTGCCCACCCCGACCTGGAGGGCGGCGGGCTCGAGGGTGCCGCCGAAGCTCAGCCACATCGCCTCGCGCAGATACACGGGCAGCATCACCCCGCCGCGCGCCCGCCACTGCTCCGGCACGGTGTCGGGGTAGTCGGAGACCCGGCGCACCGGGAACTCGCCGAGCCCCGGCGGCAGCGGATGCGTGCCCGTCTCGGGCAGCCGCAGGGTGCGGATGAACCGCACCGCCGCACCGCCCGGCAACCGCAGCGTGTTCCCGTCGATCCGCGCACCCGTGTCGCCCATCGGCCCCCCTTGATCGCTGTGCCTGTGTCACCTAGAACGACGGGCGAGTGCCCGGCGGTTCCGGCGCCAGCTCTCCTGCAACCGGGTCAGGTGCGGCATCCGCTCCCGCTGCTCGCGGGCGGCCCGGTCCAGCTCCTCCAGCAGGCGGCGGGAGCGGTGCTCGGTGTCCAGCTCGTCGAGGATGCGGTTGACCTCCGTGAGGACGGCGCCGTGCAGCTGCCAGTGTCGGGAGTCGCGCTGGATCCCTTCCAGGAGCAGCTGGGCGAGCTTGTCCCGGGTCGCGGAGGCCTGCCGCAGCTCGGCGGTGAGACGGCCCTCCGCGGACTCGGCGCTCACGCTGACGTGGGTCGTGACCAGGACGGCGAAGCTGACCACGGCGTCGCCGATCTCGGACAGCAGCTGCTCCACCGTGCGGCCGGTCTCCGGGTTGAACAGCGGCTCGGGATCCTGGTCCTTGTCGAGCAGGCCCGGATCCTCGGCGAACGGGTCGCGTTCCTTGGCGAGGTCGGTCAGGGTGCGGGCGAGGACCCGCAGGACGACCGTGCAGATCTCCAGGGTGTCCAGACCGGTGCGCAGCACCACCCGGTGCAGCAGGCCCTCCTTCACCCTGGGATTGAGCTTGAGACTGTCCTCGGCCTGCCGGAGCGCGGCGTCCACCTCGACGATGTCGTGGTCCAGCTCGCGCGCCTCGTACAGCCGGGCCGTCGCCAGCTCCACCGGCGGCCGGCCCGCGGCCTCCTCGCCCATCCGCAGCATCAGCTTCCGCACCCGGCGGGCCAGTCCCTCGATCGACTCGCCGGCCTCGTCCACCCACACCGGGGGAGCGAGCAGCAGATTGCAGGCGAGCCCGACGACCGCGCCGATCAGCGTCTCCACCACCCGCGCCCAGGCGGTGTCCCCGACGGTCGTCACGCCGAGCACCAGCATGGCGCTGATCGCCACCTCGGGCACGAACTCCTCGACCCGCACCAGCCGTCCGACCACCAGCGACGCCACGATCAGCAGGCCCAGGCTCCACCAGGTCAGCCCCACCAGCAGACTGAAGGCGATGGCGACGAGGACGCCCGTCACCACCGAGTTCACGCGGCGGACACCGGTGGTGAGCGTGGAGTAGAGGGTGACCTGGACGACGAGCAGCGCGGTCAGCGGTGCCGTGAGCGGAGCGGCCTCGGGACTGAGCCGCAGTGCGATGACGTACGCGATCGTGGCCGCGGCCGCCGATCGCAGGGTCTGCACCACCACGGGGTCCCGGCGCCGCCTCGCGTAGGCCACGAGACGCGCCGTCCACTCACGTACACCTTGCATGCTCTGGTCTGTTCCCGTTTCGCAGAAGCGTCCACACATCGCCGCCGATCTCTTGGTCCGCAAGCTGCCCAAGCGTGCGGGCTCGGGCTTGTCGCGGCAAGGGGCGGCGGCGGTGACGGCGGACACGCCGGGTTTGGGAGCACCTCAGCGTGTGACGCCGCCGGGACGCCGTGGACGACGCGGAGGCCTTGGTCAGGCCGTGAACATCGTCGTGATGGCGGCGATCCTTCCGTCGCGGACGGTGATGACGTCGATCCCGCGGACGGCGGGCGCGCCGGGCGGGCCGAAGGCCCAGGCGAGAGCTCCGGTGTCGGGACCGGCGTAGCGCCGGCCGTCCTCGGTGAACACGAAGTCGGCCGGGGCGTCGGCGAGGAGGGCGGCGGCCTTGTCCGCGAGGGCGTCGCGGCCGGTGATGGTGCCCTCGGGGTCGGTGAAGACGACGTCCTCGGTGAAGATGCGGTCGATGGCCGCGCGGCGGCTTGCGGCGTCGCGGTTGCCGAAGACCTCGTACAGGTTGGCTGCGAGCAGCTCGGTCACGTCGCTCATGATTCCTTCCAGGGTGTGCGGTGCGGGGGAGGGTCGGTCGGGGTGGTGGTCGGTCAGATCTGGCTTGCGCCGCCGTCGACGTATATCTCGGCACCGGTCATGAAGCTGCTGGCGTCGCCGGCCAGGAAGAGGACCGTATCGGCGATCTCCTCCGGGCGGCCGAGACGCTGCATGGGAACTCCGGCGGCCAGGCCCTTGAGCAGCTGTTCGGCCGCCTCGGGGCCGCCCGCGAGACCGCTGAGGCCGGGTGTCTCGACCGGGCCGGGCGCGATGCTGTTGACGCGGATGCCGCGGGTGACGAGTTCCGCCGCCCAACTGCGGGTCAGGGAGCGGAGCGCGGCCTTGGTCGCGGCGTAGACGCTGAAGGAGGCTGCGCCCTTGGTGTCGATGTTGGAGCTGGTCAGGATGATCGAGGCGCCCGGATTGAGCAGCGGGAGCGCCTTCTGCACGGTGAACAGGGTGCCCCCGACATTGGTGTTGAAGGTGTCGGCGTAGTGCTCCCAGGTGATGTCGGGCAGGGCCGCGAACTGTCCGCCGCCCGCGTTGGCGAAGACGATGTCGAGGCTGCCGTGCTGCTGGATCCGGAGGAAGAGGCGGTCGAGGTCGTCGAGGTCGGCGACGTCGGCCTGTACTCCTGTGGCGCGGTCGCCGATGGAGGCCACCGCCTCGTCGAGTGCCTCCTTCCGGCGGCCGGTGAGGAAGACGTGGGCTCCTTCCGCCGCGAGCCGTCGTGCGGCGGCCAGGCCGATGCCGGAGGTGGCACCGGTGACGAGGGCGGTCTTGCCGTCGAGCTGTCCCATGAGGGGCTCTCCTTTTCTGTACCGCTCGGTACTCAAGTCGTTCGCCAGGGAGAACCGCAGCATCGGGAAAGCTATTCCGTACCGCTCGGTTAAAATTTCGGAGAACGACACAGGAGGGCGTCATGGCGGTACGCGGCAGACCCCGGGGCTTCGACGCGGAGGCCGCGCTCGACCGTGCGGTGGAGGTCTTCTGGCGCCAGGGCTACGAGGGCGCGTCGCTCGCCGAGCTCACCGAGGCGATGGGCATCAACCGCCCGAGCATGTATGCGGCGTTCGGCAACAAGGAGGAGCTCTTCCACCGCGCCGTCGCCCGCTACGCCGAGGCCGACATGGCCTACGCCCGCGAGGCTCTCGCGGAGCCGACGGCCTACGCGGTCGTCGAATCCTTCCTCCGCGCCAACGCCGACGCACTCACCCGCCCCGACCGCCCCTCAGGCTGCCTGTCCGTGCAAGGCGGCCTGGCCGAGGGCGGCGACAGCGGCCGCATCGCCCGGTTCCTGGCCGACAGCCGCCTCGCCGGAGAGCACGCCCTCGCGCAGCGTCTGGCCCGCGCCGTCGAGGAGGGCGACCTGCCCGAGGAGACCGACCCGCACGCACTCGCCCGCTACGTCATGGTCGTCAGCGAGGGCAACGCCGTACACGCGGCCGCCGGTGCGGCCCGAGCGGCCCTCCATGCCACGGTCGACATCGCCCTGCGGGCGGTGCCTCGGCCCCGCGCACAGGTGGGCGCCTGACCAGTACAGGCTGCCGGTGAGGGATGCATGCCGGTGAGGGACGCAGGGTGGCGTGCGAGCGGCAGGCCGGTCCGGCGGCGGGCAAGGTCCTCTGCCCGTTCCGCGCCGGTGCGGCCTACCCGCCGGAGGCCGACGGGGGCCACACGCCGGTCGTGAGCACCCCGAGCGCGTAGGCCCGCGCCACCAGTTCCGTACGGTTCGCCGCGCCCCACCGCGCCGACAGCCGCCGCAGGTGGTAGTTGACGCCGTCCACCGTCAGCTCCGTCTCGCGGGCCGCGTGAGCCGTGGTGGCGCCGGCCGCGAGCAGGGCCAGGACACGGGCTTCGACCGGGGTGACGCGGACCGGCTCGGCGGCGGGGGAGTGCTCCCGCTCGCTCTCGACCCGCAGCATCACCAGCAGTGACGGCGTCTCCTGCACGCTGTCGCTCACCGGGTCCGCCGTGAGTTCGCCGAACCGCTCGCCGCCGCCCGGTGCCCGCCAGCACACCGACACCTGGTAGCGCGAGCGGTGCCGCAGCCGCAGCGCCTCGGCGATCCGCTCCACCTGGGTCGCCTCCTGCGGCCGGAACAACTCCAGCACGTCCCTGCCCCGCAGCCGCCCCGGTGTCGTGCCGCACTCCGTGGCCATCGCGGGATTGGCGAGCAGGACGGAGCCGTACACATCGCACACCGCGACCGGCACCGAGACCCGGTCGAAGAGCATCAGGGCACGGTTGCGCCAGACCACCGCCTCAGGATGGGACCGCTCCGGGTGAGACCGGACCACCACCACCTCCCACCGCTCCGCGCAAGCGCCACGCATGTACGTGCACTACACAATCATGTAGTGCGCCGGACCGGGCCGCCGGGCCCCGTCGACCACCCTGGATCGCAGTACTCCCGTACCGCGAAAGGCAGTTGCCGCGCCATGCCCCCCACCGCGCAGACCCCTTCCACCGCGCAGACCACTCCCGCCGGACTCCCCGTCGTCGACATCTCGGCCACCGGGCCCGGCCGCACCCCGATCCAGCAGGTCATGGGGCTGATGCGCGAGCACGGCCCGCTGCTCGTGCGGCGGCTGCACGGGCGGGACGTCACCTTCGTCTCCGATCTCGACCTCGTCACCGAACTCGCCGACGAGAGCCGGTTCTCCAAGGCCGTCGGGCCCGCCCTGGAGAACGTCCGCGAGTTCGCCGCCGACGGGCTGTTCACCGCGTACAACGACGAACCCAACTGGGCCAAGGCGCACGACATCCTGATGCCCGCCTTCGCCCTGGGCTCGATGCGCACCTACCACCCGGTGATGCTGCGGGTCGCGCAGCGGATGATCGGCGCCTGGGACCGCGCCGCCCGGGACGGCCGGCCGGTGGACATCGCCGACGACATGACCCGGATGACCCTCGACACCATCGGACTCGCCGGGTTCGGCTACGACTTCGGCTCCTTCGAGAGGGACGAGCCGCACCCCTTCGTCGAGTCCATGGTGCGCTGCCTGGAGTGGGCCATGACCCGGCTCGCCCGCACCCCGGGCAGCGACCACTCGGCCGCGGACGAGGCCTTCCGGGCCGACGCCGACCACCTCGCGCAGGTCGTCGACGACGTGATCAGCGCCCGCCTGGCCTCAGGCGAGACCGGCACCGACGACCTGCTCGGGCTCATGCTCAGCGCCCCGCACCCCGTCGACGGCACCACCCTCGACACCACCAACATCCGCAACCAGGTGATCACCTTCCTGATCGCCGGGCACGAGACGACCTCCGGCGCGATGTCCTTCGCGATGTACTACCTGGCCAAGCACCCGGCCGTGCTCGACCTCGTACGGCGTGAGGTCGACGAGCTGTGGGGCGACACCCCCGACCCGGAGCCGACCTTCGACGAGATCGGACGGCTCACGTACACCCGGCAGGTCCTCAACGAGGCGCTGCGGCTGTGGCCGACGGCCGCCGCCTTCAGCCGCCAGGCCCGCGAGGACACCCTCCTCGGCGGCCGGATCCCGCTGCGCGCCGGACAGTCCCTCACCGTCATCTCGCCGATGCTGCACCGGCAGCCCGTGTGGGGCGACAACCCCGACCTCTTCGACCCCTCCCGCTTCACCCCGCAGGCCGAGGCGGCCCGCTCCCCGCACGCCTTCAAGCCCTTCGGCACCGGCGAACGGGCCTGCATCGGACGGCAGTTCGCCCTCCACGAGGCGACCATGCTGCTGGCCCTCCTCGTGCACCGCTACCGCCTGCACGACCACGCCGACTACCGCCTCACGGTGAAGGAGGCCCTCACCCTCAAGCCGGACGGCTTCACCCTGAAGCTGACCTCCCGCACCCCGGCAGACCGCACCCACACCCCCCTGCCCGGGGTGGCCCAGGGGGTCGCGGCCACCCCGGCCGCCCGCACCGCCCTGCCCTCCCGGGTGCTGCCCGGCACCCGCGTGCTGTTCCTCCACGGCAGCAACTACGGCACCTGCCGCGACTTCGCCGCCGGGCTCGCCGACGAGGCCGCCGCCCTGGGCTGCGACACCGAGGTCGCCCCCCTGGACGCCCATGCGCACGGCCTGCCCACCGACCGCCCCGTGGTCATCGCCGCCGCCTCCTACAACGGTCAACCCACCGACGACGCACGGCAGTTCGCGACCTGGTTGGCGGACACCCACGACCTGACGGGAGTCTCGTACGCCGTCCTCGGCGTCGGCGACCGCAACTGGGCCGCCACCTACCAGCACTTCCCGACCCGGATCGACGAGCGGCTCGCCGAACTGGGCGGCCGGCGCATCCTGGACCGCGCCGCGGGTGACGCCTCCGGCGACCTCACCGGCACGGTCCGCACCTTCACCACCGGCCTGCGCACCGCGCTCCTGGAGGCCTACGGCGACCCGGACACCACAGCAGCCGGCGCCGAGCCGACCGCCGCCTACGAGGTCCGCACCCTGAGCGGCGGCCCCCTCGACGCCCTCGCCGCACGCCACGCCCTCGTCCCGATGACCGTCACCGAGGCCCACGACCTCACCGCCCCCGGCCACCCCCGCCGCAAGCGGTTCGTACGGCTCGCCCTGCCCGCCGGCACCACCTACCGCACCGCCGACCACGTCACCGTGCTCCCGGTCCACGACAAGGCGCTCGTCGAACGGGCCGCCGACGCGTTCGGCGCCGACCTGGACGCCGTCCTCGACATCCGCCCCACCCGTCCGCGCCGCGACGGACTCGCCGTCGACCGGCCCCTCACCGTGCGCCAACTGCTCACCCACCACGTCGAGTTGCGGCAGCGGCCCACCGCCGGGCAGATCGCCGCCCTGGCCGCCGCCAACCCCTGCCCGCCCGAGCGCGCACAACTCGCAGCCCTCACCGACGACCCGCGCACCCTCGTGGAGCTGTTCGAGGCACACCCAGCACTGCGCGGCGCCCTCGACTGGCCGGCCCTGCTCGACCTGCTGCCGCCGCTGCGCCCGCGCCAGTACTCCGTCTCCTCGTCCCCCCGGACCGACCCGGACCACATCGACCTCATGGTCTCCCTGCTGGAAGCCCCCGCCCGGTCCGGCAACGGCACCCACCGGGGCGCCGGATCCGGATACATCGCCGACGTCCAGCCCGGCGACACCGTCCTGGCCCGGATCCAGCCCTGCCGGGACGCCTTCCGCGTCGACCACTCCGCCCCCGTCGTGATGATCTCGGCCGGCACCGGCCTCGCGCCCTTCCGCGGGGCGGTCGCCGACCGCGTCGCCGCCCTCGGCCGGGGCGAACAACTGCCGCCCGCGCTCTGCTACTTCGGATGCGACGCGCCGGACGCCGACTTCCTGCACGCCGACGAACTGCGCTCCGCCGAGGCCGTCGGGGCCGTACGGCTGCGCCCGGCGTTCAGCGCGGTGCCCGGCAGCGGCTACGTGCAGCACCGCATCGCCGCCGAGTCGGCCGAGGTGTGGGCACTCCTGCGGGCCGGTGCCCGGGTGTACGTCTGCGGAGACGGATCACGAATGGCTCCCGGGGTACGGCACGCGCTGCGTACCCTGTTCCGGGAGCACACGCCGCACGCCGACGAGTCGGCCGCCGGGCGGTGGCTGGACGGGCTGGTGCGGGACGGGCGTTACGTCGAGGACGTGTACGCCGCGGGGTGACGGAAGGGGCGGGACGTTGGCGGACTCCTGGGAATGGGGTCGACAGGTGCTGGAGGACGCGGGACTCGACCCCGGTCGGCTCACCGCGGTCCGGCCCCTGAGCGGCGGCACGTACAACACCGTCGAGGAGCTCGTTCTCACCGACGGCACCCGGTACGTGGTCAAGGTCCCGCCCGCGGCCACCGTCCCCGGCCTGAGCTACGAGCGCGGACTCCTCGTCGCCGAGGCGGAGTTCTACCGCAGGGCCGCCGAGGCGGAGGTCGCCGCACCGCACGTGGTGGCCTTCGGTACGGGCGTCGCCGTACCGCATCTGCTGATGACGGCCTGCCCCGGCGAGCCCTGGGACGCGTCGGTCACCGCTGCCGAACGCCCGCCCCTGCGCAGGGAACTGGGCCGCCAGGTGGCCCGGCTGCACGCGGTGACCGGGCCCGGCTACGGCTACCCCTCCCGCGCCCTCGGCCCGCTCGCCCCCGACTGGCGGACCGCGTTCACGACCATGACCGGCGCGATCCTCGGCGACGCCCGGGACTACGGGGCGCGGCTGCCCCGGTCCGTCGCACAGGTGGAGGCCGCGCTCCGGGCCGGTTACCCGGCCCTCGACGAGGTCACCGTCCCCGCGCTGGTCCACTTCGACCTGTGGGACGGCAACATCCTCGTCGACCGCCCGGCCGGCGGGGAGCCGCGCATCGGCGGGCTGATCGACGGCGAGCGGATGTTCTGGGGCGACCCCCTCGCCGACTTCGTCTCCCTGGCACTGCTGGGCGACATCAAGCAGGACGAGGCGTTCCTCACCGGCTACCGGGAGGCGGGCGGCCGGGCCGAGTTCGACGTCCCCGCCCGGGTGCGGCTCGCCCTCTACCGCGCCTACCTCTACCTGATCATGCTCACCGAGACGGTCCCCCGGGCCGTCGACGTCGAGAGGGAACGCTGGGTCCAGTCGACGGTGGCACCGCAACTCGTCGCGGCGCTGGACGAGATCGAGGCCCTCTCCCGGGTCACAGGAGTCAGAACCCCTTGAACGGACGCACCGTACGCGACCTCAGACGCGCCAACCGCACAGCAGTGCTCCAGCGCCTCTGGTTCGACGGACCCCTCAGCCGCTTCGAACTCGGCCCCGCCACCGGACTGAGTTCCGGCTCGGTCAGCAACGTCGTGGCCGACCTGATCGCCGACGGGCTGGTCGAGGAGGCGGGCAGCGTCGACTCCGACGGCGGCCGCCCCCGCACCCTGCTGCGGGTGGCGCCCGAGAGCGGGCACATGATCGGCGTCGACGTGGGCGAGACCCGGGTCCGCGTCGAGCTGTTCGACCTGACCCTCACCGAACTCGCCCGCGCCGAACGCCCGTTGACCGGGCACGGCTACGACGTCGAGGTCGTCGTCGGCCACATCCGCGACGGCATCGCCGAGGTGCTCGCGGCCGCCGCCATCGAGCCCGAGCGGCTGCTCGGCGTCGGCATCGGCGTGCCCGGCATCGTCGCGCACACCCCGGACAGCGGGGCCGTCGTCCACGGACAGACCATCGGCTGGGACGCCGTCCCGCTGGAGGCGCTGCTGCGCACCGGTTCCCCGCTGCCCGCCGGCGTCCGGTACTTCATCGACAACGGCGCCAGGACCCTCGGCCAGGCGGAGATGTGGTTCGGCGGCGGACGCGGGGCCCACAGCGCGGTGGTGGTCCTCTTCGGCTCCGGCGTCGGAGCCTGTCTGGTGACGCCCGAGGTGGAGCACGGCCGGGCGGTGGAATGGGGGCATCTGACCGTACGGGTCAGGGGGCGCCGCTGCCGCTGCGGAGCCCTGGGCTGCCTGGAGGCCTACGCGGGCGCCGAGTCGCTGCTGGAACGCTGGCGCGAGGAAGGGGGCCGGCCGCCCGAGAACGCCGACGAGGAGACCGCGCTGACCGCGCTGCTCGCCGCCGCCCACCCGGACGGGGACACCGCGGCCGACCCGGTGGCACTCGCCGTGCTGGAGGAGACCGCCGAGTACCTGGGCGCCGGACTGTCCGACCTGATCAACCTCTTCCAGCCCGAACGCATCCTCATCGGCGGCTGGGCCGGGCTCCAGCTGGGCGAACGGTTCCTGCCCGCCGTACGGCGGCACGCCACGGCGTACGCGCTGCGCTACCCGGCAGAGAAGGTCACCGTCGAGCTCGGCCGGCTCGGACCCGACGCGGTCACCGTCGGCGCGGCCATCCTCCCGCTCGCCGACTTCTTCGGCCGTGGCGGCCGCCGCCCCGAGCCCGCTCCCGAGGGGCCGGCACCGGCCTGGCGGGCCGCCCTGGACGAGCGCGCCCCTCGCTGACGTTTCGCCGACCTGGGCGGAGGTACTCGCGCTCCCGCCGACGTCGAGAACGAAAGGGAGGACGTCGTGGACCACCGCAACGAAGGGCCCGGCGAGAACGGCGACCCGATCCCGCGGGACCTGCCGGACCAGCAGGCGGGCGAGGGCGAGGACCCCTGGGAGGTCGCCTCGGTGCCGGGCGAGGACGAGGGCGCTGCCGACCGGCCCGAGGACGTCCCGGACACCGACGAGGCGGGCACCAGCCGCCGGCAGGGGGCCCAGCGGTCGGACACCGTGCACCCCGAGCACCCGGAAGCGCAGGAGTCCTCCGGCTGACCATCGCAGCGCCGGGCCAGGATTCCTCCGGCTGCCCACCGGACCGCTCGGCCGGGGCGACGGCTGACCACGGCACTGCCCGCCCGGGGCGACGGCTGACCAGCGCACTGCCCGCCCCCGGGGCGACCACCGGGCCGTCCGGCCGGGCCGGTCACTTGACCTCCGGCTGACCATCGCGTCGCCCGGCCGGGGGTCAGCCGACCTTGCGGCCCCTCATCGGCTCCGTCGGTGCCCCGGCGCCCTGCTGCATCCCGTGCAGGAACTCCTCCAGGACCTCGGCCGCGGTGTGCTCCGGGCGCCAGCCCAGTTCGGTCCGCGCGCGCGTGCAGTCCATCAGCGGCAGCCGCAGGACCGCGTCGAACAGGTGCGGGGAGGCGGGCAGCAGGTGCAGTCCCCACGCGGCCGCGATCGCCGAGCGGGCCGCGGTGCGGGGCAGCCGTACGGGCCGGGCGCCGAGCAGCTCGCCCAGCAGCTCCGCGTCCACGGGCGGCTCGCCCGCCAGGTTGAAGGCGCCCCGCACCTGCGAGTGCACCGCCAGCACATAGGCCCGCGCCGCGTCGTCGGTGTGCAGGGCCTGCACCCGCAGTCCGGGGATGTCCGGCAGGAAGGGCAGCAGCTCGGGCCGGGCCAGCTGGCCGGGCAGGAAACGGCCGCCGAAGATCCGGCGCTGCTCGGCGGCCGACTCCCGCTTGAAGAGGAACGCCGGACGCATCCGGACCACCCGGACCTCCGGACGGTCGCGCTCGAACGTGTCCAGGGCCCGTTCCAGATACGCCTTCTCCCGGCAGTACGCGGCGTCCGGCCAGCCGTGCGTCGGCCATGACTCGTCCACCGCGTGCTCCTTGGGCCCGGGGGAGTACGCGCCCACCGAGGAGGCGTGCACCAGCGTCGGCACCCCGGCCGCCGCGACCGCCTCGAGCACGCGGATGGAACCGAGGACGTTGGTGCGCCAGGTCGTCGCCGGGTCGTGCGTCGGCTGGAACGCCCACGCCAGGTGGACGACCGCGTCGGCACCCGCGAACTCCGCGGCCAGATCCGCCCGGGCGGACGCGAGATCGACCGCCGACCACTCGGTGCGGGCGGGCGACCAGTCCGGGATCCGCCGGGCCAGGCCCCGTACGGAGCCCACCTCCGGGTCCTCCGAGAGAAGGCGCACCACGCTGGTTCCCACGTTGCCGGTGGCGCCCGTGACCACGATCCTGCTGCCGCTTGAAGTGCTCACCTTCGGCTCCTTCGGGCCGCTGGTGCAGGGAACCGGCCGAGTACCCGCGCCTCGGCGATGCACGCGGTACCGCCCCGGGGACGCACGCGGTGCGGGGCGGCGCACGGCGCCACGAGATGATCCCCCCATGAGTGAGATCATCCTGATGTCCGACGCCCGCGTCGCCGCCGTGCCCGTCGAGGACAACGGTGAGCCCCTGGTCGACGTCCGCGGCCGGCTCCTCGTCGACGACCGCAAGCACGAGGACTCCCTGGGCGCGGAGGTCCATCTCCGCCAGGGCGTCCTGGACCGGCTGCTCGCCGCCGAGGCCCTGCTGCCGGACGGCCTGCGGCTGCTCTTCGTGGAGGGCTACCGGCCGCCCGCGCTCCAGCGGCACTACTTCGAGACGTACGCGGACACGCTGCGCGCGGACCACCCCGACTGGTCCGCCGACCGGATCCGCTCCGCGGCCAGCCGGTACGTCTCCCCGCCCGAGATAGCCCCGCACAGCGCCGGTGCGGCCGTCGACCTCACCCTGGTGAACGCCGACGGCCGCGAACTCGACCTGGGCACCGCTCTGAACGCCAACCCGGAGGACAGCGACGGCGCCTGCTACACCGGCGCCGGCAACATCACCGAGGAGGCGAAGGCCAACCGGGCCGTGCTCGGCGAGGCCCTGGCCGCTGCCGGGCTGGTCAACTACCCGACCGAGTGGTGGCACTGGTCGTACGGGGACCGCTACTGGGCGCTGGAGACGGGCGCGCCGGCCGCGCTGTACGGGCCGAGGGAACTCGGGGAGCTGTAGAGCCGTCCGCCCGGGCTCAGGCGAACGCGTTCACGCCCGTCAGCTCCGCCGACAGCGTCCACAGCCGGGCCGCCTGCTCCGGGTCGGTCGCCCAGGCCCGGACACCGCCGCTCTGGTCGCCGTCGACGGCGGGCTCGGCGATGTCGCAGTCCTCCAGGTAGACACCGCCCATGCCGTCCAGCTGGGGCGAGGTCGCCGCCCACACCTGGGTGGCCGCGCCCTGCTCGGGGCTCTTGAAGCCGGACGGGTTGAGGGCGTTGCCCTGTTCGTCGATCCAGCCGCGCTCGACCATCTCCGCCTTGGGCAGGTGGCGCTGCAACGGGGTGAGGATGCCGCCGGGGTGGAGCGAGAAGGCCCGCACGCCCCGCTCGGCGCCGAGCTTGTCGAGGTGGACCGCGAACAGGACGTTCGCCGTCTTCGCCTGGCCGTAGGCCTGCCACTTGTCGTAGCCGGTCCGCCAGTGGACGTCGTCCCAGCGCATGCCGGAGAAGTGGTGGGCGCGCGAGGACACCGACACCACACGGGCGCCACCGGGCTCGAGGGCCGGCCAGAGGCGGTTCACCAGGGCGAAGTGGCCGAGGTGGTTGGTCGCGAACTGCGCCTCCCAGCCGGGCCCGACCCGGGTCTCGGGGCAGGCCATGATCCCGGCGTTGTCGATGACGAGGTCGACCGTGCGGCCGGAGGCGAGGAAGCGCTCGGCGAAGGCGCGCACGCTGTCCAGGTCGCCGAGGTCGAGCACGTCCTGTTCCACCCCGTCGAGGCCGGCCAGGGCCTCCTTCGCGGTGTCCGGACGGCGGGCCGGGACGACGACCCGGGCGCCCGCCTTGACGAGGGCCTTGGTGGTCTCGAGTCCGAGCCCGGAGTAGCCGCCGGTGACGATCGCGAGCTTGCCGGACAGGTCGACGCCCGCGAGGACGTCGTCGGCCGTGCTGTGGGCGCCGAACCCCGAACCGATCTTGTGCTGTGCAGTGCTCATGACCGGAACGCTACGAATTGGAGTGCGCTCGAAGTCAAGCCCGGCCCGCACGAGGAGAAGGCCCCGGGAAGGAGAAAGCCCCCGGGAAAAGGGGAAGCCCCGACCGGACGGGGGAATCTCGGTCGGGGCGGTCAGGTGGTGGGTACGGATGGCGGTCGCCTCTCGGCGAAAGGCTCCACAGGGCTTCAGCCGAACGATCGTCCCTGTGGGCAAAAGGTGAGGCCCGGGGACACTGTCCCATCCGCACCCACGGTCTGTTCAACGGGCAACGACCCCGTGGTGTTCCTCGCCGGAGGCCGAATCCGAGTGAGCCGTGTCACCCTGCCCGGCCGGTCGGACGGTCTCGCTCCACAGGTTCTCGGCCTGGAGCAGCAGGGTCCCCAGGACGGTCGTACCGTCGGCACCCTGCCCGGCGTGCTCCCGCAGCCCGTCGTGGAGCCGCCCGCGCAGCTCCCGCATCGTCGCCATCGCCTCGTCGTCCGGATGCACGTCGTCGCCGGCCCCCAGTATCCGACGGGCCTCCGCGTGGCAGGCGTCGCCGATCAGTTCCAGCAGCCGGGCGTAGGTGTCCAGCACGGTCCCCGAGGGCGCGGTCGGGACGCGCTCGTCGTCGGCGGCGACGGCCAGGGTCCGGGTGAGCGCACGGATGTGCCCGGTGACCCGGCTCCAGCGCTCGTCGTCCTGCTCGGGCGGGGCCGGCTCGGGAGGCCGCCGTACGGCACGCAGCGGGGCGGCGGTCAGCCGCAGGCTCTCCCGGCTCCAGCCCCGGGCGGAGCGCAGCGCCTCCAGCCGGTGTTCGAGATGGGCCGAGGCGTGGGACCAGCCCTGGGTGTCCCACTCGCCGTCGCGCAGGTCACCGGCCACCCTGCGCAGGACGTCACCCGCCTCCCGGGCCAGGGCCGCGAGGTTCTCGCGGACGTCCCGCAGATGGATCGGCGGCAGTACGAACGCGTTCACGGCGAGGCCGATGACCGCGCCGAGCGCCGCCTGACCCACCCGGTGCCCGACGGAGGACGCGCCCGCGGCACCCGTGGCGAGGGTGAACAGCGCGGTGGTGGCCCCGTAGATCCCCTGGTCGCCGAAGCGGGGCCAGTTCGCGAGGAGCACCAGCGGCGGCACCGACAGCGCCACCGCGCCCAGCGTGCTCCCGGTGACGGCCAGCGCGACCGCCGCAAGAACGGTCCCGCAGCAGATCGCCGCGAGCTGTCGCGCCGCCTGCATGAGGGAGCTGTACACGGTGGCCTGCACCAGGACCACCGCCACCCAGGGCGCCATCAGCGCCATCGGGTCGCCCATCCACACGCCCGCCACCAGCCAGGCCAGGATCGCCGCGGCCGACGCCTTGAGGGACTGCACCACCAGGTCGCGCTGCCGCCCGGGACCACGCCAGGCGGCACGGGCCGCCCGGCCCACGGCACCGGCCTCCCGCTGGAGGGCGTACGCGGGCCGGGACAGCCTCCTCACCCCTTCCGTCACACGAGTCATCCGCTGCGGGTTCCGCGGAAACCCGCAGGTCATGCCAGGAAACTGTCCGCCAGGTCCGCCAGGAGATGCGCCGGGTCGTCGTAGACCGCCTGTGCGCCCGCCTCTTCCAGGTCGGCACGGGGGATGCCGCCGCACAGGACGCCGACGCAGCGCACCCCGGCTCGGGAGCCGGCCCGCATGTCCCAGACGGTGTCCCCGACGAAGACCGCGTTCCCGGCCGGTACCCCGGCCAGCTCCAGGGCGTGCTCGACGGGTTCGGGAGCCGGCTTGCCCTGCTCGACGTCGTCCGCGCTCGCCGTGGCCAGGATCGCGTCGTCCGCGTCGATCGCCCGGCGCAGCGCCGACAGCTCGGCGCCGCCCGCCGAGGTCGCCAGCACCACCCGCCAACCCTCGTGATCGAGCCGCCGCAGCAGCCGCCCCGCGTCCCGGAGGGCCGGCAGCCGGTCGAAGTACTGCCCGTAGAGGGCCTTGTGAGCGGCGCTCAGTTCGGCGTCCTGGTCCTTGTCGCGGTCGTCCCCGAGCAGATGGGCGACGAGGTCCTCGGAGCCGAGCCCGATGGCCCGGTGGACCGCGTGCATGGGCACCTGGTGGCCCGCCTGCCGCAGCGCCTCCCACCAGGTCGTCACATGCAGGTGGTTGGTGTCCACCAGGGTCCCGTCGACGTCGAACACTGCCGCCCGTTCCATGTACTGCCCCTCTCCTGTCGTGCCGTCCCGGGTACCACGTCAGGCGGTCGTCACTCGGGACGGCACCCGGCCCTCCCGGGACCAGGCCAGCAGCTCGTCCATGCCCCAGGTGGTCACGATCCGCTCGGCCGGCACCCCGCACTCCTCGGCCCTGGCGCACCCGAGGATCTGCCAGTCGAGCTGTCCGGGCGCGTGCGCGTCCGTGTCGACGGAGAACAGCACCCCCGCGTCGACGGCCTTGCGGAGCAGCCGACGGGGCGGGTCGAGGCGCTCGGGCCGACTGTTGATCTCCACCGCCGTGCCCGACTCGGCGCACGCGGCGAACACCTCGTCGGCGTCGAACTCCGACTCCGGCCGCCCCCGCCCGGTCACCAGCCGCCCCGTGCAGTGCCCGAGGACGTCCGCGTGCGGATTCCGTACGGCGGCCACCATGCGCCGGGTCATCGCGCGGGCGTCCATGCGCAGCTTGGAGTGCACGGACACCACCACCACGTCCAGGCGGTCCAGGAGTGCGGGTTCCTGGTCCAGCGAGCCGTCGTCGAGGATGTCGCACTCGATGCCGGTGAGCAGCTGGAAGGGCGCCCAGGTCTCGTTCAGTGCCGCCACCACGTCCAGCTGTTCCCGCAGCCGCTCCGGGGACAGCCCGCGGGCCACGGTGAGCCGGGGGGAGTGGTCGGTGAGCACGGCCCACTCGTGGCCGAGTTCCGCCGCGGTCCGGCCCATCTCCTCGATGGGGCTGCCGCCGTCGGACCAGTCGGAGTGCAGATGGCAGTCGGCGCGCAGCAGCGCCCGCAGTGCCGCGCCGCCCCCGGCTTGCGGCGCGTCGGCCTCGCCCTCCAGCTTCTCCAGGTAACCCGGCACATCTCCGGCCAGCGCCTCGCGCACCACCTGGGCCGTCTTCGGGCCGATGCCCTTGAGCGACTCCAGCGATCCGGCCTCGGCGCGTTCGCGCACCTCGTCCGCGGGCAGCCCGGTCAGCACCCGGGCCGCCGTACGGAAGGCACGGACGCGGTACGTCGGTGCCAGGGAGCGCTCCAGCAGGAAGGCGATCCGCTCCAGCGCCTCGACGGGATCCATGGCCACCTCCTCCACCCAGCGTTCCCCAGGGACACGGGGGCCGCACGACGGGCGAGCGGATCGTCCGGTACGCACCCGGGTACTCCGGCAGAGGCAGGGCCACCGCCGTCGGGTGGGCCCGGGCGGGGATGCTCCTCGACATCGAGGCCGGCGGGCCCGACCCCTGCATCCCGCTGGGCCGCCCGGGTGACGCCCTGGAGACCGCGTCCCGGCTCACCGACCAACGGCGGCGCCCGTGAGACCCGCACATCTGCTCGGCCGAGACGCGGTGCCCGCCCCGCCCCGTGGGGCGCCGTCCGCCTCTCCCTCCCGCGGGATGCGTTCTACGCTCGTTCCATGACCGAAATCGCGAGCCCGCACATCGCCACCCCGCGGATCATCGTGCTCGGGGTCCAGCCGACCACACCGCCCTTCCGGATCGTGGAGATCGACGGGGAGGTGGTCGGTGAGGCGCGGACCGTCACCGACGTGCTGGAGGCGGCCGCCGCCTTCGGCATCACGGTCCACGACCTGGACGACCCGGACGTGGTCCGCTGGGTCGGCGGCGACAAGTTCACC
Source organism: Streptomyces sp. 351MFTsu5.1 (assembly GCF_000383655.1). Taxonomy (NCBI): domain Bacteria; kingdom Bacillati; phylum Actinomycetota; class Actinomycetes; order Kitasatosporales; family Streptomycetaceae; genus Streptomyces; species Streptomyces sp. 351MFTsu5.1. The sequence continues at coordinate 315,527 of NZ_KB911777.1, read as the reverse complement.
TGGACCCGGCACTGACCCACCGGCTCAGCCGACCGTCCACTTCTGGTTGGCGCCGCCCGTGCAGGTCCACAGCTGAAGCCGGGTGCCGTTGGCCGGATTGTTCCCGGTCACGTCGAGGCACTTGCCTGCCTGCGGGTTGACGATGTCGTGCGCGGCCGTGACGGTCCACCGCTGGGCCCCGGAGCCGTTGCAGTCGTAGAGCTGGACCGCCGTCCCGTCCGCGGTGCCGCCGCCCGTGACGTCCAGGCACTTGCCGAGTGCCCGGACCGTGCCGTCGGAGCCCACGGTCCACTGCTGGGCCGCGGTGCCGTTGCAGTCGTAGAGCTGGACGGCGGTGCCGTTGGCGGGGTTCGCCCCGGCGACGTCCACGCACCTGCCCGCGAGGCCCCGGATCGCCGTGCCCGTCGCGGAGTCGCTCGTGGTCACCGAGACGTGGTCCACCACGAGTTGCTGCGGGAAGGACGTCGAGCCGTCCGGGTCGCCGGGCCAGTAGCCGCCCACCGCGAGGTTCAGGATCAGGAAGAACGGCTTGTTGAACACCCAGGTCCGGCCGCCCAGGTCGGCCGGGGTGCGCCGCTGGTAGACGGTCCCGTCCACGGACCAGGTGATCGAGTCGGGTGCCCAGTCGACGGCGAAGGTGTGGAAGGCGTCGGCGAAGGCCTGGCCGTTCGGCAGGGAGTAGCCGGCGCCGATGCCGCCCGAGCCGGAGTAGCCGGGGCCGTGGATGGTGCCGTGCACGGTGTTGGGTTCGAAGCCGACGTTCTCCATGACGTCGATCTCGCCCGAGTCAGGCCAGTTGACCGGCGTGCCGAGCATCCAGAACGCCGGCCACATGCCCTGTCCGCGGGGGATCTTCATGCGCGCCTCGACGTGTCCGTACTGCGCGGTGAACTTTCCCGAGGTGTTCAGCCGGGCCGAGGTGTACTGGCAGGTGCCGTACCAGCACTGGTAGCCGGCCGGGTTCTCGCGCCGGGCCGTGATCACCAGATGGCCCTGGCCGTCCAGCGCGGCGTTCCGGTTGCCCGCCGTGTAGTACTGCCGCTCGTGGTTGTTGACGTTGTCGCCGGTCTCGATCTGCCACTTCGAGGAGTCGACCGCGGCTCCGGCGGGCCCGTCGAAGGTGTCGGAGAACGTCACCGCGGCGGCCGACGCGACGGGTGCGTCGGCCGCCGCGGTACCTGAGGCGAGCAGAACGGCGGAGAGGGCGGCGAGGAGACATCTGCGCAGCAGGCGTGAGGAGGCCACGGCACATCCTTCGAGGTGGGGGTGAAGGTGTCGCCTCTTGATTTAAGGAGTGAACTAAGGGGTCGTCAACCCTTTGGTACGGACCAGAAGTCGGCCGACCCCGAAGACCCCTACGCCTTGTTCGCCGCCGGCTTCCTGGCCGCCGGCTTCTTGTGCACCGCACGGCTCAGCCGCCGTCCCAGCAGCAGGTAGCCGATCAGGGCGCCGGCCGTGTTCAGGATGACGTCGTCGATGTCGAAGGCCCGCCCCTCCACCAGGGCGCCCTGCGCGAACTCGACCAGCAGCATCACCACGGCCGTCAGCAGGGCGATCCGTATCAGCCCACGGGTCTTGGGAGCGATGATCGGCACCAGGATCCCGAACGGCACGCCCAGCAGGATGTTCCCGCCGATCTGCTTGACCGCGTCCCGCGTCTCGGGCTGGTCCAGATAGAGCTTGAGGGAGGCGCCGGGATGCAGGTTGGTGTGGGTCAGATCCACCGACGCGGGTGAGGGCTCCAGGGTGAGCCGGGCCAGCACGACGGCGAACGCCACCATGAAGGCGAAGGCGAACACCATCGCGACGAACCGGACGACGAGAGAGAGCGGACTGCGCCGGGGGCGGGCGGGTTTCGCCTCGGGCTCCCTCTTGGCGCGTTTCGCCTCGGGCTCCTTCTTGACGGTGCCGGCGTCCGACGCCGTTCGCGAACGTGAGAGCGCCCAGGCCATTGCTTCCTCCACTGTCCAACTTCCCTGTGTGGGAGGCCTATTACCCCCGAAGGTCGCGGAGATGCCGTCGGGTCCCGGCCACCCTCGGTTTCCCTTCGTACGGTCGGGGCACTGGGGGCTCAGTACCGCGCGCGTCGCCCCCGCCCACCCCCGGCGCGGTGTTTGGATGGCGCGCGACGGCCGTGTCGCACGGCCGGGTTCCGAGGAGGTGGCGCATGACCGGGCGGACCACGCTGCTCGCCGCGGCCGAACTCCTCGCCTGGTGGGCCGCGCTCGCCGCGCTCTGGCTCGTGCTCATCAGCACCGTGGACACCCTGGAACTCGCGGTCGGCGCGGCCGTCGCCGGTCTCGGCGCCCTGGCCGCCCGTGCCGCCCGGCAGGCGGTGAGCGAGCGGTGAACGGCTGGATCCTCGCGGCGGCCGTCGTCCTGGCCGGGGGAGTGGGCGCCACTGTGTGGGGCGTGGCCACCGGTCCGCTCAGGCGCCGGGTCGTGGCCCAGAACCTGTGCACCGCCTTCGCCTGCCCCGCCCTGCTGCTCCTCTCCCAGGGCTACGACCGCCCCTCCTACGTCGATCTCGCCCTGGTCCTCGCCCTCCTGGGCCCGGTCGGCACCCTCGTCTTCGCCCGGCTGCTCGCCGACGAACTGGCCGACGACCCGCCGAGCGCCTGGGGACTGACCTACGCGGCCGCCGCCGTCGGCGCGCTGGTCGTGCCGGCCGTGTGCGTGGCCGCCGGACCGAGCCGCGCGACGGCCAAACTGCTGTTCGTGGGCGTCCTGCTGATCGGCGGGAACATCGTGGCCTCGCGCGCCCTGTCCGGCGGATTCCCGGAGGCCCGCCATGGCTGACGCGGTCATCGTCGTCGCACTGCTCCTGGTCGCAGCCTCCGCGACGGCGGCGGTGGCCGCCCGCGACCCGGTCCGCCAGGCCCTGGTCCTGTCCGTGCTCGGTGTGGTCCTCGCGATCCTGTTCACCGTGCTCCAGGCACCCGACGTGGCCCTGTCCCAGCTCGCCGTGGGCTCCGCGCTCACCCCGCTGTTGCTGCTGCTCGCGGTCCACAAGGTGCGGCGGCGCGGCCGCAGGGAAGGACCCCGTAGGTGAGCCGGCGCTTCCGGCTGTGGCTCGTGGCGGTGGGCGGCGCGGGCCTCGCCGCCCTGTTCACGGCCGCCGCCCTCGACCTGCCCGCCTTCGGCGGCGACCACCACCCCTACGGCGACCGCGCCGTCCACGCCTCCCTCGCCCGGCACACCGCCAACGTCATCGCCTCGATCAACTTCGACCAGCGCGCCTTCGACACCCTCGGCGAGATGACCATCCTGTTCGCGGCGGTCATCGGCTGCGGGGTCCTGCTGCGCCAGACCCGCGACGAACACCGCGCCGCCCCCGAACCCCAGGAGCCGGCCCGCCCCGTCCGCCGCTACGCCCTCCTCGTCCTGCCCGTCGCCCTGCTCACCGGCCTGTACGTGATCGCCCACGGACAGCTCAGCCCCGGCGGCGGCTTCCAGGGCGGCGTGGTCGCCGCGACCGCCCTGCACCTGCTCTACCTGGGCGCCGACTACCGCGCCCTGGAACGCGTCCGGCCGGTCGCCCTGTACGAGACCGGCGACGCCGTCGCCACCTCCGCCTACGTCGTCACCGGCCTCGCGGCCCTGATCGGCGGCTCGGCCTTCCTCGCCAACACCCTGCTGCCGTACGGCACTTTCAACACGCTGTCCTCCGGCGGCACCGTCCCCCTGCTGAACGCGGCCGTCGGCATGGAGGTCGCCTGCGCGGTCGTCGTGCTGCTCGCCCGCTTCCTGGACCAGGCCGTCGAGATCGAGGAGGGGAACGGGACATGATGGACGTCCTTCCGTACCTGGCGGCCGGCTGGGTCTTCCTGACCGGCTGCTACGGCCTCGCCACCAGCCGCAACCTGATCCACGCCGTGGGCTGTCTGTCGGTGTGCCAGGCCGGCACCTACGTCCTCCTGCTGGCCGTCGGATACCGCGACGACGCCACCGCACCCGTCTTCTCCGACCTGGAACCGGGCTCCCGTCCGGTCGTCGACCCGCTCGTGCAGGCCCTGACCCTGACCGACGTCGTGGTCGGCGCCACCGTCACCGCCCTGCTGCTCGCCCTCGTCGTCCAGATCTCCAAACGGCACGGCACCGTCGACCCCGACGAACTCTCCGAGCTGCGCGGCTGATGGACGACCTGCTGCCCCTGCTGGTGGCCGTACCCCTGTTCGGCGCGGCCCTGCTCGTCGCCGGCGGCCGCCTGGTTCCCCGGCCCGTCGCCGAGACGGTGGGCTGCGCGGTCGCAGCGGCCACCGCCGCCCTCGCCCTCGTGCTCCTGCTGAACTCCTCACCGCCCTTCCTGGAATGGGCCGGCGGCTGGACGCCCGTGAACGGACAGAGCGTCGGCATCGTCCTGATCGGCGACGGCCCCGGCCTGGGCATGGCCGCCCTCGCCTCCCTGCTCACCCTGGCGGCGCTGGCGTACGCCTGGCACTACTTCGACACACCGCCCAGCGGCCACGCCGGGTCCTTCCCCGCACTCCTGCTGCTCTTCCAGGGCGGCATGTGCGGCTTCGCGATCGCCGGCGACCTCTTCAACGCGTTCGTCTGGTTCGAGCTGATGGGCGTCGCCGCCTACGCCCTCACCGGCCACCGGGTCGAGGAGGCGAGGGCCGTCCAGGGGGCGCTGACCTTCGCCGTCGTCACCTCGCTCGGCGCTTACGCCCTGCTCATGGGCATCGGCCTGCTCTACGCCCGCACCGGCGAGCTGGGGATGCACGCGATCGGCCGGGGCCTGGACGCGCACGGGCGGCCGGACGCCCTGGTCCTGGCCGCGTTCGTGCTGGTGATGACCGGGCTGCTGGTCAAGGCGGCTGCCGTCCCCTTCCACTTCTGGCTGCCCGACGCGCACGCCGTCGCACCGACCCCGGTGTGCATGCTGCTGTCGGGCGTCATGGTCGAACTCGGCACCTTCGGCGTCTGGCGGGTCTACGGCACCGTCTTCGCCGGCCCCGGCGGGGTCCCGGCCCCGGAGTTCGAGCGGACCCTGGTGACGCTGGGCGCGCTGACGGCCGTGATCGGCGCGGTGATGTGCTGGTACCAGCGGCACATCAAACGACTGCTGGCCTACTCGACGGTCGCCCACACCGGGCTCTTCCTCATCGGCGTCGGCGCGCTGAAGCCCGAGGCCGACGACGGGACCGCCCTGTACCTCCTCGGCCACGCCGGGGTGAAGGCCGCCCTGTTCGCCTGCGCCGGCATCCTCCTCGACCGCTACGGCAGCGTCGACGAGCCCGCGCTGCACGGCAGGGCACGTGAACTCAAGGGCGTGGCCGTGCTGTTCACCCTGGGCGGCCTCGGACTCGCCGGGCTGCCGCCCTTCGGCACGGCGCTCGGCAAGTCCATCACCGAGGAGGCCGTCGGAGGCCCGCTCACCGTGCTGTACGTGGCGGCGAGCGCGGTGACCGCGGCGGCGGTACTGCGGGTCGCCGGCCGGGTGTTCCTGGGCCTCGGGCCCAAGCCCGCCGAGGGGAAGGGTTCCGGCTACGAGACGACCGGGTCCGGTGAGCGGCCCGAGACCCGGCACCGGCTGAGCCGGATCCCGGACACCATGACGGCGGTGCCCGCGGTGCTGCTCGCCGGGTCCCTCGCCGTCGGCGTGGTCCCGGGTTTCGCGAGGGTGGTCGCGCAGTCGGTCAACGAGACCGGCTCGGCGGGCGTCGCCGTCTCCGCGCACTGGACCCCGGCCGGCGTCCTGCTGGGTCTGCTGTCGACCCTGCTGGCCGGGGTCCTCGCCCACCTCGCGGTCACCCGTCCGAAGACGTTCGCCGCACCGGACCGGGCGCTGTGGCTACGGCGCCTCCAGTCCGGGCACATCGGCGACTACGTGGCATGGGTGCTGGTCGGCGCCACCGTGCTCGGCGCCCTCACCCTGCCGGGCCTGCTCGGGGGCTGATCAGCTGCCGTAGACGACCTCGACCTTCTTGAAGCCGAGGGAGCCCAGCAGTCCCTTGAGCATGGTGGTCGTGTTGATCTCCGCCCTCTTGGTCAGCTCGCTCTCCTTCGCCGCCTCCGTGATGTGCCTGACCGCGAGCTTCTGCACGGCCTGCTCGCTGTTGGGGTTGTCGGAGAAGAAGTCACCGAGCCGGTCGAGCAGCCCGCGCTGCTTGGAGACCGCGTAGGAGCGGTCCGCGTCCAGCGTGGCCTTGCCGAGCTGGGCGTGCGGCAGATGGAGCGTGGCGGCCGTGCGGTCCCCGTTGACCGTCACGTCGTTCTTCGCGACCTTTCCGAGGTCGACATAGGCGTCCACAGCGCCCGCCCCCACGTAGAGGGTGCGGGAGCCGCGGATCGCGTCGGGCAGGAACTTGGTGTCCTTCTCCAGGTCGACCACGACCTGGAAGTTGCCGGAGGCTGCGTCGTAACGGCTGATGTCCTGGATGGACTCCAGAAGTGCGGGACCCGACCGGTCGTGGGTCTCGGTGCCGAACAGGTCCTTGAGGCCCGGAATCACACTGAGCCTGATGCCGGCGAAGAACACCACGAGCACCACCACGACGGCGGTGAGTACCTTCGCCCAGCCGGGCATGCGCCTGGACACGCGCCTTATGGGAGTCGTCATGCGACGGCCCTCCTTCCTGACTGCACGGATGCCCGGCCGCGACCCTCAAAAGCCTGGCGGCACCGTCTTGTTGGCTGATTGGAACACTGCCGGGACACTCGGGGGCGGACTAACGTGAGGAACTCCGCGTACGGCGTGTCTGGAGACCCGGATGAGCACGGACAGTACGTCCCGGACCCTGCGTCCCATGCACCGCATCCCCCTGCCCGACTCCGGCCCGCCCCGGCTCACCACCCTGGCCACCGGCACCCCGGTGTGGCTCGTGACCCGCTACGCCGACGTCCGCCAGGTGCTCATGGACCCCCGCTTCGACAGGAAGTCGCTCAGGGACGAGGACGCCCCGCCGCTGCTCCTCGTACCGAACCTGCTGGATTCCCCGGACGGCCTCATCAACCAGGACGGACCGCCCCACCAGTTGCTGCGGAGCACCGTACAGCGGGCCTTCACCCCGCGTGCGATCGCCCGCTGGCGGCCCTGGACCGCCTCCGTGGTGGAGACCCTCCTCGACGACCTGGCCCGGCAGCCGCAACCGGCCGACATCGTCGAGGCGTTCACCCGCCGGCTGCCGGTCTCGGTGATCTCCCGGCTGATGGGCCTCGAGGACGCCGACTGGGAACGCATCCGCGGCTGGGCCGACCACGCCCTGTCCGGCGGCGCGCACACGGCCGAGGAAGTGGGCGCGGCGATGCGGGAGTTCGGGCTGTTCTGCGCGGGACTGGTCGCCGAGCGGCGCAAGGAGCCGGGCGACGACCTGGTCAGCGCGTTGGTCGTGGCGGGCGACGGCCTCGGGATCGATGAGCCGCGGCTGGTCATGCTGGTCCTGGGCCTGGTCGTCGCCGGACACGAGACGACGATGACAGCCCTCGGCAACATCGTGGTCCACCTCCTCACCGACGCACCGCAGGCCTGGCCGGGCCTCGCCGGGAGCCAGGAGGCGGCCGAGACCGCCGTGGAACAACTGCTGCGGACGATTCCGCTCAGCGAGGGCCGGGTGCTGCCCGGCCTGATCCGCCGTGCCGTGGCCGAGGCCGAGGTCGGCGGCGTGACGATTCCGGCGGGGGCGGTGGTCGCCGTGCAGACCAACGCGGCCGACCGGGACCCCGCGGTCTTTCCCCAGCCTGCCGAGACCGACCTGTTCGCTCCTCTCACCACACCGAGCGTGGTGTTCGGCGCGGGCCCCCACCACTGCCTGGGCGCATGGCTGGCCCGCCTGGAGCTGGGCCTCGCCCTGCACCGCCTCGCGGTCCGCTTCCCAGGACTGCGGGCGGAGTTCACGGCGGAGACGATCGAGTGGCGGGAGGGGCAGATGACCCGGGGGCCGCGGAGGCTTCCGGTGTCGTGGTGAGAACCGTCAGCGAGACATGAGCTCGCGGTCACCCGACACACGTGACCACCACACCCCCTCACCCCGGGTGAGCCCCGGCAGCCGCAGCTCCATCTCCCGCACCCGCCGGGCCGGAAGCTCGCCGGTGATCACCCATGCCGGATCACCACCCGTGGTCCCCGCGAACTCCGCGCCAAGCGAAGCGAGTTGCGCGGTCACCGGGGCCAGCGCGGCCGGCGGCACCTCCACCTCGAACGCGTGACACGGCTCGAACACCCTCGTTCCCGCCCGCTCCAGCGCCTCCCGCAGCACGATCGGCGTGAGCCCGCGGAAGTCGGCCGCGGTGCTGAGCGGCCCCACGAATCCGGACCGGATCAGGGTGACCCGGTAGTCCGTCACGGCCGCCCCGGTCAGCCCGGTCGCCATGCCCGCGTGCACCGACTCCTCGATGGCCTGGTGGAACGCCCGCGGGAGCGCCCCGAGTTCGGTCTCGTACCGGAAGACGCCCCCGGAGCCGCGGTCACCGGGCTCGACCCGCAGCCCGACCGTCGCCCAGTACCGGGTCCCCTCACGCCAGGGGGTCTGCGCACCGGCCTCGCCCGTGCCGCGGGGCCGCTCCACGTACCGGATGCGGCCCGGCGTGAAGTCCGCCTCCACGCCGAAGTCCTGGGCGAGGGTCGCGGCGAGCACCTCCATCTGGACCTCGCCGTACAGGAGCAGGGTGGTGGCGCCTTCGGCGGTGGGGCGGGCGTGGATCAGCGGGTCCTGGTCGGCGAGGGCGAGCAGGGCGGAGCGCAGCCGGGCCGCCTGGGCAGGGTGGCGGGCCGTGACCAGGGTCTCCAGCGTGGGGGGCGCGAACTGCGGTGCACGGTCGGTGAGTTCACCGAGCCGATCACCCACGCGGAGGCCGGGGGAGAACGTCAGCGCCGCGATGTCACCGGCGGCGAGGGGCCCGCTCAGCCGGGTCGCCCGCCCGCGGATCCGGCTCGGCACGCCGTCGGCCCCGCGCCTCAGGAACGTCAGCCGCTGACGCTCCGTCACCTCACCCTCGTACAGCCGCAGATAGGCGAAGCGTTCACCGCCGGGGGCCGTGCGTACGGCGAACACCGTGCCGCGTGGCTCGGCGTCCTGTTGCGCGGGTGCGGGCGGGATCAGCCGGGTGACGGCCTCGACCAGTTCGGGCACGCCCTGGCCGCCGAGGGCCGAGCCGAAGTGCACCGGGTGGAACGAGCCGTCGGCGGTGCGGGCGGCCAGGGCCCTGCGCAGGTCGTCCGGGGTGGGCTCGGGGCCGTCCACGAGCGCCGCGAGGATGTCGGGGTCGACCTCGGCGAGCGCTTCGGCCGCGGAGCCGATGTCCAGCGGCCGCACCCGCGCCTCGGACGAGCCGAGGCCCGTCACCCGCGTCAGCGGCGCGACGTACGGCGTCAGCCGGCGGCGGATGTCTGCGAGCAGGTCCTCGTCGCGGGCGCCGGGCCGGTCGATCTTGTTGACGAAGATCAGCGTCGGCAGTCGCAGCCGGCGCACGGTCCGCATCAGGACGCGGGTCTGCGCCTGGACGCCCTCCACTGCGGACAGCAGCAGGACCGCGCCGTCGAGGACCTCCAGGGCACGCTCGACCTCGGCGACGAAGTCTGAGTGCCCGGGGGTGTCGATGAGGTTGATCCGGGTGCCGTGGGCCGTGAAGGAGGCGACCGCGGAGCGGATGGTGATGCCGCGCTGCCGCTCGATGGCGCCGTCGTCCGTGCGGGTGTCGCCGGTGTCGACGCTGCCGAGCCGGTCGATCGCGCCGTGGTCGAACAGCAGTCGCTCGGTGAGGCTGGTCTTACCGGCGTCGACGTGGGCCAGAATGCCGATGTTCAGGGTGTGCATGCGGGGTCGAGTCCTCGAGAACCGTGGGCCGAAGGGGGCGCTGGGTCATGACGAGGAGTCGGCGCATGCGGGTGTCCTGACGTGAGGGGAGTCGGCCGTCGCCATGATGGCTCCCGCCCACGGGGAGTCCGCAACCGGTTTTTCGCTGTGGTGACGATTGGATGCGGTGACGGTGTGGGGCGCGGGGCAGGTCACCGGGATCGTGAGGTGACCCGCCGTCATAACGAGCCGGACGTGGCCTCGGGCTGTTCCAGGGCCGCGTCCAGCGTCGGCTGCGGCGGCAGCAGCCGGGTCAGGCCGGTCACCCGCATGATCCGCAGGGTGAGCGGGTGCGTGCAGACCAGGAGCAGCCGGCCGTCCCGGTCGAGGACGCGGGACCTCGCGCGGTACAGCAGCCGCAGCCCTGAGCAGTCCAGGAACTCGACGAGGGTCAGGTCGACGACCACGCGGGCGTCGGCGTGGGCCGTGGCCCGGTCCAGGTGCGGCAGGATCTCGGTGGCCGCGGCGATGTCGATCTCCCCGCGGAACTCCAGCACGGTGTGACCGCGTTCCTCGTGGACCCGCAGATGCCGCGACGGTGGCGCGGGTTCCTGCTGCACGACGACATCGCCTCCCACCGACTCCGCGCACATGGGTTCCCCGCCCTGCAAGTTACCCCCGATGGAATGAATTTGAGCATGTTCGATTGACATATGTCTTCGAATTGCGACCGCCAGTTCGCCACCGGTTCACGCGGGGCTCGCGCCCGGCTCGGAAGAGGGCTCGTGCCGGCTCAGGAGAGGGCGTGCCAGGCCGTCGTGAGGGCCTGGCGGAACTGCTCGGTCTGGTGGGCGGTGAGGTCCCGCACCATGCGCTCCTCCAGCTCCCGCACCGGCGCCTCGTGCTGGGCGAGCAGCGCGCGACCCTCGTCGGTCAGCAGGATCAGCAGCTCCCGGCGGTTGTTCGGATTGCGCTCGCGCCGCACCAGCCCACGCGTCTCCAGGGAACGCACCAGGTCGGCGATCGACTGCGCGGTGACGAACGAGTCCCGGGCCAGCTGCGCCGCCGACAGTCCGTCGTGCCGCTGGAGCACGGTGAGCGCCGTGTACTGGAGTGCGGTGATCCCGGAGGGCCTGACCAGGTCGTCCAGGTGGGAACGGATGACCAGCTCCACCTGTTTCACCATGTAGAGGAGCGACGGGGGCGCCTTGGTCACCTGTGTGTCGAGCATGGGTTCAGCCTAGAGCATTGACAGGAAACCTGTCTGTAAAGAGACTGCGAACCAACAGGAATCCTGTTTGTTGAAATCTTGGCGACGATGCTGAGGAGCGGTGATGTCCCCCATCGAGATCGAACCCGGACGGCTCTTCGTGGGCGGCCAGTGGCGCGAAGCCGCCGACGGCGCCCGCACCGAGGTGATCGACCCGTCCCGGGGCACGGTGGTCACCACCGTCGCGGAGGCCGGCGCCGCCGACGTGGACACGGCCGTGCGCGCCGCCCGGGAGGCCTTCGACGCCGGGACCTGGTCCGGCCTCAGCGGCCGTGAGCGGGGCCGGATCCTGTACAAGGTCGCCGGGCTGATCCGCGAGAACGCCGACGAACTCGCCCGGCTGGAGAGCCTCGACGTCGGCAAGCCGATCTCGCTGTGCCAGGCCGTCGACATCACCAACGCGGCCAACGACTACGAGCACTTCGCCGCCCTCGCACACTCCCTGGACGGCGCCGTCCGCGACACCCCCATGAACGCCCTCGCCTACACCAAGCGCGAGCCGCTCGGTGTGGTCGCCGCCATCACCCCCTTCAACTTCCCGCTGATCCTGGCCGGTTCGAAGATCGGACCCGCGCTCGCCGCCGGCAACACGGTCGTGCACAAGCCCGCCGACGAGACCCCGCTCAGCGCCCTCTACATGGCCGGACTGCTCCAGAAGGCCGGGGTCCCGGACGGAGTCGTCAACGTCGTCACCGGAACGGGCCCGGTCGCCGGTGACGCCCTGCTGCGCCACCGAGGCGTCGACAAGGTCGCCTTCACCGGCTCCACCGCGATCGGCCGCCATGTCGCGGCCACCGCCGGCGAGGCCCTCAAGCCGGTCACCATGGAGCTCGGGGGCAACGCCGCCAACGTCGTCTTCGAGGACGCCGACCTGGAGAAGGCGGTCGGCGCGATCATCAAGGCGTTCGTCTTCAACACCGGCCAGTTCTGCATGGGCGGCCCGCGTCTTCTCGTGGCCCGGCCGGTGTACGCCACCCTGCTCGGCATCCTCGCCGACGCCGTGCCCGGTGTTCCGGTCGGCGACCCGCGCGACCCCGGGACCGTCGTCGGCCCGATGGCGGGGGAGAAGCATCTGAAGAAGGTCGAGGAGTACGTCGAGCTGGCCCGCAAGGAGGGCGGCCGGATCGTCTGCGGCGGTGAACGCCTCGACCTCGACGGCGGGTTCTACTACAGGCCCACGGTGATCGCCGACCTGTCCAACGACTCCCGCGTGGTCCAGGAGGAGATCTTCGGACCGGTTTTGACCGTGCAGCCCTTCGACACCGAGGACGAGGCGGTCGAACTCGCCAACTCGACGCCGTACGGCCTGGCTTCGGGCGTGCAGACCACCAACCTGGCCCGCGCCCACCGGGTCGCCGACCGGCTCCAGGCGGGCATCGTCTGGGTCAACGACTGGGCGATGCTCGACCCCGCGGTGCCCTTCGGCGGGGTCAAGGACTCCGGCTACGGGCGCGAGTACGGCCCCGAGGCGCTCGACGCCTACACCAAGGTCAAGTCCGTCGTCGTCTCGCTCGACTGAGCCTCCCCGAGGAGTCCGCAGGATGCCCATCACCACCCGTGCCGCCGTCGTCGAGTCCGGCGGCGCGCCCTTCACCCTCTCCGACGTCACCCTCGACGACCCCGGACCGCACGAGGCCGTGGTCCGCCTCGTCGCCACCGGTCTGTGCCACACCGACCTGGGCGTCGCGAGCGGCGGACTGCCCTTCCCGCTGCCCGGGGTCCTCGGACACGAGGGGGCCGGGGTCGTCGAGGCCGTCGGCTCCGCGGTCACCGGAGTGTCCCCCGGCGACCACGTGGTCCTGTCCTTCACCTCCTGCGGCAACTGCCGCAACTGCGACGGCGGGCACCCCGCCTACTGCGCGACCTGGCTGCCGCTGAACCTCCTCGGCGGCCGCCGGGCCGACGGCTCCAGCACCCTCAGCCGGGACGGCGAACCCCTCGGCGGCCACTTCTTCGGCCAGTCCTCCTTCGCCGAGCGCGCCCTGGTCGACGAGCGCAGCCTCGTCAGGGTCGACCCGGACGTGCCGCTGGAGTCCATCGCCCCGCTCGGCTGCGGAGTGCAGACCGGCGTCGGCGCCGTGTGGAACGTGCTGAAGCCCGCCACCGGCTCCACGATCGTCGTCCTCGGCGCCGGAGCCGTGGGCCTGTCCGCGGTGATGGCGGCCGCCCTCACCCCCGCCACGACGATCGTCGCCGTCGACCGCGTCGGTGAACGCCTGGCGCTGGCCGAGGAGTTGGGCGCCACCCACACCGTCGACGCCGCCGCGGAAGACCTCGGTGCGGCGCTCGCCGAGATCACCGGCGGCCGGGGCGCGGACGGCGTCGTGGAGACCACCGGCAACGTCACCGTGCTGCGCCAGGGCGTCGACGCGCTCGCCGCCCGCGGCACCGTGGTCGTCGTCGGCGCCCCGCCGTTCGGCAGCGAGGTCTCCCTGGACGTCAACGGACTGCTGGGCGGCAAGCAGGTCGTCGGTCTCACCCTCGGTGACGCCGAGACCCAGAGCTTCATCCCCGCCCTGGTCCGCCTGGTCAAGGAAGGACGGCTGCCACTGCACCGCCTGATCAGCACCTACCCGTTCGCGGACATCGACCAGGCGGTACGGGACATGGGCGCGGGCAAGGCGATCAAGCCCGTGCTGACGTTCTGAGCGGCCGACCGGAAATTAGCGGTCAGCCGACCACCAGCACCAGCTTCCCGGTCAGTCGACCACCAGCACCAGCTTCCCCGTCGTACGGCCGGTGTCGCCCAGCGCATGCGCCTCGGCGGCATCGGCCAGCGGGAAGGTCTTCTCGATCGTGGCGCGCAGCTCGCCCTTCTCCACCAGTTCCACGATCGCGTTCATCCCGGCCCGGTCGGCGTCCACGAGCATCCGCAGGGCCCTGACGCCCAGCCGCTCGGCCTCCCTGCCGAACTCGTCGGAGCCGACCGGCAGGATCGACACCACGATCCCGCCCGGCCGCAGCACCTTCAGCGACCGCACCGACGTCTCCCCGCCGAGCGTGTCCAGCACCACGTCGACGTCCTTGACGGCCTCGGCGAAGTCCGTCTCCCGGTAGTCGATCGCCTCGTCCACGCCCAGCTCGCGCAGGAAGTCGTGCTTGCCCGCGCTCGCCGTGCCGATCACGTACGCGCCCCGGGCCTTGGCGATCTGGACGGCCACGTGGCCCACCCCGCCGGCCGCCGCGTGGATCAGCACCCGCTGCCCCGGACGCAGGTCCGCGTTCTCCACCAGGGCCTGCCAGGCGGTCAGGGACACCAGCGGCAGCGCGCCGGCCTGCGTGTGGTCGATCGACGCCGGCTTGTGGGTGAGCGCCCGCACCGGCGCGATGACGTACTCGGCGTGCGAGCCGTGGCCGTAGGGGTACGGCAGCATGCCGAAGACCTCGTCACCCGGCTTGAAGGTCGCCACCCCGATGCCGACCGCCTCGACCTCGCCGGAGACGTCCCAGCCGAGGACGAACGGCGGTTCGCCGAGGAAGCCGCCGGTGGCGCGGTGCTTCCAGTCGGTCGGGTTCAGGCCGGCCGCCCGCACCCGGACCAGCACCTGGTTGGGCCCCGGTGCGGGGCGTTCGACCTCGATCTCCTTGAGGACCTCGGTACCGCCGAGGGTGTCCTGGCTGATGGCTCGCATGGTGTTCACAGTGCTCATGGTCGACCAGCCTGCCGGGAGCCGCCCGCCAGGAAAATGGCATGATTGCCAACCTCCGATAGAATCGTGCCATGGTGCATGTGGAACGAGTCGTGGTCCTGGCGCTCGACGGCGTCTACCCCTTCGAGCTGGGTATCCCGTCCAGGATCTTCAACGCCGCCGACGGCAGGTACGAGGTGCTCACCTGCTCGGTCGACGGACTGCCGGTCCGCACCAATGCGGACTTCACCATCGGCGTCGAGCACGGCCCCGAGATCCTCGGCACGGCGGACACCGTGGTGATCGCCCCCGTCGACTCCGCCCGGGTGAGCGGCGAACTGCCGGACGCCGTCCGCGCGGCCCTGGAGTTCGTCCGCCCCGACGCGCGCATCGTCTCCATCTGTACGGGTGCCTTCGTGCTCGCCGCGGCGGGCATCCTCGACGACCGCCGGGCGACCACCCACTGGTCGCTCGCCGATCGGTTCCGGCGTCTGTTCCCGCGCGTGGACCTCGACCCGGACGTGCTCTTCGTCGAGGACGGCCGCATCCTCACCTCGGCCGGGGCGGCCTCGGGCGTCGACGTGTGCCTGCACATCGTCCGCTCCGACCACGGCGGGGAACTGGCCAACTGGGTGGCCCGCTGCTGTGTGGTCCCGCCCTTCCGCGACGGCGGTCAGGCCCAGTACATCGCTCAGCCGGTCCCGGAGCAGGGCGCCGCCAGTACGGCCGCGACCCGCGTCTGGGCCATGGAGCGGCTCGACGAACCCCTCACCCTGGCCGAGCTGGCCGCCCACGCCCGGATGAGCCTGCGCACCTTCGCCCGCCGCTTCCACGACGAGGTCGGCCTCAGCCCCGGCCGCTGGCTGATCCAGCAGCGCGTGGCCCGCGCCCGGCACCTCCTGGAGTCCAGCGACCTCTCGGTCGACCAGATCGCCGGCCGTGTCGGATTCGCCACGGGCGCCTCCCTGCGCCAGCACCTGCATGCGGCGATCGGCGTGTCCCCGCAGGTGTACCGGCGCACGTTCCGGACCGCCGCGGCACGCTGAACGCTGCCGGGCCCGGACCGCCTCAGCGGCTGGCGTGCAGGGCGACCAGCAACTGCCAGACCTGGTCGGCGATCTCGGTGGCGGTCGCGTCGAGCAGCCCGTGCAGCCAGTCGGCCAGGACGCCCGCGAAGGTCGCCGCGACCGCGGAGGCGACCAGCGGGGCGTCGGCCGCGCCCGCCAGCTCCCGCTCCCGCAGGCTGTAGGCCCTCAGGTCCCGGTGCAGCACCCTGCCGAGCGGACCACCGCCGCCGGGGGTGAGCAGGGCCCGGTACAGCGCGGAGTGCGGGGTGAGCGAGGTGAAGAACTCCCCGAGCGCGGGCGGCGCGTGCACCGGGTCGGGACGCCCGCGCCAGGCATGCAGCGCCTCCACCGCATCCCGTACGACATCCGCGCAGGCGTCGACCGCGAGCGCCTCCAGACCGTCGTAGTGGACGTAGAAGGTGGCCCTGCCGACCCCGGCGCGCCGTACCAGCGCGGCCACGCCGACCTCCTCCAGCGGGCGCTCGGCGCACTCCGCGAGCAGCGCCTCCCGCAGCCTTGCCCGGGTGCGCGCCGCTCGCGGATCCTCGGCGGCGGCGCGGGTCACTGCGCGACGAGGACGGCGGCCAGGGCGACGGCGCCGGGCAACGCCTGCGCGAAGAGGATGCGGACGTTGGCGGTGGCGGCGCCGTACACGCCGGCGACGATCACGCACAGCAGGAAGAACACCTGCGCCCGGAAGCCGGTCGGATCAGCGGCGACCAGTCCCCAGACCAGGCCCGCCGCGAGGAAGCCGTTGTAGAGGCCCTGGTTGGCGGCCATGGCGGCGGTGGCCCGGGCCATCTCCGGGTCGAAGCCGTGGAAGGACATCCCCGGCTTCTTCTGCCACAGGAACATCTCCATCACCAGGATGTACACGTGCAGCGCCGCGACCAGACCGACCAGCACGTTCGCCAGGATCTCCATCAGCTTCTTCCCTCACTTCTTGGACGGGTGTCCACTATAACGGGACACCCGTCCAGAAAGTCCACTGTCAGTGCCGGCCACTACCGTGCGGACCATGACTGATCACGAGCTGACCGTCCGCCCGGCCCGCCCCGAGGACATCCCGGGACTGGTCGCCTCCAGCGCGGGCCTGTTCGCCGAGGACGCCGGCACCAGGGATCCGAGCGTGGACGTGGACTGGCCGCGTCGGCACGGGGCGGAGTCGTTCGCGGCGGCTCTCGCGGACCCGGCGCGGCTCGTGCTGGCCGTGGATCACGGCGGCGAGGTGGTCGGCCACCTGACGGGCA
The DNA here is from genome assembly GCF_000383655.1 of Streptomyces sp. 351MFTsu5.1. NCBI lineage: Bacteria > Bacillati > Actinomycetota > Actinomycetes > Kitasatosporales > Streptomycetaceae > Streptomyces > Streptomyces sp. 351MFTsu5.1. Next base: position 298,574 of record NZ_KB911777.1, on the reverse strand, counting down.
CACTGACCGAACCCTCGGCCGTACGACCCGTGAAGTCGGCCACGTTGAACGCCCTGTACGTCCGGCCGGCCCATCGGCGCGGGCGGGTCGGGGAGCGGTTGGTGACGGAGTTCCTGACCTGGGCGCGGACGCACGGGGCCGGCCAGGCGGAGGTCGCCGCCTACGCGGCCAACCCGGACGCGATCCGGTTCTACGAGCGTCAGGGGTTCGGGGCGCACGCGGTGACGCTGCGATCCGTCCTAGGCCGAAAGGAGGAGGTGGCAGGAGGCTTGAACGACGAGACTGAGCAGGACGGTTGACGCTCGAGCAGAAGGACCGACCCGTGCCCATGACTCCGCAGCCCGCCCGCTCCGCCGAGCAGCGCAAGAAGGACACCCTGCACCGACTGGAGCACGACGAGGACGTCTGGGTCGCCACCGCGCCGGACGACGGCTCGGGGGTGCCGTATCTCGTTCCGCTCTCGTTCCTCTGGGACGGCTCGACCCTGCTTCTTGCAACCCCCGCCGACAGCCCTACCGGCAGGAACCTGAAGGCGACCGGCAGAGTGCGGCTCGGTCTCGGACCCACCCGGGACGTCGTGATGATCGAGGGCACCGTCGAGACCGTGACGCAGGCCGAGCTGGGCGAGGAGGGGGGCGACCGGTTCGCGGCCGGCACCGGCTTCGACCCCCGCCGACTGACTACGCCCTACCTGTACTTCCGCGTCACACCGCGGCGCGTACAGGCCTGGCGGGAGGTCAACGAGCTCACCGGGCGTGAACTCATGAGGGACGGTCAGTGGCTGGTCGCCGACTGAATCGGCCGTGCCGGGATATCCGCAAGGAACAGGCCCGCGGGGCGCGACGCCTCGGGGTGGACCTTTCGGAGGAGACATGGGACTGGTGAAAGCGGGGGTCGTCGTGCTCGACTGTGCCGAGCCCGAGAAGCTCGCCGTGTTCTACAAGGAACTGCTGGAGGCCGAGGAGACGGACGCCACCGCCAACCGTGTGGAGATCAGGGGGGCTGACGGCTTCCGGCTGGCCTTCCGCCGCGACGTGAACGCCACACCGCCGAGCTGGCCCCGCCCCGAGAACTCCCTCCAGGCCCACATCGACTTCGTCGTGCACGACCTGGACGAGGCCGAGCGCAAGGTGGTGGAGCTGGGCGGCCGTCCCCTGGACACGAAGGACGCCGCGGGCCCCTTCGAGGAACGCGGCTACGCCGACCCCGCCGGCCACTCCTTCACCCTCCGCCTGGTCACCCCGACGGCCCCGAAACAGGGCTGACCCGACCCAGGACACCGAGCCCGCGAGGACGGACTCGAGCGGCTCCCGGCTGCGCTTGCCTACGGCGGCCGGGGCCGTGTGCAGCGGGTACGGACACAAGGCCCTGGCCTCAGGGACTGCGCCGGCCCGACCGGTGAACCGGCCACCACCGCCCCACAACGCGGGGGCGAGGCTGTGCCCCGGCCCCACCGCACCGAGGCGGGCCGGATCCGGCGGCCCATCCCGCGGGGGCGCGGGTCTGTGCCGGTTCCACTGCACCGGGGCGGTTTGGATCCGGCGGTTGATCGGCGGCGCGGGCTTGTGGCGGTTCCACTGCACCGGGGCGGTTTGGATCCGGCGGCCGATCCGCGGCGCGGGGCTGTGCCGGTCTCACCGCATTGAGGCGGGCCGGGTCCGGCGCCAGATCTGCGGCGCGGGGTTGTGCCGGTCCCACCGCATCGAGGCGGGCCGAACCCGGTGGCCCCATCCCGTGGGGGCGAGGCGGTGCCGGATCAGCCACACCGACACGGGCCGGGTCCCGGCGGCCGATCTGCGGCGCGGGTCTGTGCCGGTCCCACCGCACCGCGGCGCGCCGGATCCCACGGCCGATCCGCGGCGCGGGCCTGTGCCGGACCCATCGCACCGAGGCGCGCCGGACTCGGCGGCCGATCCGCGAGGGCAGCGTTGATTCGTCCGCCCCGCGAGGGCATCGCTGACTCGGTCCGCTCCGCGAGGACAGGGCCACCCATCCGGCCCGCCCCGCCCCGGAACACCGAGCCGCCTGTCCACCGACGCGCCGACACCGGCCGCCCGGCCGATCCGTACCGTTCATCGAGCTCCAGGCCCGGTCAGCCGCCGTCGAGCCGGTCCGCCCCGCTCACGCACGGGCGCGCCGGGGCCGGCGCCGTGTCAGTCGCGGCCGCCCTTTTCGGAGGCCGGCCAGACTCCCGTGGACCGTTCGATGGCCTTCGCGCCGGTGCGGTCCACCGCGCTGCGTACCGCGGCGAAGATGGCGCCCTGGATCGCGGCCGCGAGCAGGATCTCCCCCCAGCCCCGGTCCCGGTCCAGCGCGTCCGGCGCGTCCTCCTCGTGCCGGATCGCCATCCAGGTCTTGCGGAAGGCGAGGCCCGCCAGCCAGCCGCTCGACCAGCCCAGCGCGAACCCGAGCGGCTGGTAGGCGAGGGGCAGCTTCAGCTTCTTCTTCTTGGCCATGTGGATCTCCTCGTTCGAGTCGTGCGAGTCGTGCGAGTGTCGCGTCGGTCAGGGACGTCCCCGAGCGGGCACCCGCTCCGCGGCCGGAGGCGGCCCCGGCGGGGTGCCGTCGCCGAACGGACGGCCGCCCAGCTCCTCACGGTGGTGCGGGGCCGGCCAGCCCGACAGATCGGGTCCGAGCGGGACGACGCCGGTCGGGTTGATACCGCTGTGCACCTGGTAGTAGTGCCGCTTGATGTGGTCGAAGTCGACCGTGTCACCGAAGCCCGGCGTCTGGTACAGGTCACGGACGTACGCCCACAGCACCTCGTTCTCCGTCAGCTTCCAGCGGTTGCACTTGAAGTGACCGTGGTAGACGGCGTCGAAACGCACCAGTGTGGTGAAGAGCCGGATGTCCGCCTCGGTGATGGTGTCCCCGACGAGGTACCGCTGCCGGGCCAGCCGCGGGGTCAGCAGGTCGAGCCTGCGGAACACGCCCGCGCACGCCTCCTCGTACTCCTCCTGGCCGGCGGCGAATCCGGCCCGGTACACCCCGTTGTTGACGTCCTCGTAGACATCCGCCATCACCGCGTCGATCTCGTCCCGCAGCGCCCTCGGATACAGGTCAGGCGCACCCTCACGGTGCAGGGCCGTCCACTCGGTGGCCAGGTCAAGGGTGAGCTGCTGGTAGTCGTTCGTGACGAGCTTCCCGCTCGGGACGTCCACCAACGCCGGCACGCTCACCCCACCCGGATGGCCCCTCTCCCGCTTGTCGTAGGCCTCGCTGAGGTAGCGGATGCCGAGCACCGGGTCGCGGCCGTCCGGGTCCAGGGTGAAGCGCCAGCTGCGGTCGTCCTGGATCGGGTCCGCGATCCCCATCGACAGGGCGTCCTCCAGACCGAGCAGCCGCCGTGAGATCACGGCCCGGCTCGCCCAGGGACACGCACGGCTCACGACGAGACGGTAGCGCCCGGCCTCCACCGGCCACCCGTCCCGGGCGTCGGCGGTGACCCGGTCGGCGAAGTGGCTCTTGGCCCGCTTGAACGCCTTGTGACCGTACGCGCTGTTGCCGTCGCCGGCGCTGTCCATGCTTCCTCCCGTGTGAACCGTCCTGGTGGACGCGTTCCCCGTTTTCGGGAGTCGGCACGGTGTGAGTGCCCGGGCGGTGGGCAATCGGCGAGGGTGAGCGGGACATCGACGAAAGATAACGCGGACCGGAAAACACGCGTCACCGTGCTGGTGGCACTCGCGGCGAACCTGGTGATCGCGGTCGCCAAGGCCGTAGGAGGCATCCTCGCGGGCTCGCCCGCGCTGCTGTCGGAGGCGGCGCACTCCGTCGCCGACAGCCTCAACGAGGTCTTCCTGCTGGCCGCACTGCACCGCAGCCGCCGCCCCGCCGACCGGCGCCATCCCTTCGGCTACGGCAAGGAGCGGTTCTTCTGGTCGCTGATCGCGGCCGTCGGCATCTTCGTCATGGGCGGCTGCTTCTCCGTCTTCCAGGGCGTCGAGGCGCTGCGCAACGGGGCCGAGGAGAAGCTCAGCGGCTATGTGGCGGGCCTGATCGTGCTGGGCGTGGCGTTCCTCGCCGAGGGGATCTCGCTGCTGCGGGCGCTGCACCAGGTGCACAAGCAGGGCGGGGTGGCCCAGGGCATGCGGGACCCGGCCCTGCGCACGGTCGTCGCCGAGGACGGCACGGCGGTGCTCGGCGTGACGCTGGCCATGGTCGGCATGGCGCTGCACATGGTCACCGGCCAGGTGGTCTGGGAGGCGTCCGCGTCCCTGGCCATCGGCGTGCTGCTGGTCTACGTGGCCTACCGGCTGGGACGTGAGGCCAAGGGGCAGCTGATCGGCGAGGCCGCCGACCCGGAGGCCAGTGCCCGGATCCGGGAGCTGCTGGACGCCCAGCCCGAGATCGACAGCGTGGAGGCCCTGTTCACCATGAAGATGGGGCTGGACTCGGTGCTGGTGGCGGCCCGGGTCGACCTGGTGCCGGGCCTGGACAGCGAGCGGGTCGAGGAGGTCGCCGTACGGATCAAGCGGTCGGTCGCCCGGATCGTCACGGAGGCGGACCAGATCTTCCTCGACGTCACCGACCGGCCGGCCGAGGAGGCACGGGAAAGCCCCGCCGCGACGGGGGAGCGCGGCGGGGCCTGACGCTCAAGTGCCCGGCCGTGACCGGACCATGCATCCTCGACGAAGAATTTCCCGGAGACGAGGAGTCCTTCGGAGGAAGCACCACTCGTCGCCTCCTCCGAAAGCCGTCAGTCCTCCTCGACGGGCTCCAGGACGAAGACCGGAATGACCCGGTCCGTCTTCGTCTGGTAGTCGGCGTACGGCGGGTACGCGGCGACGGCCCGGTCCCACCACTCGTCCCTCTCCGAGCCGGTGATCTCACGGGCCTTGAAGTCCCGCTTCACCGGCCCGTCCTGGAGCTCGACCAGCGGCTCGGCCTTGATGTTGTGGTACCAGACCGGGTGCTTGGGCGCCCCGCCCTGCGAGGCGACCACGGCGTACCGGCCGTCGTGCTCGACACGCATCAGCGGCGTCTTGCGGATGCTGCCGCTCTTCGCGCCCCGCGTCGTCAGCACGATGACCGGCAGCCCCGTGTCCATGAGCGTGGTGCCCTCGGTGCCGCCGGAGCTCTCGTACAACTCCACCTGCTCGCGCACCCATTGGGCCGGGCTGGGTTCGTACTGGCCCTCAAGAGGCATGGTGACCGTCTCCTGTTCGTCCGCTGCGGGTCTCCTGCACGGGACGTCAACGCCGTCCCGTCCAGAATTCATCCCCACCGGACTACCCAGGGGCGGGCTCTTGTCACGACAGGACCATCCGCACCGCCAGCGCGGTCATCACGGCACTCGACACCAGTGCCGTCACCAGACGTCCCCGGTGTCCCGTCAGCGCCCGCCCCAGCAGGGCGCCGCCACCGGCCAGCAGCAGCTGCCAGCTCGCCGAGGCGACGAACGCCGCCAGCACGAACACACCCTGCTCCAGGGGGCGTACGGCTTCCTCGGCGCGGGTGCCGATGACCAGCGCCGCGAAGTAGATCACGGTGGTCGGGTTGAGGAGGGTGATGCCGAGCAGGCCCAGGTAGGCCCGGCCCGGACCCGGGGGCGGCGGAATGGTGCGGGTGGCGAGGTGGCGGGCCCGGTACTCGCGTACGGCCGTCACCGCGCCGTGCGCCGCCAGCCCCACCAGGACGAGGGCCGCCGCCCAGCGCAGCGGGTCCACGACCGGCCGCAGCAGCGCGGCGACCGCGGATCCGCCGACCGTGGCCACCAGGGCGTACAGCCCGTCGGCGGTGGCCACGCCGAGCGCGGCGCAGACACCGGTGCGCAGGGACGTGCGGGCCGTGAGGGAGACGAGGTAGGTCGCGACGGCACCGACGGGAACGGCGATGCCGTACCCCGCGAGCAGCCCCGCGACGAGCGCGGCGGTCACGAGCGCGGAGGCGTAGGTCCCCACGGTCGGCCGGGCTGCTGCTGGACGCGCACCGGAAGGACGGTGGTGGCGGTCGGCGGCAGGAAGGCTTCGGTCGTCAGCATGGCCAGATCATGCGGGCCGGGAACCGGCCACGGCAAGCGCATTTCCGAGGTGGGCCCCGTGCGCCGGGAGGGCCGTCGTCCGTTTCCCGCTCCACGGCGGCGATCCCCGGCCAGATTCCCCCCGCCACCGATCTGGCCGAACTTCCCGTCGCCCCGTTAGATGCCCTGGGCATCTAATGAAGATCTGCACGACGCACCCTTCGTCTGCGAGGTCTCCCATGACGGAAACGGAACCTGTCGCGTTCCCCCAGGACCGGACCTGCCCCTACCACCCGCCCACCGGCTACGACCCCCTGCGCGCCACGCGCCCGCTGTCCCGGATCGCCCTCTTCGACGGGAGTCCGGCCTGGCTGGTCACCGGCCACGACACCGCACGGGCCCTGCTCGCCGACCCCCGGCTGTCCACCGACCGCACCCGGGACGGCTTCCCGGCGCCCACAGCCCGCTTCGCCGGCCTCAGGAAGCGGAGGACGGCACTGCTGGGCGTCGACGACCCCGAGCACCGGGTCCAGCGGCGCATGATGGTGCCCGCTTTCACGCTCCGCCGGGCCACCGCGCTCCGCCCCCGCATCCAGGAGATCGTCGACGAACGCATCGACGCGATGATCGCGCAGGGGCCGCCCGCCGAGCTGGTGACCGCCTTCGCGCTCCCCGTCCCCTCGACCGTGATCTGCGCGCTGCTCGGCGTGCCCTACGTCGACCACGACTTCTTCGAGGGGCAGTCCCGGCGGCTGCTGCGCGGCCCCGCGGCCGAGGACGTCACGGACGCACGGGATCAGCTCGAGGAGTACATCGACGAGTTGATCGACCACAAGCAGAAGCGGTCGGAGCCGGGCGACGGTGTGCTCGACGAACTCGTCCACGGGCAGCTGCGGAACGGGGAGCTGACCCGTCAGGACGTCATCGCCCTGGCGATCATCCTGCTGGTCGCCGGCCACGAGACCACCGCCAACATGATCTCCCTCGGCACCTTCACCCTCCTCCAGCACCCGGACCGGCTCGCCGAGTTGCGCACCGACCCGGCGCTGGTCCCGGCGGCGGTCGAGGAACTCATGCGGATGCTGTCGATCGCGGACGGACTGCTGCGGATGGCCCTGGAGGACATCGAGGTGGCCGGGACGACCATCCGGGCGGGCGAGGGGGTCCTCATCTCGACCTCGGTCGTCAACCGCGACGAGGCCGTCTACGCCGACCCGGACACCCTCGACTGGCACCGGCCCGCCCGCCACCATCTCGGGTTCGGCTTCGGCATCCACCAGTGCCTGGGCCAGAACCTGGCCCGCGCCGAACTGGAGATCGCCCTGCACACCCTCTTCGACCGGCTGCCCACGCTCCGCCTCGCCGCCCCGGCCGAGGAGATCCCCTTCAAGCCCGGCGACACGATCCAGGGGATGCTGGAACTCCCCGTGACCTGGTAAGGGGCCCCGCTCATGCACATCGACATCGACAAGGACGTCTGTATCGGGGCGGGCCAGTGCGCCCTGGCCGCCCCCGGCGTCTTCACCCAGGACGACGACGGCTACAGCACGCTCCTGCCCGGCGGGCGGGACGGCGACCCCATGGCCCGCGAGGCCGCCCGGGCCTGCCCCGTCGCCGCCATCACGGTGTCGGAGACGGCGGGCTGACCCGGCCGGGTCGGCGTGCGCAGATGGCGGGCCCACACCAGCGGACACAGCGCCGCAGGGTGGGCCGCCGCCCTCTCCGTGGACGGCCACTCCCTGACGTGAGAACGTACGTGCTCGCCCGGCCGTCCCGGAGGATGACATGACCGACCGCCCACCGCTGCCCCCCTTCACCGGCGAGACCGCCGCCCAGAAGGTGCAGGCCGCCGAGGACGCCTGGAACACCCGCGATCCGCAGCGGGTGGCGCTCGCCTACTCGGAGGACTCCGTGTGGCGCAACCGCGGCACCTTCGTCACCGGTCGCACGGAGATCGTCGAGTTCCTCACCGCCAAGTGGGCCCGCGAGCGGGAGTACGCGCTGCGCAAGGACCTGTGGGCGTACGACGGCAACCGCATCGCGGTCCGCTTCCAGTACGAGTGCCGGGACGCCGAGGGGCAGTGGTGGCGGTCCTACGGCAACGAGCTGTGGGAGTTCGACGAGCACGGGCTGATGACCCGGCGCGAGGCGAGCATCAACGACGTGCCGATCGAGGAGGCGCAGCGCCGGATCCACGGTCCGCGGCCCGAGACGGAGCGGGGACTGTCCTTCCCCCTTCAGTAGGGTTTCCGTCAGTAGGGTTCCCGCGTGACCGAACACGACGAGATACCGCCCTTCCTCTACGTCGTCGTCTGCGCCGCAGGCATCGCCGCGGGCGTCGGCAAGCTGATCACCGCCGCGCAGGAACGGGAGTGGCAGGTCGGGGTCATCGCCACCCCCACCGCCATGGACGGCTTCTTCGACACGGCCGCCGTCGAGGCGCAGACGGGCTACCCGATCCGCTCCGCCTGGCGCCGCCCCGGAGAGCCGCGGCCCTTCCCGGAGCCCGACGCGGTCGTGGTCGCCCCGGCCACCTTCAACACCGTCAACAAGTGGGCGGCGGGCATCGCCGACACCCTCGCGGTGGGCACGCTGTGCGAGGTGGCCGGGCGGGGCGTCCCCATCGGCGTCCTGACCTGCGTCTCCGACGACCTCGCCGCTCACCCCGCCTACCAGGACAGCCTGATCCGGCTGCGGGGGATGGGCGTGCGGTTCGGGTACCCCTACCAGGGCGCCGAGGGCGAGGAGTTCGGGTGGGAACGGGCGCTGGACCTGGTCGAGTAGCACCGCGACCGCCTCGGCCCGGTTCGGCCGCGGCACGGGGCACCCGGATCCCCCTCGAAGCCGTACGCTCCCCTTCGAACCCCTCTCGAAGGCAGGAGCAGCAACGATGCAGTACGTGAAGCTCGGTTCGACGGGCCTGGACGTCTCGCGGATCTGTCTGGGCTGCATGTCCTACGGCCTGCCGGACCGCGGCGTGCACGAGTGGACCCTCGACGAGGAGGCGTCGCGGCCACTGATACGGCAGGCCCTGGACGCGGGCATCAACTTCTTCGACACCGCGAACGTCTACTCCGACGGCACCAGCGAGGAGATCGTCGGCAAGGCCCTCGCGGAGTTCGCCAACCGCGACGAGATCGTGCTGGCGACCAAGGTGAACGGCCGGATGCGGTCCGGGCAGAACGCGGCGGGGCTGTCCCGCAAGGCGATCATGACGGAGATCGACCACAGCCTGAGGCGCCTGGGCACCGACTACGTCGACCTGTACCAGATCCACCGCTTCGACCCGCACACCCCGGTCGAGGAGACCATGGAGGCCCTGCACGACCTGGTGAAGGCCGGCAAGGTGCGCTACCTCGGGGCCAGTTCGATGTTCGCCTGGCAGTTCTCGAAGATGCAGTACACGGCCGAGCGGCACGGCTGGACCAAGTTCGTCTCCATGCAGAACCACTACAACCTCCTCTACCGCGAGGAGGAGCGCGAGATGCTGCCGCTGTGCGCCGACCAGAAGGTCAGCGCCCTGCCGTGGAGCCCGCTGGCCCGCGGGCGGCTCACCCGGGACTGGGGCACGGTGACCGACCGCAGCTCCACGGACAACTTCGGCAGCCGCCTCTACCAGGAGGGCGACCGCAGCATCGTCGAGGCCGTCACCCGCATCGCCGGCGCCCGGGGCGTCCCGCGTGCGCAGGTCGCCCTCGCCTGGCTCCTCGCGCAGGACACCGTGGCGGCCCCGATCGTGGGCGCGGGCAAGCGGCACCACATCGAGGACGCCGTTGCGGCCGTGGACCTCGAGCTCAGCGAGAAGGAGATCGAGGAACTGGAGGCGCCGTACACGGCCAGGCCGGTCGTCGGCCACAGCTGACACGAGCCCGGTCCGGCGCTCCCGGTCAGTGCGGTCCGTGCGGTGCGAACTCCGTTCCGCACGGACCCGCCCCCTCGCTCTCCGGCAGTGGCACCCGCGCGCCGCTCATCGACAGCGTCCGGTAGTAGGGCCCGATCCGCTCCGTGGACGCGCCCACGTAGTGCCCGATGAACGAGCGCCGGAACCGGTCGGCCGTGCGGTTGGGCTGCGACCCGTGCACCAGGCTGCCGTTGAAGAACAGGACGTCGCCCGGCGCCATGTCGACGGGCACCGTGACGAGCCCGGGCGGCGGCGCCACGTACTCCCTAGCGAACGACACTTCGGAGTCCGCCAGTTCGGGACAGAACAGGTCCATGCGGTGCGTGCCCGGGACGACTTCGAGACCGCCGTTGTCCCGGTCGATCTCGTCGCAGGCCACCCAGGCGGCGACACAGGTGCCCGGCTCGACCCGCAGATAGAAGTTGTCCTGGTGCAGCGCCTGCCCCCGCGCCCCCGGCGGCTTGAAGTAGAACATGCTCTGCGCGGCCAGCACCTCCTCGCCGAGCAGCGACTCCAGCACCTCCCGCAGCCGCGCGTCCAGCAGGACCCCGAGCGCTAGGTCGTTGATCTCGTGCGGCTGCATCACCCGCGGATACCTGCGCAGCGGATCCGTGGACTCGCTCGGCTCGAAGTGCCCCGGCACCGGGCCGCCCGCGTGCAGTGCCGCGAACTCCGCGCACAGCCGGTCGGTCTCCTCGCGTGCGAAGAGCCCGCGAACGACCGTGAAGCCGTCCTCCGCGAACTGCCGGACCCCTGTCCCGATGCCCGTGACGGTCATGTGTCCCCTCCTTCGTCACCTGTGTTCCACTCGTCACGCTAGGCCGCAGCACAGGTGAGGAGGATGTCCATGACCACCGAAGGACTGCCCGGGACTGTCGCGCCGGGCGACCCCGGACCACCGCCGGGCCTCGTGGTCGTCGGCCGCTACGACGAACTTCCCGGCTACACCGTCCAGCGACCGCAAGGCGCCGACAGCTGGCTGTTCACATGGACGCTGAGCGGCCGGGGAACCCTGCGTCAGGGACGGACCGAGACCGCGGCGAGCGCCGGGGAGCTCGTGGTGCTCGCCCCGGGCGTCCCGCACCGCTACGGCGTCCAACTGGGCTGCGACCATTGGGAGTTCTGGTGGGCGCACTGCGGAGCCAGACCCTCCTGGACCGCCTGGCTGGGACCGTACGGCAGGGGTGACGGCCTGTACGCCGTCGCCCCGGACCCCACCGGCGAGGACCCGCGCACCCGCGTCGAGGCGGCGTTTCGCCGCATGTTCGCCGACGCCCGCAGGCCCGGCACTGCCGTCCCGCCCGGGTCTCAGCCCGTCGGCGACCGTGCCACCGTGGCCGTCGCCCACGGCACCACCGCCCGTGAACTTGCCCTGAACGCGCTGGAGGAGGTCGTGCTGCTCGCCGCGGGTGCCGCCCACCGGAGCGGGGTGGCCGCCGACGGGGATCCCCGGGTGCGACGCGCCCAGGAGCTGATCGAGGCCGACCCCGGCGCCCCGCACACCGTACGGTCGCTCGCCGCCGAGGTCGCGCTCTCGCCGTCCCGGTTCGCCCATCTCTTCGCCCGGCAGCAGGGGCACGCACCGATGCGGGCGGTGCGCGAGGCCCGGCTCCGGCACGCCGCCCGGCTGCTGGAGAGCACCGACCTGTCTGTGGGACGCGTCGCCGCCGCCTCCGGCTTCGCCAGTCCCTTCCACTTCAACCGCGTCTTCCGCGAACGCTACGGCTCCCCGCCCGGCGCCTACCGCGCCGCCGGGTCAATGGTTGGTGCCTGACGTCGCGAAGCCGTCCGGACCTGCCGTGGAGTGGCGCTTCAATGGTTTCCTGGATCGCTTCGCGGAGTTAACTGAATCCTGTTTCCAACGGGTATTGACGAACCGTCTATCTACGCGCGGCACGCGGAATCTGAAAATCCGCGAGATCACTTGTTGGGCGTCCCTGACCTGTGCAAAGGTGTGCGTTGTCAGCACACAGACAATGCACATTTCCCCCTGTGTGCTCAAGACCCCCTCCGTACGCCTCATGCTTCAAAAGAGCGGACAACGGCGCACGCACCCATTGGTATGGACTTAATGCAACGCAGCATGCCCTCGGGAGGAAATGCCGTCGTGAAGGACGCAGGCCTGTCGAATTCCCCGTCTCCGGTTCGTCCGTACGACGTCACGGACGAACAGCTGAGCGCAGAGCTCAAGAAGTGGAGCGGTACGACTCCCGCCCTGCAACCCGTCGGCGAACTCCTCGACCGGCACTGGGAAGCCGCGTTCGCCTACGCCCGGCTGTGCACCGACGGTCCCCGCCCCGCGGGCATGCTGACCACGGCCGCGTTCACCCGCCTGTTCGGGGAGTCGCTGCGCCAGACCGGACCGAGCGCCGCCTGGCGCCCCCATCTGCTCGTCACCGTCCGCCGCATCGCGGCCGAGTGGGACTCCGACGGACGGCGCGAGATGCTCAACCCCGCACTGCGCGCCGAGGAGGACGGCGAGCGCGTCGCGGCCCGTCTGCTGCCGCCCGACGACCGCCGGCTGCTGTCCGGCGCCTTCCAGCGGTTGCAGCAGTCCGCCCGCTGCCTGTTGTGGCACACCGAGGTCGAGGCGGAACCCATCGGCGTCCCCGCGGCCCTCCTCGGCCTGGACGAGGAGGCCGCCGGCATCGAACTCCGCCGCGCCCGCGACCGGCTGCGCGAGGAGTGCCTCCAGGTGCACCGCGAGCTCGCCCCCGAGCAGGAGTGCCGGCACTACCTGCGGCTGCTCGACGTGACCTACCGGCGCGGCGGCGTCGAGCTCGACCCCGACCTGCGGGCGCACCTGGAGCGGTGCAGGCACTGCATGCACACCGCCGACCAGCTGCACCAGTTCAACGGCGGCCTCGGCCTGGCCCTCGCCGAGGCGGTGCTCGGCTGGGGCGCCGGCGCCTACGTGACCTCCCGGATGAGCGTCGACGACACGGGGGCCGCTCAGGAGGCCCGACAGCACGCCCCGGCCCGGCCGTTCGTGGCGGAGGCCTTCGGCACCCCGCCGCGGCCCACCACCCCGCCCGACGGGGCCGGCCCCGGCGACCCCGCCGTACCGGGCCCGCGCTCCAGGGCCCGCGCGGCCGCCCGCCGCTCGGCCCACCGGGGTGCCGCCCGGCGCACCTCCCGCCGCAATCTCACCGCCGCCGTCCTGACGGTGAGCGGGCTCATAGTCCTGCCGCTGGTGATGTGGTCCGCGCTCGGTTCGTCCGACGGCGACCACGCGTCCGCCGCGGGCCCCTCCGAAGCGCCCGGCTCCGACACGGCCTCCTCGACCGGCGATCCGTCCCAGGCGGGCGCGGGCGAGGCGCGCAAGGGAGACCTGCGCGGCCGTCTGCACAACGTCGAGTCGGGGCTGTGCGTCGGTGTCGTCGGCAAGGAGATCGCCCAGGGCGTCGAGACCGGACTCGCCGAGTGCTCCGGCGCCGAGGGCCAGCAGTGGACGTACGAGACGGACGGACTGCTGCGCAGCGCGGCCGACCCTCAACTGTGCCTGGACTCCCACCTCGGCTACTCGGTGCGCCTGGCGCTCTGCACGGGCGAGACCAGCCCCGGCGGCAAGAACATCCGCTACGACTTCACGCTCCAGGGCACCCTTGTACCGCGCTGGAACCAGGACCTCGCCCTGACACCGGCCGCGACCGACGGCTCCGGCGCGCTGGTCCTGAAGAACCGCGACGAGGGCCCCGCCCAGCGCTGGGTGTTCGACACCTCCACGACCGAGCCGCAGATGCAGGCGGTCAACTGGGACGCGGAGGGCAGCCCCACCCCGACCCCGAAGTCCGCCCCGGCGCCCTCGAAGACACCGACGGCGACCCCGACGCCGACCCCCGCACCGTCCGCCCCGCAGACCACGCCGACCCCGTCGAGCAGCGCCCCGCCGGGCCAGGACTGCTCCTCCAACCCGTACGCCTGCTCCTGGGGCGGCCCGCCCCCAGGCGGCTACGGAGGCGGCTACGGCGGCGGTTACGGGGGCGGCGGCTACGGCGGTGGATACGGCGGCAGGCGCTGAGCCTGCCGCTCAGGCCCCCACGAGCTGGAGCGAGCCCCACAGCGCCACCACGGCCGCGGCGAGCGCGGCCGGCACGGTCAGCAGGCCGAGCCGGGTGAACTCGCCGAGGCCGACCTCGTGGTCCTGCCGGTGCAGAATCCGCCGCCACAGCAGGGTGGCCAGGGACCCGGCGTAGGTGAGGTTCGGGCCGATGTTCACCCCGAGCAGCACCGCGAGGACCGCGCCGGGGCCGGCGGCCGCGGTGAGCGGCAGCAGCACCAGGACCGCGGGCAGGTTGTTGATCAGGTTCGCCAGGACGGCGGCCAGCGCGGCGATCCCCAGCAGCGCGACGAGCCCCGTCCCGTCCGGCAGGACCTGGTGCAGGGCGTCCGCGAGGCCGTTGTCCACGACCGCGCGCACCACGACGCCCAGCGCCAGCACGAACGCCAGGAACGCCGGTGCCGCGGCCCGCACCACCGTGGCCGGAGTGGCCTTGCGCCGGACCAGGGCACGGCCCGCCAGCACCAGCGCTCCCGCGCACGCGACCCAGGCGGGGTCGACGCCGAAGGCCGACGCCACCACGAACCCGGCCAGGGTGCAGCCGACGGTGATCAGGGCGAACAGCGGCAGCGGGGGTTCCTCGGCCGACCCGGGGGAGTGGTCGACCACAGTGAGGTCGGTGGCGAAGAAGCGCCGGAAGACCACGTACTCGACGGCGATCGCGGCGACCCAGGGCAGCGTCATCAGCAGCGCGAAGCGGGTGAAGCTCACCCCGCTCGCCTCGAAGGCCAGCAGGTTGGTGAGGTTGGACACCGGCAGCAGCAGCGAGGCCGTGTTCGACAGGTGGGCGCAGGCGTAGACATGCGGTTTGGCGCGGGCCCCCATCCGGGAGGCGGTGGCCAGCACCACGGGCGTCAGCAGCACGACGGTGGCGTCCAGGCTCAGCACCGCCGTGATCGCCGACGCCAGCAGGAACACCCCGGTCAGCAGCCGTCCGGGCGAGCCGGCCGCGCGTCGTGCCAGCCAGGCCCCGCAGGCGTGGAACAGCCCCTCGACATCGCAGAAGTGGGCCAGCACCAGGACCGCGGCCAGGAACCCGACGACGGGCCCGAGCCGTTCGGCCTCCGCCCAGGCGTGCTCGGGCGAGATGGCCCCGGTCAGGATCACCAGTCCGGCCGCGGGGACGGCGACGACCGCCTCCGGCCAGCCGAAGGGACGCAGGACCGCCCACGCGAGGACGGCTACGAGCAGGGCGATGGACAGGGCTTCGGCGAGCGGGGTGTTCAGGGCGGGTCCTTCGTGAGGTGAGCAGATCGTGCCCGGTCATCAAACCAGGCGAGGGTAAGAACTTCCCGATTCCCCCGGCCTCGACCCCGATACCCCCGATCGTGGACCCGACACGTCCGACCTCTCCCCGGACGCCCGTCTCGGCCGCTCAGGCCCCCGTGCCCGCGCTGAACGGGATGAGCCGCACCGACGACTCGTCGCCGGAGACCGGGACCGCGCCGCCCTTCCAGGTCACCCTCAGCGGGTCCTTCTCGTCCGGCGGGGTCACCACGAGCACGGCCGGGGTGGCGGTCCCGGCCCCGCTGATCTCCGGGTTGGCGAAGGACAGTCCGGCCCAGGCGCTGCCGCCCGGCGCCAGTTTCACGGTCTCCGGCTTCGCGGCGGACCGCTCGGGGTCCGGGCCCAGCTGCTTGCCGGACGCGTCGACGAAGGCGGTGCCCGGATAGCCGTACAGGGTGCAGGTGCGGTGCGACTCGTTCGTCAGCACCACCGGGAAGTTCTCCTGCCCGGCACCGGGGTTGTTGCGGCCGACGGAGGCGCTCAGCTCGGAGGTGTGGCAGCGGGTGACGGACGCGGACGCCGGGGGCGCGGACGGGGTGAGGGAGTTGCTCACCGCGTCGGTCGGGACGCTGCTCGCCCCGGTGGGCGCCCCGGTGCCGGACGAGGTCGCCGTGCCGGACTCCGTCCGCGGGGCGCTCGACGTTCCGTCACTGCTGCTACTGCTGCCGCAGCCCGCCACCAGACCGAGCAGCGCGACCGAACCCGCGGCCAGCACGGCCCGCCGTACACCCAGGAACCTGTTCGTCATGTCTCCACACTCCCGGAGATCTCCCGCACGCGCGCGTACGGTGTCTCGTGCCCCGTCATCAGGGGTCGTCATCAGGATCCGACGCGGCCCGGGCCGGAAAGGTTCGCGCGCTGCACGCCTCACTCCTCGTCGAGGAGGCCGATCTCCGCCCAGATGGTCTTGCCGTCGGCCGTGTGCCGGCTGCCCCAGCGCTGGGTGAGCTGGGCGACCAGGAGCAGCCCCCGGCCGCCCTCGTCCCAGGTCTTGGCGCGCCTGAGGTGCGGGGCGGTGTGGCTGCTGTCGGAGACCTCGCAGATCAGCGTGGTCGCGTCATGGATGAGCCGCAGCCGGATGGGACGGGCGCCGTAGCGGATCGCGTTCGTCACCAGCTCGCTCGTCACCAGCTCGGCGGTGAACGAGGCCTCGGCCAGTTCCCAGCGGGCCAGCTGTTCCACGACCTGCTTGCGCACGGGACCGACCAGGGCGGGGTCCGCCGGGATGTCCCAGGTCGCCACCTGCGAGGCGGGCAGCCCCCGGGTCCGGGCCAGCAGGAGTGCCACGTCGTCGGCGGAGCCGGTCGCCGGGAGCAGCGTGTGCAGCACCCGGTCGCAGGTCTCCTCCAGGGAGTCGGCGGGCAGGGCGAGGGCCTCGCGCAGCAGCGCGTGGCCCGAGTCCACGTCCCGCTCCCGGGACTCGAGCAGCCCGTCCGTGAACAGGGCCAGCAGGCTCCCCTCGGGCAGGTCCAGCTCGGCGGACTCGAACGGCAGCCCGCCGAGCCCCAGCGCCGGCCCCGCGGGCAGGTCCACCTCCCGGGCGACTCCGCCCGGGGTCAGCTGCACGGGCGCCGGATGCCCGGCCCGGGCCAGCGTGCAGCGCCGGGAGACCGGGTCGTAGACCGCGTAGAGACAGGTGGCCCCGACCTCTCCGGGGTTGCCCTCGCCGCCGGCCTCCGCGGACAGCCGTACGACCAGGTCGTCCAGGTGGGTGAGGAGTTCGTCCGGGGCCAGGTCGATGTCGGCGAGGGTGCGGACGGCGGTGCGCAGCCGGCCCATCGTCGCGGAGGCCTGGATGCCCTGGCCGATCACGTCCCCGACGACCATCGCGACCCGCATCCCCGACAGCGGGATCACGTCGAACCAGTCGCCGCCGACCCCGGCCCGCGCGGCCGGGAGATAGCGCGAGGCGGCGTCCACGGCGGCGGTGCGGGGCAGAGAACGGGGCAGCAGACTGCGCTGGAGGGCGAGCGCGGTCTCGCGCTCACGGGAGAAGCGGCGGGCGTTGTCGACGCAGATCCCGGCCCGCGCGGTGATCTCCTCGGCCAGCAGGACGTCGTCCGGGGTGAAGGGGTCCGGCCGCCGGTACCGGGTGAGGACCGCGACCCCGAGGGTCTGGCCACGGGCCTGGATCGGCACGGACATCGTGGAGTGGATGCCGAACTCCTCGACCCGCTCGGCGCGGGTCCGGTTCCAGGTGAGCCACCGGTCGAGCCGTCCGGAGGCCACCGTGGCCACGATGGTGGAGCCCGCGACCAGCGAGTCGGCCTGCGGAGAGCTGGCCGGGTACACCTCGGTGTGGCCCGGCTTGACCACGGCCATCGGGTTCCCGGGGTCCACCGACTGGTGGGCGGCGCGGCGCAGCTCGACCGGCGCGGTGAGCACCGGCGGGATCTCGCCCTGCTCCTGAGGATCCAGCAGGTCGACGCTGACGAAATCGGCGAGCGCGGGAATGCAGACGTCGGCCAGCTCCTGGGCCGTCCGTGTGACGTCGAGGGTGGTGCCGATGCGCACACTGGCCTCGTTGACCAGCTGGAGCCGTTCCCGGGCGAGGAAGTTGTCGGTGAAGTCGTGGGCGGCCAGACACACGCCCCGCACCCGGCCCGACGGGTCGGTGACCGGTGCCATCCGGGCCAGCCAGGCGTGCGCACTGTTCTCGCCGCCGGTCCGCATGTACGTCTGCACGTCCTTGGCCTCGCCGCTGCTGAGCACGTGGAGCAGTTGCTCCTCCAGCTCCTCGCTCTGCCGCTTGCCGCCGATCTCGGACAGTCTGAGGCCCTGGATGCGCTTCTCGGGCAGGCCGATCACCTCGGCCATGGCGTCGTTGATCCGGCGCAGCCGCAGCTGGTCGTCGTAGACGGCGACGGCGCAGGGCGCCTGGGTGAGCACGGCCGTGCCCAGCGGGTCGTCGGCGGAGCGGGCGCCGCCGGGGTCCAGCGGGGTCACCACGAGCCAGTGCCCGGGACCGCCGTCCGCGGAGGGCTGGTGATGGGCGAGCAGCCAGGCCGACACGGCGGTGCCGTCCCGGTGGCACAGGGTGAGGACACCGTCCCAGCGGGCGCCCACGGGCCCGGCGGGCCTCTCCTGGCCGCCGCTGACCAGCAGGTTCATCGCGGGTCTGCCCACCACCTCGGCGGGCGACCAGCCCAGCAGGCGTTGCGCTCCGGCGTTCCACGCGACCAGCGTGCCGTCCTCGCCGACGACGGCCCGCGCTGTCGCCGTGTCGTCGAACGGGTACACGAGGGTCATCGTCGCCACTCCATTGCGGGCACTCTCAGTGAACAAACCGGTCACTTGGGCTCCAAGACTAGTGCGTCGCGCTCGCGCGCGGACGGCGAACCCCTGCCGGACGGGAGACGCCGGTCAAAGGGCACATCCGGTGGGGTCGGTGCGGCGGGCGGAAGCGGCTCACCGCGTCCTCGACGGCCGTATGTGGCTTACCGTCAGGTCCTGTGCGGTCACGATCAGTTGTGGGCGCTTCTGGGCCTCGACGAGGGAGAGGCGTTATGACGGTCGCGTGACAAGTTGGCGCTGCCCGGTGGTTGACGCAGTGTCATGCCTGCAACAAGCATGGCGTCCGTCCGCTTCTGGGAGCGCTCCCATCACGAGCGTCGCCCGCACCTCTCCAGAGGAGCCCAGACGTGAAACGACACAGAACCGCCCTGTTGGCCCTTGCGGCCCTCATGGGGACGGCACTCGCGGGCCTCCCCGCGTCCGGAGCCGCCGCCGACGAGGTCGAGCAGCTCAAGAACGGCACCTTCGACACCGGTGCCGAGCCCTGGTGGACGACCAGCAACGTCACCGCGGGACTGTCCGACGGACAGCTCTGCGCGGACGTGCCCGGCGGCACCGCCAACCGCTGGGACGCGGCCGTCGGCCAGAACGACGTGACCCTGGTGAAGGGGGAGTCGTACAAGTTCTCCTTCACCGCGAAGGGTTCGCCCGAGGGGCACGTCCTGCGCGCGATCGTGGGGCTGCAAGTGTCGCCCTACGACACCTATTTCGAGGTGAGCCCGCAGCTCAGCGTCTCCGGGAACGCCTACACCTACACGTTCACCTCGCCCGTCGACACCGCGCAGGGCCAGGTCGGCTTCCAGCTCGGCGGCAGCGCCGACCCGTTCCGCTTCTGCATGGACGACGTGTCCCTGCTGGGCGGGGTCCCGCCCGAGGTGTACGAGCCCGACACCGGACCGCGCGTGCGGGTCAACCAGGTCGCCTATCTGCCCGCCGGGCCGAAGAGCGCCACCCTGGTCACGGACGCCACGACCAAGCTGCCCTGGCAGCTCAAGAACGCCTCCGGCGCCGTCGTCGCCCACGGCTCGACCCTGCCGCGCGGTGTCGACGCCTCCTCCGGGCAGAACGTCCACTCGATCGACTTCGGCGCCTACCGGAAGAAGGGCACCGGGTTCACCCTGGTCGCCGACGGCGAGACCAGCCGGCCCTTCGACATCGGTGCCTCGGCCTACGAGCAGCTCCGGCTGGACGCGGCCAAGTACTACTACACCCAGCGCAGCGGCATCGCGATCCGCGACGACCTGCGCCCGGGCTACGGCCGTGCCGCCGGTCACGTGAACGTGGCCCCCAACCAGGGCGACAAGAACGTGCCCTGCCAGCCAGGCGTGTGCGACTACACCCTCGACGTCACCGGCGGCTGGTACGACGCGGGTGACCACGGCAAGTACGTCGTCAACGGCGGCATCTCCACCTGGGAACTGCTCAGCACGTACGAGCGTGAACTGCTGGCCCGCACCGGTGAGCCGGGGAAGCTCGGCGACGGCACCCTCGCCATCCCCGAGAGCGGCAACAAGGTCCCGGACATCCTCGACGAGGCCCGCTGGGAGCTGGAGTTCCTGCTCAAGATGCAGGTGCCGGACGGGAAGCCGCTGGCGGGGATGGCCCACCACAAGATCCACGACGAGCAGTGGACCGGCCTGCCGCTGCTGCCGAGCGACGACCCGCAGAAGCGTGAACTGCACCCGCCGTCCACCGCGGCGACCCTGAACCTCGCCGCCGCGGCCGCCCAGGCCGCCCGCCTGTACAAGCCGTACGACAAGGCGTTCGCGGCCAAGGCCCTGACGGCCGCCCGCAAGGCCTGGACCGCCGCGCTCGCCCACCCCGACCTGTACGCCTCGGAGAGCGACGGCACCGGAGGCGGCACCTACGCCGACAACAACGTCACCGACGAGTTCTACTGGGCGGCGGCCGAGCTGTACCTCACCACGGGCGAGAAGGCCTTCCAGGACTACGTCCTCGCCTCACCCGTCCACACCGCCGACATCTTCGTCCCCGTCGGCTACGACTGGGCCCGCACGGCCGCCGCGGCCCGGCTGGACCTGGCGACCGTGCCCAGCAAGCTGCCCGGCCGCGACAAGGTGAGGCAGTCGGTCGTCAAGGGTGCCGACCGCTACCTGGCCACCCTGAAGGCCCAGCCGTACGGCCTTCCGTACGCCCCCGACGGCAACCTCTACGACTGGGGCTCCAACCACCAGATCCTGCACAACGGGATCGTCATCGCCACCGCCTACGACATCACCGGTGCCTCGAAGTACCGGGACGGCGCCCTCCAGGGCATCGACTACATCTTCGGCCGCAACGCGCTCAACATGTCGTACGTGACCGGCTACGGCGAGGTCAACTCCCACAACCAGCACGCCCGTTGGTACGCCCACCAGCTCGACCCGAACATGCCGAACCCGCCGAAGGGCACCCTCGCGGGCGGGCCGAACTCAGGGATCCAGGACCCCTACGCACAGAGCAAACTCCAGGGCTGCGTCGGCCAGTTCTGCTACATCGACGACATCCAGTCCTGGGCGACCAACGAGCACACCATCAACTGGAACTCGGCCCTGACCCGGATGGCGTCCTTCGTGGCGGATCAAGGCTGACCTTCGGATGCTCCACCAGCTCACCGGGCCGCTCGTGCGCGGTGAGCGTGTGGAGCCGGGCCTGATCGAGCGGCTGGTGCACCTCGACGTACTCCCCGTGCGGCAGCCGCTTGATCACACCGGTCTCCCGGCCGTGCAACACCAGCTCCCTGTCCCGGAGTTGGAGACCGAGACAGATGCGCCGGGTGGCCACGAAGACGACCGCCGGGACGACGAGCACACCGATCCGCACGGCCCAGGTGACCGTGTTGATCGACAGGTGGAGCCGGGTCGCCACGATGTCGTTGCCGCCGCCCGCCAGCAGGATCAGGTACAGACTGATCCAGGAGGCACCGATCGCGGTACGCACCGGCCTGTTGCGCGGGCGGTCCAGCAGGTGGTGCTCCCGCCGGTCCCTGGTGAACCGGGCCTCCAGGAACGGGTAGACGCCGATGAACACCAGCAGCAGCGGGAAGACCACGACCGGGATCAGCACCCCGAGGACCAGGGTGTGGCCCCACAGGGTGACCTCCCAGCCCGGCATCACCCGCACCAGCCCCTCGGCGAACCCGAGGTACCAGTCCGGCTGGGCGCCCGTGGAGACCTGGTCGGCGCGGTAAGGGCCGTACGACCAGACGGGGTTGACGGATGCCACGGCCGCGATGACGGTCAGTGCTCCGAAGACCAGGAAGAAGAAGCCGCCCGCCTTCGCCAGGTACACCGGGAAGAACGGCGTGCCGACCACATTGCGTTCGGTCTTTCCGGGGCCCGCGAACTGGGTGTGCTTGTGGTACACGACCAGGATCAGGTGGGCCACCACGAGGGCCGCCATGATGCCGGGGATCACCAGGATGTGCAGCGAGTAGAAGCGCGCCACGATGTCATGGCCGGGGAACTCGCCGCCGAACAGGAACAGCGCGAGATACGTCCCGACGACCGGTACGGACAGCGTGGCGCCGTAGACGAACCTGAGGCCCGTGCCCGACAGCAGGTCGTCCGGCAGCGAGTAGCCGAAGAGGCCCTCGAACAGGCCCAGGAACAACAGGGCCCAGCCGAACAGCCAGTTGACCTCACGCGGCTTGCGGAACGAGCCGGTGAAGAAGTGCCGCATCATGTGCGTGAGCATCGCGGCGACGAAGACCAGCGCCGACCAGTGGTGCAGCTGGCGGATCAGCAGCCCGCCGCGCACGTCGAAGCTGATGTCCAGCGTCGAGGCGTACGCCTCCGACATGCGCACGCCGTTCAGGGGTGTGTAACTGCCGTGGTACGTCACCTCGTTCATCGACGGATGGAAGAACAGGGTGAGCCACACCCCGGTCAGGACCAGCACGACGAAGCTGTACAGGCAGATCTCGCCCAGCAGGAAGGACCAGTGGTCCGGGAAGACCTTGCGCAGGTACTTCGCGCCGAGGGTGCGAGTGCCGAGCCGGCCGTCGAGCCAGCCGGACAGCCGCTCGCCCCTGCCTTGCTCCGCCCGCTGTTCCGTGGTGGTCACGCCTCCTCCTTCTTGACGTGGGTGAGCTTGTCGGGGTTGGTGACGACGAAGACGTTCGCCACCCGGTCGCCCTCCGGGGTGAGGTCCAGGACGATCACCGCGTACGGCGAGCCGTGCGCGAACAGCACGGCCGCGTCGTCGCTGTTGACCCGCCGGTGGCGCAGCTCCAGATCCAGGTGGGCCCCGCCCCGCTGCGCGTACCCGTTGAGCAGCCGGGCGGCCTTGTCCCGGCCGTGCACCGGCCGCAGCGCCTGCTTGCGCAGCCCGCCGCCGTCGGTCCACACCGTCACGTCCGGGGCGAGGATCTCCATCAGCTCCGCGATGTCCCCGCCGACGGCGGCCCGCACGAACCGCTCGGTCGCCTCCCGGCGCACCCGCGGATGCGCCTTGTACAGCGGTCGGCGGGCGTGCACGTGCACCCGTGCGCGATGCGCCAACTGCCGTACGGCGGCCGGTTTCCGGTCGATGATCTCCGCGATCTCGGTGTGGGCGTACCCGAACACCTCGTGGAGCACGAACACCGCGCGCTCCAGCGGGGACAGCGACTCCAGGACCACCAGCATCGCCAGTGACACGGACTCGGTCCGCAGCGCCGGGTCGTCGGCGCCCGGCTCCTCGGTGACCAGGGGCTCGGGCAGCCACGGGCCGACGTACGTCTCACGGCGGCGGTCGACCACGGCCCGCCGCGTCAGGGCGTGGTTGACGGCGATCCGGACCAGGTAGGCACGCGGGTTGTCGACACCGCCGGTGCCCCGGCGCGACCACGACAGCCAGGCGTCCTGGAGGACGTCCTCGGTGTCGGTGACGCTGCCCAGCATGGTGTAGACGACGCCGAACAGCAGTTCACGGTGCTCGACGAAGACGCCGGTCGGGTCTTCGGTGCCGCCGGGCACGGGGATCTCGGTCATCGGGTGGGCCTCCCAGTAGCGCGCTCACTCATGCGAGGCCTTCCGGGGCCCGGAATGTGACATGGAGGGGGCGGAGTGTGACCCACGCCTCACGACGGTGCGTGCCGTGGCGGCATGGTCGGGGACGGCTGCGGTACCGCCGTGATATGGATCTGACCTGCGAGTATTTACGGTGGAGTACCTCGCGCGGTACCGTGAGGGCATGCCTGCTCTCAATGTGGAGTTCAGCGATCGCGAGCTGGAGGACCTGCGGCAGATCGCCAAGGAGCGCGGTACGTCGATGAAGGCCCTCGTGCGGGAGGCCGCCGCGGCGGACATCGCGCGGCACCGGGCCCTCCAGGAAGGCGCGGAGGCGTTCCGGCGGTTCTTCTCCACCCACGCCGACGAGTTCGCCGCCGCCTTCCCCGAGGACGAACCGGCGGGCAAGGGCGCGGGGCGGGTCGCCTGACCGATGGCTTCCGTCGTCCACATCGACGTGCCCTGGCTGCTTCAGCGGCACGAAGAGGTCCTGCCCGAGCAGCCCACGATCAACGACTTCTCGGCGCTCGTCGCCGCCGTCGCCCGGCACCGGGTCGATCCGCCGCGTCTCGGCGTCGACTCCGACCCGGCCTGGCGGGCCGCCGCTCTGCTGCACACCCTGGCCCTGCTCAAGCCCTTACCGTCCGCCAATGCCCGCTTCGCGTGCGCCACCGCCGTGGCCTACATGTTCGTCAGCGGCGTGGGCATCGACCCGCCGTACGGCGCCCTCGTCGACCTCGCCCGCGACCTGATCTCCGGCAAGACCGACGTGTACGGCGCGGCGGACCGACTGCGCTCCTGGCAGATCTGAAGCCCGGGGGCACTGGGCAGGGGGTCCGTGCGAAGCCGTGGCGTACGACCCGGGTGCCGTGGACGTAGGGAAGGGGACCCGGGCCGAGCCGCCGGCCCTCGGTCGTCCCGCCCCGGGGCCGCCGACCGAGGGCGGGAGGAACGGGGTCGGCGGCCGGGGTTTCGCGCGGGAGAGCCGCCGTTCCGCGCGGGGCCTCCGAGAAGGGCCGGTACCAGTGCACTACCGGTCGGCCCCTCGGGGGAGCGTGCGCGGCGCTCCGGCGCGTGCGCGGGTTTCACACGGGGCGCATGGAATGGCGAAAGCCAGTGCGAGGAGGCGCAGTTGCGGCGGCTGCTGACGCGCTTTCAATTGGCGTGGATGTTGCCCGGGTGCCTTGTTGGCCGTGAGTGACTTGTGCAAGGGTGAACCACCTGAGTGGGGGGCAAGGGCCGGGTCGTATTCGTCTCGTGGGGAACCGGGTCGAGGAGGCGTCGGCGAATTCGTGCTTCCCACGCCGCGCCCAAAAGGGATGCCCCGTCCGGCACTTCTTTTCGGCAAGGAGAACTTCTGTGAGTCCCATGCCCCTGGGAAGGAATCCGCTCAGTGCCCACCCCCCACCCACCGCTTCCGCCTTACCCGCCGCCGGGCGGCGCGTCCGGAGAATCCGACGAGGATCTCGCAGCCCGGCTCAGAGGGCGTCCCGACGGTGAGGCCGCCCAGTCCGTCGCCCTGCTCATGGCCCGCCACTGGAAACCGGCCCAGGAATACGCGGTGATCTGTCTGGCGTCCCCGTCCGAGACCGCCTCCATGGTGGCCGCTGCCGCCTTCCACCAGGTCCTGGACCGCCTCGCCCTCGGCGAACCGGCCCTCGCCCTGCGCCCGAGAACCCTCGTGGCCGTGCGGGACACGGTCAGGGAGTGGACGGCGGAGGACCGAATAACGGGTGTGCTGCCGGACTTGGTGAAACCGAACGGCGGCCGCGGGATGCGGGCCGCGAAGTCCATGACCCCGGAAAACCGCAAGCTCGCCGAGCGGTCATTCCAGTCCCTTCCCGGACTGGCCCGCTGCTTGCTGTGGCACACCGAGGTCGAGGCCGACTCGATTGCGGTGCCCGCCGCACTCCTCGGCATGGATGCCGACACCGCGTCGGCAGCGCTCGAACAGGCGCGTGAAAAATTCCGGGAAGGATGTGTACATGCCCATCGGGAACTCGCGCCGACCAAGGAATGCCGCTTCTACAACCGCCTCCTCGATGTTCCGATTCGACGCGGCGGCGCCCTGCTGCCGGATGTCGAGCAGCATCTCTCGGAGTGCCCCTACTGCCGTTCCGCCGCGGAACAACTGAGCCATTTCGAGGGCGGGCTCGGTGTCCTCGTCGCCGAGGCGGTGCTCGGCTGGGGCGCCCGGCGCTATCTCGAACTGCGCGCCGGGCGTACGCCCCCGGACTCGGCCCGCGGCCGGGGGAGCGGCCGGCACGGCGCGGAACGCCGCCGCATCCTGGCGCGCATCCCGACTCCCGGCCGCCGGACCCCCGGCACGGGCAGCGGTCCGCGCTCCTCGCGCACGGTGCTCACCGGAGTGGGCCTGACCTCCGCCGGGATCCTCGCGGCGATGCTCGCCACCGGCCTGTGGTCGCACGACGACGGCGCCGACCCGGCCGCCTCGACCAGCGCCACCGGCAACGACACCGTCCCGAGCACGAGCCCCCGCACTCCGGGCACCGCCCAGCTGCCCACCGCGCCGGCCGTGACCCGGCTGCGCAACGCCGCCTCCGGCCTCTGCCTCGACATCCGGGGCACGGTGAAGGAGGGCGCCGGCACCGAACTGGCGGCCTGCTCGACCGATGTGACCCAGCAGTGGTCGTACGAGGCCGACGGGCTGCTGCGCAGCGAGGCCAACCCGGAGCTGTGCCTGGACTCACACGTGGACGCGGGAGTGGTCATCCTCGGCGAGTGCGCCGAGGACAAGGCGAAGCGGGCCCAGGACGTGCGCTACGACCTCACCGTGCAGGGGGAGTTGATCCCCCGCTGGGACGAGCAGCTCGCCCTCGCCGCCACCACCGGGGAGGCGGGCGCCGACATCGTCGTCAAGGTCCGCGACGGCTCGCAGGAGCAGCGCTGGCTGACCGACCCGCCCGCGGTCGCGAGCCCCGGATCGCTGTCGGTCACCGGGAGCGAGGCCCCGCAGGCCCGGCCGGCGGCGCTCAGGAGCCGGGTCTAGCGGCGGTCCCGCCCCGAACCGGGCCGCCACAGGGAGGTCTCCGTACGCGGAGGCCTCCCCTCAGGCGGGACTCCCTCGGGCGGATCTTCCCTCAGGCGGGGTCCTCCACAAGGTCCTCGGGACCGATCGTGGCCGGCGTCGCGTGGCCCGACAGGGCGAGGGTGAGGTCCAGTTCGGCGAGCAGGCAGCGGATCACATGCTCGACGCCCGGCTGTCCGTCGAGCCCGAGACCGTAGACGTACGGCCGTCCGAGCAGCACCGCTCGGGCGCCGAGGGCGAGGGCCTTGAAGACGTCGTCGCCGGTGCGGACCCCGCTGTCGAAGAGCACCGTCAGCCGCTCGCCCACCGCCTCCACCACCCGGGGCAGCGCATCGGCCGCCGCGACGGACCCGGCCACCTGCCGGCCGCCGTGGTTGGAGACCACGACCCCGTCCATCCCGGCGTCGGCGGCGAGGCGGGCGTCGTCCGGGTGCAGGATGCCCTTGAGCACGATCGGGCCGTCCCAGTGCTCCCGGAGCAGCGCGAGATCGGGCCAGGTCTTGCCGGGGTCCGCGAACATGCCGACGAAGTGCAGCACGGCCGCGTTCGGGTCCTCGTGCACCGGCTTGGCCAGACCCGCCAGGAAGGCCGGGTCGGAGAAGTAGTTGGCGGTGCCCACGCCGTGCAGGAACGGCAGGTACGCCTGGTCGAGATCGCGGGGCCGCCAGGACAGCAGCGGGGTGTCCAGAGTGACGACCAGGGCGGTGAACCCGGCGGCCCTGGCCCGGCCGAGGAAGCTGAGGGCGACCTCCGGGTCCTTCGGCCAGTACAGCTGGAACCAGCGCTCGGCGTCCCCCATCGCCTCGGCGACCTGCTCCATCGGTGTGCTGGAGGCCGACGAGAGGATGTACGGCACGCCCTGGGCCGCGGCGGCGCGGGCGGCGGCGGACTCCGCCTCGGGGTGCATGATCGACAGCACCCCGACCGGCGCCAGTGCCAGCGGTGCGGGCAGGGTGCGGCCCAACACCTCGACGGACAGGTCGCGTTCGTGCACGTCCCGCAGCATGCGCGGGACGATCCGGCGCCGTTGGAGAGCCGCCCGGTTCGCCCGCGCCGTACTGCCGTCACCCGCGCTGCCCGCCACATAGCCCACCGGGCCGGGGCCCAGCCGCTGTTCGGTGAGTTCTTCGAGGCGGGTCAGGTCCGTGGGCAGCCGGGGCACCGCGCCGGACATCCCGTTCAGGTAGATCTCGTACTGGAAGTCCGCCCAGTGCTTGGCCATCGGTCCCTGCCGCCTCTCCTCGTCGAGTGCGCCGACGATATCCGGGAGGTGCCAGGAGTTCAGGAGGCGGTCGTGCCGAGCTCCGCGAGGATGCGGGCCAGTTCGCGGGGCCGGGAGAACATCGGCCAGTGACCGGTGTCCATCTCGACCAGTTCCCAGCTGTCGTTCTTCAGCAGCTCGGCCACGACCGGCATCGGTTCCTCGCCGTCGAGGAGGCACTTGACGTAGGTGGCCGGGAGCTTGTCCAACGGGCCGGTGAGGACGGCGGGTTCGGTGAGGGTGGCGCCCGGGTGCGGGGACGTGCGGGTGATGAGCCGGGATATCTGCTCGTCCGTCAGGCCCTGGTCGGCGAAGTGCTCCGGACCCACCGGGAGCCAGAAGCCGCCGCTCTCCTCGATGGTCCTGCGGACGTCGTCGCTGGGCCAGCCGTCCAGGAAGGACTCCCCGTCGACGGGGACGCTCGCGTCGACGAACACCACGCGCCGCAGCCTGCCACCGATCAGCTGGGCCGCCTGTCCGACCGGGACGCCCGAGTAGCTGTGCCCGACCAGCACCACCTCCCGCAGATCCAGCCGCTCGACCTCGTCGACGATGTCCCGCACATGAGTCCGCTGTCCCGCCGGGACACCCTGCTTCTCCGCGAGGCCCGACAAGGTCAGCGGATGCGGTGCGTGCCCGGCCGCGCGCAGCTCTGCCGCGACCTCGTCCCATGCCGACGCCCCGAGCCTCGCGCCCGCCACCAGTACGTAGTTGGTCATGTGCCGCAATGTAGCCGAGGGCGGCGACCGCGCCGCCGGAGGTCGGGTCCGGTACCCGGGCCGGCCGTCTCATCCGCCCTCGGGGCTCCCGTCGGCGGAGTCGCTCGCCTGCTCGGCGTCCGGCCCCTGGGCCCGCACCCGTTGGACGTGTTCCAGGGACTCCCGAAGTTCGGCCAGCCAGTCGTCGGTGTGGCGCTGCACCAGCCGGACGCACCAGGCGAGCGCGTCGCTGCGGCTGCGGGCGACCCCGGCGGCGATGAGGGTGTCCAGGACCTGACGCTCGGGCTGCCGGAGCCGGGTCATGACGGGGGCCGCCACATGCGTGAACAGGGCGCGCTCGCCGTCGCACTCCACGCCCCAGGACACCTTGCGGCCGAACGTGTGCTCGGCCTCGCGGGCGACCTCCACGCGCTCCTCGCGGGTGCGTTCCCGGAATTCCTGGATCCGGCCCCGCACGGCGGCATCCCGCTCGGCGGCCGAGACGCCCTCGGCGAGCCGCGGCCCGGGGATGCGGCCGATCACGGTGATCTCCTCGCGGTCGACGGTCACCTCGACCAGCGCCTCGAAGAGATCGTCGGGCAGACGGCCGGTGAACCAGCCGCGCAGCTTCTCTCGCTGTTCCTGAGTAATCATGTAATGACGATTACTCCACCCTTCCATGAACGCAAGGGGTCTCGGCGGGGTGCGCCGAGAGCGGAAGCGGAATGTTTCAGGCCTATTGCAGAGGCGGGGTAAACAGGCCATCCGGCCGGAACGAATGATCGAGATCCGTGCGGTTGAGGGGCTCGACTGTTCGGATGATGTGACTTCCCGCCACTGATTCAACACGCAAGGTTACTGAAAACTGTGGGGCTGATGTGAAGTTCGGGCCAGGACTCGGCAGACTCGCGCTCGCCGCTCCGGCACCGACCGAGTCGGACGGCGACACCCTCGAATCCAGCGGAAGGATGCACACAATGCGGAACACCGCGCGCTGGGCAGCGACCCTCGGCCTCACGGCCACCGCCGTCTGCGGGCCCCTCACCGGGGCCGCGCTCGCCGAGCCGGCCGCCGCCCCCCAGAGCCTCTACGCCCCCTCGGCTCTCGTGCTCACCCTCGGCCACGGCGACAGCGCCGCCACCGTCACCCCGGAACGGGCCGTGACCCTCACCTGTGCCCCGAGGCCCTCGGGCACCCACCCGGCCGCGAGCCCGGCCTGCGCCGAACTGCGCGCCGCCGACGGGGACTTCGATGCCCTCGGGGCCAGGTCCGACGTCCAGTGCACCCGGGAGTACAACCCCGTGGTGGTCACGGTCGACGGCGTCTGGCGGGGCAAGCGCGTCTCCTACGAGCGCACCTTCGCCAACGAGTGCGTGAAGGACGCCTTCGGGACCAGCGTCTTCGCGTTCTGAGAGACCGGGATCGTGGGGTGACGTGATCTGCCCGAGGGGCCCGCAACTGGGGAGTGCTACCCCTCTCTCACGGAACCCGGCGATCCCGCTTCGAGGGCCGGCGGACGGAGTGGGGCCGTCCGCCGGCCCCTCGGTCATCGCACCCGGGGAATCGACGGCAGGGGCGTGAAGCGGGCCCACAGGCCCGAGGCGCGCAGCAGCCGGTGCAGCCGGGGATCGTCGGTGACCACGCGCAGGCGCCCGCCGCGCTCCTTGGCCCGGGAGTCGGCGCGGCAGAGCACGCGCAGCCCCGAGCAGTCGAAGAACTCCACGCGCCGCAGGTCGACCAGCACGTCGGGCCGGGCGGTCGCGGTCGCCGCGGCCAGGTGCTCGGCCAGGAAGTCCGCCGTCGCGAGATCGATCTCTCCGGCCGCCTCCACGACCGTGAAGGCGTCGAGGACCCGGGTGCGGGCATACGGGTTCGCCGCGGGCGGTTCGGGAGCGTGGTCGTCGGACTCCGGCGTCATGGCCGCTCCACCTCGGCGAGGGACGCGTTCGGGCTCCGTAATTACCCCGGAGCGGCCGGGAGCATCCATCCCGTGAGGTCCGCAAGAGCTGGTTCACTCGACCCGGTGAATCTCCGCCGATCGTATTGACTTTCTGTCTATAGCCGCTTGCGTTCCCGATGGCTGGTGTCGCACCAGGGGTAGCGCTTACTGCGCCGGCATGTGCACAGGGCCACCCGGAAGCGGTCGGAGGCGACCGTGCTGCCGTCCTCCAGTTCCACCTCCACGGGGCCCTCCACCAGCAGCGGGCCCTGGTGCTGGATCCGGACGCGGCACGGACGCTCGTCCTCAGACGGGGAGTTCGGCACGGACGACCACCAGCTCTTCCTTCTCCTCGGCGGCGTCGCCGGAGTCCCCGGACAGCAGGCCGCGCTCCCGCAGCCAGTCCACCCGCTCCCGCAACACCGGTCCGAAAGCGATCCGGTGACGACGGGTCACCGCGGCCTTGAGCCCCGCCCCGCGCAGATGCCGTACGGTCCGCCCGGGATCGCTCAGTGCGGAGTGCACGATCAGCAGCACACCGCCGGGCCGCAGCAGCCCGGGTGCCTCCCGGCAGACCCGGTCCAGCACGGAGCGGCCGTCATGGCCCGCGTCCCAGGCCCGCGCCCGTCCGCGCGGCGGCCGTCCGTCCCGCACGGGGGCGGGGACGTACGGCGGGTTGGTCAGGATGAGGTCGAACGACTGGTGCCGCACGGGCGTGAAGAGGTTCCCGCGGTGGACCCGGACCGACGCCCCGGTCAGCCAGGCGTTCGCCTTGGTGGTGCACACGGCACGCCAGGACACGTCCACCGCGGTCACCCGGCTGCCCCGGCGGGCCGCCTGGAGCGCCAGTGCGCCGGTCCCGGTACCCACGTCCAGGACATGGGCGCCCGGGTGCAGCGGTTCCTCGGACAGAGCCCCTGCCAGGAGCGCGGTGTCCTCCTGCGGTGCGTAGACACCGGGAAGGGCCAGAGGCGGAATCAGTGATCTCACGTCGGCCAAGTACCCCGGCATTCAGGAAATATGGGAGATTTCGGAAGCCTGGAGTGTGCGCAGGGACGAACGCCCGGCGCGCCAGTCGTCCAGCAGGCGCTCCCCGAGGCGGTCCTCGACGAAACCGGTGGCGTTGATGCCGAAGGCCACGTCAGGGGCGAGATGCGGTTCCTCGGCCAGCAGGCCGCCGATGACGTCGTGGCGGACGACCTGCTCGTGGACCGCGTCCGCCTCGACGTGCTCGTCGTAGAAGTGCTCGGCGGCCGGTCCCGCGCCCGTGCGGCGCATGGCGTCGGCGAGGCGCCGGGAGCCGGGGGAGGAGGTGATCTCGACCGCCGCGAAGTGACCCACCAGCGCCCCGCGCAGGCTGCGGTGCAGTCCCAGCAGCGACATGAGGTTCACCGTCGCGAGCATCTCCGCGCAGGCCGCGTCCAGATAGTGCCCGTACGTCGTGTCCAGGCCGAGGTCCGTCATCAGGTCGGCGAAGAGGCGAGCGTGGACACGTTCGGGTCGGCCGCCGCCGAACTCGTCGAACTCCACCGCCGCCATCCCCGCCTTGGCCCGGCCCCACAGCCGGGGCAGCACCCACGCGTGCGGGTCGGCCTCCTTGAGGTGGTACAGCGAGCGCTGGGCCGCGTACTCGCGGACCTGCCACAGCTCGCCCTCCTTGCTCAGGAAGTGACTGACTCCCGAGCCCTCGACCGGTTCCACGAGCAGGTCGGCGACCGCCTCCTCGACGCTGTCGTGCACCGTGGTGTCGGTGCGCAGCGCGGACAGGAAACGGTGCTCCAGCGCCGCGCGGGTGCGCAGCAGGTCCGGGTCCCACTCCCGGGCGGCGGCCACGCCCGCGAAACCGCGGTAGTGCAGTTCGTAGCAGAGGTACAGGGCGAGCTGGAGGTCGTCGCCGTACACGTCCGCGCCCGCGACGGACTCGTGGCGGGGGAGCGCTCCGGTGCCGAGCAGATGGTCCCGGACGGCCGCGGAGACCGGGCCCCGGGCCGACGGCAGTGCGGGTTCCTGATGACGATCGTCTGGCATGCGCGCCGAGTACCCGCGGCGAAGTGCGTCACCCGCCCGCGGGTACTCCGAGGCGGAATGAAGGCCCTCGTGCTCGACTGATCACGTGGTGCGCCCGCCGACCTGCACGGCATGGCGAGCGCGCCGCCGGAGCAGGTCACTCTCCCTCTGACTCTGTCGGTCTTCGCTCAGCGGGTGGCGGCCGCGATGCGTAGCGGCACCGGGTCCGGGAGCGCGGTCTCCTCGTTGCGGCGGGCTATCTCTGCCCACCAGGACGGGCCGTCCTCGATGTGCCGCAGCAGCACTCCCTCACGGATCGCCCAGGGGCAGATCGTGACGCTCTCGAGGCCGGTGAGCTTCATCGCCGTGTGCCCGATCACCGCGCCCGCCAGGCTCTGGAGGGCCCGCGGGGCGGAGATGCCGGGCAGTTCGGCCCGCTGCGAGGAGGGCAGTGCGGCCAGGGCGGCGACGGCCTCGCGCAGGTCGGAGCGGCGCAACCGACGTTCCACGAAGGGTCCGTGGCGTCCTGCCGGTGCCCCGCACAGCCGTCCCAGCTGCTGGAAGGTCCGTGAGGTGGCGACCGCGGTGCGCGGGCCCTCCCAGCGGATCCGGGCCGCGACGTCCCGCAGCTGATGGCGGACCTTGCGGCGCAGCGCCCGCACCAGCTCGGCGGGCGGCGGGTCCTGGCCCTCGAAGAACTCATGGGTCAGCCGTCCCGCGCCCAGCGGGAGCGAGGCCACGAAGTCGGGCAGCCGGCCGCGCCCGAAGGCCACCTCGAACGAGCCGCCGCCGATGTCCATCAGGGCGAGCGGCCCCGACCGCCAGCCCATCCAGCGCCGCGCCCCGAGGAAGGTGAGCTCGGCCTCCACCTCGCCGGGCAGGGTGTACAGGCCGACGCCGGTGCGCTGCCGTACGGTACGCAGCACTTCCTGGCGGTTGGGCGCCGCCCGCACGACGGCGGTCGCGAAGGCCAGCGGTCCGGCCGCGCCCCATCTCGCCGCCGTCTGGTCCGCCTGCTGGACCGCCTCCACCAGCCGTTCCACGGCTTCCTCCGGCACCGGCCCGCCCGGCCGCACGTCGTCGGACAGCCTGAGCCGCCACTTCGCCGTGTGCACCGGAAGCGGCACGCCGTCCTGGGTGTCCGCCACCACCAGACGCACGGTGTTCGAACCCACATCCACCACGCTTGTTCGCATGGCCCTGTGGGTACCCATCGTCGGCCTCCTCCAACGCTCGGCGCCGATTCCGGCGTCGCTGTGAGCCACAGGTGCCCTACGGTGCGTGCGCCGGGCCCGGTCGGTCGCCACGGCAACGGGAAGGGCCGCCGTCTCCCTGCTGACGGCGGCCCTCCGAGCGGCTCTGTGCGGCTCCGTGCGGCTCTGTGCGGAGCGGTCTACGGGTGCACGCGGCTACATGTGCACGACGGGAGCGGCGCTCGCGTCCTGCTCCGGCACCCCGCGCCGGAAGAGCAGGAAGGCGATCACGGCGCCCGCGGCGAACAGGCCCGCAGACCACCAGAAGGCGGTGGTGTAGCTCTCGATCGTGGCCTGGGCCTGGACCAGCTTGTTCCCCGGGTTCTTGCCGACGAGGTAGTCGGTGGCGGCGCTCGCGGCCAGCGTGTTCAGCAGTGCCGTGCCGATCGAACCGCCCACCTGCTGCATGGCGTTGACCGTGGCGGAGGCGACTCCCGCGTCCTCGGCCGCGACCCCGCCGGTGGCCAGCTGCATGGCGGGCGGCATGACCAGGCCGAGGCCGAAACCGATGACGATCAGCTGCGGCAGCACGGCGGACAGGTAGCTGGAGCCGACACCGATGCCGGTGAGCCAGGCCATGCCGACCGCGGCGACCGCGAAGCCGAGCGGGATGACCACCTTGGGGCCGATCCGCGGGACCAGCACGGTGGTGCTGACCTGGGCCGCGACCATCAGCGCGGCCACCATCGGCAGGAACGCCACGCCGGTCTTGGTCGGGCTGAAGCCCAGGTTCAGCTGGAGGTAGTAGGTGAGGAAGAGGAAGACACCGAACATGCCGCCGCCGGAGATCAGCACGGCCAGGAAGGAGGCGGCGCGGTTGCGGTCCAGCAGGATGCGCAGCGGCAGCAGCGGGTGCGCGGCGCGGGTCTGCCACCAGGCGAAGGCGGTCAGCAGCACACCGCCCGCGATCAGGAAGCCCCAGGTCTCGGGGGAGTTCCAGTCGTGGGTCTCGGCGTTCGAGAAGCCGTAGACCAGGGAGAAGAGACCGGCCGCGACGAGCAGGGTGCCGGGCACGTCCAGCTTGGAGTTGGCGGCGTCACGGTGGTTGTGCAGCAGGATCCAGCCGCCCGCGAAGGCGAACACGGCGATGACGACGTTGACGTAGAGAGTCCAGCGCCAGTCGAGGGCGTCGGTCAGCAGGCCGCCGAGCAGCAGGCCCACCGCGCCGCCGGCACCGGCGATGGCGCCGTAGACGCTGAACGCCTTGGCCTTCTCCCGGGCGTCGGTGAACGTCGTGTTGAGCAGCGAGAGCGCCGCGGGCGCGAGGAGCGCGCCGAACGCGCCCTGGAGGGCACGGGCGGTGACCAGCATCTCGAAGTTGGTGGCGGCACCGCCGAGCGCGGAGACGGCGGCGAAGCCGACGACCCCGACGAGGAAGGCCGTCTTGCGTCCGAAGAGGTCGGCGATCCGGCCGCCGAGCAGCAGGAGGGAGGCGAACGCCAGCGCGTAGGCGGTGACGATCCACTGCCGGTTGCCGTCGGAGAAGCCGAGGTCGGCCTGTGCCGAGGGCAGTGCGATGTTCACGATGGTCGCGTCGAGGACCACCATCAGCTGGGCGAGGGCGACGACGGCGAGAATCCACCATCGCTTGGCCGAGGCTTCGGGCTGCGCGTCGACGGCGCTTTCCCTACCGCTCTCGGTCAGGGTCTTCTCGGACATGGCAAGGCACTCCAGGGAAAGTCGACGGGAACCCGTTCATAAACGAAACGGTTTCGTACGCGTCGAGACTAGACCACGCCGAACGAAACGGCAACGTTTCGCTAGCGTGACCCCTTACGCCATCTGCCGCCGCACCAGCTCGTGCAGCCGGCCGCCCGTGTCCGCGAGCAACTGCGCCGGCGGACCCTGCTGGGCGACCTTGCCGTTCTCCATCACGATCACGCGGTCCGCGTCCAGCACCGTGGACAGGCGGTGGGCGATGACGACCCGGGTCGCGTTGAGGGCCTTCGTGGACTCGATGACCGTGCGCTGGGTGTCGTTGTCCAGGGCGCTGGTCGCCTCGTCGAAGAAGAGGATCCGGGGCCGCCGGATCAACGCCTGGGCGATCATGAGCCGTTGGCGCTGCCCACCGGAGATCGCCCCGCTGCCCGAGACGATGGTGTGCAGCCCCATCGGCATCCGCTGGATGTCCTCCGCGAGCCCCGCCATCGCGGCCGCCGCCATCGCCTCCTCCGGCGTGTACGGCTCGGTGCCGCAGATGACGTCCAGGATGGACCCGGTGAACGGCTGGGCGTGCTGGAGGACGACCCCGCACTGCCGGCGCACCGCCGACTGGTCGAGGGCGGCCAGGTCCTGCCCGTCGTACAGGACGCTCCCGGAGAGCGGGCGGTCGAAGCCGATCAGCAGCCGGAGCAGGGTCGACTTGCCGCAGCCGCTCGGGCCGACGATCGCCACGAACTCGCCCGGCCGGATCTCGAAGGACACGTCGTCGAGGATCAGCGGGCCGTCCTCGGAGTAGCGGAAGGAGAGCCTGCGGGCCTCCAGCGCCCCGGTGAGCGGACCCGGCCGGGTGCTCGCGGTGCGCACCTCCGGCTGCGCCTCCAGGACCGGCTTGATCTCCTCGAACAGCGGAAGCGCGGCCACCGCCGAGACGAAGGCGCCGGTGAGCGAGGTGACCGCGGTCAGCAGCATGGTCACCGAGGTGTTGAAGGTGAGGAACGCGGCCGCCGACATCGAGCCGCGCGCCGGGCCCGCCAGCAGCATGAACATCAGCAGGGTGCACAGCGGCAGATACACCGAACCCAGCACCGTGGTCAGGTTCTTGATCCGGCCGACCTTCTGCTGGAGCTCACGGCTGCGGGCGAACTCCGAGGCCCAGGCCGCGTAGGCGTAGTTCTCGGCCGCCGCCACCCGGAGCTTGGGCAGCCCGCGCAGGGTCTGGAAGGCCTGGTTGTTGAGCTTGTTGCCGAGCACGACCAGCCGCCGCTGCCAGCGCACCTGCCACAGCCCGAGACCGAGGAAGCCGGCCGCGATCACGACGAGCATGGCGATCGCCGCCATCGCCATCGGGACGCTGTACCAGAACAGCAGACCCAGGTTCATCGCGCCGACCGTCACCGACTGGGCGACCGTCGGGCCGATGCCCGCCATCATCCGGCGGATCGAGCTGATGCCCATGGCCTGACTGGCCAGTTCACCGGTCGAGCGCTCGGTGAAGAACTTCGTGGGCAGCCGCAGCAGCCGGTCCCAGACGGCCGGCTGGAGGGTCGCCTCGATACGACCCTCCAGGCGGAGCATCGTGAGGTTCTGGAGCAGCATGAACGCCGCCGTCACCACACCGCTGACCATCACGGCCAGACACACCTGCACGATCAGCCCGGTCTGCGCCCTCGGCACGAACTCGCCGAGCACC
This sequence comes from Streptomyces sp. 351MFTsu5.1, assembly GCF_000383655.1. Classification (NCBI taxonomy): domain Bacteria; kingdom Bacillati; phylum Actinomycetota; class Actinomycetes; order Kitasatosporales; family Streptomycetaceae; genus Streptomyces; species Streptomyces sp. 351MFTsu5.1. The sequence continues at coordinate 261,523 of NZ_KB911777.1, read as the reverse complement.
TTGCCGGTCGCGATCGGCACCAGCGCGCCGATCGCCACCGTCACGAGACCGCTTAGCAGCAGGTTCGTCACGTCGCCGCCGGTGCCGCGCATGCTGAACCGCACCAGCCCGAGCGGAGTCAGTTTCCGGTCGGGCAGCGGACGGTAGAACATCACCGCCCGCGGCTCGAACTCCTCGGCGTTGTCCTTCTCGATCGGCGTCTCACGCCCGGTCGCCGGATGCACGGCCACATAGCCGCCACGCCGCCACAGCAGCGCCACCGGCGCACCCGACAGGGCCCGGTGACCCACCAGGGGCCCCACGTCGTCCCGCCACCAACTGCCGTCCAGGCGCACGGATCTGATGCGGACGCGGGAGGCGAGGGCGATCCGCTCGACCGGGTCGAGCCGGTCGCTCTCGGTGCCGCTGTGGCCGTTCTCCGCGAGCGTGATCCCGGCCGCGTCGGCGACCAGCCTGCACGCCGCGTAACTCGCGTCCGCGTCGGCGGCCGTCGCCCGCCGCTTGGACCTGCCGATGGACGCCAGCAGGGTCTGGTCGGCCTGCGCGCGAACCGCCTCACCGGCCTTGATGCCGGCGGCCGTCCGGGTCTCGTGGGTGCGCTCCAGCTGCTCGATCCAGCGGTCCAGCGTGGTCAGCAGCCGGTACTGCTGGTCGACCATGGACTGCCAGACCGCCGGGTCCATCAGCAGGTCTGCGGCCGCGTCGGCGCCGTAGAGCGAGCCGTACTGGACGCTGCCCGGCGGGACCTGCATCCAGAACACGTCGTCGTCGGTCGGGGCGGCAACCCGCTCGTCGGCCAGCGGCGCCTGGAAGAGGATGGACAGGCTCCGGCCGACGCCGAGCGCGAGGGCGTACTCCAGCGGGCTCGTCGTCGGCGGCACGTACTGGGGGTTGCCGTACTCGTCGTACGACCAGGTCTGGGTGTGGGCGGGCTCGTACAGCTCGCGCAGGCCGATGCGGTGCACCACGCAGTCCCGCAGCGGGCGTGCGACCAGGGTGTGCTGCGGGCCCGGCACCGGCCCGAGCAGCAGCGCGCCCGGCTCCAGACGGCCCAGGTGGTGCCAGTGGCCCTGCTGTTCGGCGTCCACCGCGAACAGGTCCACCGCGCCCGACACGACCAGCCACAGCACCTGCGGACCTTCGAGATCGATACGGCTGAAGCCGGCGCAGTCGATGCGCGTGCCCATCCCGCCGAGGGCGCCGAGGACCACGTCCCCTTCGTGTGCGGTCGTCATCTCACCGTTCCTTGACCAGCGCCGCGTACGCGCCGCCGCGCGCCACCAGCTCCTCGTGCCGCCCGCGCTCCACGATCGTGCCGTGCTCCAGTACGACGATCTCGTCGCTGTCGCGCACGGTGCTGAGCCGGTGCGCGATCACCACACAGGCACAGCCGCGCCTGCGCAGGTTGTCCATGACGACCAGCTCGGTCTCCGCGTCCAGCGCGCTGGTCACCTCGTCGAGGACCAGGATGCTGGGCCGGCGCACCAACGCCCGTGCGATCTCCAGGCGTTGGCGCTGACCGCCGGAGAAGTTGCGCCCGTCCTGCTCCACCCTGCTGTGGATGCCCCCGGGCCGCCGCACCACCACGTCGTACAGGGCCGCGTCCTTGAGCGCGTCCACCACGGCCTCGTCCGGGATCGACGGGTCCCACAGCGCCACGTTGTCGCGGACCGACCCCTCGAAGAGGAACACGTCCTGGTCGACGAAGGACACCGAGGAGGCGAGCGCACCGCGCGGGATGTCGTCCAGGCGCTGTCCGTCGATGCGGATCACGCCCTCCCAGGGTGCGTACAGGCCGGAGATCAGCCGGGAGACGGTCGACTTGCCGCTGCCGGAGCCGCCGACCAGTGCCACCTGCTGGCCCGGGCCGACGGTCAGGTCGAAGCCGGTGAGCAGCGGCTTGTCGAGCGGGTTGTAGCCGAAGGTGATGTTCTGGAGCTCGACATGGCCGTGCAGGCGGCGCGTCGAGTCGCCGGCGCCGGGGCGGCCGTAGAGCGGATCGGCCTTGAAGTTCTCCACGTCCTTCAGCCGGGCCACGTCCGCCGCGAAGTCCTGGATGCGGCCCGCCACACCGTTGAGGCGGGTGATCGGCGCGGTGAACCGCGTGACCAGGGCCTGGAAGGCGACCAGCAGACCGACCGAGATACCGCCCTCCACGGCCCGCATGCCGCCGATCCACAGGATGAGCGCGCTGTTGAAGGTGGCCAGCATCGGCGCGACCACTCCCAGCCAGGCGCTCGGCACCCCGAGCTTCTGCTGCTCCTCCAGGGTCGTGGCGTGCTGTCCGGCCCACTTGCGGAAGTAGCCGTCCTCGCCGCCGGTCGCCTTCATCGTCTCGATCAGCTGGAGACCGGTGTAGGCGGTGTTGGTGAGCCGGGCGCTGTCGGCGCGGAGCTTGGCGGTACGCGTGGCCCGCAGCCGGATCACGATCCGCATCGCCACCACGTTCAGCAGGGCCACGCCGATCCCGACGAAGGTGAGCTGCGGGTCGTAGGTGTAGAGGAGGAGCGCGTACAGGACGACGACCACCGCGTCCACGCCCGCCGCCGCGAGGTCGCGGGCCAGGGTCTCGGCCACCTGGTCGTTGGACTGGAGCCGCTGCACCAGGTCGGCGGGGCTGCGCTGGGAGAAGAACGTCACCGGCAGGCGCAGCAGATGGCGCAGGAAGCGGGCGCTGGAAAGCGTCGAGGAGATGATCCGGCCGTGCAGCAGGTTCGCCTGCTGGAGCCAGGTCAGGGCGAGGGTGAGGGCCACACAGGCCCCCATCGACGCGAACAGCACCCCGAGCAGCGAGGTCTGCCCGCCGATCAGGAACATGTCGATGTAGGTGCGGGAGAGCGCGGGGGTGGCCGCGCCGACCAGCACCAGCAGCAGGCTCGCCAGGACCGCGGCCGGCATGGTGCCCGCGGTGCCGCGCAGCCGGGCCGGCATCGCGCCCAGCACACCGGGCTTGCGGCCGCCCTTGGTGAAGCCCTCGCCGGGTTCCATCACCAGGACGACACCGGTGAAGCTGCCGTCGAAGTCCTCCATCGGGACGAACCGGCGGCCCTTGCCGGGGTCGTTGACGTAGACCCCGCGGCGGCCGAACCGGCGCCCCATGCCGTCGTAGACGACGTAGTGGTTGAACTCCCAGAACAGCACGGCCGGGGTCTTCACCTCGGCGAGGGCGGCCGTGTCCATCTGCATGCCCTTGGCGGTCAGGCCGTAACTGCGGGCCGCCTTCAGGAGGTTGCTGGCGCGCGAGCCGTCCCGGGAGACTCCGCAGGCGATCCGCAGCTCCTCCAGCGGGACGTGCTTGCCGTAGTGGCCGAGGACCATCGCAAGGGAGGCGGCGCCGCACTCCACGGCCTCCATCTGGAGAACGGTGGGCGTACGGACCGTCTTCGACTTGCCCGTGGGGACCGGGCGTTTGGGCGGGGCGGAGCGGCGCCTGCCGCGGGTCTCCTGTGCGGTGCTCACGGCAGCAGCCAATCGACGGGGCGCTGATCGGCCAGCCGGATCGAACCCGAGGCCACGGTCATGGAGGTCAGGGCGAACGGGGGCCCGTCGGCGGACGACCACTTGTAACCGCTCTTCGTGCCCTTCGACTTGTCCAGCTTCACGAGCACGGCGACCGGACGGCCGTCCTTGGTGAACTGCTCGCCGAGCTGGCTGTCCCCGAGGAACGCGGCGATCTGCTGCGCCGACTGGGCCGAGCGGTCCACCGACTTCACACGGCCGCGCAGCACGCCGTACTCCTGGGTGGGCACCGAGGACACGGTCAGGTCCACGGCCGCGTCCTCGGGTATGGAGGCCGCGTTCTCGGCGGGCACGTACACCGTGGCATACATCGGGTCGTCGGCGTGGGCGACCTTCTCCACGGCGGCGACGTTCGCGCCGGTCGAGATGATCTGCCCGATGGTGGCCGCGAGCGCGGTGATCCGGCCGGCGGCGACCGTGCGCACGACGGTGTCCCCGTCGGCGGTACGGACCTTGAGCACCGGGGAGTCGGCCGGCAGCCGGACGCCCTCCTTCGCGATCACCTGGGTGACCTGCCCCGCGACGGGGCTCTGGAGGATGTAACTGCCCTGCCCGTGCGTGAGGATGGCGGGTGCGCTCACCGTGGAGGCGACCGAGCCGGTCACGGCCCACACGGACGCGGCGGCGACCACCACCACCGTCACGGCCATCACGAGCCAGCCCTGCGGACGGGCGAAACGCACCGGAAGGTCGAGCTCCTCCGGCGACTGGAGCTTGGCGAGGGCCTGTTGGCGGAACTGCACGCGACTATCCCTCACCTCGAGATGTTTCCGAGCACCCGAAAGTCCCGGAACCGCCGGTTTGCGGTCCGGGACGGGTCGACCACAAGAGTGTGATCAGATCGCAAGGAGTGCGATCAGAGGCCGGCGACCAGGCCGGTGACCGGGGCGGTGTTCAGGCCGGTCACACCCTCGACGGTGCCGACGGCCGTGTTGACCAGGCCGGAAACCGGGGCGACGCCGTCCACCAGGCTGGTGACGGTGCCGAGGGCGTTCAGCTGCAGGCCGCCGGAGACGTTGTCGAGGTCCGCGTCGGAGATCTCGACGGTCTCAACCTGGGGGGTGGAGTTCATGATGGAACTTCCCTTCGTATGGGTATTTCACAAGGGGGAGCGGCCCCCTCTGGGGGACAGATGACGGCCGCATTCGCATGGCGCCGAATCCCGTTTCCGGGAGCCCCGACTGCCTTGCGGTGCGATGGATCAAAGCACGCCGCCGCTCTGCCCTTCCAATCAACCACCCGCCTCACCAGGGAACTTGAGTCACAGAAGCCTTCATCCGTGCAGAATTGCGCACGCCTTGGTGCCCACTTCTTCACATGTGGTGTTGCGGTCCTGTGTACGGACCCTTGTCGCCCACGAGGCGAATGCGACACACCTCGCCAATGTCATGAGCGGCGCCGGGCGATTGTGCAGAACTTCCGTCTCCAGTGGCCCGGTTGCGCATTCGGTGTGCAGATTCGCTGAAGAGGGGATTCGGGGTGCTCCGCACAACGGAGCGCATCCGCCCGCTCGCTGAGCGTGTCAGCCGAGCAGTGCGTGGACCGTGCTCGCCCGAGCCTGGTGAGGACCGCCGTGATCAGGACATCCGAACCGGTCACCGCCCGTTGGAAGCTCGTGGACTGCTGCGCCGTCGTCATCGGCACGAAGGCACCCCGGGCGGCGGCCATCAGCGCCTGGCCGCCGAGCCCGCCGCCATCCCGGGCCGGCCTCGGTGACCAGGGAAGTCGCAGAACCGCGCGGTCGTCGCCGAGCGACTCGACCCCTCGGCCCGAGATCGAGGACCCACGGGGCGAAATTGTCGGCGAGGACCTTGTCGGTTTCGGCGGGCGTCATCGCCATATGGGGGGTTCTTCCCGTCCACAGCCCGCCCACAACCCGCGCGGTATCGCCCGTGGCCGAATCGGCATGGCAATCCAGGCGTAAAGAAACGGCATTGAACGCACCGCGCGCACCGCCCGTACCCATGGCCATCCAGGCGTCCCGAACAGAACAACTGCCGTACGGCGGTACAGACTCCGGTCCCCCAGGAGGTCGAGAAGTTTGAGTCACAAGCGAATTCCGAAGCGCAAGGCCGCGTTCGCGGCAGGCACCGTCGTGGCGCTCGGAGCGGCCGCGATTCTGCTGCCCAACGCCAACGCGTCCCAGGACGGCCCGTCGAACGACGCGGCGGCCGTCGCGCCGAAGCCGCTGAAGGCGACGGACGCCTCGGACCTCGCCTCGCAACTCGAGAAGCTGCTGGGCGACGCCTTCGCCGGGTCCTACTACGACGCCGACAGCCGGCAGCTCGTCGTGAACGTCGTATCCGGCGACAACAACGTCGTCGTCCAGGCGAAGCAGGCCGGCGCCAAGGTCCGGGTGGTCGACAACAGCCTCTCCGAGCTGGCGGCCGGCGCGAAGACCCTGAAGGACGAGGCGACCATCCCGGGCACGTCCTGGGCCGTCGACCCCAGGACGAACAAGATCCTGGTCACCGCCGACAGCACGGTGACCGGCGCCAAGTGGAACACCCTCGAGTCGACCGTGAAGAGCCTCGGCTCCGACATGGCCACCATCAAGAAGTCGGCGGGCACCTTCAAGACCTTCGTCTCCGGCGGTGACGCGATCTTCGGCGGCGGCGCCCGCTGCTCGCTCGGCTTCAACGTCACCGCGGGCGACGGCAGCCCCGCCTTCCTGACCGCCGGTCACTGCGGGGTCGCGGCCGAGCAGTGGTCGGACTCCGAGACCGGTCAGCCGATCGCCACCGTCGACCAGGCCACCTTCCCCGGCGACGGCGACTTCGCGCTCGTCAAGTACGACGACCCGGCGACCCAGGCGCCCAGCGAGGTCAACGTCGGCGGCGGCCAGACCGTCGCGATCAACCAGGCCGCGGACGCCGAGGTCGGCTCCCAGGTCTTCCGGATGGGCTCCACCACCGGGCTCGCCGACGGCCAGGTCCTCGGACTCGACGCCACCGTGAACTACCCCGAGGGCACCGTCACCGGCCTCATACAGACCGACGTCTGCGCCGAACCCGGCGACAGCGGCGGCTCGCTGTTCACCCAGGACGGCTCCGCGATCGGTCTGACCTCCGGTGGCAGCGGCGACTGCACGGTGGGCGGCGAGACCTTCTTCCAGCCGGTGACCACCGCTCTCCAGGCGGTCGGCGCCACGCTCGGCGCCGGTGACGCGGCCGGCGGCGCGGGCGGCGACCAGGCCGGCGGCGGGGAAGCCGGTGCCGGTGCCGGTGCCGGTGACGAGGCGGGTGCGGGCCAGGAGGCCGGTGCCGGTGGCGACGCGAGCGCGAGCCCGGGTGACGAGGCCGGCGCGGGCCAGGAAGTCGGCGGCGAGCAGGCCGGCGGCGACGTGATCGGCGGCCAGGACACGGGCAACGGCCAGGACGCCGGTAACGGTCAGGACGCCGGCAATGGCCAGGACGCCGGCAATGGCCAGGACGCCGGCAACGGCACCGGCGATGCGGGCCAGTCCCACAACTGATCCCGCCCCACCGCACCACACCCCGAACCGGCCGCGTCGGCAGCGGTCCCCCCACACCCACCTGCCCGCTGCCGACGCAGGCCCGTACGAACACCTCCCGGCCACACCGCGGTTCCCGGCCCGGGAGGTGCGACGGTCCGGCCCTCCGGCGGGAGGGCCGGACCGTCGCGTCGTTCCACGGACCGCCCCCGTGTCGTGACGGCCCGTCAGCCGTCCGCCCGCAGCAACAGCAGCGCCACGTCGTCGCTCCGCTCCCGCGCCGCCGCGCCACGGTGCACGAGTTCGTCGGCGAGTTCGTCGAGCGGACGGTCACCCGTCTCGGCGAGCTGCCCGCCCAGTTCCGCGAGCGCGTCCTCGATGTCGACGCCGGGTGACTCGATCAGACCGTCGGTGTAGAGGGCGAGGACACAGCCCGGGGTCAGCTCCACCTCGGTCGTCGGATATCCGGCCGCGCCGTCGACCCCCAGCAGCGGCCCGCCGGCGAGGTCCAGCACGCGCACCCGGCCGTCCGGCCGCCGGAGCAGCGGCGGCGGATGCCCCGCCCGTGCCATGACCGCCCGCCCCCGCTCCGGATCCAGCCGCAGGTACAGACAGCTGGCGAAGAGGTCCGCGCCGAGGTCGATGAGCAGCCGGTTGGTGGAGCGCATGACCTCCTCCGGCGTCTGGCCGACGGTCGTGTACGCCCGTACCGCGGTCCGGATCTGCCCCATCAGCCCGGCCGCCGTCACGTTGTGCCCCTGCACGTCCCCGATCACCGCGGCGGCCTTGCCGTGCACCGGCACGAGGTCGTAGAAGTCACCGCCGATGTCCATGCCCTGGGTCGCCGGCAGATAGCGGGCCGCCGCCTCGATGCCGGGCAGCACGGGCAGGGTGTGCGGCAGCAGAGCCGCCTGGAGGCCGTGCGCCAGCTGGTGCTTGGCGTCGTACAGCACGGCCCGCTCCAGGGCCTGGGCGATCAGCCCGCCCAGACTGGTCAGCACCGCCCGCTCGTCCGTGGGGAAGGGATGCCGTTCCGTGTAGGCCAGCACACAGGTGCCCACGGGCCGTCCGGAGGCGATCAGCGGCAGATACGCCCAGGCGGCGAACCCGTCGGGGGTGGCCTGCCGCCCCGGGTACAGGCGCTCCAGCTGCTCACGGGAGTCGAAGAACGCGGGCACGCCGGTGGTCAGGGCCTGGGTGCCCGGAGTCGGTTCGGTCAGCGGCAACCCGTCGAACCGCTCCACGACCCGCGCGTCGGGGTATCCGCGGTGCCCCAGCACATGCAGCCGCCCGGCCCGGGAGCCGAGCACGACCAGCGCCTGGCTGCCCACCGCCGGAGCGATCTCGTCCGCCACCAGCTGCACCACGTCCTGCACGCCCACCGCCTCGGTCAGCGCCCCGGCCAGGCTCAGCACCTGCGAGATCGTCACCAGCCGGGCCGGCGAGTCGCCGGGCCGCGGCCCGGACCGGTTCATCTCCGCCACCGCCCGGGCCCGGGTGATCCGCACGCTCAGCCCGGTCGTGCTCGGGTACAGCCGGAACGACAGCCAGTCCCCGGGCGGCCGCAGCGCCACGAACGACGTGCTGTGCTGACTGATCAGCGCGGCCCGGTAACGGTCCTCGTAGACAGGGTCGTTGAGCCAGGGCACCGTCGCCCACAGCTGCGAGCCCAGCAGCTGGGAGACCGGCACACCGATCAGCTCGGCAGCCGCCGCGGTGGCGAAGGACACCCGCCCGTGCAGATCGAGCGAGCACAGTCCGTACGGCAACCGGGCCACCATCCGTGCCGCCTCCACCGTGCCCAGCGTCCCGGCCGGGCCGCTGACCGGTGCCGCGCCCAGCAGATCCGGTTCGGTGTGCGGCGGCACACTGTCCTCCACGGCCCGCTCAAGTCGCACCGCGAGCCGCCCGCAGGCCGCGATCAGATGGTCCCGCTCCCGGTCGGACAGGTCCGGCGGGTGCGCACCGGGCCAGGTCACGAAGACCGCGCCGTACACCTTGGACGGGGTCGCCACCGGGACGGCGGCCAGCGCGAAGGGATACGGCAGCACCACCGCGATCCGGGGGAAGCGGCGGGCCATCTCCTGTTCGCCGCCGACCCATACCAGCCGCCGCTCCCGCGCCGCCTCGGCCACCGGGATCGGCGCGCTCAGTCCCACCCGCTCCCAGGGGGCCGCGAACGCCCGGGGCAGGCCCGCCACCACCGCCATCTCCAGCACCGGTTGGTCGGCGGCCAGCAGATAGACCGCGCCGGAGTGCGCGTGGACCTCGTCCATCATCGACGCGAGGGCCAGGGAGAGCAGGGGGCGTCCCACGCGGGTCCGGGCGCTCGCCGGCGCCGGGGCCGACGTATGTCCGTCGGACACGCCGACCACCTCCTCGCACGGGGCGCGTCCCCCAGGGGCGCGGGCCGCTGTCGCGAGCCGGGCTCCCAAGGATCAAATCTCCCCCCTCCCGGCGCGTCCCGCACGGCGAGCCCGCACCCGTGCGGGCACACGGGTGCCCGTGCGACGGCGAGGAGGCCCGCGTACCCGCTTCGCCCCCGGCCATGCCCCCTCAGTCGAAGCGCACGACGGCACACGGGCGCCCTGTGTGCGCCCCCGCGCATCCTGATGGCCGATTCCTCGCGCCCGAGAGCGGTCCGGGACACGAACAATGGGGCACGCGTTCATGACCACGAAACCGAGCGGCGAGTCAAAGGGGACGAGCAGTGATCCAGGTGCTTCTGGTGCACGACGCAGGTCTGGAGAGATCGGTACTGGCGGAGTGGCTCCGCCGGGAACCGGACCTCGGAGTGTTCGACACCCCGTGGCACACCGCGCCGAGCCGCCTGCGGTCCGTGCGTCCGGACGTCTGCGCGGCCGACCTCGAGTGTTCGGACGCGTACGGCATCCCGCCCCTGGGGGAGTTATCCATGCGCGAGCCGGACCGTAGTCCGCCGCGCTTGCTCGTGATGGCCAGCGCCAACCGCCCCGGTCTGCTCAAGCGGGCCGTCGAGGCGGGGGCACTCGGATACGTGGACAAGGAGGGGGCGGCACCGGAGCGGCTGGTGCGGGGGATCCGCCGGGTCGCCGAGGGGAAACGTTTCGTCGATGACTCGCTCGGCTTCGGGTTCCTCCAGGCCGCGGAGATGCCGCTGACCAGACGGGAGCTGAGCGTGTTATCCCTCGCGGCCGAGGGGGCCTCCGTCGCGGAGATCGCGGGAAGCCTGCACCTGTCCCACGGGACCGTGCGCAACTACATGGCCGCCATCACCCGCAAGACCGGGGCCCGCAACCGCATCGACGCGATCCGGATCTCGCAGGGGCAGGGCTGGCTCTGACGGTGGTACGGCCGGACGGCCGCCGACGAGTTCGCGGTACGCCGGGGACTCGCGCACCAGCTCGTCGTGCGTGCCGTACGCCGTGCGCGGGCCGTCCATCAGCAGCACGTGCCCGGCGCGGCGGGCCGAGCTGATGCGGTGGGCGACGACGACCAGCGTCGTCCCCGGCCGCTCGGCGAAGGCCCGCTCGGCGCGCTCCTCGGTCCCCGGGTCGAGGTGGCAGGTCGCCTCGTCGAGCAGGACCAGGGGGGCGGGTGACAGATAGGCCCTGACCAGCGCGACGAGCTGGCGCTCACCCGCGGACAGCGCGGCCGGGTCCACGCTCGCCCCCGGCCCGCCGAGCGCTTCCATCAGCGGGGCCAGCCCGACCGCTTCGGCGGCCGCGCGGAGCTCGGGCTCGGGCACCGGCCCCTCGCGGAGGTGGGCGAGGTTCTCGGCGAGGGTGCCTGTGTGGACGTACGCCTCCTGCGGGATCAGCACCCGCCGGGCGGCGGCACCGGGGGAGGGCACGGGATGCCCGAGGAGCCGGATCCGCCCGCCCGTGGGCCGCAGCAGCCCGGCGACGAGAGCGGTCAGCGTGGACTTCCCGATCCCGCTGGGCCCTACGACGGCCAGGTGGGCCCCCGGCGCCAGGGTGAGGTCCAGCCCGTCGACGACGCGGGTGGCGGTGGGGCCGTAGGCGAAGGAAAGCGAGGTGAGCTCCAGGGCGGGCGTCCCGGCGGACGACGGCGGGGCGGCGGAGGCGCGTGCCGTGGCCGCCGTGACGCGAACGGCGCCGGAACCGCGATCGGCTGTCCGGGTCGCCGGATCCGGGCGCCGGCCCGGCCCGCCCGCCCACCGCCCGGGCCGTATGCCGACGCCGGGGCCCGACACACCGCCCTCCGTGTCGGCGCGGGGCGGGTCCACCGGTGACACGGGATGAGAGGTGGAGTCGGCTGCCCGCCGGGACCGTGCGCTTGAGGCGGGCTCGGGGTGGGGGTTCGTGTCGTCGGCGTGCGTGTTCTGCCGCGGTGCGGAGTCGTCGATGTGCGGGGGGTTGCGCTCGGCTGCTTTCCGGGCGGGGCGGGGCGAAACGTGCTCGGGGTGGGGATTCGGCTCGTCGGCGTCGGCAAGGGGGACCGGGCCCGGTTCGTCCTCCAGCGTCGGCTCGCGGATCAGGCGGCGCAGCACCACCACCAGCCTCGACCCGCTCGTGCCCAGGCCGTGGACCAGGTTGTGCAGGGCGGGGAGCAGGGACTGGGTGACGTAGGCGAGGGCGCCGACCAGGGCGCCCGTGCTGACGCCCCGGGACAGCAGCCAGGGGGTGCAGACCAGCAGGAGCACGATCGGGAGCTGGCCGCCGAGGGTGAGGGAGGCCACGCGCAGGACGGACCAGTGGGCGAGGGAGTACGCGGCCCGCTGTTCCGCCTCGACGAGTCGTCCGGTGTGCTCGGCGACCCGCTCCTCCGCGCCCGACGCGGTGATGTCCCGCAATCCCGGGCAGACCCTCCCGAGACCGTCGGCCAGGGCCTCGTCGGCGACCAGGAACTCCTCCTGGCGCCGGGCCAGCGGCCGCAGCGTGGCCGCGAACAGGCCCAGTCCGGCGGCCAGCGGCGGCCCGACCACCAGCAGGAGGAGCGGGTCCAGCGAGGCGAGTCCGACGACCGCCCCGACCGCGGTGAACACGAACGAGCGCGACACCATCACCAGCCCGGCGAAGGTGTCCCGCGCGATCTCCACCTGCTGGGTCAGCCCGGACAGCGCCCCCGGGTCCGCCTCCCGCACGCCCCGCGCGACGACCCGCCTGACCAGCGCGTCCCGCAGCGGCTCGACCAGCGCGGCGACGGCGGCGTACACCCGCACCGTCCCGAACGCCCCGACCAGCACGCCGAGCCCTGCCACCGCGAGCCACCCCAGCCCCACGCCGGGCCGTCCGGCCAGGAACCCCTCGTCGAGCGCGCGGGCGGGCGCGTACCCGGTGAGGAAGGTCTGCGCGGTCTCCAGCACCGACCACCCGCCGAGCCGCACGACAACCCGCCACCGGGCCCGCAGATACCGCAGCCCGCGGGCGGGGACCCCGTCGCTCACCGCCGCGCCCCTCGCCGTGGTCATGCCGGCCCCCCGTTCGGGGCGTCCAGGCCCGCTGCCTCCCCGCCCGCCCCGAACACCGCCCGGTACTCCGCCGCCCGCCACAGCTCCGCGTGCGGCCCCACCGCCCGCACCCGCCCCCCGTCCAGCCATGCCACCGCGTCCGCGCGGGCCGCCGTCGCGGCGCGGTGGGCGACCAGGAGCCGAGTGCCGGGCGTCGCGTGGCGCACGAGGGCCTCGGCGATGCGGGCCTCCGTCACCGTGTCGAGGCTGGAGAGGGCGTCGTCGAGCACGAGCAGGCGGCCGCCGTGGGCGAACGCCCGGGCGAGGCCGAGCCGTTGGGACTCCCCGCCGGAGCGCGGGGCGTCGGCGACGAGGGTGTCGTAACCGTGCGGCAGGCGGCGGACGAATTCGTCCGCGTGGGCCGTGCGGGCCGCCCGGCGGACTCGGGCGGGGGAGGGCTGGGGCAGACCGAGCCCGATCTCCTCCTCCAGGGTGCCGCCGAGCAGGGCGGGCCGCTCGAAGGCGTAGCCGATCGCACCGCGCAGCTCGTCATGGGTGAGCTCGCGCAGCGGCACCCCGTCCAGCAGCACCTCGCCGGAGTCCGGGTCGGCGAGCCGCCCGGCGACGGCGGCGAGCAGCGACTTGCCCGCCCCGGACCGGCCCACCACGGCGAGGGTGGTGCCGCCGGGCACCACGAGGTCGACGCCGTCGAGCACGGCCCGTCCGCCGCGCAGGGCCGTGACGCCCCGCAGTTCAAGGCGTCCCGGGCCGGGTGGCAGCCTGCGGGTGCCGTAGGCGATGGCGGACTCTGCCAGGACCTCGTCCAGGCGGCCGGTCGCGGCCCTGGCCCGGGCGAGACCCGCGAGCTGGCCCACCAGGACGCCGACGCCGGCCGCGAGGACGGCGTACCGGGAGGCGGCGAGGACCTCGCCCACCGTGACCAGGTGCCGGGCGAGCAGGACGCCCGCGGCGGCCACGACGCCGAGCTGGAGCAGCGGGGCGATCGCCACGGACTGCCCCGAGGCCCGGCCCTGCACCCGCCACATGCGGTGGCCGGCCGCGGACAGCTCGGGCAGCGGGCGCAGGACGCGCGCGGTCTCGCGGTCCTCCGTCCCGGCGGCCCGGATCGTGCGGTGGCCGCCGACGGCCTCCGACAGCGCCTGCGCGATCCGCCCCTGCACCTCCTGGTAGCGGGTCACGCACTCCCGGGTGTCGCGGGCGAAGGCGCGCAGCAGCAGGGCGAGGACCGGCGCTCCGGTGAGGAACACGGCCGCGAGCCAGGGGGAGATGAGCCCGAGGGCCACCACGGCGCCGACCGGGCCGGCGAGTGCGGCCGGCAGGGCGGCGCGCGCGGCCGGTGCCGTGCCGGCCTGGGCCGCGTTGCCGACGAGACGTGCGACGAGGTCCCCGGGCCCGAAGCGGGCTGTGGCGCGCGGGCCGACGGCCAGGACATGGCCGGTGAGACGGCGGCGCAGCCAGGAGGTGGCGCGGGCGGTGACGGTGCCGCCGAGGACGGTCTCCGCCACGTCGAGCAGGGCGAGCAGCAGCACGAGGGCGGCGCAGGCCAGCACCCAGCGGGTCGCCGGTTCCCGGGCGAGCAGCAGGTCGAGGGTGCGGCCGAGTGCGGTGGGCAGCAGCAGCGCGGCGCCGGTGGAGGCCGTGCTCACCAGGCACAGGGCCAGGCAGCGGCCGGGTGCCGGTCCCAGGAGGCGGCGCGGGGCCAGGGGGCCGTGCGGGGCCGGCGGGCCGTGCGGGGCCGGGGGCGCGGTGCTGGTCGTCATACGGCGGCCTTCCCGAGGTGGGCAGGACCCCGGGCGGCCCCTCCCTCGTGGGAGTGACCGCCCGGAGTCATGGGCGCACGGTGTCCGTCAGAGACAGAGCGTGACGCTCGCGGCGCTGACGCAGGACAGCAGGCTCAGCGTGCTGTTGGCGCCGCCGCCGGTGTGCTCGTCGGACTCCATCGTCTGCAGGTCGAGAAGTGCCATCTCGTTTTCCTTTCCTCGGTGTCGTCCACCCGTGGGGACGGGGTTGGGTCACGGCTCCGTCAGGTCGCGGAACCGCGTATCGGGGGCCGCCGGAGCGGCGGCAGGAACGGCAGGTGCGCGGTGGCGGGAGCGCCGGGGGCCGCGGGGTCCCCGTGCGCCTCCTGGACCTCCTGGGCCGCGCCGAGCGCGAGCAGGCACCCTGCCGTTCCGGTGCCCAGGTCCATCGACAGACGCATCATCTGGTGGCCTGGGAAGGCCAGTTGGCCCTGGTAGTCCATGGCGAGCCAGCCGAGACCGTCGATCTGTTCGGCGAGCCGCTCCCGGCCCGCGCCCGGCGTGTCCGTGCGCGCGAGGTGCAGGATCATCCCGGCGCGGCCCTGGAAGAGACCGGGCTGCACGTAGAAGCGGCTGGTGGCGGCGGTCAGTATCCCGGCCCGCGCCCGCTCGAACTCCCCCTCGGTGTCGGCGCCGTGGGCGAGGAAGTCGTCCAGCACCATCCCGATGCCCGCGCTCCCCTCCCCGAGGTAGGGCAGCGTCCGCCAGCCCTCGTCGACCTCGAGCGAGCCGCCCGGATGCGTCACACAGCACTCCAGGTCCCTGCGCAGCGCCACCTCGGCCGCCCTCAACAGCAGCGGCTCACCGGTGCGTTCGTACTGCCGCAGCAGGAACAGCGCGGGCCCGGTCCAGCCCCGCAGCAGCCCCGCCCGGCGCTTCCTGGGCGAGTCCGGCAGGGGCTGCGTGAGCCGCCGTACGAGGACGTCGGCCGCCTCGGTCGCGCGGTCCCGCAGCTCCGACTCGCCTGTGGTGTCGGCCAGTTCGCCGAGGACCAGACCGAGGCCCGCGAGGCCGCCGTGCAGGTCGGCGGAGAGGTTCTGCCAGCGTTCCGCGAGGATCCGCCCGACCAGATCGAGGGCACGCTGCCGGTGGCCGAGCCGGTCCAGGACGTGGGCCACGCCCGCGAGGCCGTCGTAGAGCCCGAGCGGGGTGCCCGTGGGCGGGGGCGCGGTGCGCTCCAGGAGCCAGCGCTCGCCCTCCTCGTACCGCTCGGCGCCGATCGCCTCCAGTGTGTACAGCACGCCGGCCGCGCCGTGCGCGAGTCCGAGGCCGCCGCCGTCGTTGAACTGGGTGATGTCGCCGGGGAAGAGCCGGTCCGTGCGCTCGGGGCTCGCCGAGGCGAGGATCGCCTTGACCATGGAGTCGCGGCTGTGGGGCCAGTCGCCCGGCTCGACGAAGGCCGTCGCGGCCAGGGAGGTTCCGGCCCTCGCGGGGTCCGGGGGAGCGATGTCCCGGGTGATCTCCGCGACCGCCTCGTCCAGGAACTCCTTGGGCACGTCCGGGAACTGACGCAGAATCACCTCGGCCAGGTGGGCCGCCTTGCCCCGGTCCACCACGAACAGCGTGGTGACCGGCAGGAACAGGGCGATCCTGAGACAGGCCAGCGCGTAGCGGTCGACGTCCACGCCCTTGCGGTCCGGCGGGGCGAAGAAGCCGGGGTGGGCGACGACCTGGCGGCCGTTCTCCTCGACCGGCGCCGCCGCCTCGAAGTCGAGCAGGGACACCGACTCCTCGTCGGGGCCGACCATGATGTTGAAGACGTGCAGGTCGTTGAAGACGATCCCGCGGGCGTGCACCGCCTCCACGGCCCGCTGCACCGCCCCGTGGATGCGCACCGCCCACGCCGTGTAGTCGGCCACGGCCTTCGGGTCGGGGTCCGGACCGAGCAGCGGATGCCGCTCGGCGAAGAACGAGTTGAGGGGGCGCCCCTCCAGGAAGTCCATGACGAGGAACCGGTGGTCGCCGAGGGTGAACCAGTCCCGCACCTCGGGCACCACGCCGGTGCCCGCCACCCGCTCCAGGGCGTCCTTCTCCCGCTCCAGCCGGGCGATCGCGTCCGCTCCGTCCGCGGCGAGCCCGGCGTGCGGCCGGCCCTCCTTGAGGACGACCTTGCGACCGTTCCGGGTGTCGGTGCCGGTGTAGACCCCGCCGCCGTTGGAGAAGTGCAGCGCCTTCTCGATCCGGTACGGCAGCTCGCCGACCGTCGTGGTGTTGCGGGCCTCCAGATGCGGCTCCAGGAAGTCCGGGAGCGTCACCCAGTCCGGCACCTGGAAGGACGGTTCCCGCCGGTCCGGCACCAGAGTGCCCTCGCCGTTCCGTACCGCCGGCACCAGCGAGCCCCGCTCGTCGACGACGAAGGTGCGCGCGAACGCGCCGTAGCGGACGTACAGCGGGCCCTCGTACCAGCGCAGGTCGGTGAGGATGTACGGCCCCTCGAAGCCCTCCAGGAGCTTGCCGAGCTCGCGGAGCACCTCGTGCAGCTGCTCCTCGTCGGCCGGGTAGATCGTCACGAACTTGCCGCTGGTGTCGCGGGCCGCGTACTTGGTGTTGCGCAGGTGCAGCAGGTGGGGGGCCGGGACGAACTTGAACGAGATGCGCCGGGGCACGCAGTAGTCCCACACGATCGCGGCGATCCGGTCGGCGTTCTCCCGGGTGGCCGAGGCGTGGATCTTCCAGCCCTGCGAGGGGCCGGGCGCCGGCCTTCCGTCCGGACCGAGCGGCGTCAGCGTCAGCCAGTCACCGATCCGTGCCGCGTCCCAGCCGTCCGGGACCGCCCGGCGCGCCGTCTCGTAGCCGGGCGCCCTGCCCGCCTCGCCCGCCACGCCCGCCGAGATCCGGTCGGGCGTCTCGTAGAAGTGTCTGTCGGCGAGCGCGTACACCTCGTAGCGCTTGTCCATGTGTCCCCCTCCTTGGCCCGCCACAGAGCCTTCCAGCGCGGCACGGCCACGGACAGTCACGGCTGTCACGAGATCGCCGTGCGGAACGCATGGGTTTGGAAGTGTCAGGAGGGGTACGGGCGCGGCCCCCGCGGATACCCCTCGGAACGCCCACAGGGGCTGCGCAGGTGCCGTATTAGCGCTGTAATGGCGAAGTGGTGAGTGAGGGCGCTGCGGGACGCGGAGCGAGAACGCTGCGTGCCGAGAACGCCCTGGCCTCCCTCACGCACAGTCCCGGAGCACCGGAACGCCTGCACCGTGTCCTCGAACAGGCGCTGGTCTTCGCCGGGGCGTCCTTCGCCGCCGCGTACACGCCCGGCGACGATCAGGACCTGTTGGTCCTCGTGGAGGCCGCGGGCGTCCCCCGGACGGTCTACGGGCTGCGCGACAGTTACGACGGCTCCGGCGGCTCACCGCTCGCCGAGGCGCACCGCTCGGGGCGGCCCCTCTTCCTCGGCTCCGAGGAACTCGCGGCCGGCGCCGAGTCCGGCGGAGTTCCGCCACGGGAGGTCCACCTGGCCGTGCTGCCCGCGCACGGCAGCGACGGCCGGGCCTGTCTGCTCGCCGTCAGCGAGGCCCCGCGCGGCTTCGACGACGAGGACCGCAAGTGCCTCGAACTCATCGCCGACGCGATGGTCTGCCCACCCCCCGCCGCGGCCCCCGAGGACGGCGAACCGCCCGCCGACGCGTTCAGCCTCGCCATGGACACCGGCCACATCGAGGTCGGCGACCAGATCCTGGACCTCTTCGGCATGAACCGGGCCGACTTCGACGGCAAGGTCGAGACCCTCCTCGGACGCACCGTCCCCGAGGACCTGCCGTCCCTGATGTCCCTGTTCGAGGCCGGTCACATGTCCCTCGGCGACCGCGAGCTGGAGTTCCGCGTCCTCCAGCCCTCCGGACCGCCCAGGTGGCTCCGGCTGCGCGGCCGCATGCTGCCCGGCGGCGAGGGCCGGCCCGCCCTGCTCGTGGGCACCGTCGCTGACGCCTCCACCCTGCGCTCCGACGTCACCGACGTGGCCCGGGTCCAGCGGCTGGCCGCCGCCCTCTCCACCGCCGGCACCGTCCGCGACGTCAGCCAGGCCGTCGTCTCCGCCCTGCGGGCCCCGCTCAGGGCCGACCGCATCGCCCTCGCCGAGCTGGAGAACGACCGGCTCGTCGTCACCGTCCTCGACCCGCCCGAGGCGGAGTCCTGGCCCGAGCTGTGGCGCCTGGAGTGGCGCGGCGAGTGGCCCGAGGCGCCCGTACGGGCCATGCCCACCCTGGCCGGCGCCCTGCGCGAGGGACGCGCCCAGATCTGGCCCGCCGGCACCGTCCTCGAACCCGCCCTGGCCGACGTCGGGCCCGGCGGCCTCGCCGTGCTCCCGCTGCCCGCCGCGGGCCGCATGGCGGGCGCCTGCCTCATCGGCTGGGACACCCCCCACCACTTCGGCCCCGACGAACGCGCCCTGCTGACCGCCTCCGCGGGTCTCGCCGGACAGGCCCTGATGCGCGCCCACGCCCTGGACGCCGAGCACGAGCTCGTCGGCATGCTCCAGCGCCAGCTGCTGCCCCGCAGGCTGCCGGAACTGCCCGGCGCGACCGCCGTCGCCCGCTATCTGCCCAGCACCGCCGGGCTGGAGCTGGGCGGCGACTGGTACGACGTCATCCCGCTGCCCGACAACCACGTCGCCCTGGTCATCGGCGACGTCCAGGGGCACAGCGCGGCCGCCGCCACCCTCATGGGCCAGATGCGCACCGCCCTGCGCGCCTACGCCGTCGAGGGCCACCCGCCCGACGTCGTCGTCGCCCGCGCCAACCGGCTCCTCATGGACCTGGAGACCGACCTCTTCGCCACCTGCACCTACGTCGACCTCGACATGGAGGAGGGCACCGCCTGGTGCGTCCGCGCCGGCCACCTCCCGCCGGTCCTGCGCCACCCCGACGCGAGCACCGACATCGCGGAGTCCGACGGCGGCCCGCCGCTCGGCGTGACCGCCCAGGCCGACTTCCCGATGACCCCGCTGCGGCTGCGGCCCGGCACCCTGGTCGCCCTGACCACCGACGGACTCGTGGAGTCCACCGAGGCCGACATCGACGAGGGCATGGCTCGCTTCGCCCGCGAACTGTCCCTCGCCGACCCCGCCCACCTCGGTCTCGTCGCCGACGCCCTGCTCGGCGGAGCCCGCCGCAGCGACGACGTCGCCCTGCTCCTGCTGCGCTACGACGGCATGGCCACCCATCCGCTGCGGGACGGCTGGACGGTGTGGCGCGTCCCCCAGGCCGCCGGTCACGCCCGCCGCTTCACCCGGCGCGTCCTGCGCGGCTGGGGCGTGCGCGGCGAGCCCCTGGACACCGCCCTGCTGGTCGTCTCCGAACTCGTCACCAACGCCCTCGTGCACACCGACGGCCGGGTCCGCCTCGACCTGACCCTGGTCGGCCCCCGGCTGCGGATCTCCGTCACCGACTCCTCGCCCCGCACCCCCGCCAAGCCCACCAGCATCGGCTGGGAGGCCACCGGGGGCCGCGGTCTCCTCCTCGTCGAGACCGTCTCCGCGACCTGGGGCACGCTCCCGGTCAGCGGCGGCAAGCAGGTGTGGAGCGAGATCGCGGTGGACCTCTGAGCAGGGGTACCCGGGGCGCACCAACCCGCGAACAGAGGGGTACGTCATGACCCAGCACGTCAGCGACATCATGACCAGCGCTCCGGTCACCGTGGAACCCCAGACCTCCGTGACCGCCGTCGCCCGGATCATGCGCGACCAGGACCTCGGAGCCGTCCTCGTCACCGACGGCGGCGAACTGCGCGGCCTGGTCACCGACCGCGACCTCGTCGTGCGGTCCCTCGCCGACGGCGGCGACCCGGAACAGGTCACCGTGGCCGGCGCGTGCAGCGCGGACCTGGTGACCGTGGCTCCCGAGGACGACCTGGACCACGCCATCGCGCTCATGCGCGAACACGCCGTACGCCGGATCCCGGTCGTCGAGGGCGGCCACCCCGTCGGCATCGTCGCCCTCGGCGACGCGGCCATGGAACGCGACCCGGAGTCGGCCCTGGGCGACATCAGTGTGGCCCGCCCCAACACCTGATCCGGGAAAGGGAGTTCGACTGGCCGTCAAGCGGCCGGGTGGCCGCTCACCGGTGAACGGGTGTGCGGCACCGGTGCCCTGACGGCCGGACCGGACCCGTTTGGTATCGCCGGCACCGGGGACCCGGAGCAGCAGCATGGAAGGACGGTGAACCGCCGTGACCCCGCAGACCGCACCGATATCCGTCGTACGCCGGCCCGAGACGGGCTGGTCCAGGGCCCGCCGCCTGCACGGCAAGGGAGACCTGCGGACGTGCCTGCCCGCGGTCGACGAGCCGGGCGGACCCACCACCGCGCACACCGCGGAGGACAACATCGTCCGCGGCGAGGACTGAGCGCTCCCCGAGCCCTCCTCGCCCCCGTCACCGACGCTCCACCATCACGTCACCCCCTGACGCGGCCGGTCCCTCCGGATGCGGGCTAGGGTGACGCAGATGAAGGCTCTCGTGCTGTCCGACGGAGCCGCCACCCGGTCACGGCCGTGCATGCTCCCGTCGGCCACCTCATCGCGTGCTCTCCCGCACCTGACCGACGGCAAGGTGCGGACCGCGTCATGAGTTTCTCCGCCCGGAGGTTCACCTTCCGGCTTCCCGTCCTTACCAAGCCCTTTCCCTCGGGATCGCGCTCCTCGCCGCGAAGTCCTGTCATGGGAAGCTCACAGCAGGTATGTTCCACGGAACCGGTCTTGGCCGGGGCAGCCGGGCCCGCACCACGCCCCGCCGTCGGCGCCCTAGGGTGCGGCCGGAGGACGGGGGCCGCGCCGGACGCGCACCGGGACCGGCGGTCCGCCCTGCACGAAGCACTGCCACACATCCGCAAGGAGATTTCCCAGTGAAACGTCACGAGTTCCTGCGGGGGCTCCACCAAGCCAGCGCGAACCGCAACTACCTGGAGATCGGCGTCAACGACGGCCGCAGCCTGACGTTCTCCCGGGTACCGAGCATCGCGATCGACCCGGCGTTCAAGGTGGTCTCCGAGATCCGCTGCGACGTCCACCTGGCGAAGGCCACCAGCGACGACTTCTTCGCGCGCGAGAACCCGCTCCAGCACCTCAAGGGCGGCCGCCACCCCCTGCGGAACATCATCCGCAACCGCAGCCCGTTCGGGTACTGGAAGGACGTCACGCTCGACCTGGCGTTCATCGACGGCATGCACCTGTTCGAGTTCGCGCTGCGCGACTTCATCAACGTGGAGAAGTACGCGGACTGGGCGAGCGTGATCGTCTTCGACGACATGCTGCCGCGCAACGTGGACGAGGCGGCCCGCGACCGTCACACCAACGCGTGGACGGGCGACGTCTACAAGGTGATCGAGGTCCTGAACCGCTATCGGCCCGACCTGGTGACGGTTCTGGTCGACACCGAGCCCACCGGCCAGCTCGTGGTGTTCGGCGCCGACCCGACCAACACCGTCCTCAAGGACAAGTACGACGAGATCATCGCGGAGTACGTGGTCCCGGACCCGCAGAAGGTGCCCGAGACGGTCCTGGAGCGGACCTCGGCGATCAAGCCGGAGGCGCTGATCGAGGCGCCCTTCTGGAAGGCGCTGGTCAACGCCCGCAACCGGGGCAGCAAGCGGGACCGCAGCTGGGAGCACCTGCGCACGAGCCTCACGCAGCTCAACAACGCGGGTTGACCGCCGCACCCAGGGCATGAGCAAGGGGAGGACGCGTCCGGCGTCCTCCCCTTACTGCTGAGGTGTGCCCGTAGCGCTACTTGCGCCGGGCCCTGAGCCGGGCGAGCACCTTCCGGGCGAGCGGCCTGGCCCTGCGGACCAGTCGCTGTCCGACACCGGGCCGGGGCGGACGTACGGCCGTGACCTGGACCCGGCCGTCCTTCACCCGGAGGACGAACGGCAGCGGGTGGAAACGCGGCTCCGGGGCGTCGGGCGCCGGGCTCAGCGCCACCTGCCAGGGCGTCCCCCCGAGGTCGCCGAGCGGCAGCTCGGCCTCCAGCAGGGCGGCGGAGCCCTCGGGGCGCAGCGCGCCGGGCACCTGCCTGGGCGCGGTCCCGGCGCCCCCGGTGAGCTTGAGCAGGACCGGCGTGTCACCGGGCACGTGGAACGGCACCGGCACCGCGACCCGGTCGCCGGAGACGGTGACCTCGCCCGGTGTCAGACGGCCGAGCTCCAGGCGCTTGCCCGCGGTGTCGACGTCCAGGGCGAGCGTGCCCTGCTTCGCGGTCCAGTACGGCAGCACCACCCGGCCGCCGGCGACTCCGGCGTCCGCCGCGGTACGGCCCTTGAGCGCGACCGGACCCAGCCGGCTCTGCTTGGTCCAGCCGCCGAGCTTGACGCGCACGAACACGTCGTACAGCCCGGCCCCCAGCGGAGCGCCGTCGGCGGCGGTGGCCGGGTCCACGGTCGTGGTGCCCCGCAGCACGAGCCGCACCCGGTCGTCGCCGTCCGCCGGGACGGTCTCCCGGGCGAACTCCACCGGCTGGAAGAACTGCGCGGAGCTGGTGCGTTCGGTCAGCAGCACTTCGACGGTGGCGCGGCCGAAGCCGGCGACGCTGTGGGCGCCGACCCAGTCCACCGCCTCCCGCACGGAGGCCGGCGGCCCGGCCAGCGGCTCCTTGCTGCCCTTGGCGGGGAACGTCATCGGCGTGCCGCCCGACGCGAGTTCGGCGGACAGTCCGATCCGCAGCACCCCGCCGTCCCACTCGACGCCGTCGGGCACCGCCGTGGGCGTGACGGAGACCTCCCACTCGGCGAACGCCACCAGGTCGTCGAGCCGGCCGTCGGCGATCAGCGCCGCGACGACCTGCTGGGTGGGCTGGAGACCGGCCGCGACACCCGGCCCGAAACGCTCGACGACGACGGAGCGGATCTCTTTGAAAAGCTCCTGGCGGTAGTCCTCGGGAGCGGAGAGCAGCCGCTTGCCGCGCATCCGCTCGACCATCTCGTTGCGCAGCCAGCGGCGGAACAGCCGGTCGCGGGTCTTCCCCGGCTCGGTGTACTTCTCGACGACGTCGAGCGCCTCGCGCAGGTTCGCGAAGTAGCCCACCGGGTCGAAGCGCTGGAAGCCCGCGTTGGAGGCGTCGTCGCGCTTGAGGTGGTAGTAGCAGACGTAGTCGCTGAGCACGGAGACGTTGTCCGCGCGCAGGTACGCCTCGGTGACGAAGACGTGGTCCTCCAGCCGGCGCCTGCCCTCGGGGAAGCGCAGACCGATCCGGTCGAGGAAGGCCCGCCTGAACATCTTGTGCGGGGTCAGGCTGTCGATCAGCGGGGCGTTGTCGACGGTGGCCCGGGGATGGTTGCGGCGGAACAGCTCCACCGGCACGCCCCGGCCCTTGCCGGCCATCTTGCCCACGACCACGTCGGCGCCGTTGGCCACCGCGTAGTCGTACATCCGCTCCAGGGCCTCGTCGCCGAGGTAGTCGTCGTTGTCGACGAACATCACGAACTCGCCCGCGGAGGCGGCGATGCCGACGTTGCGGGGCTTGCCGGACCAGCCCGAGGCCTCCTGGTGGATGACCTTGATGTTCTCGACCTCGGCGGCCACCGCGTCCAGCCGGGCCGGGGTGTCGTCGGTCGAACCGTCGTCGACGAAGATCGCCTCGAACTCGTCCGGGGGCAGGGACTGCCTGCGCAGCGAGGCGATGCAGTCCTCGATGTAGTTCCCCGGGTTGTAGACGGGGATGACGACGCTGACCTTGACCGGCATCGGTGTCCGGACTCCTTGGGTGGCTTGTGGCTTGCGTCACGGATTGACGCGTTGTGCGCCGATGTTAACGCCGCCTGGACAAGTGCCGGGGCAGCGGGCTGCCTTGACCGGCAGTACGTCTGGCGTGAGTGAAGATGACAGAAGGGCGTCCCCGGTTCCGCGATATCGACCTGGATGTCGGGACCCGCGCCGCAACGCCCTTCACCTGGCGCCCGCCTACGCTGACCCCGTGCGCCTGCTGCTGATGTCCGACACCCACCTCCCCAAGCGTGCCAAGCAGCTCCCCGACCAGCTGCTCGACGAACTCCCGCGCGCCGACGTCGTGTTCCACGCCGGGGACTGGGTCGACACGGCCACCCTCGACCTGCTGGAGAGCCGCAGCGCCCGGCTCGTCGCCGTGTACGGCAACAACGACGGGCCCGGACTGCGCGCGCGGCTGCCCGAGGTGGCGTACGCCGACCTCGGCGGTCTGCGCTTCGCCGTCGTCCACGAGACCGGCGCCGCCCAGGGCCGCGAGGCCCGCTGCGCCGCGCGCTTTCCCGACACCGACGTCCTGGTCTTCGGCCACAGCCACATCCCCTGGGACACCGTCGCCCCGGGCGGACTGCGACTCCTCAACCCCGGCTCGCCCACCGACCGGCGCCGTCAGCCGCACTGCACCTACATGACCGCGACCGTGACCGACGCCCGCCTCACGGACGTACGCCTGCATCGCCTGCCGCCCCGCTCGGCCGCACGCTGAGCCCGGGGGCCCGCCTCACACGTCTCGCCTCCCGGGCGGGTGGATCGCCCCCGCCGTCGCCGTCAGCGGGACCCCGGTGCCGCCCCAGCGCAGCGCGACGATCTCGGCGGCCACGGACACCGCGACCTCCTCCGGTGTCCGGGCCCCGAGGTCCAGGCCGACCGGTGAGCGCAGCCGGGACAGCTCGGCCTCGGTCAGTCCCGACTCGGTGAGCCGTTTCATCCTGTCGTCGTGCGTACGGCGGCTGCCCATCGCCCCGATGTACGCCGCCGGCCGGCGCAGCGCCTCCTCCAGCAGCGGTACGTCGAACTTCGGGTCGTGGGTCAGGACGCAGATCACCGTGCGCTCGTCGGTGTCGGTGCCGCGGAGACAGCGGTGCGGCCAGTCCACGACGACCTCGACGCCCTCCGGGAAGCGCTTCGGGGTGGCGAAGACCGGGCGGGCGTCGCACACGGTGACCCGGTAGCCGAGGAAAACGCCGATCCGGGCGACGGAGGCCGCGTAGTCGATCGCGCCGAAGACCAGCATGCGCGGCGGCGGGGCGAAGGAGTGCAGGAAGACGCCGACCGCGTCCTCACGCCGTTCGCCGTGCGGGCCGTACCGCCTCGTCCCCGTCGCACCCTGGGCCAGTTCGCCGCGCGCGTCGGCGGTGACCGCCACGTCCAGGCCGGTCGCGCCCAGCGTCCCCGCGAACCGGTCCGGCCACACCGCGAGCGTGGCGCCGAGCGGTGCGGGGCCCTCGGTCACGGTCGCCAGGGTCACCGGGCGGTTCTTCGCGACGGCCTCCGCGACCTCGCCGAACACGGGATCGAGGGCGGCCGTCACGGGCCGTACCAGCAGGGTGATCTCCCCGCCGCAGGTCAGCCCCACCGCGAACGCGTCCTCGTCGCTGTAGCCGAAGGTCGCCAGGCGGGCCTCGCCGCTCGCCACGACCTCCTGGGCCAGTTCGAAGACGGCCCCCTCGACGCAGCCGCCGGACACACTGCCGACGACCTCGTCGTCCGGGCCCACGGCCATGGCCGCGCCGGGGTCACGCGGCGCGCTGCGACTGGTCGAGACGACGTTGGCCAGCCCGAACGGCACGCCCGCCCGGTACCAGCCGGCCAGCACCGGGAGGATGTCACGCATCGTCGGCTCCTTTCACCACCACCGCCCCACAGTGCCACGGTGGCTCCCCGACCCCGGGTACCCCCGCTCGGCGACGCGTCCGGCGTTAATCCGTTGCCGTCGTCGGCGTGCAGCTGCTGGACTCTCCCTGTACTCGTCGTACTCGTCGTCGCACGATCCAGGAGCCGCAATGCGCACTGCGTCCATGTCCCCCCAGGAAGGAACGACACCGCTCTCCAAGGACATGACGCCTCGTGCACCTGCTCAACCTCGGGATCCTCGCCCACGTCGACGCCGGTAAGACCAGCCTGACCGAGCGGCTGCTGCACTCCGTCGGAGTCATCGACGAGATCGGCAGCGTCGACGCCGGCAGTACGCACACCGACACCCTCGCGCTGGAGCGCCGGCGCGGCATCACCATCAAGTCCGCCGTCGTCTCCTTCACCGTCGGCGACGTCACCGTCAACCTCATCGACACCCCCGGTCACCCGGACTTCATCGCCGAGGTCGAGCGCGTCCTCGGCGTGCTCGACGGGGCGGTCCTGGTCGTCTCTGCCGTCGAGGGCGTCCAGGCGCAGACCCGGGTCCTGATGCGGACCCTCCAGCGGCTGCGCATCCCGACCCTCGTCTTCGTCAACAAGATCGACCGACGGGGCGCCCGATACGACGGCCTCCTGCGCTCCCTCGCCGAGCGGCTCACCCCGGCGATCATGCCGATGGGAACCGTCGCCGGACTCGGCACGCGCCAGGCCCGCTTCAGCCCGGGGGCCGGCCCCTGTGACGTCCTCGCGGACCACGACGACGACCTGCTGTCCGCCTACGTCGAGGAACGGGTCGACGAGGCGCTGCTGCACCGGGCCCTGGTCGAGCAGACCCGGCGGTCCCTGGTGCACCCGGTGTACTTCGGATCCGCGGCCACCGGCGCGGGCGTGCCCGAACTGGTCGCCGGCATCCGGGAGTTGCTGCCCGCCGCCGACGCGGATCCCGAAGGGCCCGTCTCCGGCACGGTGTTCAAGGTCGAGCGGGGGCCGGCGGGGGAGAAGATCGCCTACACGCGGATGTTCTCGGGGACGCTCGGCACGCGCGACCGCGTCCCGTTCGGCGAGGCCCGCGCGGAGGGCCTCGTCACCGCGATCAGTGTCTTCGACGGCGGTTCCGAGACCCGCCGGGACACGGTCCCCGCGGGCCGGATCGCCAAGCTGTGGGGCCTGAACGGCATCCGGATCGGCGACACTCTCGGCGAACCCCGCAAGGCGCACGGCCACTTCTTCGCCCCGCCCACCCTCGAAACGGTCGTCGTGCCGGGCCCGGGCGCCGACACCAGGTCCCTTCATCTCGCCCTCACCCAGCTCGCCGAGCAGGACCCGCTGATCGGCCTGCGGCACGACGAGAGCCGCCAGGAGACCTCCGTCTCGCTCTACGGCGAGGTGCAGAAGGAGGTCCTCCAGGCCACCCTCGCCGAGGAGTTCGGGCTCGACGTCACCTTCCGCGAGACCACCCCGCTGTGTGTGGAGCGGCTGGCCGGCACCGGCTCGGCGGTGCGGTTCAACAAGCGGGGCGGCAACCCCTTCCTCGCCACCGTCGGCCTGCGCGTCGAACCCGCCCCGGTCGGCTCCGGAGTGGCGTTCCGGCTGGAGGTGGAGCTGGGCGCCATGCCGTACGCCTTCTTCCGGGCCGTCGAGGACACCGTGCGCGAGACCCTGGGGGAGGGCCTGTGCGGCTGGCCCGTCCCGGACTGCACGGTCACCATGACCCACTCCGGCTACTCACCCCGGCAGAGCCATGCGCACCAGGGCTTCGACAAGAGCATGTCCAGCACCGGCGCCGACTTCCGGGGCGTCACCCCGCTGGTGCTCGTCGAGGCGCTGCGCCGGGCGGGCACCCGGGTCCACGAGCCCCTGCACCGGTTCCGCCTGGAGGCGCCGGCCGACACCCTGGGCGCCCTGCTGCCGGTGCTGGGCGCGCTGCGGGCCGTACCGGAGGACACCGTGGTCCGCGGGGAGACCTGCCGGGTGGAGGGCGTGGTCCCCGCGGCCCGGCTGCACGAGCTGGAGCAGCGGCTGCCCGGACTCACCCGCGGCGAGGGCGAGTTGGAGAGCGCCTTCGGGCACTACGCGGCGGTCACGCACGGGCCGGTCCCGTATCGGGCGACCCCTACCCGAAAAAGCTGAAACTTACTCATCAGTCATAAGTGTTGACGGTGTGCCGGATGAGTCGGACTGTTATGGACATGCCGAATATGCGTGCGCGTCTGCTCGTTGTTCTGGTTGTCCTCTGCGGATTCCTGACGGTCGCGGGCACCCCGTCCGCCTCCGCCGCCCCCATCGCCGACTCCCTGTCCTTCGACGGCACCGCCCTCACCGTGGCGAACGGCCGCTTCGTCGACGGCAACGGCCGCGAGGTCGTCCTGCGCGGCTACAACGTCTCCGGTGAGACCAAGCTCGCCGAGAACAAGGGCCTGCCCTTCGCCTCGGTGGCCGACGCCAAGAAGTCGGCGACCGCCCTCAGAGCCCTCGGCGGCGGCAACTCCGTGCGCTTCCTGCTGTCCTGGGCCTACGCGGAACCGGTGAAGGGCCAGGTCGACGCTGCCTACCTGACGGCCGCCACCGAGCAGATGCGCGCGTTCCTCGACGCGGGCATCCGGGTCTACCCCGACTTCCACCAGGACCTGTACTCGCGCTGGCTGTTCAACTCCGGCAGCTGGTACACCGGCGACGGCGCCCCCGCGTGGGCGGTGGCGCTCGGCAACTACTCCGCCGAGTCCTGCGGGATCTGCATCATGTGGGGCCAGAACATCACCCAGAACGGCGCCGTGAAGGCCGGCCAGTACGACTTCTGGCACAACAGGTACGGCCTCCAGGACTCCTTCCTGGCCACCGCCCAGAAGGTCATGACGTACCTCAAGGCCAACCTCTCCACCGAGGAGTTCGCGGGGGTGGTCGGCTTCGACCCGTACAACGAGCCCTACGCCGGCAGCTACGACTCCGGGCAGAACAGCCGCACGTGGGAACGGGACCTGCTGTGGCCCTTCTACGTGAAGTTCCGGGCCCGGATGGACGCGGCCGGCTGGACGGACAAGCCCGCGATGGTCGAGCCGAACCTGTTCTGGAACGGCAACGTCAGCAAGGAGGAGGGCGGTCTGCTCGACGCGGGCACGATCGGCTCCCGCTATGTCTTCAACACCCACTTCTACGACCAGAAGGCCATCTCCGGGATCCTGATGTGGGGCAACGCCTCGGACGGCCAGTACGTGAGCGACTTCGGCACCGTCCGGGACCGCGCCTCGGCCCTCGGGACGACGTCCGTGGTCAGCGAGTTCGGGCATCCGCTGAACGGCTCCACCGCGGGCAAGGCGCCGACCGTCCTCAAGGCCATGTACCAGGCCATGGACTCCCGGGTGAAGGGCGCCAACTGGTGGTCCTCGCCCGCGACTTCGGGCCCTGTGCTGTCCGGTTCCCAATGGCAGTGGGACATCTACAACGGCCGCCACCACGAGCTGATGAACGACAACCCCAGCAAGGTCATGACCTCGGGTGACGCCTGGAACGACGAGGACCTGTCGGCCGTCCGGCTCGACGACTCCGGTACGGCCGTGCTCCGCCAGGACGCCCGGCTCCTGGACCGGATCTACCCGAGCGCCACCTCCGGCTCCACGGTCGCCTTCACCTACGAGGACCGCTCACGCGACGGCTCCACCACCCTGACCTGGAACCCGGTGCCGAGCAGCCTGCCGAACGTGGCCTCGCTGGTCGGCTCCGGGCAGTACTCGCTGCTGGTGTGGCGGTCGGGCGGCGGTTCGGCACCCACCGAACTCCATCTCCCCGCCTCCTTCCCCACCGCCGCGACCACGGTCGTCTCCGACCTCGGCACGATCTACGGCCCTCCGGCGTACACCTCGTCCACGCCGATCGGCGCGGCCCTCGAACCGGGCGGCACGGGCAGCCGCCGCCTCCTGCTCACCGACGCGGACTCCGGCGTCCTGCACTACGCGCTGGTGACCAACGGGGCGACCTCGCCCTCCACGTCCCAGCTCAACGCGGCCAGGTCCGAGCTGGCGTCCTGGGTGACATCGAAGATCGGCTGACCCTGCGGGATTTCGGTTGAGTGTGCCGAGGCGGCTCGGCACACTCGCCGGATGATCAACTCCGTCGTGATTGAGGGTAGTTGGGGCGAGCTCCGGTGTCGCGTGCGGACGGAGACTTCTGGTGTTCCGACGGTCTGATCGTCCGTGAGCCCTGTGTCTGCAACATGGCCCGCGTGCTCGTCGGCCTGCTCGAACCGTGTCGCCGCTTGCGGGTGCGGGTCGTGGGGGCCGGTCGCGCAGTTCCCCGCGCCCCTGGGTGGGTCCACCGGACCTCGGGTTCACCCGGCAACCGGCTTTCCGCCGGCCACGGCTGTCCACCGGCCGGCCGGTTCCCGCGTCACCGCGGCCGGACTGCTCATGCTGCCCATGCTCGTGGCGATGACACCGGCGACTTCGCGTGCATTCTTCGACGGCTCGACGACGACTGACCGCTCCGCCCCCGCGTACGGGAGCGGAGCGGTCAGGAGACGTCCGGGGGAGTGGCGGGCATCAGGACGCCGGGCTCGTCCAGTTCGCGGCCACGTGGCCCAGCCGCACCCGCTGCGGGTGGTCGCCCACCGCCACCGACGCGGTCTTCTGCCCGGTCGCGAAGTCGATCGCGGTGACCTGGTCGGCGCCGCTCTCGGAGATCACACAGCTCTTGCCGTCACCGCTGACGGTCGCCCAGTACGGCTTCGAGGCGGGCACCAGCGGGCCCTCCTGGAGCGTGGAGCGGTTCACGACGGTCGCGTAGTCGTCCATCGTGCCCGCGACGCACAGCTTGCTGCCGTCCGGGCTCATCGAGATCCCGTGGTGGCGCGAGTCGTTGACCATGGTGGTGCGGTCGTCGCTGGTCGCCGGGTTCTTCGGCAGGGTCTTGGTACGGGTGATCCTGTCCGTGGCCACGTCGTACTCGAAGAAGCCGTTGAAGAACGACACCTGGAAATACAGCTTGGACTCGTCGGGCGAGAACACGGCGGGCCGGACCGCGTCCGAGTAGTCCGTGAGGCCGATCGCGTTCAGCTTGTCCCGCATGTCGATGGTCTTGACCTGCTTGTACGTGGTCGCGTCCACCACCGTGATGTGCCGGTCGCCCTTCGTCCAGTCCAGCCAGGGCGCGTCGGAGTCGGTGTTGACGTCACCGATCGCCATGTTCCAGATGTACTTGCCGTCCTTGGTGAAGATGTTCTCGTGCGGCTTGTCGCCGGTGGCGAAGGAGCCCAGCTGCTGGCCGGTGTCGATGTTCAGCACGTGCACGGTGTTCGCGGTCGAGGCGGACACCGCGACCCGGGTGCCGTCGGGGGAGACCGCCATGTGGTCCGCCCGGTACCCCGAGACCTTGAAGCGCCAGTTGATCTTCCCGGTCGCCAGGTCGATGGACACGACGTCCGCGAAGCTGGGCCGCGAGACGACCACCGACTTGCCGTCCGGGGTGGAGTACATGTCGTCCACGAACTGGTCGTGGCCCTCGCCGACGCTGTTGCGGATCGCCATGAAGTAGATCCACTTGATGGGGTCGGCGTTGATCTCCGCCATCCGGGCGTCCTTGTCGGGGATGACGTTGATCCGGCCGATCTTCGCCAGGTCGCCGGAGGACTTGATGACGTCGGCGGTGCCGTCCCAGTTGTTGCCCACGAACAGCACCTCGCGCAGGGCGGGGCCGTCCGCCGCGGAGGCGGCGGACACGGGGGCGGTGACGGTCAGGACGACGGCTGCGGCCAGGGCACAGAGGTGCCTGGGGCGGATAGCGGGCAAGGCGGGTCTCCCTACGGGGCGGCTCAGACGGGGCGGCGCATTCGGGCGGCTCGAACAAACTCATGGCGTGGGCATGCCAGAGGTAAATCTGAAGATGTGCGCATTCAGAGTGAACTTACTGCAAAGTAAGGAAGGGGCGCCCTTCTCCACAAGACTGCGTGCACGACAAAATTGCACTCCTACGGGTGGCCGGACCTTCCGGCCCGAACAGGAGGTGCGGTGACGGGCAGGCTCAGGGCCCCGACCGGTCGCTACGGCGGCAAGACCGCCGCGGAGCGGCAGGCCGAGCGACGCCGTCGCTTCCTGGACGCGGCACTCCAGCTCTTCGGGGACGCTCCGGGCTACCGCGCCACGACCGTCGCCGCCCTCAGCGAGGCCGCGGGCCTGTCCACCCGCCAGTTCTACGAGGAGTTCCGCACCCTCGAGGACGTCCTGGCCGCGCTCCACCTCAAGGTCAACGACTGGGCGACGGCGGCCGTGCTGGCCGCGGTGGCCGACGCGGACCAGCTGCCGCTGACCGAACGGGTGGCGGCGATCTTCCGGGCGTACGCGGCCAACGTCACCTCCGACCCGCGGCGGGTGCGGATCACGTTCGTGGAGATCATCGGGGTCAGCGCGCGGATGGAGGAGCAGCGTCTGGCGCGTCGGGCGCACTGGGTCGACCTGGTGTGCGCCGAAGCGGAGCGGGCGGTCGCCCGGGGGGAGGCCACGCCCCGGGACTTCCGGCTCGCGGCGACGGCGTTCATCGGCAGCGTGAACGGCCTGCTGCACGACTGGAACGCGGGATGGGTGGACGCCACGCTCGACGAGGTGGTGGAGGAACTGATGCGCCAGCTGCTGGGGATCCTCCAGCCACCGGGGTGGGATTCCGGCCGGGGGTGAGCGGGGGTGCCGGCCGGGTGGTGAGTGGGATTCCGGCTTGGTGTGAACGGGGCTTTCGCCCGGGCGTGAGCCGCGGCGCCGCCCGTGCGTGAGTGGGGCGCGGGCGCGCTACCGCCCCAGCTTGTTCACCGCATCGAGTACCGGTGTCACTCCGTCCTCGTCGCGGATGTGCGCCCCCAGCGCCCGGGCCCGCTCCCGGTGACCGGTGTCGCGGGTCGCCTCGGTCAGCGCCGCCGCCAGCGCCTCGGCGGTCAGTCGCCGCAGCGGCACGGCCCGCGGTGCCACGCCCAGTGCCACCAGCCGCGCCGCCCAGAAGGCCGCGTCGAACTGGATCGGCACCGGCACCGCCGGGACTCCCGCCCGCAGCCCCGCCGCCGTGGTGCCCGCGCCCGCATGGTGGACCACCGCCGCCATGTGCGGGAACAGCGCCGAGTGCGGCACCTCGTCGACCGTCAACAGGTCGTCCCCCGTCGCCGCCAGGCCCGCCCAGCCGCGCTGGACCACCCCGCGCAGCCCGGCCAGGCGCAGTGCCCGCACGATCGCGGCGCTGACCCGCGCGGGGTCGGGCACGGTCGCGCTGCCGAGCCCCACGAAGACCGGCGGCGGCCCCGCGTCGAGGAACGCCCGCAGCTCGTCGGGGAGCGGCGCGTCCGCGTCGTACGGCCACCAGTAGCCGGCCACGTCGAGCCCGCGCCGCCAGTCACGGGGCCGGGCGACGACGCGCGGGCTGAACCCGTGCAGCACCGGCCAGCCCTGCCGGTCCCGGGCCCGCAGTGCCGCGGCCGTGCCCATCGGCGGCAGACCCAGACGGCTGCGCACCGGGGGGAGGGCCGCGCCGAATACCTGTTCCACGGCCAGGTTCAGGGCCGTCCCGGTGGCCCGGTTGCCGAGCGAGCCCCAGGAGCGGATGCCCAGCATGGGCGGGGCGAACTCCCGGGTGGCGGCGAGGGGTTGGAGGTTGAGGCCGAGGCTGGGCAGACCGAGGCCCTCGGCGACGGCGTGTCCCAGGGGGGCCACCGAGCCGGACAGCAGCAGTGCGTCGCTCGACCGGGCGGCGGCCACCAGGTCGTCGGCCATCTCCACGGCCAGGGTCCGGGCCATCGCGACCACCCGCACCAGCTTGCCCACGCCGGTCGTGCTGCGGTGCAGCGCCCGCCCGCGCGAGGACTCCAGCTCCGCCCGGGGATCGACGGGCAGGGCGTGGAACCGGAGGCCGGCCCGGGCCGCGAGCGGCTCGAAGCGGCCGTGGGTGACCAGGGTGACCTCGTGCCCGGCCCGCGCCAGTCGGTGCCCCAGACCGGTGAAAGGGGCGACATCGCCCCGGGAACCCGCTGTCATGATCGCTACCCGCACGCCGGACAGTATGGCGCCGGGGCCCGGCTTCCGGGGCGAACGACCCGTGCGTACCGGCCAGTTCAGGCCGGTACGCAGGCGTAGGCCTCACCCTCCTGTGGCTGTGGCTGTCTGTCTCTGTGGCTTTGGCGGTCGAGTCAACCCACCCGGGCGGCGGTCTCGGCCGCCGTCACCGTCTGCTCCAGCAGCGTGGCGATGGTCATCGGTCCGACACCACCCGGCACCGGCGTGATCAGCGAGGCCCGTTCCACGGCGGAGTCGAAGTCGACGTCACCGACGTTCCCCTCGTTGTATCCCGCGTCGACGACCACCGCGCCCGGCTTGACGTCCTGGCCCCGGACCAGCCGGGGCCGGCCCACCGCGGCGACCACGATGTCCGCCTCCCGCACGGCCGCCGACAGGTCCGTGGTGCGCGAGTGGCAGTAGGTCACCGTGGCGTCCCGGGCGAGCAGGAGCATCCCGGCCGGCTTGCCGAGGATGGCGCTGCGGCCCACGACCACCGCCCGCTTCCCGGCCGGGTCGACGTCGTACGCGTCGAGCAGCCGCATGATCCCGCCGGGGGTGCAGGACACGAACCCCGGGAGGCCGAAGCTCATCGTCGCGAAGGAGGCGAAGGTGACTCCGTCGACGTCCTTCTCCGGCGCGATCGCCTCGAACGCCGCCCGCTCGTCGATGTGCGCGCCCATCGGATGCTGGAGCAGGATGCCGTGCACGGTCGGGTCGGCCGACAACTCCCGCAGGGTGACGACCAGTTCCTCGGTGGTGGTGGCTGCCGGGAGCGCCACGTGCCGTGACTCGACACCGGCTGTGCGGCAGCGGTTCCGCTTCATCCGGACGTAGGTGACGGAGGCCGGGTCCTCACCGACGAGAACCGTCGCGAGACAGGGCGCCCGACCCGTGCGGGCGGTGAGGCCGGCCGCGCGCTCGGCGGTCTCCCCGACGATGCGCCGGGCGAGCGCGGTGCCGTCCATGATGCGGGCCTGAGACATGATCCACTCCTGGGTCGATCGTGGGAATCGCCCAGGCGCACGGCTTCGGAGTCATGGACCGCTCCCCGGTGGTGCTCCACCTCAGCGCCAGTCACGGCCCGCCACCAGCCTAACCGGCTCCGGTACGCCCGCGGTCTGCGCGTGCAGCAGCTCCGCCCCGGTCGCCCCGGCCCGCTCGTGCCGAGAAGGTCCAGGTCGGGCAGGGCGTGATCTGGACCCTCGGCGCCTTTCTCGTTACTCGTCCCAGGCCTGGATCATGGTCTGTTCGGTGATCTTGCCGTCCTTGAGGGTCAGCATCGACTCCGACAGGACGCGCACGCCGTCGGAGTACAGACAGGACTCGCTGAAGGCGACGTGATCGCCCTCCATGACACACCCTTCCAGTTTGTGTGTCATGTCGCGGCTGTAGACGTCGTCGAGCATCGCGCTTATCTGGTCCTTGCCGTGCACCACCATGGGGTGGCTGGGCTGCGTGTTGCGGTCGACGATGCGGATCTCGGCGTCGTCCGCGTAGAGCGACAGCAGATCGGCCGCGGAGTTCCCTTCGACGCCACGGCGCAGGGTCTCGCTGGTGAAACCGGTGTTTGCGGCAGTGCCCATGGTGACCTCCTTCGAAGGCCGCGGCCCGACGAGGAACGGGCCGCGCAGGGCTTCCTCCTACGAGACTCCTCCGCCCCGGCGGCCACGGCAAGCGCAGTACGGGCGCTCCGCCTGACGGGTGAGCGGCGCCGGGCAACCGTGTCCGGGAGCGGTCGGTGGCCGTTGCTGACTACATGATCTCAACTCGACGTATCGTCGCCGCCGTCGGTCTCGCCGTCGGCGTCACCGGTCTCGCCGCTCCCCTCGCGAACGCGGCCGGCGCGGCCGCCCAGGACGCGAGCCCGCTCAGCCCGATGGCCACGCTCGACTCGCTCGCGGTGAGCGAGATCCCGGCGGAGCACAGGGCTCAGTTGCCCAAGGTCTCCGAGCAGCTCAACAGGGCCAACGACCTCTACCGGCTGAACGAACTGCACCAGGTCACCGACCTCGCCGCGCCCGTCACCGGGCTGGTCCCCGCGATCGAGACCTGACGGCTCCCGCACGGACACCGAGGGCCGCCCGGATCACCGGGCGGCCCTCGACGCGTTCCGGGATGTCCCGGGGGTCATGGTGCGGACACCTGACTCATTCGGCGGCTGTGGCCAGGAACTGCGTGGCCGCCAGTTCCGCGTACAGCGGGTCCCCGGCGACCAGCTCCCGGTGCGTCCCCACGGCCCGTACCCGCCCCGCGTCCATCACGACGATCCGGTCGGCCGTCGTCACCGTCGACAACCGGTGCGCGACGACCAGCACCGTGGTCGTACGCGCCACGTCCGCCACCGTGTCCCGAAGGGCCGCCTCGTTCACCGCGTCCAGCTGGGAGGTGGCCTCGTCCAGCAACAGCAGCCGGGGCCGCCGCAGCAGCGCCCGTGCGATCGCCACCCGTTGCCGTTCACCGCCCGAGAGCTTGGTCCCGCGATGGCCGACCAGCGTCTCAAGGCCGGCGGGCAGCCGCGCCACCAGCCCGTCCAGCCGGGTCGTCTTCAGGACACGGGTCACCGCGTCCTCGGCCGCGTCGGGATTGCCGAGGAGCAGGTTCTCGCGCAGTGACCCCGACAGCACGGGCGCGTCCTGCTCCACGTACCCGATCGCCGAGCGCAGCTGCGGCAGTTCCCACTCCGCGAGATCCCGCCCGTCCAGCGTCACGACCCCGGACTCGGGATCGTAGAACCGCTCGATCAGCGAGAACACCGTCGTCTTCCCGGCTCCGGACGGTCCGACGAAGGCCGTCAGCCCCCGGGCCGGCACCTCGAAGGAGACGCCGTGGTGGACGTAGGGCAGATCGTCGGCGTAGCGGAACCTGACGTCCGCGAAGGCGACGGCGGCGGGTTCTGCCCCGGCGGCGGGCAACGGCGCCGCGGGCGCGGCCGGTTCGGCCGGCAGCCGCAGCGCCTCCTGGATCCGGGCGAGGGCGGCCGCGCCCGTCTGGTACTGCGTGACCGCCCCGACGACCTGCTGGATCGGGGACATCAGATAGAAGACGTACAGCAGGAAGGCCACCAGCGTGCCGACACCGATCGCCCCGGTGGCGACCCGGGCCCCGCCCGCCGCGAGCACCGTGATGAACGCGATCTGCATCGCGAGTCCCGCCGTGTTGCCCGCGGCCGCCTGCCACTTGGCGGCCCGCACGCTCTGCCGCCAGGACTCCTGGGCGGCCGCGTGCAGGGTCCGCTCCTCGCGGTGCTCGGCGCCGGACGCCTTCACCGTGCGCAGCGCGCCGAGGATCCGCTCCAGCGAGGCGCCCATCACGCCGACCGCGTCCTGGGCCTGCCGGCTCGCCCGGTTGATGCGCGGCACGATCACACCGAGAACCGTGCCCGCGGCCAGGATCACCGCCAGCGTGACCCCCAGCAGCACAGGGTCGACCAGGGCCATCATCACCACGGTCGCCACCAGCGTGAGCCCGCCTGTGCCCAGGCCCACGAGGGAGTCGGTGGTGACCTCGCGCAGCAGTGTGGTGTCCGAGGTGATCCTGGCCATGAGATCGCCGGGTTCGGTGCGGTCCACGGCGGGGATGCGCAGCCGCAGCAGATACGACG
Organism: Streptomyces sp. 351MFTsu5.1; assembly: GCF_000383655.1. Lineage (NCBI taxonomy): Bacteria > Bacillati > Actinomycetota > Actinomycetes > Kitasatosporales > Streptomycetaceae > Streptomyces > Streptomyces sp. 351MFTsu5.1. The sequence goes on along the minus strand of NZ_KB911777.1, from coordinate 224,161 downwards.
ACAGTGAGCGCCGCGCGCCGAGGACCACGGACTCCGCGGTGCGTCGCAGGACGTACGAACCCAGCCCGCCGACCGCCGCGTTGGCGATCACCAGCCCCGACATGGCGACCAACGCCCAGGTGATCGTGCGGTCGTGGGAGAGGTCCTCGATCAACTCCCGTGCGACCAGGGGCAGCAGGAGTCCGGTGACGCCCGTCAGGAGCGAGAGCAGGGCACCCGCCAGCAGGGTCCAGCGGTGCGGCCGTACGTAGTCGAGGAGCAGTCGCCAGGTGGGCGGGCCGGGCGTGGTCTCGGTGGTGCCCACGGCGCTCCTTCGGGCTCGGCGGTGGAGACCTTCAGGCTACGTCGGTGGTTGTCGGGCCTTGTCCGCGGGCCGCCGCGAGGGCAACTCCTGCCGGGTGGGCCTGTCTCGGCGGTCGGGGCGCGTCCCGCCGGGTCCCCGCGGCTCGGCGGGTCAGGAGGGCTGGACCTCCTCGAAGAGGGCGAGGGCCGCGGCCGGGTCCGGGCTCACCAGGCGTTCCAGACCGGCCGTGGTGATCTCCGCCCACTTCGCGGCCCGCACCCACATCCGTTCCTCGAAGGCGCGGACGGTGTCGTCCAGGTCCTCGGGACCGGCGGCGACGGCCTCGGCCAGTTCGGCGCCCTCCAGCATCGCGAGGTTGGCGCCCGCCCCCAGGGGAGGCATCAGATGGGCGGCGTCGCCGAGCAGGGTCACCCCGCGCACAGGGGGCCAGGTGTGGGCCACCGGCAGGACGTGGAGGGGGCGGTGCACGAAGGCGGTGCCGCGGCGGAGCAGGTCGAGCACCGGGGCGGCCCACCCGTCGAACAGCGCCAGCAGGCTCGCCCGCACCGCCTCGACGTCGGCGGGGTCCAGGTGCGCGTGCCAGTCCTGCGGCGCGCGGAACTTGGCGTACACCTTCACATGGCCGCCGCTGTTGCGCTGGGCGGTGAGGCTCCGGTTCGCGCCGTACACCGCCACCGAACCGTCGCCGATCAGCCGGGCGAGGTCGGGGTGGCGGCGGTCGACGTCGTCGAGGGAGGTCTCGACCGTGGTGACGCCGGTGTAGTGCGGCGTCGCCGACGAGACGCCGGGGCGGACCCGGGACCAGGCGCCGTCCGCGCCGACCACGAGGTCGAACGTCTCCTGCCGTCCGTCCGAGAACTCGACCGGCACGCCGTCCCGCGTCCCCGGCAGCACCTTCGTCACGCTCCGCCCCCACTGGACGTCCAGCGGGCCGCGCAGCAGGTCACGCAGGTGCTTGCGGTCGATCTCGGGATGGGCCCGCTCGTCCGGGGCGGGCCGCCAGTCGCGCAGGACCGTGCCGTCCGTGTCCAGGATGCGCATGGCCTGTCCCTCGGGGCGGGACAGCTTCTGGAACTCCGCCAGCAACCCCGCCTTGTCCAGGGCTAGTTGGCCCATCCCCTCGTGCAGGTCCAGGGTGCCGCCCGGGGGCCGGGCGTCGGGGGAGGGGTCGCGCTCGAAGAGGGCGACGGAGTGACCGTGGCGGTGCAGGACACGGGCGAAGGTGAGGCCGCCGGGACCGCCCCCGACCACGGCGATGCGATGTCTCATGTCGATACACTGTATCGAAACGCTACGACGTATCGCAACAGTACGATGTCGCCATGACTGTGTGGGACCGGCCGGAGCCGCCGACGCGCCCCGTGCCCCTCGACCGGGAGCGGATCGTCGCCGCCGCCGTCGCGCTCGCCGACGAGGGCGGCCTGGAGGCGGTGTCGCTGCGCAAGGTCGCCGCCCGGCTGAACGCCGGGCCGATGCGGCTGTACGGGTTCATCGCCACGAAGGAGGAGCTGTTCGACCTCATGGTGGACGAGGTCCAGGCCGAGATCCTCCCCGAGGAGCGGCCAGGCGACTGGCGCGAGGCACTGAGCGGTCTCGCCCACCGCACCAGACAGGCCGCGCTCCGGCACGAATGGCTGGCCGACCTGCTCGGCGGCCGCCCGAGCCTCGGCCCGAACGGCCTCGCCGTGACCGAGTCCACCCTGGCCGCCCTGGACGGACTCGCCGACATCGACACCGTCATGCGCGCGGTGGAGACGGTCAGTTCCTACTTCACCGGCGCGATCAGGCGAGAGATCGCGAACCTGCGGGCCGAACGCGCCACGGGGCTGAGCAAGCGCGAATGGCAGCGCGCCTACGGCCCCCATGTGACGAAGATGCTGGCCACCGGCCGCTTCCCGGCGCTGAGCAAGGCCGTGCACGACGCCACGCACGTGGACGCCGAGGCCTCCTTCACGACGGGCCTGGACTGGGTCCTCGACGCGGTGGCCGCCAAGCTCGCCCGGCCCTGACCCGACCGCGCCCGAGCAGGGCACCGGCTTGCCCCCAACGCCCCGGCCTGCGGGAACCGGTGCCGTTACCGATCATTCGCGCGTAGGGTCGGAGGGACGTACACCGGGCGACGGAAGGGGTCAGGCCATGGCGCAGGAGGTACGCGGAGTGATCGCACCCGGCAAGGACGAGCCGGTGCGGGTGGAGACGATCGTGGTGCCGGACCCGGGCCCCGGGGAGGCCGTGGTACAGGTGCAGGCCTGCGGGGTCTGTCACACCGACCTGCACTACAAGCAGGGCGGGATCAACGACGACTTCCCCTTCCTGCTCGGCCATGAGGCGGCCGGGATCGTCGAGTCGGTCGGCGAGGGGGTGACCGATGTCGCGCCCGGCGACTTCGTGATCCTCAACTGGCGTGCCGTGTGCGGCAACTGCCGGGCCTGTCTGCGGGGACGGCCCTGGTACTGCTTCAACACGCACAACGCGCAGCAGAAGATGACCCTCACCGACGGCACCGAACTCTCGCCCGCACTGGGCATCGGCGCCTTCGCCGAGAAGACCCTGGTCGCCGCCGGACAGTGCACCAAGGTCGACCCGTCGGCCTCCGCCGCGGTCGCCGGGCTCCTGGGCTGCGGGGTGATGGCGGGCATCGGCGCAGCGATCAACACCGGCAACGTCGGCCGCGGCGACACCGTCGCCGTCATCGGCTGCGGCGGGGTCGGCGACGCGGCGATCGCCGGGTCGAACCTCGCGGGCGCGGCCCGGATCATCGCCGTGGACATCGACGACCGCAAGCTGGAGAAGGCCCGCACCATGGGCGCCACCCACACCGTCAACTCGCGCGAGAACGACCCCGTCGAGGCGATCCGCGAACTCACCGGCGGCTTCGGCGCCGACGTCGTCATCGAGGCGGTCGGCCGCCCCGAGACGTACCAGCAGGCCTTCTACGCCCGCGACCTCGCCGGCACCGTCGTCCTCGTCGGCGTGCCCACCCCCGAGATGAAGCTGGAGCTGCCGCTCCTCGACGTCTTCGGGCGCGGCGGCTCGCTCAAGTCGTCCTGGTACGGCGACTGCCTGCCCTCCCGGGACTTCCCGATGCTGATCGACCTGCACCTGCAAGGCCGCCTGGACCTGGAGGCGTTCGTGACCGAGACCATCCAACTCGACGAGGTGGAGAAGGCGTTCGAGCGCATGCACCACGGCGACGTCCTGCGTTCGGTGGTGGTGCTCTGATGGCCGCCCGCATCGAACGCCTCGTCACCTCCGGGCAGTTCAGCCTCGACGGCGGCACCTGGGACGTCGACAACAACGTCTGGATCGTCGGTGACGACCACGAGGTGATCGTCATCGACGCCGCCCACGACGCCGAGGCCATCCTCGAGGCGGTCGGCGACCGCAGGCTGACCGCGATCGTCTGCACCCACGCCCACAACGACCACATCGACGCCGCGCCCGCCCTCGCCGAGCGCACCGGTGCCACGATCTGGCTGCACCCCGACGACCTGCCGCTGTGGAAGCAGACCCACCCCGACCGCGACCCCGACGCCCATCTGCGCGACGGCCAGGTCATCGAGGCGGCGGGTGCCGACCTCCAGGTGCTGCACACCCCGGGCCACGCACCGGGCGCGGTCTGCCTCTACGACCCGGGCCTCGGCACCGTCTTCACCGGCGACACCCTCTTCCAGGGCGGTCCGGGCGCCACCGGCCGCTCCTTCTCCCACTTCCCGACGATCATCGACTCGATCCGCGACCGGCTGCTCGTCCTGCCGCCCGAGACGAAGGTCCTCACCGGCCACGGAGACCCGACGACGATCGGCGCCGAGGCCCCGCACCTCCAGGAGTGGATCGCCCGTGGCCACTGACGACGTCGTGCCCCTGAACGGCGTGAACGTTCTGCACTGCGCCCCGGACGGACCACCCCTGGACGGCGAACGGGCCGCCCTCGACCTGATCGGCGACGCGATGGGCCGTGACGCCCAGGTGGTCGCCGTACCCGTGGCACGGGTCGCCGAGGAGTTCTTCCGGCTGCGGTCGGGCGTGGCCGGCGCGGTCATGCAGAAGTTCGTGACCTACCAGGTCCGTCTCGCCGTCGTCGGCGACGTCACCCGCCACACCGACGGCAGCACCGCCCTGCGCGACTTCGTCCACGAGACGAACCAGGGCGGCCACATCTGGTTCCTGCCGGATCTGGACACCCTGGACGAGAAGCTGCGCGCGACCGGGTGACTCTCCCGTAAATCACGACAGAGGCTGTCGGGCTTCCCGGCGATGCTCGACTCCACATCGCACACAACGGGAGGTCGGACATGCCACAGCCGCTGAAGGACAAGGTCGCACTGGTCGCCGGGGCCACACGGGGAGCCGGGCGCGGGATCGCCGTGGAGCTCGGGGCGGCGGGCGCCACCGTCTACGTCACCGGACGCAGCACCCGCGCCGGCCGCTCCGAGTACGACCGCCCCGAGACCCTGGAGGACACCGCCGACCTCGTCACCGCGGCCGGCGGCCAGGGCATCGCGGTCCCCACCGACCACCTGGACCCGGCGCAGGTCCGCACCCTCGTCGACCGCGTCGCCGACGAGCAGGGCCGCCTCGACGTCCTCGTCAACGACATCTGGGGCGGCGAGCACCTCTTCGACTGGGACGCGCCGGTGTGGGAGCACGACCTCGACAAGGGCCTGCGGCTGCTCAGGCTCGCCGTCGAGACCCACGCTGTCACCAGCCACCACGCCCTGCCCCTGCTGCTGCGCCGGCCCGGTGGCCTGGTCGTCGAGATGACCGACGGAACCGACGCCTACAACCGCGAGAACTACCGCGTGTCCTTCTTCTACGACCTCGCCAAGACGTCCGTGCTGCGGATGGCCTTCGCCCTCGGCCACGAACTCGGCCCGCGCGGCGCCACCGCCGTCGCGCTCACGCCCGGCTGGATGCGCTCGGAGATCATGCTCGACACGTTCGGGGTGCGGGAGGAGAACTGGCGTGACGCCCTCGACCAGGTGCCCCACTTCGCGATCTCGGAGACCCCGCGCTACGTGGGCCGTGCCGTGGCCGCGCTGGCAGCCGACCCGGAGGTGTCCCGCTGGAACGGCCAGTCCCTCGACAGCGGTTCGCTGGCGCGGACGTACGACTTCACCGACCTGGACGGCAGCCGCCCGGACGCCTGGCGCTACCTGGTCGAGGTGCAGGACGCGGGCAAGCCGGCGGACGTGACCGGTTACCGCTGACGCCGGGGGGAGCCCCGGCGTTCGGTGGCGTCGGCGGGAACGGAGCCGGGCAGGTCAGGAGGACCGCGCGGGCGGCAGCTGCCACCGGACCGCAAGGCCCGGTGGCAGTGCCAGATCGTCGCGTACGGCCGCGTAGTAGCCGTCCCGGCCGTTGCGGTGCCGCTCCAGCAGGACCCGCCACGCCTCGGGATCGCGGGTCCCGTCGCGCAGGAACTGCTCCATCTCCAGCACCACCGTGACCCAGACCCGCGCCTTCTCCACCACCGCTGGACTCCCCAGCAGAAGCAGTGCCTCCCCGTCCGGGTCGCGGGCGAGCGTCGACTCCGCCAGCAGCGGGGCCGCCTCGTCCGGGGTGAGCGGATGCGGGTGGGGATCGTTGCCGAAGTGGGCCGCCACCCGGCACACCAACGTGATCGTCTTCTTCAGCGTGCGCGCGTAGTCCGAGTACACCCCCAGCCGCCGCTCCTCCCACCGAGCCGCCTGCTCCCGTCGAAAGCGCGCCCGATCACTGCGCACGACCGCCAGATACGAACCCAGAGCACCGACCACCACACCGATGAGCGCGGGCAGTTGCTGTATGAACGCCGACATGACCGCACGCTATCGGCCGACTTGATCAGCCGGGGCCTACCTTCGGTCGCATGACGCACACCACACGCTTCGAGGGACACGGAGTTCTCGTCACGGGCGCGGCCCGCGGCATCGGCGCGGCGACGGCCCGACGGCTGGCCGAGGAGGGAGCACGGGTCCTGCTCACCGACCGGGACGCCGCGGTCGTGGAGAGGACGGCCGCCGGGCTGCGCGCACAGGGGCTGGACGTCCGTGCCCTGGCGTGCGACGTCGCCGACCGCGCGGCCGTCGAGGCGGCCGTCGCCCACGCCGTCGAGGTGTTCGGCTCGCTCGACGTCCTCGTCAACTGTGCCGCCCGCTGCACCCCGGAAACCCCGCTCTTCGAGGACGACTCCGACGACGACTGGGCCCGGGACATCGACATCACCCTGGGCGGCCCCTACCGCTGCTCGCGCGCCGCGCTCCCGCACCTGGTCGCCTCCGGCCGCGGCGCCATCGTCACCATCGGTTCCGTCAACGGCCTCCAGGACTTCGGCAACCACGCCTACAGCGCGGCGAAGGCGGGCCTCGCTTCCCTGACCCGCACGCTCGCCGGGCACGCGGCCCCCCGCGGGGTTCGCGTCAACCTGGTTGCCCCGGGTACGGTGCGTACTTCCGCCTGGGACGGGCGTGAGGACGAGCTGGGTGAACTGCGACGGCTGTATCCGCTGGGTCGGGTCGGCGAAGCCGAGGACGTCGCCGCTGCCGTCGCGTTCCTCGCCTCCCGCGACGCGGCGTGGATCACCGGCACCACCCTCGTCGTCGACGGCGGCCTCACCGCCGTCAACACCGGCTTCCACACGGCGGTCCACCCCGGCCGGGGTGCCTGACCGGGCAGGGACATTGTCACCGTTCCGTCGCAGGCGGGCCGTCGGTACAACGGACTGGTGCGCGGGGCCGTCTACCTGGTAGAGATCGCACACACGTACTCGAGGGGACAGGGGAAAGGCCATGGGGGACATACGCAGACGAGGTGCCGTCGCGCTCGGGATCACCGGGCTCGTCGCGCCGCTGACGATCGCGCTGGGCGCCGCGCCCGCGCAGGCGGCGAGCTGCACCACGCAGGCGGGCCCGTACCAGAAGAAGGTGGAGAAGTTCCTCGGCCGCCCGGTCGACGGCAGGCAGTCCACCGCCGACTGCAAGGCGATCAAGGCCTTTCAGACCAAGCACGGCATCAGCCCGAACATCGGCTACGCGGGATCCGTCACCTGGGGTGTGATGGACCTGATGACCAAGCAGAAGGCCGTCGGCAACCACCCCAACCGGGACGGCAAGTGCCCGACGAACAAGGGCCGCATCGCCTGTGTGAACCTCACCCTCCAGCTGAGCTGGATCCAGGACGGCGACCGGCTGGTCTACGGCCCCGTCCCGGTCCGTACCGGCCGCGACGGCTACGAGACCCGCACCGGCCTGAAGAAGATCTACTGGCGTGACAAGAATCACGTCTCCTCGATCTACAACGTGCCGATGCCGTACTCCCAGTTCTTCGACGGCGGCCAGGCCTTCCACTCGGTGAACCTCTCCATGTGGAACCCGCCCGGCTCCCACGGCTGCACCAACATGACCCCGAAGGACGCCAAGAAGTACTGGTCGCTGCTGAAGAAGGGCGACGACGTCTTCGTGTACGGCCGCAAGCCGGGCACCTGAGCGAGCGGGCACCCGGCCCCGCGCCGGGTCACTGAGGCGCGTCCCCGAAGTCCGGGATCTCCAGCCGCGCTCCACCCTGTCGCGCCGAGTCGTGCGCGATGATGCCCGGCAGGGTGTAGCGGGCCGCCACCCAGGCGTTGACCGAGGGCAGCGTGCGGGTGTTCACGGCGGTCACGAAGTCGTCCACCAGGAAGTGGTGGCTGCCCTCGTGCCCGTTGTGCAGGTGGTCGAAGGCCCTCGGCAGCCGCTCCCGGTCGTGCACCGGCGCGGAGCCCGAGGTGAACGCGGCCCGCAGTTCCGGCGCGATGTGCTGGAGCGACGGGTCGTCCGGAGACATGGTGGGCTTGGGCTCGAGGAGCTCGCTGATGTCCTTCACCCCCTTCTTGTCCTGCCAGAGCGCGACCGTGGCCAGCTGCTCCATGCTCGCCTCGGTCCCGAAGAACCGGAAACGGGACTCCCGGATGTGGGACGGGTAGCCGACCCGCCGGAACTCGTTCGTACGGAACGACCCGCCGCCCGCCACCTCGAACAGCGCGGTCGCGTTGGAGAAGTCGTTGCCGAACTGGCTGACCTCCTTGTCGAACACCCCGTCCCCGCGCTCGTCGACCACACCGATCGCCGACACGCTCACCGCGTGCGTCTGCCAGGCACCGAGCACCCCGCCCACCGAGTGCGTGGGGTAGAGCAGCGGGGGATAGCTGGCGGTCTCCTTCCACCGCTCGCCGCCGCTGTACTGGTACGCCTCGTAGAACCCGAGGTCCATGTCGTGGACGTAGTCGCCCTCGGCGTAGAAGAGCCGCCCGAACGCGCCCTCGGCGATCTGGTTGCGGGCGTGCACGGTCGCCGGGTTGTACTGGCTGGTCTCGCCCATCATGTACGTCAGCCCGGTGGCCCGGACCGCGTCGATGATCGCTGCGATCTCCTCCGTGGTGATCGCCATCGGGACCGCGGAGTACACGTGCTTGCCCGCGTTCAGGCCCTGGAGCACCAGGGGGCCGTGCGTCCAGCGCTGGGTGAAGATCGCGACCGCGTCGACCTCCTCGGACTCCAGCATCGCCTCGTACGACGGGAAGGTGCCGGCGAGCCCCTGCGCGGCGGCGAGCTGCTCGGCCCGCTCGGGCAGCAGATCGGTGACGAACACGTCACCGACGCCGGGGTGGGCCTGGAACAGCGTGGCGAACTGACCGGAGAACTGGCCGGCGCCGACGATGCCGAGAGAGAACGTCATGGAAGGCATGCCCTTCGAAGGTCGACTCACTGGTCGAGAATCAGCTTGATCTGGTCGGGCTTCCGCTTACTTTTGCCGCGGAAGAATCAAAGCGTCAAGAGGCTGGCAAAACAACCTCCCGAAGCAGCGACGTGGGTCTTGTCGTGGCCACGTTGATTTCGTAGCGAAAGAAATCATGTGGGAGTCTGACCTTCATGACCGCAGTAGCCGCCAGCTGGCTGCCCCTCAGTGCGGGCGAACGTTCGGTGGCGATCGAGGTGCTCGTCCACGGCCCGTTGTCGCGCACCGAACTCGCCCGCCGCCTGGACCTGTCCGCCGGCAGCCTCACCCGGCTCACCAAGCCCCTCATCGAGTCGGGCCTGCTGATCGAGGTCCCCGAGACGGGCACGCCGGCCGAGGTGCGCCAGGGACGCCCCTCCCAACCTCTCGACGTGGTCGCCGAGTCCGGCTCCTTCCTCGGCTTCAAGATCACCGAGGACATGGTCTACGGCGTCGTCACCACCCTCAGGAGCGACATCGTGGCCCGCCGTGACCGGCCCCTGACCAGCCATGACCCCGCCGAAGTCGCCGACCTGCTCGCGGAGATGACGGACGAGCTGGCCCGTGAGCACCCGCGTCTCGCGGGCATCGGCATCGGGGTCGGCGGCCTGGTCCGGGAGCGTGCCGTGGTCGGCGAGTCCCCGTTCCTGCACTGGCGGGACGTGCCGCTGGGTCAACTCGTCGAGGAACGCACGGGGTTGCCCGTGGTCGTCGAGAACGACGTGGCCGCCCTCGTGGAGGCCGAGACCTGGTTCGGCGCCGGGCGCGGCCTCGACCGGTTCGTCGTCCTGACCATCGGCGCGGGAATCGGCTACGGCCTGGTCCTCGGCGGCCGGCGCGTCCCCTGCGCCGAGGAGGACCGCGGCTTCGGACGGCACTGGATCATCGACCCCAACGGCCCGCTCACCCCCGAGGGCGCCCGCGGCAGCGCCGTCTCCCTGCTCGCCATCCCCAGCATCCGCTACCAGGTGCGGGCCGCCACCGGCCGCGACCACACCTACGAGGAGATCCTCGCCCTCGCGGCGGCCGGAGAGCCCATGCCCGCCCGTGTCATCGACGAGGCCGGACGCGCCCTCGGTGTCCTGGTCGCCCAGATCGCCAACTTCGCCATGCCGCAGAAGATCCTGCTCGCCGGAGAGGGGGTCGGGCTGATGGACGTGGCCGCCGGGACCGTCGAGGACGCCGTCCGCGCCCACCGCCATCCACTGGCCGCCCCGATCGACCTGGAGACCAAGGTGTCCGACTTCCATGACTGGGCCCGGGGGGCCGCCGTCCTGGCGATCCAGGTGCTGGTCCTGGGTGTGGCCGAAGTGTGAAGCAGGCCACAAGCCTTGACAGGAACGCGTGTTGACAGATGGACGTGATCAGTAACACGGTCCGGTATGTCCGTTTCTGACGTGATTACTCACGGCGCCTTCACTTCCGGAGCCGTATGCTTCACACCATGTCCACCACCGTTGAACCCGTGACCGATCGATCGGCCGACGAGGTCAACGAGGAGATCCGGGCCCTGTGGCGCCGGGCGGGCGGGACACTGAGCGGCGAGCAGCGTGAGGAGTACCAGCGCCTCGTCCTGGAGTGGGCCGCCGCCGCTCCCCAACCGGTCCCGGCGGCCTAGCCCCGAGAACCCCTCGGGGCGTCACCGCCCCGCCCCGGGCACCCCTGACGGGTTGGCCCCTCTCCTCGCACTGACCTCGGCGGTCCACTGCCCCGCCGTAGGAACTTCCGCCCGACGGCGATTGCCGTCGGGCGCAGTCGTGCTCGCCCCGCTCTGCCCGGTCCTCCTCGTGATCCTCGGACCGGGCCCGCTGAACGTGCGAAGCCCCGTGGCTCAGCCCCAAGTCGCCGAGTAGTAGCGCTGATACGCCTTGCGGTCCTGTTCCGAGCGGATGTAGCGGGCCGCCACCAGGGCGATCAGGCTGCCCCCGACGACCAGCAGGCCCGGACCGACGTTGCGGGTGTCGGTGAGGCGGCTCAGGAGCGGGGTGCCCTCGGCCCCCGCGACCGTGGCCGAGGAGCCGGGTGAGGCGCCGCCGGGAGCGATCGCGCCCTGCGCCGACGTGGCCGACGGCGCGGGGGAGGCCCCGCCGGCCGCGGCCGGGTTCGACACAATCAACTGCATGCCGAGATCCTTGAGCGCCTTGGTCACCGGCTCGAAGAACGTCGTCCCGCCCTGCGTGCAGTCACCGCTGCCGCCCGAGGTGATGCCGAGCGCGATCCCCTCCGAGAACATCGGACCGCCGCTGTCCCCGGGCTCCGCGCACACGCTGGTCTCGATCAGCCCGGTGACCGTGCCCTCCGGGTAGTTCACCGTCGCGTCGACCGACGTCACCTGCCCGTCGCGCAGCCCGCTGGTGCTGCCGCTGCGGAACACCCGCTGTCCTATGGACGGATCGCCCGCTCCGGTGATCTGCACACCCTTGCCGTTCCCGATGAACACGACGCCCGCTCCGTCGCCGGCCTTCCCGTTGGCGTACTGCACCAGGGAGTAGTCGTTGCCCGGGAAGTTCTGGGCGACCGTCTTGCCCAGCTGGTTGGTGCCGCCGGTGTCCGCGAACCACACCGAACCGGTGGGGCCGCAGTGGCCCGCGGTGAGGATGAAGTCGCTCTGACCGTTGGTCACGTTGAAGCCGGCCGAACAGCGCCCGCCGGTCGACAGGATCGGCCTCGCCCCGTTCAGACGGGGCGTGAACGTGCCCGCGGTGCGCTCCGTCTTCACGAAGCCGCCGATGCCGTCCGCGACCTTCTTCATGCCGGCCCAGTCGGACGCCGAGACCGTGCTGTCGCCCTGCACCACCACCTGGTTCGTGCGGTAGTCCATGGACCAGGCCGTTCCCGGGACCCGCGGTGCCGAACGCAGCGTCTTCGCCGCCGACTTGAGCTGGTCCATGCTGTGCTCGACGACCTTCGCCTCCGCCCCCGACGCGCGCACCTCGGCGGCCGCCTTCGCGTCGGTGACCGCGACGACGGGCTTGCCGTCGGCGCGGATCCAGGTGCCTGCCGTGCGGGCGGAACCGAGCCGCGCCACGATGTCCGCCCCCGTCTCACCGGCCTGCTGCGCGAAGGTGCGCGGCGGCGCGGTGGCGGGAGGTTCACTCGCGACGGCCCGCGTGACCATCGTGCCTCCCAGGAGGAGTCCGCCGACTGCCGCCAGCCGTGTCACCCGCCGGACGACCCGTCGTCGTGCGTGCCTCATGCATGGCTCCCGAACCAGAACAAGCGGTGTCAGCACCGCGGGGCCCTCCGGTCGTTGAGTGCCCTCCCTTGCATACGGCGCCGGAGCCGGGCGCGTTCACGGCAGTTGGTGTTCCAGTGGCAAAGGAACGGCCGCTCCGGTCCGGCTCGCCCGGCTCCCGGACGCATGACGTTCCGGGAGGACCGCGCCTAGACTTCCGCCATGGACGACACGCCGCTGGAGCGGCTCGGCGCGGGCAAGTACCTCCTGCTGACCAGCTTTCGGAAGAACGGCACCCCGGTCGCCACCCCGGTGTGGGTGGTCAGGGACGGGGACACGCTCGGTGCGTGGTCGGCCGCCGACGCCTGGAAGGTGAAGCGGATCAGGGCCCGCGCGGACGTCCTGGTCGGCCCCTGCGACGTGCGCGGCAACCCCACCGGCGACCAGATCCCGGCCACCGCGGAGATCGTCGACGCGGCGACCACCGGACGCTACCGGCAGCTCCTGGCCCGGAAGTACGGCGTCCTGGGCCGGCTCACCCTCCTCGGCAGCAGACTGCGACGGGGACGGGACGGCACGGTCGGCATCCGCGTCACCCTGTGAAGCGAGTCGCACCTGGTGAAACCGGTGTGACCTCGTGAAGCGCGGGACCCGGGTGTTCCGGGCCCCGCGCGAGAGGGCGGTCACGGGCCCTCGCCGTCGTGCCTACGGCTGGTCGAGCACCGTCCCCGTCAGCACCGGCCGGTCGGGCAGCGGTCGGGCGTCGCGGTCGGTCAGCGCGAGGCGCATCGACTCCGTCGGCTCGGCCACCTGGTCCCGGACGGTCGGCGTCACGAAGTCCGCGCTGGTGCTGCCCGCGGGGATGGTCAGCCACGCCCACAGGCTCGCGTCGGACAGCCGGCGCTCGGGGTCGGGCTCCTCACCCGACCATTCCATGAGCCACTGCGGGTCCACGTCCTTGGTGGACAGTTCGGCGCCCTCGGTGACCGGGAGAACCCGCACCGGCTGCCAGAGGTCCACCGCGGCCGGCGCCTCGATGGACAACCGCCAGGACAGCGTTCCGCCCTCGGTGACCCGGTCCACGACCGGCGACAGGGTGATCACCGGCTCGGGGTCGTCGTTCTCGACGGTGAGCCCGCCCCGGTGCTTGCCGACGACGGAGTTGTGGACGGCCTTGACCGCGATGTCGTGCTGCACGTCGTCGCCGAAGACGGTGTCGCCCTTCACCTGGACCGGCACGTCGATCGCGTGACTGCCGGGCCGTACGGTCACCAGCCTGCTCCTGGCCCGGCCGCTGCCCGGTTCGATGACGTACACCCGGACCTGACCGCTGCCGCGCCCGGAGATCCGCACCGGGATCCGGTAGGTGCGGGTGCCCGAGTCGCCCTCCTTGACGAGGGTGCGGCCCACGTCGACGCGGGTCAGCGCGGCGGCCTTGACGGCGGGGGTGCCCGGCGCCCAGCCCCAGGCGTCCATCAGCCAGGCCTGCCCGGACCGCGAACGGGGCGTCAGATCAAGGGACTTGACGTGCCGGAGGTCGAGTCCGGCCCGGGTGGCCGCCGACAGCGGGACGCGCAGCTCCTGCGCCCAGTAGGACGCGGTCCGATCGGAGCCCGGCAGGCCCGCCGGCTGGACCCGGCCCAGCGTCGCCCGGCGCCCTGCGGAGTCGGTGACGGACACGTCGAACGTCGTGCCGGTGGTGTTCGGCGGGACGAAGACCCGCAGCGCCAGCTGCCGGGACCCGTGGAGGGAGACCGGCTTGGCGGGGGTGACGCGGGCGGGTGTGCCGGGGGCGGACCACTTCAGCGCCACCGCGCTGCGGCCGGTCTCCTTCTCCGTCTCCCACCAGGCGAAGTGCGGCGACGAGCCGACGGTCGCCGGGTTCAGACAGGCCACGGCCGGGTCCGGATCGACCGCCGAGCACAGCCGGGCACCGGCCACCTTGGCGCCGCCGTCCGGCAGGAAACCTCCGGTGCGCCGGCCGCCGACCGCGTGGGTCAGCACCCGGGCCGGGTCGGCGGAGGGCGCCCGCCTGCCGGAACCGTCGAGCAGCGGAAGCACCCGGTCGTCCCCGGCGACGAAGAGCCTGGCCGCCGCCGCGATGTAGGTGGCGCCCGCTTTGTGCTGCTGCTTGGCGGTCAGCCGGGTCGCCGCGCCCGGCGAGCACACCGGGTCCCTGTGCTCGGGGTCGTCCCCGAAGTCGTCCGCGGCCGGAGCGACTGCCTCGCCCGGAGTCCACTCGCTGTTGAAGAAGTTGTGGTTGGCGCCCACCATGTAGACCGCGCTGTGCAGGGCGGTGCCCCGGCTGACGCCCCGGGTGCCGTCGACGAAGTCCTCGCCCTGGAGGTCGGAGACATCGCCGTCGCAGCCTGGCAGCAGGGTCACGGACGGCACGTCGGCGACCGGATTCTGGCCGAAGATCGTCGGTCCGATCAGCACGGTCCCGCGCACCTTCCAGCGCACCGGGCCGCGGTAGCCGTCCTCGGCCCCGGGCGGCGGGTACAGGCTGTCCATGGCGGCCCGGTTGACGCCCTCGCCGCCACGCGAGTGGCCGACGAGCAGCACCTTCGAGAGGTCCGCCTTCGGCGCCGCGCGCACGACGGCCGGGGCGGTCGTCCGGTGGGCGCTCCAGTCGGCCCAGCGCGCGAGGTGCTGCCGTACCAGGGAGGAGCGGGCCTGGGCGCCGGCGTCCTCGGCCTGCCAGTCCTGGGCGTTGATGCCGTTCGCCGCGATCGACACCGTCACATAGCCCTGGGAGGCCAGGAGTCGCTGGTCGCGCAGGTAGCCCTTCTCGCTGGGGATCGGCTTGTAGCCGTCGGTGCAGGGCCAGTCCTGGTTGTCGTTCTCGGTGCCCGGCTTGTAGCAGGTGGAGTGGCGGCCGTGCAGGAACAGGACGAGCGGGCGGCTGCCGGTGGCTCCCTTCGGCGCCACGACCTGGGCGCGCATCTCCACGGGGGTGGCGTACCCGGGCAGGCGCACCGGCGCGAGGTCGTATCCGCCGGTGACCGTGCGGTACGGACCGGACGTGCCGGGATCGACACCGTTCGCCGGTGCCTGCGCGGGGAGCCGTACCCCCTGTGCGCCGGACCCGCGCGGCTCCTCGGCGGCAGCGTCCAACCGCCGTCCCGCGGCGGTCACTTGAAGATCCGTCAGGCCGGCGGATCCGATGTCGTCCAGGAGGAGCCGGAAGGTGCGTCCGTCCTTCGCCGGCTTCGGCACTCCGAGCAGCCGGTTCCCGGTGCGGAACTCGACGCGCGCGTCCCCCGTGGGAACGGCCTTGCCGGCGCGCCAGACCAGCTCACGCGCTCCGCTCTTCCCGTCGATCCGCCACCCGGGCGGAAGTCCGTTGCCGTCTCTCGCACTCAACGGCCCCGCTGACGGCGGTTGTTGGGCTTGCGCCAGTCCGGGCGAGCCCGCCAGGGCCGCCAGTACCGCCACGGCGGTCACGCATATTCGCCGGGCACGGATCAATGGTTCTCTCCTCAAGACCCCGTGCGCAGACGTCCCGTCGGTCCCGGGCGCCTCTCGCGTCACGTAGGACGGGGCGGAGGCGCCTGTGGGTTGTCTGTGTGCCGGCGGATTTCGCGGGAGAGCGACGCGATCAGGCCGATGGGGTCACGGGAGAGCGGGCGGCACGGTCCGCCCGGCCGCACGTCGACGGGCCGTCAGCTCCAGGCGCGGTAGGGCTCGTCGACCAGTTGGAAGACCGGCTCGCCGCGGACCGGGTCCTTGGCCGTCGACATCCGGACGCGGTCGCCGCTGTGGATCGCGGCGGGCGGGCCGATGACGCGGCCCCGGACGACGAAGCCCTCGGCCAGCTCGACCAGCGACACATTGCGCGCGGCGGGGGTGTTGCGGTGCACCACGGTGGCGTGGCGGACCGTCCCGACGCCCTCGCTGCGCTCCGTGCGCAGGTCGCCGCCCTGACAGACCGGGCACAGCAGCCGGTGGTACATCGCCGTGCCGCACCAGGTGCAGCGCTGGAAGAGGATCGCGTCCGTGGCCGGGGCGACGGGATCGAGGAGGCTCGTCGCGGAGCCGCCTGCCGTACGGGCCATGCTGCCTGAGTGGTGGTACACGCTGGTCAACTCCCTGCGCTCGGCCGGAATCGAGCGTGCGCGGAACGTCGGGCACGCCTGTGCGCGGTTCCCTGTGCCACCGTGCACGGCGTCAGCGTATGGCACTCAGTGCCAGGAGTAAAGGTACTGGGTACCCCTATGGGTCCCCGGATCTTCGCCCTCCCGGCCCCCGGGTACCCCCTCTCAACCCCCGTCGAGCGTGGACTCGATCTCCTGGACCACCCGCCACAACGGGGCGCCGCGGCGGGAGACGATCACCACCACGTCCTCGGCCCCCTCGTCGGCGGCCGGCGCGCCGCGTCCCCCGAACGAGCTCTGCACGTAACCGAGCGCGTGCTCCACCGCCTCCTCCGGGTCGTCCTGTCCGTCCGAACGCAGCCAGGAACGCAGGGCGTTGTTGTGCGCCGCGGCCACGGCGGCGGCGATCACGTCGGCCCGGAGCGTCCCGTCCCGCAGCCCCTTCAGCCGGCCGCGCAGATACGCGGCGAAGGACCGCTCGTAGCGCCACACCACGGACAGCTCGTAGGCACGCAGGCCCGGAACCTGCTTGGTGAGGCGGTAGCGCTGCACGGAGAAGGTCGGGTTCTCGGTGTACATCCGCAGGACCAGCCGCACCGCCTCGCAGACCCGCTCCACCGGGTCGCACCCGGGGTCACTGGCATCGAGGAAGGCCGTCACGTCGGCGAGGCAGCGCTCGTGGTCGGGGAAGACCACGTCCTCCTTGGAGGGGAAGTACCGGAAGAACGAACGGCGCCCGACTCCGGCGAGCGCGACGATGTCGTCGACGGTGGTCTGCTCGTAACCCCGTTCCAGGAACAGCCGGAAGGCGGCTGCGACCAGCGCGTCCCGCATGGGGGGCTTGGTGGAGCTCATGGTCGCGAAAGTAGCACCTCGACCCCGTCTGTGGCACTCGGTGCTGCCACGCGAGGGAACTGAGTGCTGTCCGGGACGGTGACGGCAGGACCGGGCCGGCGTGCTGAACTCCCGGCCCCGTAGCCCCGTATCTCTCCCCGGGGGACGGCGAAACACCCATGCGCACGGGACGGAAGGAGAACAGGATGCCCACACCGTCCGACCGAGGGGTGCCGCCGGACGATCCGGTCATCGAGCCCATCCGGGTGCTGCGCCCGCGCCGTACCGACGCGCTCGCGGAGCTGCTCAGGGACCTGCCGCCGCGCCCGGCCGTCGGCTACGAGCCCATCGTGCTGCCCGGCCGCCCGTCGGGGACGGAGGACGCCACCGAGGAGCTGCCGCCCGTCAGGGACGACCCTCGCGTCCGGGACCTCCCGCGAGGCCGGGTGCCCGGCCTGCGCCGCACCGCGGTTGCGGCCGCCGTGACCGCGGCCGCCGTGATCGGTTTCGGTGGCGCCCTCCTGCTCACCGACCGCACGGAGAGCACCGCGGTCGCCGCCCCCCGGCCCTCGGCGACCGCCCCCGCGGCCCCCGTACCCACCCCCACCCCGCCCCCCTCGGGCGCCACCGACCCCGACGGCCCCGGCACCCTGCGCGAGGGGGACCGCGGTCCCGAGGTGACCGACCTCCAGGAACGTCTGCGGCACATCCCGAACGTCTACGACAACGGGTCCACCGACGGCACCTACGACGCGACCCTGACCGCGGCCGTGGCCCGCTTCCAGCTCTGGTACGGCATCCGCGGCGACGAGGACGGTGTGTACGGCGACGACACACGGCGCGACCTGGAGTCCCGTACGGGCGGCGGCTGATCGCGGAGGATGGCGGGCATGGACGCTTTTCTCGACCGGCTCGACCCCGACATGTGCGTGGTGACCGCAGCCGTGGACGGCGACCGCGCCGGCTGTCTGGTCGGGTTCGCCTGCCAGTGCTCGATCGAGCCCGTGCGGTACGTGGTGTGGCTGTCGAAGGCGAACCGCACCTACCGCGTGGCCCGCACCGCCGACCGCCTCGCCGTCCATCTCCTCACCCGCGAACAACGCGACCTCGCCGAGCTGTTCGGCGGGGAGACGGGGGACCGCACGGACAAGTTCGCCCGGGTCCGCGTGCGGCGGGAGGCCGGCGGGGCCGTGGTGCTGGAGGACGCGGCGGCCTGGTTCGTCGGCACGGTCGTCTCCCGCACCGACGGCGGCGACCATGTCGGATTCTTCCTGGAACCGCAGACGTGGGGCGCTCGCGAGGACACCGCGGAGGCGCTTCTGCTACGGCTGTCCGACGCGGTCTCCATCTCACCAGGCCACCCGGCGGACTGACCCGGGCCCCGCAGCGGCGGACCGGTCACCCCAGCGGCGGACCGGTCACCGCGGTGCGCCGGGCACCCGGATGTCCACCACGCACACGTCGTCGCGCCGTTCGCCCTCCAGGACCGCGGTGAGCAGCGGGAGCAGCGAGCCCGGCTCCCGGGAGTCATGGGCCGCGACGGCCGCGGCGAGCCGGTCCAGACCGCGGTCGAGTCCCTCCGACGGCCGCTCCACCAGGCCGTCCGTGTACAACAGGACCCGGTCGCCCGGTTCCAGCACGCAGCGCGCCTCCACGAAGTCCGGGGCGGCGCAGGCCCCCAGCAGCATGCCGACCGGGCGCTCGAGATAGCGCACCTCGCCGCCGCGCACCAGCAACGGCGGTGGATGACCGGCCTGCGCCCACACCAGACAGTGCTCGTCCGGGACGTAGCGGGCCAGAACCATGGTCGCGGTGGCGTGCGCGTCGTGGGAGCCGCGGGAGTGCAGGAGCAGGGTGTTGAGCCGGGCCAGCGCCCCGGTCAGCGACGACCCGGTGATGACCATGCCCTTGGCGGTGAAGCGCAGTTGGGCCATGGTGGCCACCGCGTCGATGCCGTGGCCCGCGACGTCGCCGACCACGAACAGGGCGTCTCCGTCGGGCAGTTCGATGGCGCTGAACCAGTCACCGCCGACGTGGATCCCCGACTGGGCGGGCAGGTAGGCCACTTCGACCCGGAGTCCGGCGAGGTCGACCGGCCGGGTGGGCAGTGGGAGCAACGCGTGCTGGAGCCGGGCGGCCAGGGCCCGCTCGGCGTGCAGCACACCGTCCTGGGTGAGGATCGCCCGCTCGCTCTCGACCAGGGCCAGTTCGGCGCTGCGCTGCGCGGTGAGGTCCTGCACGAAGCCGTGCACCTCGACGGGCTGGTTCCCGCTGTCCCTCACCACTTCGGCGACCATCCGCAGATGGCGGACCTCGTCGCCGGACCTGATCCGGAAGGGGAGGTCGAACTGGCGCCCCGTGCGCACGAGTTGCTCAACGGCCCGGGTGAGGAGCGGGGCGTCCTCCGGCACGGCGAGCCGCGGCAGGTCGGCCAGGCGGACCGGCCCGAGCGCCGGGTCCCGGCCCATGACCAGGAAGGTCTGGGAGGACCAACTGCCCTCGTCGGTGACGAGGTTCCAGTTCGCCCAGCCCAGCTTCCCCAGCCGCTGCACGTCCGCCAGGCGCTGCTCCTGCCGGTCGGAGGAGTCGTGCCGGACCCAGGTGAGGACCAGGGCGTCGCCCAGCCGGGCCGCGTGCACGGTGTACGTGGACAGTTCGGCGCTGCCGCCCACCACCGACTGGTGGGCGAACGGCTCGCCCTCGAACGGCTCGCCCGTGGTCAAGGTGCGCAGACAGCCCTGCCACACCGCCTCGTCCGCCAAGCTCGGCAGGCACTCCAGGACCCGTCGGCCGAGCAACTGGCGACCGGTGCGGCCCACGACGTCGACCGCCTCCTCCGTGGCGGCGTCGATCCGGTAGTCGCCGACCACGCCGTCGGCTCCGCGCAGCGGTGTGAGCAGCATCGCCGAACCGGGCAGCGAGTCGAACACCGGCTGCGCGGCGGTCGCCGTGGCCCCCGGGGCGGGTGCCTGCCGGGCGCCGGAGGAACGGAGCCAGCCCGCGCACAGCCGGGCGACGGCCCGCAGCAGGTGCCGTTCCGCGGGGGAGAAGGCGCCGCCGCGCGCCCGCAGGATCCCGATGCAGACCCCGGCCCCGCCCTCCGTCGGCACCGGCAGCCAGGCGCGGGAGAGCCAGCGTTCCGGGGGATCCCCGATGAGCAGATGCCGCTGCTGGTCCCGCGCGAAGTCCTCCAGCCAGCGCGGCTCCCGCGCGCGGAGCGCCTCGAGCGCGGCGATTCCGTCCAGCGGCGGCACCATCGCCCACTGGCCGGCCAGGGTGTCGTCGATCCCGGCGTGGCCGATCAGTTCCAGCCCTCCGGTGGGCTGGGTCCTGAAGACCATGAGGGCGTCGGCGTCGACGTCCGCCGTGAGCTCCTCCAGCAGGCACCGGGCCAGGTCGTGGGGTGTGGCGGCATGGACGAGGGCCTTGCCGAGACGGCTGAGCGCGGTGAATCCGTCGTCCGGACCGGCGCCGCCCCGCTCGTCGGTGGGACCGGTGCCCCGCTCGTCGTCCGGACCGCTGCCGTCCCGTGCGTCGGCCTGGTCGGTGCCGGTCCGCGCGGAGGAGAGGTGGGTGCCGGTCCGCGTGGAGGAGAGGGGGGTGTCGGGGCCCGCGGACGGGTCGGTGCCGGTGGAGCCCGCTCCGGTGCCGGGCTCCGGGGCGGTCCCGGGCAGTGGGGGCACCAGGGCGCCGAGGCTGAGCCAGCACTCCTCCAGCAGGGTGCGGTCGCCGGCCTTGGCGCGCCGCAGCAGCCGCTCGCCGGCCGCTTCGGGGGTGCAGCCGGTCTGCGCCATGAGGGCACCCTTGGCCCGCTCCAGCACCGCCGCGGTGGCGGCCTGGTCCCGCATCCGGTCCATCTCCACACGCTGCCTGGCCACGACCTCGGCCATCGCGGCCATGTCGGGCGCGGTCCCGGCGTGCGGAGGGCCGATAGGCTCGCTCGTCACGCGTTGAGCATCGCACAGGTGGCCAGGGTCGATCCCGCCGTCGTCCGCACACATCGCACGCACCAGTGACCCCGCCGATTGACGAAACCGACCGCGCCACCCGTTCTGTGAGGGACACCGAGGCACGCCACGGTCACGCCTTCGCCCGGACGGGACCAGCGGTGCCTCTTCCCGGACGGGGTCAGCGGCCGGGCGCCGGGTACAGCCACCGGCGCAGCAGCCGGCTCAGCACGGGCATGATCACGTACGTCAGCACCGGGAGCAGGACCACGGGGAACACCGCGGCCCGCAGCGGCAGCGGCCACGCGGCGGTCCGGGGCGTCACCAGCCACTGGACCAGCAGGGTGCAGGGGAAGGCGCCGAGGAACGTGGTGAGCACCATCTTCCAGCGGACCGGGGGTTGAACGGTCGTGCCGGGCAGGCTGAACCAGGTCTCCAGGCCGGTGGTCGACTGCCGTTCGCCGCCGAGTTCCGCGGCGACGCCGTCGATGCGCGCATGCCAGTCGGCCCGCTCGTCGGATTCCAGCCAGGCGGTCAGCCGGTGCGCGTCCGACCAGCGCAGCACCGCGTGGTAGCGGTGTCCGTCCTCGGGCCGCAGCCAGGACACCCCCTCGTTGCCGGGGAACCGTCTGGCGCAGCGGGTGATGCCCTGGGTCCAGCGCTCGAACTCCCTCTCGTGACCGGGGCGGACCTCCCACGTCAGGACCGTGGTGACCGGGTCGCCGCGCCGTACTTCGGAGGTGGTGCTCATGCTCACCCCGGTTCCACGTACGGCGTGGATCATGCCCTGCGGGAGGGGCAGCGCACCGGTGGCCCGCGATGCCCTTCGGGAGGGTCAGCGGCCCAGGTTGCTGCGCGATGCCCTTCGGGAGGGTCAGAGGGCGAGGGGGTGCGCGATGTCCTTCGGGAGGGACAGAGGACGAGGTGGTGCGCGATGTCCTTAAAGAAAGTCAGCCGCCCTGGTGGTGCTCGATGCCCCTCGGGGGGGGGTCCGCCGCCCGCGTGGCCCTCGACACCCCGCGGGAGCGTCAGCGGCCCTGGTGGTGCTCGACCAGCGCCTGCGTGACCTCGCGGACGCTGCGGGCGATGTGCTGGAGCTGGAGGACCTCGGCCGCGTAGAGCTTGATCGTGTGCTCGATGACCGACTCCGGCAGTCCGAGCGCCGGCAGATCCGCACGGGCGGTCTGGAGCGCCGTGCGGGCGACCCGGATCTCGTGCTGCACCTGGATCTGGGCGTGCCGGGCCAGCAGTACGGTGTGCCGCATCAGGGCCGGATAGCTCGCGTACCGCGCCGGCACCAGGTCGCGCAGCCACTTGGCCGCGGAGCGCTCCCAGTCGTAGCTGCCGGGGGTCTTGACCTGGCAGGGCCAGTCCGGACCGGTCCGGATGAAGGTCCGCGTGGTCGTCAGGGTCATGATCATCGCTTCCGGTGTGCGGCGTCGTGCGGCTGGTCCGACGGGTTGGGCGGCCCCGGCCTAGGGGATGACCGGGGCCGCCACGGGCCCGCGTGCAGGCGGGCCCAACCGAACACCCCGGGCGCCGACGCGGGTAGGTGGACGACGGCTCGGGATGTCCGTGAGGGGAGCCCTTTCGGGCGGTTGGGGTGGGACGGGGACAGGGGTGCGGACGAGTCCCCGGAGCGGTCCCGGGGTGATCCGTGAGCAGTATTTATATATGCCGTTCGCTTTGCAAGGAGTATGAAAACATTCATGCTTGATTTATTACGAAAGGTCCCGTTGTGAAGTCGTATGACCGGGGAGGGGAGCTCAGTCCCTGAGGAAGAACTGGTGCTGGTCGGAGATCTGCTCGTACTCCTCCAGCCGCGCCTGGGTCCGCTCCGGATCCGCGTCGGTCATGGCCTGGAGCAGCGCGGCGGCGATGACGCCGGGTGCCGCGTAGGAGTCGAAGACCAGGCGGGAGCCGGTGCCGGTGGTGAACAGGACGTCGGCCTCGTCGGCCACGTGCCCCAGCGCCAGGTCGGTGACGAGCGCGACCTTCAGGCCCGCGCTCCGGGCGACCCGGAGCGCGGTCAGCGTCTCCTGCGCGTGCCGGGGCATCGAGAACGCGAGCACCCAGGTGCCGCCCGCCTCGCGGGACTGGAGGAGGGCGTCGTAGGCGACACTGCCGCCGCGGGTGACCAGCCGTACGTCGGGATGGATACGGCGGGCCGCGTACGCGAAGTACTCCGCCAGCGAGGCCGAGATGCGCAGGCCCAGGATGGTCAGCGGGGTCGACTCGGACAGCTTGCGGCCGAGGTCGATCATCCGGTCCGGGTCGGCGAAGTCGCGGCGCAGGTTCTCCAGGTTCTCGATCTCCGCGTCGACGGCGGCCTGGAGTTCGTTGCCGCGCGACTCCTCGTCGGCCACCGGGCCGCCGGCGAGCGTGCCGAGCGCGATGGCCTGGAGCTTCTCCCGCAGGGCGGGGTAGCCGCTGAATCCCACGGCGGCCGCGAACCGGGTCACCGAGGGCTGGCTCACGCCCACGCGCTCGGCGAGGTCGGTGATGGAGAGGAACGCCGCCTCGGTGATGTGCTCGATCAGGTACTGCGCGATGCGCCGCTGCCCGGGTGAGAGCCGGGGCCTGTCGAAGAGCGACCTGAGCTGGGAGGCCGGGGCCGCCTCGGCTTCCGGTGCGCTTTTGCCCGAGGTGATCGCGGATGCCTGTGCACGTGCCTGCTGCGGCGATGGCACCGGGGCGCCTCCTTTGTCTCCCACGGGGAGTCAACATAGCTCACACGCCCCGGTGACCAGCGTCGGTGCGACAGCGTCGGGGGAACGCCGACGGGGACGGGTGCGCCGTGCACGATCGGGACGGGTACGCCGCCGCCGATCGGGAACCCGCCGCTGGGCAAGCACTTCGACGACACCTTCAACGTCACCTTCGACGACACCTGAGGAGCGGCCCCGCATGACGGTCCCCGAGGAGAACCGGCGCAAGACCGACACCACCGACGAACTCCTGAACTCCCGGCACGGGGAGGGCGAGGCGCCCGCCCCCGGCGGCAGCGGACGGACCCTGCGCGAGGCGTTCGAGGAAGCGCGGGTGGAACCCGACGACTTCGCCCAGGAATGACGCCGCAAGCGAACCAGGCAGGTGAGTGGGAATGGGTGCGCTGAGCGCGCTGGAACAGGCAATGGAGCACGGCTGGGAGACGCTGTGGGCGCGGATCGTCGGCCGCGAGCCCGTCGAACTCCTTGAGGCGCTGCGCAACGAGTGCGACCGCAACGTGGTCGTGTGCAGTGAGAGCCGGGTGGTGGTCCCGAACGCGTACGACGTCGAACTCGCGGACTTCGCCTACGACGAACTCGAACGCCGGGGCAGCGACGTGGGCCAGGAGCTCACCGACAGCCTCGCCCGGCACGGCGAGCGACAGGGCTACGAGTGGGCGGGACCGCTCACCGTGCACATCACCAGGTCCGGCCAGGTGCCCAACGGCCGCTACCGGGTGGTGAGCAGGGCGATGCCGCACGTGAGCGCCGAGGGCTTCCAGCTCGCGGCCCGCTGAGCGGCGAGGCCCCGCACCCGACCGGGTGATCACCGGCGGTAGATCGTGATCGAGTGGCCGACCTCGTCGACGGGCCGGCTGCTGTCGATCAACTCGGCCAGCCGGCCCTTCGCCTTGGCAACCGAGGAGTCCGAGACGACGAGCAGTCCGCGGACCTCACCGGCCGGCACCTCGCGCGGGTCGGACGCCTCGATGCCGTACGCGGAGGGCACCCCGCTGCCCTTGTACACGAGCCAGATCCGCTCGTGCGGATAGCGCTCACGCAACCGGTCGGCGAGCCGGCCGAGATCCTGGCCCCAGTCGACGTTGGAGTCGTGCAGCCGCAGATGTGTGGCGGACGGTCCGCCGAACGCCTCGTTGGAGTACGGCAGATAGTAGGGAAACGTCCGCAGCGAACTGACGGCCACGAACAGCACCAGTGCCGCGGTCGCTCCGGTCGCCCACCGTCGGCGCACTGCGAGGACACAACCGGCCGCCACCGTCAGGAACATGGGCAGGAAGAGCGTGTACCGGGTGCCGAAGTCCCGCACCCCCGTCATCGCCGAGGCCAGCAACACCCCTGCGGGGACCAGCAGATACGGGGCCGCGGGCCGCAACCGCCGTACCGTCACCAGCACCACGGCCCCGGCGGCCCACAGCGCGAGCAGCCCCAGCGGGGTCTTCACCAGCAGTGCGGCCGGCAGGTAGTACCAGAGGTGCCCGGTGTACACCCGCCCGAACAGGAAGCCCTCCCACGGGTGGTTCTCGAAGCGGAACTGAAGGAGCATCCCGTCCGTGTACGGCCGGGGCAGTGGCAGCAGATGGGCCAGCGTCCCCCGCAGCCCGTGCACCACCGGCACCGGGTCCTGGGACGTCCAGCGCAGCCGCGGGTCGACGACCAGGTACGACGCCCATACGACGGCGATCGCGGCCACCGCCGTGACGGCCGCCCCAGAGAGGACCTGGAACAGTCTGCGGCGCCGCTCGGTGTCCGGGTGGGCGTGCCACACCGACAGTGCGGCCAGGCCCATGAACACCGGCACCGCGGGCAGCGCGCTCATCTTGGTGGCGAGCGCCGCCCCGAGCGCGAGACCGGCGAGCGGTACGTACAGCCGCGGCCGCAGTCGGGCCCGCCACAACAGCCACACCGAGGTGAGCAGGAAACCGGCCGTCGGGACGTCGAGGGTGGCCAGCGAGCCGTGGGCGACGACGTCGGGGGAGAAGGCGTACAGCGCCAGGGCCGTAAGACCCGCGGCCCGCCCGGCGAGTTCGCGGGCGAAGGTGAACACCACCAGCCCGAACAGCAGGGTCAGCACGATCACCGGGAGCCGGCCCCAGAACATCAGCGTCCAGGGATCGTTGCCCGACTCGTAGAGCAGATGGGGGCCGAGGTCGATCTGGGGGCCGTGGAAGGCCGTGTCCACGTGCGGGTCGGCGATCGCCACCCCGACGGCGATCACGAGCTTGCCGAGCGGCGGGTGCTCGGGGTTGTAGCGGATGCCCTGACCGTGCAGGTACTCGGCGGCCGTCGCCACGTAGACGGGTTCGTCGATGGTGGGCGTCTGCTGGACGGCGGTCGTGACCATGACGGCCGCCATCTGCGCCAGCAGCACCACGACGAGGAGCGACACCAGCCATCGCCGGGCGGCGCGCGGCCTTCTCCGCTCGTCGTCGCGTGACCCGGACCCGCGGACCGGTTCCAGGACCGCCTGTTGCTCGCTCGTCATCATCCGCCCCGCGACGACGCCGGGCGGGCGGTGGCGGGAGCGATCCGGAGGGACCTCATGAGGGTCACTCTCGCACCGGCTCCCGCCCCGCGGGCGTCATCGCTTCAGGAGTCGTACCGACAGACCTTCCGCCGTGTAGACGGGTACGGCCCTGAGCGTGTCGGAGTTCAGCTCGACGCGGTCGAACTGGCCGCGCAGCGCCGATGCGGAGAGGACCCGCACCCGCTGACCGGCCTTCGGGGGCTTCTTCGCGTCCAGCGTCAGCCGCAGCACGCTGCCCTTGCCGAGCACTGCGCGCCGGGTCACCTCGAGGACCGGCTCCTGGCCGGAGCGCAGGGTGAGCTCCAGCGCGGCGGAGTCCTGGGTGTAGGTGCCGTGGATCTGGAGCGACCTGTCGGCGAGGGTGAGCTTCCCGCCCCGTACGCGCACGTCGCCGTGGCCGAGGGCGTGGGCGGAGGCGGCGATCAGGGTGCCCTCCTGGAGCACGGTCCCACCGGTGTAGCGGTTGTGGCCGGTCAGGGTCAGCGTGCCGCTGCCCTTCTTGGTCAGGCCGCCGCACCCGTCGATGTCGTTGCGCCAGCTGTCGGCCCGGTGGAAGCCGCCCGCGGCCGCGTCGAGGGTGACGGTGACGTCGGAGTCGAAGGAGCCGTAACCGTCCGCGGCGGCGAACAGGTCGAGCCGGCCCCACTGCTCCCAGCCGTCCAGCAGGACGTACCCGGAGGGCAGTGCGGTGGTCCGCAGCACCTCGCGGCGCTGGGCGGCGTCCAGGTAGGGCTGCCGGGTCTCCAGCAGCACCTCGGCGCCCTTGGGCACGGTGAACGGCTTGCTGCGGCCCTCCCGCTTGAGGACGTAGGTCAGCCGGGGCGTCACGGCACGCTTGTTGGCGTCCCGGTCGGCGTACGGGTCGGCGGGGTCCGAGTGGGCGTAGTCGAATAGGGTGTCGGCCGTGGTGCCGGTCCGCTGGGTGAAGTAGGCCAGCGCCTGGGCCCGGGCGTCCGCCTTGAGCTGCGCGTTCGCCGGGTCGGCCAGGGTGGCGGCGGCCAGGGCGGTGGCCATGATCCGGCCGCCCATGACGTCGACCGTGGAGTGCATGCCCGCCACGATCCGGGTGTGGCTCAGCTCCATGGCGCGGGTGACCAGCTCCTGGAACCGCTCGGGCACGGCGTACGCGTAGGCCAGCGAGGCCAGGTGGTAGGCGTTGGTGTGTCCGCTGGGGAAGCCGCCGTCGTCCGCGGGGGAGGTGCTGCGCTGACGCAGCAGCTGCGGGGCCACGACCACCTTCGACTCGTACACCGGGTAGCCGAGCGCGTCCTTCCGGCCGGTGTCGACGACCTGGCTGTCCTCGTTCATGCGCCACGGGCGCGGGTACAGGTAGGCGTACTTGGACGGGTTGCCCGACGCCCAGTTGCCGCGCACGGTGTCCACCAGCGTGGCCACCTTGCCGAGGTCCGAGTCGTGCGAGCCGGCGCCGAGCGCCGAGCCCGCCGGGGCGTCGGCCGGCAGGGTGTCGTCGATGGTGGTCGGGGGAGTGCCGTCGGGCGCGCTCGTGATCGACGTGACCGCCTTGGCGCCGGCCTTGTAGAGGGGGGCGAGCGGGCCGAGGCCGTCGATCGTGGAGTAGCTCTGGTGCATCCGGTCGTAGAGGAACGCGGTCTTCGCCTCGGCCGGGGTGCGCCGGGTCGTGACGTCGATGCTGTAGCGCACGTTGGCGCGCAGGATGTCGTTCCGCAGCGGCGAGCCGGTGTTCCAGGCGTCGCCGGTCTTCCATATCTGCGCGAAGCCGCCGAGGGCCCGGACCACCGCGTTGGTCTCGGGGGTGCGGTTCGTGGAGAGGTTGGTCTTGTAGTCGTCGACGAACGCGAGGGGAGCGGTGGCGGCCTTCGCGTCGGCGGCGGCCAGCCAGCCGACCAGAGTGGGCGCGGCCACGACACCTGCGGTGGCGCCCAGGGAGGTCTTCAGGAAGCCCCTGCGGTTCACGGCGCGTCCGGTGGGGCGCGCGGGGGACTCCTGCCCGGCGTATGACGGCATGGATGAGCCTCTCTGTTCAGTTCTGCGGCCGTACGGCCGGGGCGGTGGTGCACATGACAGTGGTGTGGATGCGACTCATGATGCGCCTGAGGACTGAGCGTCGAATGCGCTTTCCGAAGTCGTCCGAGCGAAGATCTACGGGCGGGTCATGTCGGAGCGGAGGAGACTCGGCGACGAGGGCGTGTCACACAAGTGAACGGGCCATCGCCACGGCCCCCTCGACCGGCGGCTCCCGCAGCGGACGCGGCCGTGCCGTGGGCACGCTCTCGGCGAGCGCCGACACGAACGCGTCGTACAGCGGGGGCTGGGCGAGGACGGTGCTGCCCGCGACCACGACGTCGTCGACCACGACCCCGCGCGCGGCGAGGCGCCCGACGAGTGCGGCCAGGGCGTGACCCGCCTCCGTGATCACGGTGCGGGCGAGCAGGGATCCGGCCTCGGCGGCCGCGAAGACGGCAGGGGCGTGCCGGCCCCATTCCGCGGAGGCAGCCGTGACGTGTTCCAGCGCGGCGCCGAGCGCGGGCACCTCGGGGACGTCGAACCCGGCGAGCAGACCGTGCGCCAGCGCGTCGGGTTCCTCGCCGCGGTCGTGCGCCGCCCATACGGCACGGACGGCCTCGCGGACCAGACCGGCGGCGCCGCCCTCGTCGCCGAGGAGCGCACCCCAGCCGCCGACCTGCACCGGGGTGCCGTCGGCGAAACGGCCCACGGCGACGGAGCCGGTGCCGGCGACCAGGCCGACGCCCTTCTCCACTCCCGCGGCCGGTACCAGCAGCTCGGCGTCGCCCACGACCAGCGCGGGCGCGTCGAAGTGCAGCTGGAGAGCGGTGCGGATCTGCGCGCACTGGCGCGGGGTCTCACAGGCATGGCCGCCGACGGCGAGCGCCGCCGGGCGAACGCCCGCGGGCAGGGCCTCGGCGGCCAGTGCGGCCAGCCAGCCGGCCGCGGCCACGGGGTCGTGCGGCCGCCAGCCGGCGCTGGAACGGACGTGATCGGCCACGAGGGCGTCGCCCGCGTACGCGCGCAGCTGGGTCTTGGTGCCGCCCACGTCGATGCCGACCACCAGGGGTGCGGTGTCCTGCACGGATCCTCTTTCGTCGGTGCGCTGGGTGCTGCGACGGTGGGCGAACCGTGCCTGGAGGCAAGGCAGTTGATGAACTCGGGAAGCCCCGGGACGGGCTTCTGACGGACCACGGCAGGCGAGTACCGTGACGTTCGTTAGGAAGTTAACTAACGAAGTACAGTGCCTGTCAATAGGCGTTGCGCACCCGGCTTCCCGGGCATCCTCCCCGGGCCGGGAACGCGCGGCGCCCGAGCAACCCATCGCCGCCTCCCGCCGAGCCGCTCGGGTCGGGAAGAGGCCTTTGACCTGGGGGAACTGTGGAGCATGACGTGGTGAGAGCCCCCCGTCTGACCGAGAGCGCCAACGCTGTATTCGCCGTGCTGGCCCAGGCGGGGGCCGCGACCCGGCCGCAGCTGGCGAGTCTGGCGCGCCTGTCCAAGCCGACGGTGTCCTCCGCCGTGGCCGAACTGGAGGGCGCCCATCTCGCCGCCCACTCCGGCACCTCGTCCGGGGCCACGGGCCGCAGCGCCGCCGTCTATCGACTGGGACCGGCCGCGGGCGCCGTGCTCGCCGTCGACCTGGGTCCCGCCCTCACCCGGGTCCGCGGCTGCGCCCTGGACGGCACCCTGCTCGCCGAGGCCACCGGGCCCCGGGAGGACGCCGCCGACGTGGTGCGGGAGGCGCTGTCCGCGCTGCCCCCGGACGCGCCGCTGCGCACCATCGTGGTAGCCGTCGGTGACGTCACCGCCCCGCAGCGGCTGCGCCCGGCCACCGCCAAGGCCGGTCCCGTCTTCGACGCGGTGACCGTGGCGCTGCCGCCCGGAGTCCCCGTCCACCTGGAGAACAACGTCAACTGCGCCGCCCTCGCCGAACTGCACGAGGGCGCGGCCCGCGGCAGGCACACCTTCGGCTATCTGCGGATCGGCGTCGGTATCGGTCTCGGCATCGTCGTCGGGGGACAGGTGCTGGCCGGTGCCAACGGGGCCGCGGGTGAGCTCGCTCGGCTGCCCTACCCCTGGGACGACGACCTGGAGCCCCGCCACGAGGCCCTGGAGGAGTACATCGGGGCCCACTCCCTGCTGCGCCGGGCCGCGGCGGCCTGGCCGGATTCCGACGGCCCCTGCCCGCGCACCGCCGAACAGCTCTTCGCGCTGGCCGGAGACGGGGTGGACACGGCCCGTGCGATCGTCGGCCGGCACGCCGTGGACGTAGGCCGGCTGGCCGCCGCGGTGACCGCCGTACTGGACCCCGGGCTGCTCGTCCTGGGCGGCAGCACCGGGGCGTTCCCGCAGCTCCTGCCCGGTGTGCGGGCCGAGCTCGAGCGACTGAGCTGGCCCACCGAGGTGGTCAGCAGCCAGGTCGGTGATCTCGGCACCGTGGTGGGCGCCGCCCGCCTCGCGGTCGCCAGAGGAGTCCAAACCGTGACCCAGCCTGTGCGAACGAAGGATTGACGGTTTCGGACTCGGTCTGCCAATGTCCGGACAAGCGCTTTCTAAGTCGGCCGGGACGCCGGCTTGGGGCGAGCGTCCCGCCCGTACTCGATGTACGGCAACCGCACGAGGGCGTGCCCGTGCGGTGACGGTCCAAGGGACCGGGGATCCTCGCCCGTCAGGATGACGCGGCCGGGCGAGGCCGTGCCCTCGGAAAGCGAACCTCCTGCAAACTGCACCAGTGCCGCCAAGATCGGCGCCGTGCTCCGTCCCCTACGACGAAAAAAAGGGATCGAAGATGACCACTGTGGGTGTGCGGCGCTCTCGCCGTCTCGGCCGCGGCGGCACGCGCCGCCTGGTTTCCCTCGCTGCCGCTGTCTCGGCAGGTGCTCTGACGCTCACCGCCTGTGGCGGGGACGGCGGCTCCGGCGGTACCTCCAAGTCGCTGACCTTCTGGATCTCCACCGTTCCGGGCCAGGACGCGGGCTGGAAGAAGGTGGTCGCCGACTACAAGAAGGAAGCCGGCGTCAGCATCAAGCTCGTCAACATCCCCTACGACGGCTACACGACGAAGCTGCACAACGCCGCGCAGGCGAACTCCCTGCCCGACGTGGCGGCCGTTCCGGCGCTCGACCCGATCTGGTCGAGCAAGCTGATCGACCTCAAGTCCATCGCGGACAAGAAGAGCAACAACATCAACCAGAACTTCCTTGCCAAGGACTCCTCCGGCAAGGTGCTCTCGATCCCCTCCGACGTCACCGCGTCCGGCCTGTTCATCAACAAGTCGCTCTTCGAGAAGGCCGGGGTCTCCTTCCCGACCGACCCGGCGAAGACCTGGACCTGGACCGACTTCATCGCCGCGGCCAACAAGGTCCGCGAGAAGACCGGCGTCAAGTACTCGCTCACCTTCGACCAGTCGCCGTCGCGACTGCGCGCCATGGTGTACGAGATGGGCGGCAAGTACGTCCACGCCGACGACTCCGGCAAGTTCTCGGTGGACGACGCCACCAAGAAGGCCGTGAACACCTTCGTCGGCTGGAACGACGACAAGACCATGCCGAAGTCGGTGTGGACCTCCGGCGCCGACCCGTCCGCCATGTTCCAGAGCGGTGACGTCGTCGCCTACTGGTCCGGCGTGTGGCAGGTCGCCGCCTTCTCGGACAGCATCAAGAAGTTCGAGTGGGCGAGCGTCCCGACCCCCGCCCAGCCGGTGCAGGCCAGTGACGTCAACGCCGGCGGCCTGGTGGTCGGCTTCAACAACAACAGCGACGCGGCCGGTGCCGCCACGAAGTTCCTGTCCTGGCTGTACGAGCCGGCCCACTACAAGGTGCTGTGCGAGACGTCCGGCTTCCTGCCGGTCGAGAGCGGCCTGAACCCGGCGTACCCCTTCAAGTCCGATGCGGCGCAGGCGGCGTTCAAGCTCTACAACCAGGAGATCCCGCTCTACGCCCCGATCTCCGGCTACTTCAACAACGCCCAGACGGAGTGGGTGCTGAAGGGCAAGAGCATCACCGAGGACCCGACCAAGACGGAGCTCGGCAAGGCCATCAACGGCCAGCAGTCGGCCGACAAGGCGCTGCAGAACATCGTGGACGGCTACAACCAGCAGGTCGGCGGCTGATCACAGGCCACCGGCGCCCGGGCGGCGGCGTCCCCACCCCGCCGCCCGGCCCCGCCCGTCCACCTGACGCCGGGCTCAGGGCCAGAGCCCACCGCAATCCCTTCCACCAGCACGGAGACAGGAAGATGACAAAACGCGCCTCGGACGTGTCGGTGAGCCCGCCGAGTCGTCCCAGCAGACGCAGTAAGTACACGCTTGCGCCGCTCGTCCTCATCGCGGCCAACGTCGTGCTCTTCGCGCTGTTCTTCGTCTGGCCCGCGGTGATCGGGCTCATCTACTCCTTCACGAACTACACGGGCGTGGGGGTGTTCCAGTGGGTCGGCCTGGACAACTACCAGAACCTGTTCGGGGACTCCACGTTCTACGACGCGCTGACC
The DNA here is from genome assembly GCF_000383655.1 of Streptomyces sp. 351MFTsu5.1. Classification (NCBI taxonomy): domain Bacteria; kingdom Bacillati; phylum Actinomycetota; class Actinomycetes; order Kitasatosporales; family Streptomycetaceae; genus Streptomyces; species Streptomyces sp. 351MFTsu5.1. The sequence continues at coordinate 191,341 of NZ_KB911777.1, read as the reverse complement.
CGGACGCTGCTCTACACGGTCCTCTTCGTCCCGCTGAACTTCGTGGTCTCGCTGCTCGCCGCCAACCTCGTGGTGAGCAAGCACGCCAAGGGCGGCTCCGTCGCCCGCGTCATCTTCTTCATCCCGTGGCTGCTGTCGCCCATCGTCGTGGGTGTCCTGTGGCGGTGGATGTTCGGTGAGAACTTCGGCCTGGTCAACTACGTCATCGAGAAGTTCGGCGGGGACGCCGTGCCGTGGCAGTCGAACGCGGACCTCTCGCTGCTCGTGGTCGTGATGGCGGCGGCCTGGGCCTGGACGGGCTTCACCATGCTGCTGTTCATCGCGGCGATCAAGAACGTGCCAGTGTCGTACTACGAGGCGGCCTCGCTCGACGGCGCCGGCCCCTGGCGCCAGTTCTTCAGCATCACCCTGCCGAGCATCGCGCCCACCTCGTTCATCGTGATCCTGCTCAACACGATCAACTCGATGAAGGAGTACCCGGTCTTCGTCGCCCTCAACAACGGCGGACCCGGCACCTCGAACAACCTGCTCGTCCAGTACATCTACGAGACCGGCTTCAAGCGGGGCCAGATCGGCTACGCGAGCGCCGCGTCGTTCGTGCTCATGCTCATCCTGATGGCCGTCGCGATCATCCAGCTGGTCGTCAACCGACGGGTGGAGAACCGATGACAACCACCGACATCCCGCGCCCGGCCGACGTCGGCTCCCAGCGGAGGGTCTCCAAGAAGCGGTCCCGCAAGACGGCCACCGGGGGACTCCGCCAGGCCGTGTCCGCGACGACACTGCTGTGGATCATGGCGTGCCTGTACGGCTTCCCGGTGCTGTGGTTCGTCCTCAGCTCCTTCAAGCCGTCCAGCGACCTCTTCTCCTATCCGCTGACGCTGGTCCCGCACAACCCCACGCTCTCCGGCTTCAAGGCGGCCTGGGACAGCGCCAACTTCTCCCAGTACTTCATCAACACGGCCCTCGTGTGCGTGATCACGACGATCCTCACGGTGGGCGTCAGCTGCTGCACCGGGTACGCGCTGGCCAAGTACGACAACAAGTGGCTCAAGGCGTTCTTCATCTGCATCCTGGCCACCACCATGCTGCCGGGCGAGGTCATGCTCGCCCCGGAGTTCCTGGTCGTGCGCAACCTCGGCCTCTACAACTCGTTCGCCGGCATCATCCTCCCGGCCGTGCTCACCGCGACCGGCTGCTTCATGTTCCGCCAGTTCTTCCTGACGGTCCCCGACGAACTCGTGGAGGCCGCGCGCATCGACGGCGCCCGCGAACTGGCCATCTTCGCGCGGATCATGGTGCCGCTGTCCCGGCCCATCATGCTGACCCTCGCCATCCTGTCCTTCCAGTGGCGCTGGAACGACTACATCTGGCCGCTGCTGATGCTGAACGACCCCAACAAGTTCACCGTCCAGATCGGCATCCAGAGCATCGTCGGCGCGCAGAACATCAACTGGTCGGTCCTGCTGGGCGCGTCGGTCATCTCGATGATCCCGCTGATCGCGATCTTCCTGGTCTTCCAGAAGTACGTCATGGGTGCCGACATCAACGCCGGACTGAAGGACTGACCTTGCCGTTCCCGCTCGACCACGAGTTCGTCCGCGCGGCAGCGCTCGCCGCCGACGGGTCGGCCGACCCGTCGGCGGAGTTCATCGAGCCGCACCGCGCCCTGGCCCGGCGGGTGAAGACCCTGGTCGCGGCGTACCGCTCGCCGGAGTCGGCCCTGCACGGCAGCGAGCGGGCCGTCGCCGGCGCGCTGACCCACCTGCGTGCCCTGCGGTCCGTGCAGACGCCCTCCGGCCTCTTCGCGGGCGGCGACAACGTGCAGTCGCCGCCGGACTCCGCGTTCACCGTCAACGACGTGTGCGACGCGCACGTCCTGGCGGCGGCCGCGGGGCCCGAACTGGCCGACGTCACGGCGGCGCTCGCCGAGATCGCCGGTGCCGCCACCGAGAGCCTCCTGACCGGTGGGGTGCACACCCCCAACCACCGCTGGGAGCTGTCCGCGGCGCTGGCCCGGCTGCACCGGTCGTTCCCCGACGACCGGCTGCTCGCCCGCGCCGAGGAGTGGCTCGCCGAGGGCGTCGACATCGACGCCGACGGCCTGTACTCGGAACGCAGCGCCGTCTACGCGTCCATCGTGACCAACCCGGCGCTGCTGCTCCTCGCCGAGGTGCTCGGGCGTCCCGAACTGGTGGACGCCGTCGAACGCAACCTCACCGCGACCCTGGACCTGATCAGGCCGGACGGCACGGTGGAGACCGTCCACTCGCGCCGCCAGGACCAGAGGCAGTCGTTCGCGCTGTGGCCCTACCTGCCCCACTACCGGCTGCTCGCGGTCCGCACCGGCCGGGGCGACTTCGCCCGCGCGGCCCGCCTGGCGGCCGCGGACGGCATCCACGATCCCGACCTGCTCGCCCAGATCCTCCTCACCCCGGATCTGGCCCGCCCGCTGCCGACCCCGGACCCGGAGCAGCTCCCACGCGACCGGTACCTCCCCACCACACGCCTCGCCGTCCACGCCTCGGCCACCGCGCACACCGTGGTCTACGGCGGCTCCGACGTGCCCGAGCACCGGCGCATCCGCTCGGGCCTGGCCTGCAACCCCACCTTCCTGCGCATGTTCGCCGGTGCCGCCGTCCTCGACGCGGTCCGGCTCTCCCGCGGCTTCTTCGACCTGGGCCCGTTCCGCGCCGCCGAGACGGAACGGCTCGCCGACCACCGGTACCGGCTCACCCAGACCCTCACCAGCGCCTACTACCAGCCGCTCCCGAAGGACCGCAGGCGCGACGACGGCGCCTACCGCCTGGTGGACGATGGCCGTTTCTCCGCGGCGATGGACTTCCCCGGCCGCCCCCAGGACGAGGTCTCCCACACCACCCGGGTCGAGGTCGACCTGCGGGACGACGGGGCCGACCTCCGGATCGACATCAGCGGCCCACCGGTGCCGTGGTCCCTCGAACTGACCTTCCGGCCGGGCGGCGAGCCGCAGGGGGCCGTACCGCTCGGCGACGGACGCTGGTGCATGACGACCGAGCCCCTGACCTACCGCGTCGGCGACGACGAGATCCGGGTCGAGGCCGTCGTAGAGACGGGCGAACCGCTCGTCGGCCCGGACCGGAGCGACGTCCTGCGCTACGACCCGGGGCAGGACTACACCGTGGCCGGCGGCACCGACGCGACGACCGGGAACCGCTTCCACCTCGGCGGGCACGGACCGCAGACACTGACTCTCACACTGCGTGCCGGCTCCCCGGCATGAAGGGCTGATCTCCTTGCACCTCCCACGCCAGCTCGCGCCGCTGCACGACCTGCCGGACACCCCGGAGGCCTACGACGCCGTCCTCGCCGACGTCACCGAGCAGGCCCTCGCCCGCCTCACCCCCGAGGGCAACCTCGAACACCCCGACTGCGACGACGACATCGGTGACACCTCCCTCGGGATCACCTCGCTGCTCGCCCACGCCTGGCAGCGCGGCAAGGACCCGAGGCTGCCGGAGGCGGTCGCCCGCAGTCTCGCCTTCCACCTGCGCGAGCGGGTGTACACCGACGACAACCCGGGCTACCCGAACCTCAAGGTGCGCAACTCCGGTCTGCCGTACGCCCGTTACACCCTGGAGGCCGGTGCCCACCCCATCGGGGACTGGCCGAGCACGGTGTGGGCGCTGCTCCAGGCCGTGAACGTCCTCGACGCCGCCGACGGCCTGGTCGACGACGGACAGCGCGCCGAACTCCTGGACGTGGCCCGCGGATACTGGCGCTGGCTGACTGAGGCGACCTTCTTCAACCCGCAGGAGGCCGGCAACCAGGCCATCGGCTGCGTGGTCGGCGGTCTGATGCTGGCCGCCCATCTCCCGGGCGCGGAGGGGGAGTCGGTCCGGGCGCGGGCGCTCCGGCTGTACGCCGACGAGATCCACGCCCACCGTGTCACCGACCGAGGCGCGGCCCTGCCCCCCGAGCACGGCGGCGCCTACGACAACAACTACGGCCCGATCTCCCTGTCGTTCCTGGCCCAGGCCCACCGGGTCAGCGGCGCGGAGATCTTCGCCGAGGACGGCGACACGCTGGCCCGTTACATCGACGCCCGGCTGACGGGCGGCGGCTTCGACAACGGCGGCCCGCGCTACAGCGAGCAGCACTCCGCCTTCGAGTCGGTCCTCGGCCTGCGCTACTTCGGCGCCCGGATCGGCGCCGACCTCGGCCGCTACCGGGCCGACAGCCGCTGGGCCCGGCATGCCGTCAAGGAGGACGGCGGGGTGGACGGCCACTTCGCCTGGATGCTGGTCTGGCAGAGCCAGGACACCACGCGCTGGCACCGGGAGCCGTCCACCGTCATCGCCCGTCACCAACTGCGCGCGGGCACGGTCTCGGTGGCCTTCGACTCGAGGATGACTCCCGCGGTGGTCGAGGCGGCGGGCACCTACTACCTGCCGGCGGCCGTGAACCGCCAGCACGGCTTCGGACCGGTCGTCGACGGCTTCCTGCTGTGCCGCCCCATGGGCGAGGTCCGGGTCCGTGACGTGCGCTCCGACGGCCTCACCGCCAAGCTCGTCACCAAGCCCGTCGTCGGCCGCGACCACGTCCTGCGGCACGTCCAGTCCCTGTACGTCACCGACGGCACGAGCCTGTGGACCACGGTGACCGTGGAGCGCCTCCCCGGCACGCCCTACCTGCTGGCCGGGCTGCCCTACGCCGAGGACGACGGCGACCGGGTGCGCCGCACGGCCGAGGGCGAGGTGACCTCCGTGGGCGCGCTGCGGCTGACGCACCCGTCGGCCGAGGGCATCGACCACTTCGACGCCCGTACCGAGACGACCCAGGAACTCGCCGCGTTCGCCCTGGCCGAGGACCCGCGCGGCTACGGCAACCCCGACGAGGGGTGGCGGCACCTGGTCAGTTCCACGGCGCTGGAGGCGGACCCCGTGCAGGACGCCCCGGACGACCTGCACGCCTTCGCCGTCCGGTACGGCCCCGGCGCCCCGCTCACGGCGACCTTCACCCGGGACGGCGCCGGGCTCACGATCCGCACGGAGGCGTTCACGGCGAAGCTCGGGGAGGTGGCGGGCGACGCCCACGGGGAGCCGGAACTGAGGCTGTCGGCCGGCTGACGGACCGGGCCCTTCCTGGACACCAGCAGTTCTGATGATTTCATCGGTTTAACGGTGGCGTCACTCTTGACGCCCATTCCATCAACCCTGATGATTTCATCACTGCGGCGTTGTCGCTCTCTCACGGCTGCTTCCAGGAGGGCTCCCCGTGCCCCTGCGTACCGACATCCCCGTCTACCGGCCCGATCTGTACTCGGCCTCCGCCATCCGCGACACCTATCCCCACTACGCCGCGCTGCGTGAACTGGGCCCCGTGGTCTGGCTGAGCAAGCACAAGGTCTACGCCCTGCCGCGCTACGCCGAGTGCAAGCAGGTGCTGCTGGACGACGACACCTTCGTCTCCTCCGCCGGCGTCGGCCTCAACCCCGTCGCCAACCGGGTGGGCCAGGGAACCACCCTGTTCAGCGACGGCGAGGACCACGCCCGCCGCCGCTCCCTGCTCGCGCACCGCCTCACCCCCCGGGCGCTGCGCACGATGAAGGACACCGTCGACCAGCAGGCCGCCGCCGTGGCCGCGGACGCCGTGGCCCGCCGGACGGTCGACGCCGTCGAGCTCGCCACGGCGCTGCCGATGTCCGTCGTCCCCGACCTGGTCGGCTGGCCCCAACAGGGCCGTGAGCACCTGCTGCGCTGGGCCGGCGCCACCTTCGACGCCCTGGGCCCCCTCAACTGCCAGGCGGCCCGCACCCTCCCCGCGTCCCTCGGCATGATGCGCTACGCGCGCGGTGTCGTGCGCGACCGGTCCGCACTGGACGGCAGCATGGGCCACGACCTGCTGCGCGCCGCCGACGAGGGCCGGATCATGCCCGCGGAGTGCGCCACCATGATGATCGACTACCTGGCGCCCTCCCTGGACACCACCATCAGCGCCATCTCAAGTGCCCTGTACCTGTTCGCCGTTCACCCCGAACAGTGGCGCCTGCTGAAGGCCGACCCGGACCTCGTCCCCAAAGCGGTCAACGAGGTCGTCCGCCACGAATCCCCGATCCGGGCCTTCTCCCGGACCGCAGCCCACGACACGGAGGTCGCAGGCACCCCCATCCCCAAGGGCTCCCGGCTGCTGGTCCTCTACGGCTCCGCCAACCGCGACCCGCTCGAGTGGGACGACCCGGACACCTTCGACATCCGCCGCGACGCCGCCCGCCAACTCGGCTTCGGACAGGGCACCCACGGCTGCGCCGGACAGGGCCTGGCCCGCATGGAGACCTCCGCGATCCTGCGCGCCCTGGTCGAACGCGTCGACCGCATCGAGATGACCGGTCAGCCCGAGTGGGCCCTGAACAACGTGATCCACCGCCTCGAACGCCTGCCGCTGGAACTCATCCCCGCCTGAACGGACAGCACCATGAAGATCTCCGTCGACCACCCACGCTGCGAAGGCCACGGTCTGTGCGCCGACCAGGCACCCGACATCTTCAGCCTGGACGACGACGCCGAACTCACGTACCGCTTCGAGGGCACCGACGTCCCCGACGAGAGCCGGCCCGCCGCCCGGGCGGCCGTCAACGCCTGCCCCGTCGCCGCCCTCCGAGTCCTGCCGTGACCGCCGCGCGCTCGGTGCTCGTCGTCGGCGAGTCACTCGCCGGCACCACCGCCGCCCGCCACCTGCGCACCCTCGGCCACGCCGGGCCGCTCACCCTCGTCGGCGCCGAGGAACAGGGCGCGTACTCCCGCCCGCCCCTGTCCAAGGTGGTCCTGAAGGACCCGTCCGCCGACCAGTCCCTGGGCCTTGCTCTTGACGGTCTCGACGCCGACGTCATCCGTTCGCCGGCCGTCGTCGCCGACACCGAACGGCGCACCGTCACCACCGCCGACGGCCACCGGATCGGCTACGACGCGCTGATCGTCGCCACCGGCGCGGACGCCCGCCGGCTCGCCGCCCCCGGACAGCGGGGCGAACTCGTCCTGCGCACGCTGGAGGACGCGCGCCGGCTCCGATCCCGCCTGGCGGACGCCAGGTCGGCGATCGTGGTCGGCGCCGGTTTCCTCGGCATGGAGGTGGCTGGCGCCTGCGCCGCCCGCGGCATCCCCGTGACGGTCGTGGACACCGACCGGCCGCTGCAACGGGTCCTCGGCGCCTACCTGTCCGCCGAGATCACCGCACGTGCCGCGGCACACGGCATCCGCTTCGTCCAGGCCACCGGCTTCGCCACCCTGACCGGCGACCCCGTGGACGGCGTGGCGCTCCCGGACGGCACCGAACTCACCGCGGACCTCGTGGTCACCTGTGCCGGAGAAGTCCCCTGCGTCGACTGGCTGGCAGGGACGGGCCTCGCCGGACGCCTCGGCGTCGGCATCGACCATGCCTGTGCCACCACCGTGCCCGGCGTGTTCGCCGCCGGTGACGTCACCTACCTCCATGCCCAGGGCACACAGCCCGACCGGCGTGCGCCCTTCTGGTCCAACGCCGTCGCCCAGGGCAGGGCCGCCGCTGCTTCGGTACTCGGTCTTCCGCTGCCGGGGCCGGCGCAGGACGACTACTTCTGGACCGAGGTCACCGGTCTCTCCGTCAAGATCGTCGGCCGTCTGCCGCTCCTCGGCGAACCGGCCGCGGTGCAGGGCAGCGTGGCCGACGGACGGGCACTGCTGACCTGGAACCATGCCGACGGCACCTCGACAGCGGTCGCCTACGGACTGCGCAAGCCGGTCGCGGCACTACGGGCCCTGGCCGGCACGTAAGTGCAGAGTGCCTCAAGCAAGCACCGTCGCCGGCACCACGAGATCCGCCCGGTCCCGGGTCGCCGCGACCAGCTCCGCGTTGGGCTGGTCCGAACGCAGCACCCACGCCACCGCCTCCGCGTGGGTCTTGCCGAACTCCTCGTGCCGGGCGATCAGCCGCCGCAGCCGTTCCTCCTCGTCCGGCTCGCAGAACCACACCTCGTCCAGCTGGGACCGCACCCGGGGCCACAGCAGCAGGTAGTTGCCCTCGGTGACGATCAGCCGGGCGGTCGGGAACACCGGGACCGCTCCGGCGACCGCCTGCTCCAGGACCCGCTCGAAGCCCGGCGCGTACACGACGGAGTCGTCCGGCTCCTCGCGCAGCCGCCGCAGCAGCGCCGCGTACCCGGCCGCGTCGAACGTCTCGGGCGCTCCCTTGCGGTCACGCAGACCGAGCCGGTCCAGCTCCACGTCGGCGAGGTGGAAGCCGTCCATGGGGACGTGCGCCACCCAGAGCTCGCCCGAGCCGTTGAGCGCCCGCACCAGCCGTTCGGCGAGGGTCGTCTTGCCCGAGCCGGGGGAGCCGGCGATCCCGAGGACCGCCCGCCCGTCGTCCCGGGCGAGGGCACGCGCTCGTATCACAAGGTCGTCGAAGGTCAGCGGCACACGCCGAGTCTTTCATTCGAGGACCACAGGCCGACCAGGCACCCTGGAGTGCGGAAGGGGGAGAAAGGAGCCCCAGCCGTGCCCCAGTACTCCTACCGGACCCACACCCCGGACGCCGGGGACGACGAGGCGCAGATCCGCGCCCTCGTCACGGCGTGGGCCGCCGCCGTGCACCGCGGCGACCTCGCGGGTGTCGTGGCCGACCACGCCCAGGACATCGTGCTGTACGACGTGCCGCCGCCCCACCACGGCATCCGGGGGCTGGCCGCCTACCGCGCGCACTGGCCGCCCTTCTTCGCCTGGCAGGCCCAGGGCGCCTGCTTCGACATCGAGACCCTCGACGTCACCGCCGGCACCGACGTGGCGTACGCCCACGCCCTGCTGCGCTGCGCCACCCCGGAGGAGCTCGCCGCGCACCCGGACGTCCGCCTCCGGCTCACCTTCGGACTGCGCAAGGAACGCGGCCGCTGGCTGGTGGCGCACGAGCACCACTCGTTCCCGCACGAGTGAATCCACCTGTTGACGGAGCGCGAGACCGGGAACCGGTCCCTGTATGACGGATCTCGGTCTCCCTGAAGACATCAAGGCCTGCCTCTTCGACCTCGACGGGGTCGTCACCAAGACGGCCGTCGTGCACGCGGCAGCCTGGAAGGAGATGTTCGACGCGTTCCTGCGCGAACGTGAGGGCGAGGACTTCCGGCCCTTCGACGACCACGACTACGACCAGTACGTCGACGGTTTGCCACGGGCCGACGGCGTCCGCGCCTTCCTCGCCTCCCGCGGCATCGAGCTGCCCGAGGGGACCGCGGACGACCCACCGGGCGCCGAGACGGTCAACGGCCTCGGCAACCGCAAGAACGCCCTCGTCCTGGAGAAGATCCGCACCGACGGCGTCGAGGCCTACGACGACACCCTGGCCTACATCCGCGAGGCCCGCGCCCGGGGGCTGCGCACCGCGATCGTCTCCTCCAGCGCCAACTGCCGTGACGTGCTGCGCGCGATCGACGCCGAGGACCTCTTCGACGTACGCGTCGACGGCGTGGTCGCCAAGGAGCGGAAGCTGCCCGGCAAGCCGCGCCCGGACACCTTCCTGGCCGCCGCCGAGGACCTGGGCCTGGACGCAGCGCGCTCCGCCGTCTTCGAGGACGCCCTGGCGGGCATGGACGCGGGCCGCGCGGGCGGCTTCGGGTACGTCGTCGGCCTCGACCGGGTCGGACAGGCCGACGCCCTCTACGAGCACGGCGCCGACATCGTCGTGAAGGGTCTCGCCGAACTGGGAGGACACGCGTGATCACCCACCGTTCCTACACCGTCGAGCCCTGGGCGGTCCGCGAGACCTCCCTCAACCTCGACGTCCTCGCCCAGAGCGAGTCCGTGTTCGCCCTGTCCAACGGCCATGTCGGCTGGCGCGGCAACCTCGACGAGGGCGAACCGCACGGCCTGCCAGGCTCCTACCTCAACGGCGTCCACGAACTGCACCCGCTGCCGTACGCCGAGGCCGGATACGGCTATCCGGAGTCCGGCCAGACCGCCATCGACGTCACCAACGGCAAGATCCTGCGGCTCCTCGTCGACGACGAGCCCTTCGACCTGCGCTACGGCCGTCTCGTCTCCCACGAACGCGCCCTCGACCTGCGCCGGGGCGTGCTGGAGCGGACATGCGAGTGGATCTCGCCGGCCGGCTCCCGGATCAGGGTGCGCTCCACCCGGCTGGTCTCCCTCACCCAGCGGGCGGTCGCCGCCGTGGCCTACGAGGTGGAGCCCGTCGACAGCCGCACCCGCGTGGTGATCCAGTCCGAGCTGGTCACCAACGAGAGCCTGCCCTCGCCGAACGGCGACCCGCGCGCCGCGAAGGCCCTCAAGTCGCCGCTCGAACACGAGGAGGGCTTCGCCGACGGCACCCGGCTGCGCCTCGTGCACCGCACCCGGCAGAGCGGACTGAGGGTCGCCGTGGCCGCCGACCATGTGATCGACGGGCCCGGGCGCACCACCACCAGCAGCGAGGAGATGGTGGACCTGGCCAGGCTGACCGTCACCTCCGTGCTGGAGCCGGGTGAGCGGCTGCGGGTGGAGAAGCTGGTCGCGCACGGCTGGTCCGGTGTCCGCTCCCGGCCCGCGATGAGCGACCAGGTGGACGCGGCCCTCGCGGCCGCCGCCCACAGCGGCTGGGACGGACTCCTGGACGAGCAGCGCGGCTACCTCGACGACTTCTGGGGCCGCGCAGACGTCGAGGTCGACGGCGACGAGGAGATCCAGCAGGCGGTCCGCTTCGCGCTCTTCCACGTCCTCCAGGCCGGCGCCCGGGCCGAGCAACGGGCCATCCCCGCCAAGGGGTTGACCGGCTCCGGCTACGACGGCCATGCCTTCTGGGACACCGAGACCTTCGTCCTGCCCCTGCTCACCTACACCGAACCCCGAGCCGTCGCCGAGGCCCTGCGCTGGCGGCAGCACACCCTGCCCGCCGCCCGCGAACGCGCCGCCCAACTCGGCCTGCGCGGCGCCGCGTTCCCCTGGCGGACCATCGACGGCTCGGAAGGATCGGCGTACTGGCCCGCGGGCACCGCCGCCTTCCACGTCAACGCGGCCGTCGCGGACGCCGTGGTGCGCTACACCGAGGCCACCGGCGACCTGGACTTCGATCGCGACACCGGAGTCGAACTCCTCGTGGAGACTGCCCGGTTGTGGCGCTCGCTCGGTCACCACGACCACCGGGGCGTCTTCCACATCGACGGCGTCACCGGGCCCGACGAGTACAGCGCCGTCGCCGACGACAACACGTACACCAACCTGATGGCCCGCGCGAACCTCCTGGCGGCCGCCGACGCCTGCGCCCGCCACCCCCGACGGGCCGCCGAACTCGGCGTCGACGACGAGGAGAGCGCCGCCTGGCGCGACGCCGCCGAGGCCGTGCACATCCCCTACAACGACGAACTCGGCGTGCACGAACAGCACGCCGGCTTCACCCGTCACCAGCCCTGGGACTTCGCCGCCACGAGCGCCGACCAGTACCCGCTGATGCTGCACTTCCCCTACTTCGACCTCTACCGCAAGCAGGTGATCAAACAGGCCGACCTGGTGCTGGCGATGTACCTGTGCAGCAACTGGTTCGAGGAGTTCCACGACGAGGAGCAGATCGCCCGCAACTTCGCCTACTACGAGCCGCTGACCGTCCGCGACTCCTCCCTGTCGGCCTGCGTCCAGGCGGTCGTCGCCGCCCGCGCCGGACACCTGTCCCTGGCCTACGCCTACACGGCGGAGGCGGCGCTGATGGACCTCGCGGACCTGGAGAACAACACCCGCGACGGACTCCACATCGCCTCCCTGGCCGGCACCTGGACGGCCCTGGTCGCCGGGTTCGGCGGACTGCGCAGGGACGGTGCCTCGCTCCGGTTCGCGCCCCGGCTGCCCGAGCGGTTCAGCCGGCTCGCCTTCAACCTCCGGCTCCTGGGCCGCTGTCTGCGGGTGGAGATCGGCCCGGACAAGGCGACGTACACCCTGGTGTCGGGCGCCCCACTGACGATCAGCCACCACGGCACCCCGCTGACCCTGAACGGTGACGACCCCGTCGTCCGCGCCGTCCCCGCGCCGCGCGACCGCCCGGCCCCGGACCAGCCCCCGCACCGCGCCCCGCACGTGCGCTGAGCCCGGACGGCGATCCGGCCGGTCGCCGCTTGGCCGAACTCCACCCTGCACCCCCCTCTGCCGCGGGTTACTTTGTCCCTGGCTTTGTGTAACGGACCAGTCCCCGCGGCAGACGGGGTGAGGGGTGGACGAGGACGATGGCCCACGGCGACAGCGCCCTGCTCGACGGTGCGCGGCGACGTACCGACGCGGATCCCCCCGGCACGTCCTTCCGAGACCGCGGCCACTGGCTGATCGCGGCGGTGGCCGCCGCCTTCACCCTGGCCCAACTCCTCCTCGTCCGCCCCGGGATGGGCCTCGGCTGGGACGAGACCGTGTACGTCAGCCAGGTCGGAACCCAGGCCCCGGCCGCCTACTTCAGCGCCCCGCGCGCCCGCGGCGTCTCGCTCCTGGTGGCCCCGATCGCGAGCTGGTCGACCTCGACCGAACTCCTGCGCGTCTACCTCGCCGTCCTGTCCGGCCTCGCCCTCTACCTGGCTCTGCGCACCTGGCGCGGCCTCTTCCCGGACCGTGTCCTGGCCGTCGGCGGCGCCCTGTTCGCCTCCCTGTGGATCACCGTGTTCTACGGCCCGCAGGCCATGCCCAACTACTGGGTCGCCGTCGGGGCGCTGGGCACCGTGGGCTGCTTCCTGCGGGCCCGCGAGCACCCGAGGGCCCTGTGGGGGGTCGTGGCCGGTGCCGCGCTCATGGCGTGGATGCGGCCCACCGACGCCGTATGGACCACCCTCCCGCTGTTCGTCGTCGCCGCCGTCACCCGGCGGCTGCGCCCCGCCGTCGCGCTCGTGGCCGGACTGGTCCTGGGCGGTGTGCAGTGGGTGATCGAGGCCTTCACCAGCTACGGCGGTCTGGCCGAGCGGCTGCACGAGGGCTCCCGCATCCAGGGCGGCCTCGGTCCCCAGTTCGCCGTCGTCGACCAGTTGCGCAGCCTCGGCGGCCGGGCCCTGTGCCGCCCGTGCACCGGCCCGCTGCCCAACCCGGCCGTCATGACGTGGTGGTTCGTCCTCCCGCTGCTGGCCGCCGTCGGACTGGTGGTCGCGGTCCGGGCCGGACGCACGGCCCGCACCCTCGTCCCGCTGGCCTGCGCCACGACGGCCGCCGTGCCCTACCTCTTCCTGATCGGCTACGCGGCACCCCGGTTCCTGCTGCCCGCCTACCTCCTGATGGCGATTCCGGTCGCCGACGCGCTGTTCCACCTCACGACCACCCCGGCCGGCCGGTGGCGGCCGGTCGCGGCGACGCTCCTCGCGATCGGGCTCGCGGGCCATCTGGCGGTGCAGTACGCCGTGCTGGAGCGCACCGTGAAGCGCACCACCGGCTCCCACCAGGACTGGGCGGACACCGCGGCCGAACTGCACCGCCTGGGCGTACGGCCGCCCTGTGTGCTCACCGGCTACCTGTCGGTCCCCGTCGCCTACTACGCCGGGTGCCACTCGGCCGCGGCCTTCGGCCCCAACACCAACAGCACCGAGTCCGGAATCCTCGGGGCGTCCCGCCGTATGCCCGTCGCCGTGCTCACCGAGCACGGCGCCGAGCCGCCCGCCTATGCCCGCGACTGGCCCACCCGGCCCGCCGCCGGGATGGACCTGCACATCGCGCCGAGCCAGAGCGAACGCGGCCCGACATGACGGCCGACCAGGTCACCGCCCCCGGCCGCCGACGCGTGTACGGGCAACTCGCCCTCACGCTCGGCGTCCTGACGGCCACCGGGTATCTGGCCCGCAGCCACTGGTCCGTGCTGGAGACGGGTGCGCTGCGGCTCGCCCTGGCCGATCCGGGCTGGCTGCTCGTCGCAGCCACGGCCGCCGCGGTGACCTGGATGTGCTCGGCACTGGCCCAACAGGGCGCGGTGCTACGGCCGTTGCCGGCCCGGCGCCTGGTGGCCGCGCAGTTCGCCGCCGGTGCCGCGGGCCAGCTGGTGCCCGCCGGACTCGGCAGCGGCGCGGTCAACCTGCGCTTCCTCATGGGATGCGGGCTGTCCGCCGGACGCGCGGCGACCGCGCTCGCGGTGAAAGCAACGGCGGGCGGACTCACCCGCGCGGCTCTCATCGCCGTCCTCGCGGCGGCCTGCCCCGGTGTCCTCGGGCTGCCGCGTCCGTACGCCGGGTGGCTGGTCGTGGCCGGGGCCGGCGCCGCGCTGGCCGGACTCCTTGCGGCCGTGCTGTGGCCGCGGTGCCGGGGAGCCCTGGCGTTCGTCCTGGCCGACATCAGGGCGGTCCACTCACGACCGTGCCGTGCGCTCGCCCTGTGGGGCGGCTCGCTGGGCTTCGCCGTCCTGCACGCGGTCGTGCTGATCGCCGTCACTCGCGCCGTCGCGCTGCCGCTGGCCCCGCCCCTGGTGGCGCTGCTCTACCTAACGGCGAGCAGCGCGGCCGCCCTGCTGCCCACGCCCGGCGGCCTCGGCTCCCTCGACGCGGCGCTCGCCCTCGCCCTCACCGCGGGCGGAGCTCCGGGTGTGGCGGCCGCCTCCGCGGTGCTCGGCTACCGGCTGCTGACGGTGTGGCTGCCCCTGCTGCCCGGCCTGCTGGTGCTCGCCGTGCTCGTCCGCCGCAAGGCGCTGTGAGCCCGGTCGGCGGCGATCGGCGCCACTTCCATGGACCCGCGGCCCCTCCCGGCCGTCCTCGACCCCGCCCTTGCGCACCGCCCCCGACCGCGTCGGGCGGGCTCTCGACAGGAGTGTGGCGGCACGAGCACCCATGTCGAGGCCCCCGTCGTGGGCGCCGGGGTCGGCGCTGCGGCGCCCGGCTCCGCGCGGCCGATCCGGGACTTCCTGATCATCGAGGTGGCCGGCGACTTCGGCGGCGTTTCCGGGCGCCGTGCTTCTGGTAGGACTCCGGATGTCGGCCGACGGCGAGGGGGAGTGCCATGACGGGGAACGAGCACGGCGGACGGCTGGGGGAGGAGTTCTTCACCCCGGGCTCCTCGTCCTTCACCGAGTTCCTGGCCGCCCACCGCCCCGAACTGCTGAGCACCCGCAGGGTGCTGCCGGACGGTGTGCGGGCCGCCCCGGACCAGGTGCCGCACGGCACCACCGTGCTCGCCCTCTCCTTCCGCGACGGCGTCCTCATCGCCGGCGACCGCAGAGCCACCATGGGCAACCTCATCGCCCAGCGCGACCTGGAGAAGGTGCACCCGGCCGACGACCACACGGCGGTCGCCTTCGCCGGCACCGTCGGACTCGCCCTCGACATGGTCAAGCTCTACCAGGTCGAACTCGCCCACTTCGAGAAGATCGAGGGCGTCGGCATGACCCTCGACGGCAAGGCGCGCCGCCTGGCCGGCATGATCCGGCAGAACCTCGGCCAGGCCATGCAGGGCCTCGCCGTCGTCCCCCTCCTCGTCGGCTACGACCCGGCCCGGACCGAGGGCGAACGGGGCCGCATCTTCAGCTTCGACATCGCCGGCGGACTCTACGAGAAGGCAGGTTTCCACGCCGAGGGCTCCGGCTCGCCGTACGCCAGAGGCGCGCTCAAGAAGCTGTTCCACAAGGGACTCGACCGCCGCGAGGCCGCGCTCACCGCGCTCCAGGCGCTCTACGACGCGGCCGACGACGACTCCGCGACCGGCGGCCCGGACATCAACCGGCGGATCTTCCCCATCGTCTCCGTCATCACCGAGGACGGCTTCGAGCGACTGCCCGAGACGGAGACGGCGGTACTCAGCCGGGAGATGGTCGAGCAGCGGCGGGCCAGGCCGGACGGGCCGAACGCGACACCCTGACCGGGCACTTTCCCCAGTCGTGACAAAGACCTGCCACGGGCTTTACTGCACATGACTTGCAGGTACCGGAGGATGGCACAAGGCTGCTGACCGCGGCCGTACCTCCTCCAGAAGGATTCTCCGCCCGATGACGGCCGCCCCTGACTCCGCTCCGCCCCTCCTCCCCGCCACCGCCCCCGCGAGGGGCTCGGTATGGCACCGCGTCCGTCACTCCATGACGCGGCAGGAGTGGGTCAGGGCGGGCGGCATGGCCGCGGTCGTCGTGGCCCTGCACGTCATCGGCTGGGTCACGCTGGTGGCGATCGTCGCTCCGCACCACTACAGCGTCGGCGAGAAGTCCTTCGGCGTCGGCATCGGCGTGACCGCCTACACCCTCGGCATGCGGCACGCCTTCGACGCCGACCACATCGCGGCGATCGACAACACCACCCGCAAGCTGATGGGGGAGGGGCAACGGCCGCTCTCGGTCGGGTTCTGGTTCTCGCTCGGCCACTCCAGCGTGGTCTTCGTCCTCGCCCTGCTGCTCTCGCTGGGCGTCAAGGCCCTCGCCGGACCCGTGCGCAACGGCGACTCCCGGCTCCACGACGTGACCGGTCTGATCGGTACGACCGTCTCGGGCGCGTTCCTCTACCTCATCGCGGCGGTCAACCTGGTCGTCCTCGTGGGCATCTGGAAGGTGTTCCGGCGGATGCGCTCGGGCCGCTACGACGAGGCGGCGCTGGAGGAGCAGCTGAACAGCCGCGGCTTCATGAACCGCCTGCTGGGCCGGGTCATGCGGTCGATCACCCGGCCGTGGCAGATGTACCCGCTGGGCCTGCTGTTCGGCCTGGGCTTCGACACGGCGACGGAGATCGCCCTGCTGGTCCTGGCCGGCTCGGGAGCCGCCTCGGGGCTGCCCTGGTACGCGATCCTCACCCTGCCGGTCCTCTTCGCCGCCGGCATGTCCCTCCTGGACACCATCGACGGCTCCTTCATGAACTTCGCCTACGGCTGGGCCTTCTCGAAGCCGGTCCGCAAGGTCTACTACAACCTGACGGTCACCGGTCTGTCGGTCGCCGTCGCCCTCCTCATCGGCACGGTCGAACTCCTGGGTCTGCTCGCCGACAAGCTGAACCTCCAGGGCCCCTTCTGGACCTGGATCGCAGGGCTCGACCTCAACCTCCTCGGCTTCGTCATCGTCGGCCTGTTCCTCGTCACGTGGATCGTCGCCCTGGTGGTGTGGAAGGTCGGCCGGATCGAGGAGAAGTGGACGGCGGGGCTCGCCGAACAGCCCGCCGAATGACCGGCCTTGGGGGCCGCGTGGCCCCGCTGCTCAGGCGCGCACCCTGAACTCCTTGCGCCACTTGGTGAACTGCTGTTCCGCCTCCCCGGTGTACGACCACGGGGTGCGCGTGCCGCGGCGGTCCAGCATGCGCAGCAGGGGGGCGGCCACCTCCGCGGTACCCGCCAGACAGGCGGCATGGGCCAGGTAGTTGAGGTCGCGGAGCTCGCCCGGGTGCACGGTGTGGTCACTGCGGCCCACGATCCAGCGCTGCCAGGTCCGCCGTACGTCACTGACCGCCCCGTCGTGCTTCCAGTGCTGCCCGAGCCCCACGGACGCCCGGCGTTCCCCGTCGGCCGCGTCCACCGCCGCCCGGTACTCCTCGACCCGCGCGTACTGCACCAGCACCGGCAGCGCGGAACCCGGCGGGGCCACCCCGGCCGCGTCGCGGGCGAAGTCGTACATCAGGCCGTTCGAGCCGTGCCAACGGGACGAGTAGTAGTGCAGCACCTGGAGGTGGCCCTCGACGCTGTACGGGTCCCGGGCGTGCAACTCGTCCCACCAGCGCCCCAGTTCCTGCCGCCGCACCCCGGCCGGGTACAGCCGGGCCACCGAGATCAGCGAGATCCACGGCGTCGGGTCGTCCACGAACGCCTCGGACGCCTGAAGACAGGCCATCACCGCCGCGTCGATCCGGCGCCGGTCGATCGGCACCCCCCGCCCCGCCGCGATGGCCAGGTTGAACGCCCGGGCCGTCTCGGTGGCCGCCCGCAGCACCAGCGCGTCGCCGTTGTGCGGCTCGGCCGCCAGCCACGACTCCACCGTCGAACTCCCGGCGCAGGCCTGCGCGAGCGTCCGGACCCGGTGGCCCCGCGCGAGCCAGTCGGGGCCGGTCGCGCGCAGCAGTTCCCGCAGTCCCTGCCAGCGGCCGATGACGATGTCCTGGCGGGCGGTGGTGAGGGGGACGTCCCCGCAGTCGGGGTCGAACTCGGGGGTGAAACGGTCTCTCGCCATCGCACAACCCCTCAGAAGTCGGTCGGGAGACCCTCGTGGACCAGCGAGGGCCCGGCCGTCCCGCCGTCGGGAACCCAGTCCGTCGCGACCGTACGGCTCGCGTCGAGCCGCGCGGGCCGGTAGTAGTCGCTGCCCTTCTTCCAGTACCAGAGCATCGGGACGAGCCCCACGGCCAGTCCGCCCACGCCGATCGAGATCGCGGCCGTGCTCAGGTCGCCCAGCGACTCCACGAAGATCCAGAACATGAACAGCGCGCCCAGCAGCGGCCACAGCCCGCCGAGCAGGAAGTCGGTCGGGGACTTCAGCAGCATCTTGCGGTACGCGACGACCACGGCGAGGCCCGTCAGGCCGTAGTAGACGGCGATCTGGAGGCCGATCGCGGAGATCGCGTCGGACAGGATGTCGCCCACCGAGCCCAGGGCGTTGGAGGCGACGAACATCGCCAGCGCCACCGCGCCGACCACCACGATCGCCACCCACGGGGTGTTCCAGCGGCGGTGCACCCGGCCCAGCGCGGACGGCATCGTGCGGTCCCGGCCCATCGCGAACAGCGAGCGCGTGACCTGGATGAGCGTGGTCTCCAGGGTGGCGATGGTCGACAGCATCACGGCGACGATCAGCAGCTTGCCGCCCCAGCCCGGCAGGACCTCCTCGCCCAGCACGGCAAGGACGTTGGCGTCGTTGTCGTCGATCTGCTTCGAGGTGAGGATGACGTTCACCGCGATGGTGAACACCTCGAACAGGAGGAAGACGATGCCGACGCCGATGAGGCCCGCGAGGCCGGTCGTACGGCGGCTGTTGCGGGTCTCCTCGCTGAGGTTGCTGGTGACGTCCCAGCCCCAGTAGTAGAACGCGGCGATCAGCGCGCCCGAGGCGAAGCCCTGCATGCCGTCGAAGTGGCCGAAGCCCAGCCAGGACCACTCGAAGGCGCGTGCGCCGCCCGTGTGGAAGAGGGCGAGGACCGCGAACAGCGCGAGGATCGCCAGCTCGACGCCGGACATGATGAGCTGGGCGCGCACCGTGAGCCGGGCGCCGCCGAGCACCACCAGCAGCATCAGCACGAACCAGGCCGCGCCCACGACGGTCGACAGCGCGGTGTTGTCCGCGAGGTCCTGGTCGAAGAGGGACAGCGTCATCGAACCGGCGGGCAGCGAACCGGCCACCATGAAGATGGTCGCCGAGATCACCAGCGCCCAGCCGCTGACGAAACCCAGAAAGGGATGGAGCGTTCGGCCCACCCAGGAGTAACTGGCGCCCGCGTTCACGTCGATGCGGCTGAGATAGCTGAACGCGAGGGCGATGCCCAGCATGGGTATCGCGCAGTACAGCAGAGCCGCCGGACTGGCCAGACCCACCGCGCCGACCAGGACCGCGGTGGTCGCCGCGATCGAGTAGGCCGGCGCGCTGCCCGCGACGGCCATCACCACGGTGTCGAACGTACCGAGGGCGTTGGCCTGTAGCCCTCTGCCCCTGTTGATGCTCATGGTTGCGCTGCTTTCCTTAGGGCACGGCGTACGGACGCGGGGCCCCGTACGGCGCAAAAGAGTGGGGGGTGGCTCCGCCCCGGGACTGGAGAGGGATGGCCTCGGCCAGGGGAGGTGTCGAGAGGAATCGAGGGGTGCGGGGACCGCGCGATCGCTGTGTGGGCCGACGGTCACTCCGTGTGTGCGTGTGATGATAGCCCTATTCCTTGACCCTTCAAGATTAACTGGGGGGTAACCTTCCGAAACGGTGAAAGCCGTGCTCCGCGCACCTTTTGAGGTTGGACAGCGCGTTCGGGGAAACGCGGATCAGGACCGTGGATCAACCCCATGCGCGAAGGAGACGCCCATGTCCGGCGACCCGATGGCCGACGACGTCTACCAGCCGACCGGCACCAACGAGGAGCAGGAGGACGCGGCCCCGCTCGACCTCCAGGACGCCCTGGACGAGCGGACCTACGACGACACCCTCGACGAGGGCTACTCGCCGCCGGAGAAGCCCCTCGGTGTGACCCGGTACGGCACCACCGCGGCCGAGCAGCACGACGGCGAGACCCTCGACCAGCGCCTCGCCCAGGAGGTCCCCGAGGCGGCCGAGCCCGTCGGCGACGGCGTGGGCGACCTGCCCGGCGGCGAGGGCGAGCCGGTCGATCCCGAGGCCGGCACCGAGCGCGCCGGACGCCTCGTGGCCCCCGACGAGGGCGCCCACTCCGACACCACCAAGGAGGAGGTCGCCACCGACGTGGGCATCGACGCGGGCGCGGCCGGTGCCGAGGAGGCCGCCATGCATGTGATCGAGGACCCCGAGTCGCCCTGACGCGGGCCCCGGAGAAGCTCCTGAGGCGGGCGCCGGAGGAGCTTCAGTCCCCGATCCGGTCGATCTGGCGGAGCTTGTTCGTGGCGTCCAGGGCGGCCACCTTGTACGACTCGGCGAGCGTCGGGTAGTTGAACACCGCGTCGACCAGGTAGTCGACGGTGCCGCCGCAGCCCATCACGGACTGCCCGATGTGGATCAGTTCGGTGGCACCGGAGCCGAAGCAGTGCACGCCGAGCAGGGACCGGTCCTCGGCGGAGACCAGCAGCTTCAGCATGCCGTGCGAGTCGCCGACGATCTCCCCGCGGGCCAGTTCCCGGTAACGGGAGATGCCGACCTCGAACGGCACCCGGTCCTCGGTGAGCTGATCCTCCGTCCGGCCCACGAAGCTGATCTCCGGGATGGTGTAGATGCCGATCGGCTGGAGGTTGTGCATCTGCCCGACCGGCTCGCCGCAGGCGTGGTAGGCCGCCGCCCGGCCCTGCTCCATCGAGGTGGCCGCCAGCGCCGGGAAGCCGATCACATCGCCGACGGCGTAGATGTGCGGCACCTCGGTGCGGTAGTGCTCGTCCACGGTGATCCGCCCGCGGGGGTCCGCCGACAGGCCCGCCTTGTCGAGGTCGAGGCCGTCGGTGAGCCCCTGCCGGCCGGCCGAGTACATCACCGCGTCGGCCGGGATCTTCTTGCCGCTCTCCAGCACGGTCAGCGTGCCGCGGGGATGGCGTTCGACCGCGGCCACGGTCTCCCCGAAGCGGAACGTCACCGCGAGGTCCCGCAGGTGGTACTTGAGCGACTCGATCACCTCGACGTCGCACATGTCGAGCATCCCGGCGCGCTTCTCGACCACCGTGATCTTGCTGCCGAGCGCGGCGAACATGGACGCGTACTCCATGCCGATGACACCGGCCCCGACGATGACCATGGACCGCGGAACCCGTTCCAGGTTCAGCACGTTGTCCGAGTCCATGATGGTCCGGCCGTCGAACTCGACGCTGTCGGGCCGGGCGGGCCGGGTGCCGGTGGCGATCACGATGTGCTCGGCGCTGAGCAGCCGTTCCTGGCCGGTGACCTCGCGCAGGGCGATGGTGTGGTCGTCGACGAAGCGGCCGGTGCCGCCGTAGAGGGCGACGTGGTTGCGGGAGAGCTGACTGCGGATCACCTCGACCTCGCGGCCGACCACGTGCTGGGTGCGCGCGGTCAGGTCGGCGACGGTGATGTCCTCCTTGAGCCGGTAGCTCTGTCCGTACAGGTCGCGCTGGGTGAGACCGGTCAGGTACAGCACCGCCTCGCGCAGGGTCTTGGAGGGGATGGTGCCGGTGTGGATGGAGACCCCGCCGACCATGTCGGGGCGGTCGACGACGGCGACCCGGCGGCCCAGCTTGGCCGCGGCTATGGCGGCCTTCTGGCCACCGGGACCGGATCCGATGACGAGCATGTCGAAGTCGGGCACCCTCGCAAGTCTGGCAGCCGCAAGGCCCCTTCCGAAAGACCGAGCGGCCAACCGGCCCCGGAACGGCGGCGAGTTCGCCCGGCATCCCCGTCCGGGAGGGCCAAGTGCGGTGCCTGGCGCGTGAGTCACGGCGGTACGGCGACATCCTGACCCGCGCGCCCGACGACACGCGCCCGACGACAGCGGGCTGCACGGATGCGGGCGCTGGGCTGCACCGTATGCGGGCGCTGGGCTGCACCGGATGCGCCTGCCGGACGCCGGTGGGTGCGCCGGATCCGGCTGCCGCACGACAACGGCGTACGCCGGCCCGGCAGTCAGACGACCGGTGGCGGGTTGCCGCACGACAGCCAGGTCCACCGCCCCCGCTACGGCAGCAGCTTGTCCAGTGCCGCCGGGCCCTCCGCCGCCAGCTTGCGCCGGGCCCATTCCAGGTTGTGCGGGGTGATGTCCTTGCCCGAGGCCAGGACGAGGTCCTCCGGTGACACCTCGGTGCCGGTACGGGCGTGGAGCAGGGCGTCCGGGGTGGCGCGGTCCTCGAAGGACCCGGACGCGTCGGGCTGTGACGTCGGCATGATCTCGGCTCCTCGGATCCGGAAAGCGATGCGGCCCCGGTGAGGTCAACGGGTCCGATATCACCATTCAACGCCCGGGCCGACCCTGCATCCGGAGCCGTCCCGGCAACACGCCTTCGGGATGCCCCGGTGATGCGGCAGGCGTGTAATGGGGGTACTGAGCACTCGGGGACGGCAGGGAAGACGACGCCATGTCCACGACCAGCCGGAACAGCACGGAGAAGCAGGCCCAGGCACCGAGGGGCGTTCTGCGCAGACTCGGGGAGTGGTGCGCCCGGCACTTCGTGATCGTCGTGGTGGCCTGGCTGGTGGCCCTGGTCGCCCTCCAGGCCCTGAACCGCTCCTTCGGCGGGGACTACTCCGACAACTTCTCCCTCCCCGGCGTCCAGTCCCAGGAGGGCCTCGACGTCCTGAAGAAGCACGACCCCGCGGCCGGCGGCTACAGCAGCCAGATCGTCCTGCACGACGGTGACAAGGCGCTCAGCTCGCTCGGCTCGCAGATGTCCACGACCGTCAGCGACCTCCAGAAGCTCCCGCACGTCCTGTCCGCCCAGAACCCGCTCTCCGTGCCCGCCTCCAAGGTCGGACCGGTCTCCTCGGACGGGAAGACCGGCTACATCACCGTCCGCTTCGACGTCCAGCCCTCCACCCTCGGCGACGGCTACCTGCACGGTGTCGACAGCGCCGTACAGCCCCTGCGGTCGGCCGGCGCCGACGTCGAGTACGGCGGACCGCTCGGCGAACTCGCCCGGCCCGCCGCCAACGACAAGATCAGCGAGCTGATCGGCTTCGCCGTCGCGATCGTCGTCCTGCTCATCGGCTTCGGCAGCGTGATCGCCGCCGGCATCCCGCTGGTGACGGCGCTGATCAGCGTGATCGGCGGACTCGCCTGCCTGGGCCTGCTCGCCGCGGCGTTCACGTTCGCCACCGTCTCGCCGACCCTGGCCACGATGATCGGACTCGGCGTCGGGATCGACTACGCGCTGTTCCAGATCACCCGGCACCGCCAGAGCCTCATGGACGGCAAGGATCCGGTGCAGGCGGCGGGCCGGGCCACCGCCACCAGCGGACGGGCCGTCCTGGTCTCCGGCTGCACGGTGATCATCGCCCTGGCCGGACTGTCCGCGTCCGGGGTGGGGTTCATCGGAAAACTCGGAGTGGCCGCCGCGGTGACCGTCGTCTCCGCGGTCCTGGGCGCCCTGACCCTGGTCCCGGCCCTGCTGGGCCTGATCGGCAAACGCATCGACCGCTACCACGTACGCCGCCCGGTCGCCGAGACGGACGCCCCCGAGGGCGAGACACCGCACGGCACGTGGCACCGCTACGCCCAGCGGGTCGAGCGGCGGCCGTGGCAGTTCCTGGCCGCAGGCGTGACGACCGTCGCGATCCTCGCCATCCCGCTGTTCTCCATCCAGCTGGGCCACATCGGTGACGGCGCCGACCCGACCTCCTTCACCGACCGGCGCGCCTACGACCTGATGACCGACGCCTTCGGACCCGGCTCCAACGGGCCGCTCACCGTCGTCATCGACCAGACCTCCGTACCGTCCTCGCAGCGCTCGAACCTGTCCGCACAGGCGCAGAAGACCCTGAACGCCGTGCCCGGCGCCGCCACGGTCACCCAGTTGAACCCCACCCAGGACGGGGACGTCCTGATCGCCACCGTCTACTCCAAGGAGTCCCCGCAGAGCGCCACCACCACCGACCTCACCAACCGTCTGGTCGACACCACCCTGCCCGCCGCGGTCTCCGGCACCGACGCCAAGGGCTACGTCACCGGCACCACGGCCGCCCAGGTCGACTTCCGGGACATCGTCTCCAGTCGGCTGCCGCTGATCATCGGAGTGGTCGTCGCCCTCGCCTTCCTCGTCATCCTCGCGGTGTTCCGCGGGCTGCTCGTCGCCGTGAAGGCGGCCGTCCTGAACGTCCTGTCCATCGCCGCGTCCTACGGCGTCGTCGTCGCCGTCTTCCAGTGGGGCTGGGGCGGCCCCGCGCTCGGCGTCTCCGGGAAGGTGCCCATCGAGAGCTATGTGCCGATGATGATGTTCGCGATCATCTTCGGACTGAGCATGGACTACGAGATCTTCCTGCTCTCCCGCGTCCACGAGGCCTGGCTGCGCACCGGGGACGCCAAGGCCTCCGTCGCGCACGCCCTGGAGATCACCGCGCGGGTCATCACCTGCGCCGCGCTGATCATGGTGAGCGTCTTCGCCGCGTTCATCGTGAGCGACAACATCGTGGTCAAGATGCTCGGACTGGGCCTCGCCGTGAGCGTGCTGATCGACGCGACCGTCGTACGGCTGCTCATGGTCCCGGCCGTCATGACCCTGCTGGGCCGGCACGCCTGGTGGACACCCCGCTGGCTGGACCGGATCCTCCCGCACATCGACGCCGAGGGGGAGCACGAGACCGACGGGGCGGTCAGCGGGGATCGACAGGGCCGGGCGCGAGAACGAGCATCGTGACGTCGTCGTCGAGCTCCGGGGCGTAGTGCACGAGGTCGGTCCACACCCGCTCGGCGAGCACCGGAAGCGGCACCGGGCCGTCCGGGCCGTCGGCCGAGAACGCGACCAGCCGGTCGAGCAGCGGGTAGAAGGCCCCGGCGGAGTCCCGCGCCTCCCAGACGCCGTCCGAGGCCAGGAAGAGGCGGTCCCCGGGCTTCAGCGGGACCGTGAGCCCGGCCGGGAACGCCCCGTCGGACAGGCCGAGGCCGAGCGGGGTCCCCACCGGGGCGTCCAGCTCCACGGCCCGCCCGTCCCGCAGCAGCACAGGGCCGGGCTGACCGCACGCCACGATCCGCACCGCGCTCGCGCCACCGCCGAACTCCAGCACCACCGCCGTCGCGAACAGCTCCGAGTGCCGTACGGCCGCGGAGTCCACCACCAGCCTGCGGTCCAGCCGCGCCGCCACCGACTCGGGATCCGGCCGGTCGAGGACCGCCTCCCGGAAGGCCCCCAGCAGGGAGGCGACGGTCGCGACGGCCGACAGCCCGTGCCCCTGCACATCGCCCATGACCGCACGCACCCCGCAGGGGCCCTCCCGGACGTCGAAGAAGTCGCCGCCCACCAGCGTCCCCTGCTGCGCGGCCACGTACAGCCCCGCGCACCGCACGCCTCCCACCCGCTCCGGCAGCGGCGGCACGACGGCCCGCTGGGCGGCCTCGGCGACCGCGCGCTCGGTCACCAGCTGGGCGTCACGCCGACTGCGTACGTAGGAGACGAGCACACTCAGAGCGGCTACGAAGCCCACGGTCAGGGCGTCCTCGGCACCCGGATCGTTCAGCCGGAACGCCGGGATGTTCAGCACGGCCAGGACCAGCACGCCGAGCACCGCGGTCGCCCCCGGGCCGTACGACAGCACGGCCAGCGGCGGGATGGCACCGAGCAGGAACCCGATGTCCAGCGGATCCGGGCTCACCAGGGTCGACACGCACACCCCGGCCAGCAGGGCGGCGGGCAGCACCCGCACCCAGCGGGGCGGCGGGGCGCCGCCCCGCAGCCAGGTCCGCCCGTCCCGGTCGCGGCGCGTCGACCCGCCGCGCACTCCGCTCACACCACTACGCTGCTACGCCACGCCGGACGCCGCACCCCGAACCGGTCAACACGGACCCCCTTCCGGGACGCGGCCCGCAGGTGGAACACCCTTCAACACGGCTTCACGCACCGGTCAAGTCGGCTCACCGGCGACGGAGTTGAACGCGAAAGCCGGTGGACGCCGCTTCGCTGATCCCGTAGCGTGAGCCGCCACGCCCCGAGACCAGCGGAAGGAGGCGAGTGCCATGCAGTCCACGACAGTCCAGCGCTCCCTCTCCGTCGTCCCGGCGTGCCTCGTCTGACCGGGAGCGCCCCCCGCAGTACGCATCCCGGAGGAACCCACCCATGACCGACCTGGTCATCCGCGCGCTCGACGAGAGCGACGCCCATCTGTTCGACGCCCTGCCCGACCCGCTCGGTGCCCGCGAGTCCCACCGGCTCACCCGCCACCGACCCGACTGGAAGCGCGTGGCCCTGCGCGACGGCCGGGTGGTGGCGCGCGGCGCCTGGTGGGGCGGCCCCGACGCCACCGCGCCCCTCAACATCAACTGGTTCGACGTGGCTGAAGGCGAGGAGGAGGCCGGCGCCGAACTCCTGCGCACCGCGCCCTGGCAGGTCGAGCTGGAGATGAACCTGCCCGCGGGCTGGCGCGAGGACCCGGCGCTGCGAGCGGCCGCCGAGACCTGCTTCAGCGCCGCGCGGAAGGCCGGGCAGGAGCTGATGGTCGAGCGCTTCCTGTACCGCTGGACCCCGGAGTGCGGACTGCCCGAGCGCCCCGGACGCCTCGTGTTCCGCCCCGAACCGGACGACGCCGTCTTCTTCGGCCTCCTGCGCCGCATCCACTCCGCCACCCTCGACGCGCACGCCCTCAAGGCCATCGAGGAGGGCGGACTCGACCGGGCCGCCCAGGAGGAACTCGACTTCTTCCACTGGTGCCCCTCCCCTCGGGAGTGGTGGCAGATCGCATACACCCCCGAGGGCGACACGGCCGGCATCCACATCCCGGCCCACAACCCGTCGGGACCCTGCGTCGGCTTCATCGGGGTCGTCCCGGAACACCGGGGTCACGGCTACGCCTACGACCTCCTCGCCGAGTGCACCCACTACCTGGCCGACCGGGGCGCCGACTTCGTCTCCGCCGCGACGGACCAGGGCAACTTCCCGATGGCCGCCAACTTCACCAAAGCGGGTTACCCGGTGGTGCGGGAACGCTTGAACTTCGTTCCCACGCAAGCGGATTGACCGTCATCCCGGCCTCCCGGGAGTCCCCGTACGTGGACGCCAGGGCTCCGCTCCACTGCTGCCGCTACCGCTCCAGCAACGCCTCCGCCTCCGTCAGGATCTCCGTGACGCGCAGAGCGAAGGCGGCGTCGCACGGGTGAGGGCGGCCGGTGCGGGTGGCGGTGAGGAGGGCGTCGGTGGCCCGGATCAGGGCCGGTACGGCGCCCTCGGACGACTCGGGGAGCCGGGCCACTCCGCCCGCGCCCCGCAGCTCCACGCCCGCTCCCGCCGCCGCGGGCGGAGCCGTGAGGCTCAGTGTCAGGGTGCTCGACGCGCCGGAGGCGTGCCGCAGCACCACGTGGACCGTGTCCCCGGGGCCGTGCGCGGCCGCCGCCACCTCGCGGACCTCGCCCAGGATCGGCAGCAGCACCGAGAGGGCGTGCGGGCCCACGTCCCACAGGGCGCCCTTGTCCCGCCGCCACGGCGAGTCCGCGAACGGGCTCTCGCCGGTGAACACCGACCCGAGCCACTCGGCTCGACCCGTGAACCAGCCCTCCACCGAGGCTTGTTCGGCGATCCACGCCTCGGTCTCGGTCAGGAAGCGCGAGGTGAAGAACACCACCGACGCGACCCGGGTCTCCCGGACGGCCTCGACCACCGCCCGCCCCTGCTCGACCGTCGTGGCGAGCGGCTTGTCCAGCAGCAGATGACGCCCCGCCCGCGCGGCCCGCGCCGCGAGATCGGCCTGCACGGCCGGCGGCAGGGCTACGGCGACCGCGTCCACGTCGGCCAGGAGCGCGTCGACGTCGTCGTACACGCGTGTGCCGTGCTCGTCGGCCACCTTCTCGGCGGCTTCCGGGCGGCGGCCCCATACCCCGGCGAAGTCCACGTCCGGGTGCGCACTGAGCGCGGGGGCATGGGCCATCCGGGCCCAGGGACCGGTTCCGAGCAGTCCGATACGCATGCCGCCGCCTCTCTCACCACAGCCGATTCCCACCACGACCGGCCACGGCGTCACCGAGCGGTCGAGGTGAGCGTGTCACACGCGGGTGGCCGCCGCGCAACCACCGCGATTCAGTTCTCCGGTCGCTGAATCCGTTCTCTTTCTTCTATTGGACCTTCGAGTCGGAAGGCGGCCACCCTGGAACGAGCTCGTCCGCCTGCTGGAGCGAGTCCGCTTACCGCTCGACAGTCGAAAGAGGTCAAAGGCCATGCACACCCGCCGTATCGGTGATGTCGACGTCAGCTCGATCGGCCTGGGCGCGATGCCCATGTCCATCGAGGGGCGGCCGGACGAGGACCGTTCCATCGCCACCGTGCACGCCGCGCTCGACGCGGGCGTGACCCTGATCGACACCGCCGACGCCTACCACCGCGACGCCGACGAGGTCGGCCACAACGAGACCCTGATAGCCAAGGCGCTCGCCTCCCACGAGCGGGGCCGTGACGTCCTCGTCGCCACCAAGGGCGGCCACCTGCGCCCCGGTGACGGCAGCTGGACCCTCGACGGCAGCCCCCGGCACCTCAAGGAGGCCTGCGAGGCGTCCCTGACCAGGCTGGGTGTCGAGGCGATCGGGCTGTACCAGTTCCACCGCCCCGACCCCCGCGTCCCCTACGAGGAGTCCGTCGGCGCCGTGCGCGACCTTCTCGACGAGGGCAAGATCCGCATGGCGGGCATCTCCAACGCGAACCCGGAGCAGATCCGGTTGGCCAACGAGATCCTCGGCGGCCGACTGGTCTCCGTGCAGAACCAGTTCTCCCCGGCCTTCCGCTCCAGCGAACCGGAGCTGCGCCTGTGCGACGAGCTCGGCATCGCCTTCCTGCCCTGGAGCCCGCTCGGCGGTATCTCGCGCGCGGGCGAACTGGGCTCGGCCCACGCCCCGTTCGCGCGGATCGCCGAGAAGCACGACGTCAGCCCGCAGCGCGTCTGCCTGGCCTGGATGCTCGCCAAGTCCCCGGTCGTCGTACCGATCCCGGGTTCGAGCCGCCCGGAGACCATCCGCGACTCCCTCGCCGCCACCGACCTCGTGCTCGGCGCGGACGAACTCGCGGAGCTGGACGCCGCCTGACCTCCCCACGTGCTCTCGCCGGTGCCGTCCCCCGGTCCGCCACGTCGTTCGTACCAGGCTTTGACCGTGTGCGGACTGGCACCGGCGATCGTGGTGTCTCTAGGATGGACTCCCTGCCCTGCCAGGCCAGTTGGCGGCAATAGCTGGGGGAAAGATGAGCACCGGTAAGAAGCTGTCCACCTCGATCGACGCATCCGTACCCACGGCCGCGCGCATGTACGACCACTATCTGGGCGGCAAGGACAACTACGCGGCCGACCGCGCGGCCTGCGAGGAACTCGACAAGGTCGTCCCCAGCACCCGCAGGCTGGCCGTGAACAACCGCCGCTTCCTCCAGCGGGTGGTGCGGACCCTCGCCGCGGAGCACGGCATCCGTCAGTTCCTCGACCACGGATCCGGCCTGCCCACGCAGGACAACGTCCACCAGGTCGCCCAGCGCATCGACCCCGACTCGCACGTCGTCTACGTCGACAACGACCCGATGGTCCTGGTGCACGGCCGGGCGCTGCTGGAGCAGGACGAGCGGACCGCCGTCATCCACGCGGACATGCGGGAGACCGAGGCGATCTTCGAGCACGAGGACACCAAGCGGCTGATCGACTTCTCGCAGCCGGTGGCCGTGCTGTTCAACTCGGTCATGCACTGCATCCCGGACAGCGACACCGACGGCCCGGCCGCCCTGGCCCGCCGGGTCCGCGAGCGGCTCGCACCGGGCAGCTTCATGGTGATGTGCCAGCTGGTCAGCGAGGACGCCGAAGTGCGGGCCTTCGTCACGGACTTCATGGACAAGGCGACCCAGGGGCACTGGGGCCGGGTGCGTGAGCCGAAGGACGTCGCCGAGTGGTTCGACGGCCTGGAGATCCTGGAGCCGGGCCTCGTGGAGGTCTCCACCTGGCGCCCCGACTCCGAGGTGGCCCCCCGCCAGCTCACCCACGAGTGGATCGAGTTCGGCGGAGTCGGCCGCCTGGTCTGACCTGACCGCACACGGATGCCCTTGGCCCACCTGAGGAGGCCCGGCGCCAGGGGCACACGTGTGTCGGCGACGGCGCGACGAACCGCCCGAGTCGCCCCGCTTCGGTGAACCCTTCCTCTGGAGCGCCCTGTTCGGGCGCGGCCACTGACGTCGGGGCGTCAGCCGCCGTAACGGGTGTTGATGGTCTCGCGCAATCGGTCCAGCGAGTCGCGGGGTTCGAGCGCGTCGTCCGCCAGCCGGTCCAGGGCGAGGCGGTACTCCTCCGTCTCGTCCCGGTCCTCCAGGAAGTTGGCGCTCTTGATGTGCTCCAGATAGACGACGTCCGGCAGATCGAGGCCGCCGAACCGCAGATAGGTGATCGGGATGGCCGGGGCGGAGGCGTTGGTCACGTCCAACGGGATGATCTGCAGGGTCACGTTGGGACGCTGGGCCATCGCGACGAGGTGCGCGAGCTGGTTCCGCATGACCTCCCGGCTGCCCAGCACCCGCAGCAGCACGGACTCGTCGATGACCGCCCACAGTTGAGGTGCGTCCTGGCGCAGGAGCAACTCCGCGCGCCGGGTGCGCAGTTCGACGCGCCGGTTCACCTCGCTCGCGGGCGCGGTCGGCAGCCCGCGCTCCACCACCGCCCGGGTGTAGTCGGGGGTCTGGAGCAGGCCGGGGACGTACTGGATCTCGAAGGTACGAATGGCCGCGGCCGCCTCCTGGAGGCCCACCAGCCGGTCGAACCACTCGGGCATCAGCCGCTTGTCGTAGCGCTGCCACCAGCCGGGCTCCCCGGCGCGCTGGAGCAGCTTGAGGAGCACCGAGGACTCGTAGTCCTCGGTGCCGTACAGCTCCAGGAGGGCGCGGACGTCGCTCTCCGACGGGGGCCTGCGGCCCTTGCCCGACTCGATGCGGGACAGCTTGGCGGGGCTGAACCCGAGGGCCCGCGCCGCCTGGTCCTGGGCGAGCCCGGCATCCTCCCGGAAACCCGCCAACTGGACGCCGACCAGCATCTTCAGCAGCGTGGGAGCCGGTTCGGACCGGTCCAGGTACGGTTCCAGGCGGGAGATGCGGTGGGACGCGGCAGACATCCTGACTCCCAGTAAACCGGCACAGAGACGACTCACACTATCGCACGCAGCGTGGCCGTACCGCATCATTCCGTAGAGGCCGGTCGGCGTACGGGAGTTGAGACCGGTGTCCCCACGCTCCTCGCGCGCCCCTCCCGCGGCCTCACAGCAGGTGGTCGAACTCCCCGTCCTTCGCGCCGGCGACGAACGCCGCGACCTCGGCCGGTGTGTAGACCAGCGCGGGACCGTCGGGGTAGCGGGAGTTGCGCACCGCGACACCACCGTCGACCAGTGAGGCCACTTCGACGCAGTTGCCCTCGGCGTTGCTGTGACGGCTCTTGACCCAGCGGGCGTCGAGCGAGCTCGCCCGCACTCCGTTCTGCACTCGTGGCACTGCTGTCTCCTTGCTGTTCACGTTCGGCGCCGAGCCGTGTCGCCCGGCCGCCCGGCCGGGAGGGGGCGCACATCCACAACCTCCGTGGCCCCACCCGTCCTTCGCGCAATTTCTCGTGCAATTGCACGCGGGCGCCTTCAGCGTGGATAATAGCTCCAGCGTCAACCCCTGCGGTTGCGCCCCGTCTTGACGTCGCATCAGGGAGATGCCGTGTCATCACCTGCGAAAGATGTACTCCGGCCGCCGGGCGAGGCTGTGCCGGGGGCGGGTGGTGCGGGCACGGCCGGTGTGTCCCTGCGGCGCCCGGATCCCGTCGGCTCCCGGCGCCCGCCCTCGGCCGGACCCCTGGTCTCCGCCGCGTTACTCGTGGCGTGCAGCGGGGAGGGCTTCGCCCGGGCCCGTGCCTTCACCCGCGAGACCCTCGGCGGCTGGTCGATGGGCCACCGCAGCGACGACGCTACCCTCGTGATCACCGAACTCGCCGCCAACGCCGTGGCCCACGCGGTGCTCCGGCCCGCGGCGGACGGCTCGGCCGAGGTGTGGCTGGGGTTGTCCCTGGGCCCCGGCCATCTGCTGGTCACCGTCTCCGACCCCGGGGACGAACCACCCACGTACACCCCCACCGACGACTGCGCCCTGCGGGAGCACGGCCGGGGGCTGTACATCGTCGACGCCCTGGCGGAGGAGTGGGGCTGGACCTCGCGGCCCCCGGCCGGCAAGACCGTCTGGGCCAAGCTGTCGACCACCCCTCCTCCCTGACATGACCGCCGCGGAAAGGTCTCACGCCATGCGCACCGCTCCGGACCAGCCGAGCCACGAGCGCACCAGCAGCCCCGCTCCCACCGCCGGGGCGGCGCGCACCACGCCCCTCACGGCACTGAGCCGGGTCCCCTGGGGCGAGATCCAGGACTCCACCGGCAACGCGGCGGCGATCCCGCTCCTCCTCAACAGCGTCGCCTGGGGCGATCCCGAAACCGCCGGCGCCGCCCTCGTCGATCTGCGCCGGCGCATCTGCCAGTACGGCTTCGTCGTCGAGCAGGCCACCGCGGCCACCGTCCCCTTCCTCTGGGAACTCGCCCAACTGCCGCAGGTGACCTGCCGGGCCGAGATCATCCAGCTGCTCAGGAGCATCGCCGGGGCCCGCCAGTGGGAGAGCACCGCGGCCGTCTACCCCAAGCTGCTCAACCACCGTGAGAACCCGGTGGTCTGGGAGCGCCAGGCCCGCCAGGCCGTCCGGGCCAGGAGCGGCGCCCTCGAGAGCCTGATGGCCGACGACGACACCGAGATCGCCCACGCCACCACGGAACTCGCCCGCGCCCTGGACGAGTAGAAGGCAGCTCCGCCGACCGGATCGTCAGCCTGGGGGAGGGCTGGATCCTGGAGGCCGGCCGGCACCCACGACAGACCCTGGGCCGCCCCTGCGCCTGCACCGCGCCTCACGCCGGGCAGCCCGCCTGACCCGAGCGGCCCTCACGCCGCGCTGCTGCGGGGCACCCGGCGCGGGCACGTCGAGTCGTGGTCGGTGCCGCAGCTCGTCCACCAGCGCTCGCAGCACGCGGTCTCCAGCTCGGCGCGGACGATCGCGTCGGCCGCCTCCGCGCCGGGGTCGCCGGGAGCGGCCGCGGTCCTGCGCATCTCGGCCAGAGTCTGCCGCTGGTCGCAGATCACGCACTCCCGCACGACGGCGATCACCGGCACCAGGCTCGCCGCCGCGAACAGACACGCGGCCCATGGCGGGCCGTCGCGCAGGGTCAGGGCCGCCGTCCAGACGAGGCCCGTGGTCGTGGCGAGGTAGAGGGCACTGAGGAGTCCTGCGGAGCGGTTCATGGGCGTATACCGTTCATGGTGCGAGGGATGCCCCTTGTCCAACGGTTTGCGACCCCTCGGGGAAGCGGGTGCGGTCGCACGGTATTGCGCCAATTGCGTGCCGAGCGGCGTCCGATGGGATTGGTCCGGGCCAGACCGGGCATACGCAGCGAAAAATCGAGAGAGGGGCACTTCGTGCTCGTGCCGGACCCGAAGGCCGTCAGAACGCTGCTGACCCGCTACGCGTCGCTGAGGATCGCGCAGGCGGAGCGGGAGAGGCCGGCGACGGCCCGTGAGCTGGACGACGTCAGCTACTCACTGTGCGTGATGATGGGCACCACCGACGTCGCTGAGGCGGTGGCCAGGGCGGACGCCCTGCTGCCGACCGTGGGGCGTACGGACCCCGAAGGGGAGAGCGGCCTGCCGCTGGCCGTCTGAGGAACCCGGGCCGCCGCGCCCGGGAACGAACGGCCCAGCCCGGAAGCGCAGCGCCCATTGACGCCGGACCCGGCGGGCGGTCAGGAACGGGCCGCCGCCGGGACCGCGTCCTTCGCGTGGAAGGCCGCGCGATAGGACTGCGGAGTGGTGCCGACCACCCGGCGGAACCGCTCCCGGAAGGCCGTCGGGGAGCCGAACCCCGCCTGCCGCGCGATCCGTTCGACCGGATGCGCGGTGTTCTCCAGCAGGTACTGGGCGCGCCGCACCCGGGCCCGCAGCAGCCACTGCAGGGGTGTGCTGCCCGTCTGCTCACGGAACCGGCGGCTGAAGGTGCGCTCGCTCATCCCCGACCGCGCCGCCATCGCCCCGAGGGTGATCTCTTGGGCCAGGTTGTCCTCGACCCACTCCAGCACCGGCTCCAGCGTCGAACCCCGCGGCACCGGCGGATGGTCGGACACGATGAACTGGGCCTGTCCGCCCTCCCGTTCCAGCGGCATGACCGACATCCGGGCCGCGTGCGCGGCGACGGCCGAGCCCAGGTCCCGGCGGATCATGTGCAGGCACATGTCGAGGGCAGCGGCCGCGCCGGCCGAGGTCAGGATCTGACCGTTGTCCACGTACAGCACGTCGGGCCGGACCTCGACGGCGGGAAAACGCCGCGCGAGCTCCTCCGCGGCCACCCAGTGGGTGGTGGCGCGCAGCCCGTCCAGGAGTCCCGCCTCGGCCAGCACGAACGCGCCCACGCACACGGACGCGATCCGGGTCCCGGCCGCCGCCGCGTCCCGCAGTGCGGCCAGGACGCGCGTTGACGGCGGTCCGGCCGCAGGGGAGCGGCCCGGTACGACGACCGTGTCGGCCTCGGCGAGAGCGTCGAGTCCGTGTTCGACGCGCAGGGAGAAGCCGCCGTCCGCGCGTACCTCGGGTGATTCCGCACACAGGCGGACGCGGTAACCGGGGCGGCCGTCGGGCAGGTGCGTCCAGTCGAAGACCTGCATGGGCGCCGCCATGTCGAAGGGCACCACGTCGTCGAGAGCCAGGATCACCACGGAATGCATGCCCGCCACGATAGGCGGATTCCCGCCAGAGCCGCATACCAGCGAGAACTGCAGCGAAGCCCTGCCGGTGGAGTTGGCGGGAACCCGTTGGAAGCTGTCGTTTCTGCCGCTGTGTGATCGTCCCGC
The DNA here is from genome assembly GCF_000383655.1 of Streptomyces sp. 351MFTsu5.1. Taxonomy (NCBI): domain Bacteria; kingdom Bacillati; phylum Actinomycetota; class Actinomycetes; order Kitasatosporales; family Streptomycetaceae; genus Streptomyces; species Streptomyces sp. 351MFTsu5.1. The sequence goes on along the minus strand of NZ_KB911777.1, from coordinate 156,288 downwards.
GGGTTCCTAGGGTGATCGGGCACCGCCGACCGCACCGGAGAAGGACACCCCACCCCATGACCAAGTTCCTGCTGGCCCTGCACGTCCTCGCCGCGATCGTCGCCGTCGGGCCGGTGACCGTCGCGGCCAGCATGTTCCCGCCCGCCGTCCGCCGGGCCCACGAGGAGGCGACCGGAGTCGGCACGGTCCGTCTGCTGCACCGCATCTGCCGCGTCTACGCCGGTGTCGGCATCGCCGTCCCGGTCCTGGGCGTCGCCACCGGGGCCGCGATGGGTGTCCTCGGCGACGGGTGGCTGACCGCGTCCATGGCGCTGACCGCGGCTGCGGCCGGTGTCCTCGCCGCCTTCGTGCTGCCCCGGCAGGGCGAACTCCTCGAGGAACTGACCGGGCGGGGGAGCGTCGAGCGTCGCGGTACCGTTCAACTCGCCATGTTCACCGGTGTCTTCAACCTCCTGTGGGCGACCGTGACCGTCCTGATGATCGTCCGCCCGGGATCCACCACGGGCGCATGAGCGCCTCCGGACCGTCAAGCCCGACGCCGTAATTCGCACGTCGGTGCGTGGGGGCGCCTAGACTCGGCAGCCGTGCCCACGCGCGTGGGCCGTGAGAACGAAAGGCGCGTTGACGGGTGTTCCAGGATTCCCCCATCTACGACCGACTCGTCGCCGAACGCGGCGACGTCCCCGCTCTGACCCGCAGGGAGGCCGAGCGCGTACGCAGGGAACTGGAGTACGTCATGCGGCCGTACCAGTCCCTGATGTCCCCGCCCGCCCCCGAGCGTCCCGCCCAGCCCGGCCAGGGCTGGGTGCCCGCACTTCCGCCCGCCGCCCCCCGGCCCTACTGACCCGGCCTCAGTTCACCGCCGAGTCGGCCCCGTCGGCGGCGGAGCGGTCCTCCGGTCCCGGCCGGGCCAGCCATGCGGCGATGCTGCGCGCGATGGGCTGACCGGTCTCCACCTCGATGAACCCGAACTGCCCCGACTGGTTGCACTCCAGGAACCACCAGGTCCCGTCCCCGTCCTCGGCGAAGTCGAACGCGCCGTAGGCCAGTTCGGCAGCCCGGAGATACTCGCCGACCGCCGTGGCCACCCGGGGCGGGACGTCGACCGGCTCCCAGGAGGAGGCGGACCGGGCGAACCGTACGTCCACCTCGTCGTCCGGGCCGGTGGCCTTCCGGGCGGCCAGCATCGTCTCCCCCACGACGGTCAGGCGGATGTCGGCCCGTTTGGCCACCCGCCGCTGGAGCAGCGTCGGGCCGAACGCGACCGCCGCGAAGTCGGTGTCCGGAGCGACCCGGCTGGTCGGCACCGCCCGCGGCGGATCCTGCGGATGGGCGCCGGAGACCGGCTTGACCACCAGATCCGGGTAGCGCTCGGCGAACTCGCGGGCGGCCTGCGGAAACGTTGTCACGATCGTGGCGGGCACGGGCAACGAACAGCGCTGGGCGAGACGTAGCTGCCAGGGCTTGTGCCGGGCCCGGCGGGCCGCGTCGGGATGGTTCATCCAGCGGGCGTCACTGCCCCGCAGCATGCCGTACAGCGCCTGGCCGGACTCCTCGGTCAGCCACTCCGAGGGCACGGCGGCCCTGGCCGCCGGGGTGCCCGGTCGGCGGACCCAGATCGAACGCAGCCCGGAGATGCCCACCAGGCGTCCACCGGCGGACAGATGGCCGCGGAAGCGGCCGTGCACGTACTCGCCGGACAGCGCGACCCCGTCGGTGAGATCGGCCGGATCGAGCCGGACCACCGGAACCCCCGTGGCGTCGAGGTGCACCACGACCATGTCGGCCGTCACATCCTCTTCGCAGGTCAGAATCAACACGGTCATCAGTGTCGACCTGTGTTCAGTCGTCGAAGTGAGTCTTGGAGCCCGCCGTGGAGGTGGTGGTCCCCAGTTCCCGCATCAGGGCGTGGTCGCGGGCCGCGACCCGGCCGTCCATGAGCACGTTCAACTGCCGCCCGGAGTCGTAGACGTACGGAGTGGTCGCCTCCAACGCCGCTGCCGGGCGTGCGTAGTTGAGCGCGAACGGTTGCATCGTCTCTCCCTCGCCGGTACTGCTGCTAGCGGACGGCCGTCTCCCCACGACGCCGTCGGGTCACCGACTTCCTTCGGCTCCCAGAGACTTATACGAATCGAACGGGTGGTTGGTTTCCTTACACTGCGTAATCACGGTCGGCGCGAGGCCTCCCGGTCGTCCTCACCGAGTTGCAGGGCCGCCCGGTCGGCGGCGGAACCACGCATCGTGCGCAACGCGAGCAGCAGGACCCCGATGTCGTCGAGATACACCGGGTCCGGCACCAGATCGGTGGGCAGCACGAGGTAGAGCAGCGCGCCCCAGAACACCCAGCGGGGCCCGGTGGGCAGCCCCGCCCGGCGCAGCCCGCGCCGGGTCCTGACGAGCCGTACCAGCAGTCCCACGGCCACCGCCAGCGCCAGCGCCGCGAGCACCGCGACGACGACGATCAGTGCTGTGGTCGAATCCACGGGCCGACCTCCTCCTCGGGGCGCTCGACGCAGCGCTGTCTGACGGATTCCCCCATCCGGCCTCCCTAGGCCCGCCGACGGCGGCTCTCACACCCGTGGCTCATCCGAGTGGCACGCCGTCGTGGACCCGCTTACGAATGGAGACCTCAATGTCGCGGTCGCACGACGGGGGCGCGTAGCAGCGACCGCACCCTGTGTCTGGAGCAGAAGCATGACCACCGGCCCGTCAGCACCCCGCCCGAACGACCCCGCCATACCGATCGATCCGTCGTACGGCGACACCGTCGGCGACCTGGTGCGTGCCGCCGTGGCCGACCGTCCCCTGGAGGACGTCGTCCACCTCATCACCCTGCTGGAACAGTCGCCCCAGTACGCGCAGGCCACGGCCGCGGCCCTCCGAGCCGTCGGTGTGGACCGGTCCGTGGAGGACGTCACCCGGCTCGTCTCCCTGCTCACCCGGCCGCCCCGCGACCCGGACAGCGCCGACGAGGCGATCCGCGCCGCCGCCGAGTCCCGCCCGGTGGAGGAGGTGACCCGTCTGGTGTCCCTGCTCAACCGCTCCGAGCTGGAACCCCACTGCGGTCAGGAGGCGGTGCGGGCGGCCGCGACCGGACGGCCCGTCGAGGAACTCGTCGAGCTGATCGGCAGGTTGGCACAGGAGCGCCCCGCGCAGCCGTCGTACCAGCCGTCCGTGCCGCTCCTGGCACCGGAGTCGCCGCCGGAGTACGAGCTGCCGGGCGCGAGCGTGCTCCCGGCGCCGCCGCCGCATCCCCCCACGCCCCGTCGGCCCGCGCGGACTCCGGCCTGGCCCGGCCGCCTCGCCGCCCTGGCCCTGCTGGTGTGCGCCGTGCTGTGCTTCCCGGCGCACCGGGACGGGGCCTCGCTGCGGGTGTACGGGTTCGCCCTGGGCGTCTCGGCGCTCTGTGCCGTCCTGGCCCTTCTGCTGGCGATCCGGCCCGCCGTGCCGCTCCTCGCCCTCGGGGTGGTCCTGCCGGCCGGGGTGGCCGCGGGCCAGCTCCTCGACGGGCGCTTCCGCTCGGCGGGGCTGTCCCAGGCCCTGGAGCTGCCGCTCGCCCCGGCCTGGATCGCCGGTACGGCGGCGGTGTGCGCGTCCCTGGCCGCGCTGACCGCGCTCGTGGTGCAGCTGGCGGTGCCGACCCGGTCGGAGCGGGCCCCGGCGGACCGGCGGTCCGCGGAGGGACCGGCCCGGGAGCGGGCGGACGCACAGCTGACGCCGTAGCCGAAGCACGCCGGCGGTTGCCGGCCGCTGAAGCCCAAGCCCCCTGCGGCGGCCGGCCGTTGTAAGCCGCTAGAAACCGCGGGGCACTGCCCCTCTCCCGATGCCGCCGAGCACGCGGTCCGGGGTGAGGGGCAGTTCGCGCATGCGGGTGCCGGTGGCGTGGTGGACGGCGTTGCCGATCGCGGCAGCCGTCCCCACGATGCCGATCTCGCCGATGCCCTTGCTGCCCATGGGGTTGAGGTGGGGATCGTCCTCGTCGATCCAGTGCGCCTCGATGTCCGGCACGTCGGCGTGGACGGGCACGTGGTACGAGGCCAGGTCCGACTCGGTGAAGTCGCCGAACGCCGCGTCCATCGTGCTGCCCTCGGTGAGCGCCATCCCGAGCCCCATGGTCATCCCGCCGACGAACTGGGAGCGCGCGGTACGGGAGTTGAGGATGCGCCCCGCGGCGTACACCCCCAGCAGCCGGCGGACCCGGGTCTCACCCGTGACGGTGTCCACGGCGACCTCCGCGAAGTGCGCGCCGAAGGCGTGCCGGGCGTAGGGGCTGTCGGCGTCGGCCTGGCCTGCGGTGTCGGCACGGACCTCCAAGCCCTCCGCGGGCACCGGCCCCCCGGCCAGGCGCTCCGCGAGCCGGGCGCACGCCTCGTGCACCGCCCAGCCCCAGGACGCCGTGCCCGAGGAGCCCCCGGCCAGCGGCGCGGCGGGCAGATGAGTGCTGCCCACCTCGGTCCGCACCCGGTCCACGGGCACACCGAGCGCGTCAGCGGCGATCTGCGCGAGTACGGTCCGGGCGCCCGTGCCGATGTCGGCCGCGTTGATCCCTACCAGGAAGGTCCCGTCGGGCAGTGCCCGCGCTGCCGCCGCGGACGGATGGACCAGCACGGGATACGTGGCGGCGGCCACTCCCGAGCCCACCAGCAGCGGGCCCTCGACGTGGGAGCCCGGCCGCGGGTCCCGTCCGTCCCAGCCGAAGCGCCGGGCGCCCTCGCGCAGACACTCCACCAGATGCCTGCTGCTGAAGGGCTTGCCGCTGTCGGGCTCGGTGTCCGGTTCGTTGACGATCCGCAACTCCACGGGGTCCATGCCGAGTTCACCGGCCAGCTCGTCCATGGCCGACTCCAGGGCGTACATGCCGGGAGCCTCGCCGGGAGCCCGCATCCAGGACGGCGTGGGCACGTCGAGGGGCGCCACCCGGTGTGCCGTACGGGAGTCGGGGGCGGCGTACATCACGCGTGCCGGTACGGCGGCCTGCTCCACGAACTCCTTGATGCGCGAGGTGTGGGTGGTGACCTCGTGGATCAGCGAGATGAGCCGCCCGTCGGGGCGGGCGCCGAGCCGCAGCCGGTGCAGGGTCGGGGCCCGGTGTCCGACGACGGACGGCAGGAAGCGGCGGGGGAGCGCCAGCGTGACCGGCCTGCCGGTGTGCCGCGCCGCCATGGCGGCGAGCACCACGTCCGGACGGGGTGTGCCCTTGGACCCGAAACCGCCGCCCACATGCTCCGCGTGGACGGTGACGTGATCCTCCGGGATGCCGAACAGGCCGGCCAGGACGGTACGCATGGTCGTGGCGCCCTGGGTGGAGGTGTGCACCGTGAGCCGGCCGTCCTGCCACTCGGCCGTCGTCGCGTGCGGTTCCATCGGGTGGTTGTGCAGTGGCGGCACCCGGTAGTCGACGTCGATCCGGACCGGGGCGGAGGCGAACGCGCCCTCGGGGTCGCCGAGTTCACGGGTCCCCGGGTAGCCGTCGTTGGCCTCCTCGGGGGCGTACGCCGCCGGGTGGTCGGCGGTGAGGGTGACGTCGTGGTCCTCCACGGCGTAGTTGACTTGGACGGCGGCGGCACCGGCGCGGGCGGCCTCCAGGGTCTCGCCCACCACCAGGGCGACGAACCAACCCCGGTGCGGGACACGGGAGTCGCGCAGGACGGCGAGCATGGGATCGTCCGGCTCGGAGAGCCGCGGCGCGTTCTCGTGGGTGAGCACGGCCAGGACCCCGGGCACCTCGAGGGCGGCCGAGGTGTCGATGCCGGTGACCCGTCCCCGGGCGATCGAGGCGGGCACCGGCCAGGCGTGGGTACGCCCGGGAGAGGGCTGTTCGGCCGCGTAGCGGGCGGTGCCGGTGACCTTCTCGCGCCCTTCGCGGCGCTCGACGGAAGCGCCCAGCGCGGGCGAGGAGGCAGGGGCGGTCGCAGCCCGGGTGGTGGCGTCCATGGCGTCCTCCTCAGGTCCTGGCGGCCGCGGCGAGCCGGGTCAGCACGTCCACGGCGAGCGAACGCGCCAGCGGCACCTTGTAGGCGTTGTCCCGCAGCGGCTCCGCGGCGGAGAGCTCCAGGTCGACCGCGTGTTCGAACGCGGCCTGGGTGGGTGCGGCGCCCAGCAGCGCCTGCTCGGCCCGCTGCGCCCGCCACGGCCGGTGTGCCAGCGCGCCGAAGGCGATCCCGGCGTGGCCGACCACCCCGTCCGTCACCCGCAGCACCACCGCCACCGAGGCCAGCGCGAAGGCGTACGACGCCCGGTCCCTGGCCTTGCGGTAGGCGGACGGCAGCCCGGCACCGGCCGCGGGCAGCAGCACCCCGGTGACGAGCTCGCCCGGCGCGATCTCGGTGTCCCGCTCCGGATGGGCCCCGGGCAGCCGGACGAAGTCGGCCACGGACACGCTCCGGGCGCCCTCCGTGCCGTACAGCTCGACACGCGCGTCCAGCGCGGCGAGGGCGACGGCCATGTCGGAGGGGTGGGTGGCGATGCAGTGCGGGGAGTGCCCGAGCACCGCGTGGTCCCGGTGCACGCCCTCGCGGGCCCCGCAACCACTGCCCGGGGCGCGCTTGTTGCAGGGTTTGGAGACGTCCTGGAAGTAGGGGCAGCGGGTGCGCTGGAGCAGGTTGCCGCCGGTGGTGGCCGCGTTGCGCAACTGCCCCGAGGCGCCCGCGAGCAGCGCCTGGGAGAGGACCGGGTACCGCTCGCGCACGGCCGGATGGGCCGCCAGGTCGCTGTTGCGGACCGTGGCGCCGACGCGCAGCGAACCGTCCGGCAGCTCCTCGACCTCGTCCAGGGGCAGACGGCTGACGTCGACGAGCGCGCCCGGTTGCTCGACGCCGAGTTTCATCAGGTCGACCAGGTTGGTGCCGCCGCCGAGATAGCGGGCGCCGGGGCGGGCGGCGAAGAGCTCGGCCGCCTCTTCGGGGGAGGCCGCGCGTACGTAGTCGAAGGTCTTCACGGGATCACGTCCTCGACCGCGTCGACGATGCGTGGATAGGCGCCGCAGCGGCACAGGTTGCCGCTGAGCCGCTCGCGGATCTCGTCGCGGTCCAGCGGCACGGGAGAACCGGCGGGGACATCGGTGGTGACGCGCGAGGGATGCCCGGCGGCGGCCTCGTCGAGCATGCCGAGCGCCGAACAGAGCTGGCCGGGGGTGCAGTAGCCGCACTGGAAGGCGTCGCGGTCGAGGAAGGCCCGTTGCAGGGGGTGCAGTTCCTCGCCGTCGCCGGCGAGGCCCTCGACGGTCCTGACCTCGCTGCCGTCCAGGGCCACCGCGAGCAGCAGGCAGCTGTTGACGCGGCGTCCGTCCACCAGGACCGTGCAGGCGCCGCACTGGCCGTGGTCGCAGCCCTTCCGGGCACCCCACAGCTCCAGGTCCTCGCGCAGCACGTCGAGGAGGACACGCCGGTGGTCGACGAGCAGGGTGTGGGGTTTGCCGTTGACCGTGAGTGTCGTCTCGGAGCAGGTGGAGCCGGGGTCGTTCTGGCCGCTCATGATGACGGTGACCTTCCGGACGGGCGGAGGTGCTGTGCCCACCGCGTATCCACAGTCGGCCCTCTGACACATCCCGTCCCCCGGGTGATACGGCCCGTCTAGGCTGCCGCCCATGAACGCCGACGTACTGCGTGCCGCCTACGGGGCCTTCGCGGCCGTAGTGCGTCCCCTGGGCGACGAGGAGTCCTGGCGGCCCACGGGCTGTACCGGCTGGGCCGTGCGGGACCTGGTCTTCCACTGCACGGGGGACGCGCAGCGCGCTCTGGTCGCCCTGCACACACCCGCGCCGGGGCCGCCCGACCGGGACGCCGTGACCTACTGGCGGGACTGGGCGCCGGACCCCGCCGGCGCGGCGAACGGGCGGCGCTGGAGCCGAGTGAGCGCCGGCATGTTCCTCGACTTCCGCCAGCTGCGCGACCTGTACCTGGAGACCGCTGCGGCCACCGTGCGGGCCGCCTCCGGCACTCAGGCGGCGCTGCGGGTCCGCACGCAGGGGCATGTCCTGACCGCCGCCGACCTGGTGACCACCCTCGCCGTCGAGGCCACGATCCACCACCTGGACCTGGTCACCGACCTGCCGGACGCGCCGGGTCCGGCACCCGAAGGGCTGGTCGCGGTCCGGGCCACCCTCGACGGACTCCTCGGCCGGCCGCTGCCCCTCGACTGGAGCGACGAGCACTACGCCCGTGTAGCGACCGGACGCGCGCCGCTCACGGACGCCGACCGACACGCGCTCGGCGCCGACGCGGACCGCTTCCCGCTCTTCAGCTGATCCACCGCCGCGGCCCTCTCCGCGCCTCAGCTGATCCGCTGGTCCGGGTCCTCCTCGCGGGCGGCCGGCCGCAGGGTGCCCTTCCAGCGCTCGAAGGTCTTCGAGAGCTGCTGCAACGGCGAGCCGGCCTGCGGATCGGCCGGGGTCTCGGGTGTTGCCGGGGCGTTCTCGCGGTAGATGGCCAGCGCCTCGTTGGCCCGCTCGGCGGCCTCCCGGTACAGGTCCCGGGACTTGGTCATGGCCTCCAGCGCCTCGGCGTACATCGCCACCAGCGCGCGCTCGCGCTCGAGTTCCTCCTGAAGGGTCAGCAGCTGCCACTGCTCCCGCAGCGCGGTCACGGCCGCCTCGCCCCCCGCGGGCAGCGGCTTGGGCATCGAGGCGTAGCGCGTCACGGTCGCGAGCAGTTCGGTGGGCTCCGAGCCGTCGAGGAACACCGTGCGTACGGCGAAGTCCTGGCCGTCGTAGCCGGGCGGCACCGGCGTCCCGGGCAGCACCACGGCACCGCCGCGCGGTACCTCCACGCCGAACTCCTTCACGGCCCAGTTCAGCACCCGCAGCTGATGCGGCAGCGCCCGGTGCTCGACGACCCGGTGGCGCAGGCCGGGCGGCAGCATGTCGGCCAGGGGCCGGCGGCCGCCCTGGCCGGGGGTCATGGCCTCGTGCACGACGACCTGCACGGCCCAGCTGCCGCGCACGGCCTGCCGCAGCACCCGCCGTACCTCCTTGTCCTCCTCGGGCAGCACGCTCAGGTCCCGCAGGCGCAGGCCCGTGGCCGCGTCCCGGTCCCAGAACACGTCGTCGCTCTCGGGCCAGAACATGGTCGCGGGGGAGGGCCAGCGCAGATCCCAGGGCTGTTCCGCCTCGGCCGCCAGCACCCACTCCTGGCTGCCGCTGGAGACGGCGGACAGCGAGAGCCGGGCCCGGACGGTCACCTCGTCCCCGACCCGCCAGCGGGCCTCGAAGATCCGCTCCGGGGCGTCGTCGGGCCCGGACGGCTCCTTGAAGTCGTCGATGACCGCGCTCTCCTTGTGCTGCGCGAGACTTCGGCGCAGGACGTCCGCCGCGTCGGATCCGAGATGGCGGCCGCGGGCCAGCCAGACGGTGGAAGGTGCTGTGGAGTCTGCCGTGGGAGTGCTTGACATGGGTCCATCTGTGGGAGGGGGTGGTGCGTGCCACGGCCAAGTATCGTCGCCGCCGGCCCGTCCGGGCCAGGCGGGGTCCGGCAGCCGGACAGGGCACGCGCACACGGGGCGCACAAGGTCCACACAGAGCAACCTCCTTTCACCTGTGCCCTGTTCGCGCTCCGCAGGCCAGAATGACCCCACGAACAGGGCCGGCCCACCATCCGCATTGGGGCCGGCCCTGTTCGTCGTGTCCACCGGATCGCGTGATTCGGCTCGCTGAATATATCGGGAGCCGATATATTCCTGTTCATGGCATCGAGGAACATGACACCGGCGGCGTTCTTCGTACTGACCGCGCTCGCCGACCAGCCGCGGCACGGCTACGGCATCCTGCGGGAGGTCGAGGAACTGTCCGAGGGAGCTGTGCAGATGCGCGTCGGCACCCTCTACGGCGTACTGGACCGGCTCACCGCCGACGCGCTCATCGTGCTGGACCGCGAGGAGGTCCAGCAGGGCCGGCTGAGGCGCTACTACCGCCTCACCGACGAGGGCACCGCGGCCCTGGCCGCGGAGGCGGAGCGGCTGGCCGCCGGGGCGAGTGCCGCGAAGAAGCGGATCGCCGAGGGACAGCGCAGGCCGGGACCGGCCCCGGGGCGCACATCCGGAACGACCGACGGGCCCGTCGCCGGTCCCGGACTCGCCGGAGGGCTGGCATGACGACCCTGCTGGAGACCCGCTACCGCGCCGTCCTGCGCCTGCTTCCCGCCTACTACCGGCGCGAGCGCGAGGAGGAGATGGTCGAGACCTACCTCTGGGACGTCGACCAGGAGACCCAGGACCAGAGCCGCCCCACCCTCGGCGAGGTGGGGAGCATCGTCGCGCTGGCCGTCCGCAGCAGGCTCGGCGCCGGGAGCGCGCCCCGCCGCTACGCCGTGCTGGGCTCGGCCGTCCGCCTCTTCGCGCTCTTCGCCGTCCTGCTCCAGGCGGCCTCCGCCGTGGCCGACCGGGTGCTCGGGCTGACCTGGGCGTCCACCCGTGGCGGCAGCCAGTGGGCGCTGTTCACCGACGGCTTCACCGGCCACGGCGTGTGGGCCGGTGCCGGCGCGGTCGCCCAGTGGTTCCTGCCGCTGCTGTGGACGGTCGCCTACTTCGCCCTGCTGCGCGACCACCGCCGGCTCGCCCAGGTGTCCGCGCTGGTCGCGGCGCTGCCCACGCTCTGGCCGCTGGTCGAGCTGTGGTCGCTCGACTTCGCGCCCTCGGACTCCGCCTATGTCGTGGCGGCGACCGTCCTGGCGTGGTCCTCGGCGCTGGCGTTGTGCGCGGCGCACCACCGCGACGCGCCCCCGGCCCGCCTTCCCGTGGGCGCGCCCGGCTTGGTCTTCGCCGCCTGCTGTGTGCTGATGGGCGGCTCGGTCGTGGTCCTGCCCGACGGGGTCGACACCGCGTGGGCGCTCGTCACCTGCTACCTCGTGACGGCCCTCGCCTGGCTGCTGTACCGAGTGGGCCGCGGCAGTCGCGGCCCCGCGGCGGGGGAGGCCGCGGCCCTGGCGGCACTGGGCCTGATCCTCCTGGCGGTCCGGATCACCGCGGTCTACCCGTGGCTCGACGTCCTGCCCGGCACGCTGCGGGTGGGTGTCCTGGCCCAGGCGGCGGCCCTGGTCGCGCTGACCGCCGCGCTGGCCGTCGTGAGTGGACGCGACCTGCTCAGCCGTGGTACGTGATGTACCCGTTGCCGTCCGGGTCGTTGGCGCTCTTGGTGTACTTGTGGGTGTCGGCGTGCGTGCCGGAAGGCTTGTAGAGGTAGATCGTGTCCCCGGGGTTGTTCCACATGAAGTTGCAGTTGTTGCGGTAGACGACGTTCTTCGCGTCCGAGTCGGTCCCGTGGCCGCCGCGCAGCTTCACGTAGTCGCCGGGCTGGAGCGAGTGGCTCCTCGTGAACGTGAACTTGTTGCCGGTCGCGTCCTTCACGACGTAGCCCTTGAGGTTCACGGTCGCGGTCGAAGAGTAGTTCTTGATCGTCAGGTACTCCTCGTCGGTGTTGCCGGAGGAGCAGCTGTTGGAGTCCGGGCCGGGGGCGTCGTACTGGATGCCCTTGATCTTGAGCGCCGACGAGTACTCGGTGGCGTGAGCCGGGACCGCGCTCAGCGCGGTCAGCACGCCCGCGGCCGCGACGGCGGCTATGTGTCCTCTGCGCATGGAAAAGCCCCCCTGTGAAGGTCTCGTGAAGAAGATCTGGAGCGTATACAACACGGACCGTCAGGGGGGCTTTTTCGGAGAAATCAGTAACCGACTCGGAATGTCGCGTCCTGCTGGTCGGCCGTGGTGGAAATCGGGTCGATGCGCAGGACGTAGTCGGCGTGCCGCAGGTAGCGGGTCGGGTTGTTGTACGACCGGAAGGACGCCCAGCTCGCGTCCGCGAGGCCGGCTGTGCGGTAGAAGGTGGCGTCGCCCGCGAAGGTCGACGTGCCGTCGTTGGTGTCGAGGCGGAGCTGGTAGTTGTAGTGCCGCAGATAGCGGTCGGGGTAGTTGACCGACCGGAAGGACACCCCGGAGCTGTCGGCGAGGCCCGGGACGAGGGTCCACAGGGAGTCCTTGTACGGCTCGACCGGGTACTCGTCGATCCGGCCCACGTAGTTCGCGTGGCGGACGTAACGGGCCGGGAAGTTGTAGGACTTGAGCCGGTTCCAGGCCGGGGCGCCCCACTTGGCCAGCAGGTTGGTGTACTCGGACGTGGTGATCGTCGCGATGCCGCAGTGCTTGGAGTTGACCGGCTGGGTGTAGGTCTTCTGGTCGAGGGCGGTCCAGGAGCCGGTGGCCGGGCTGCTCGACTGCCATGCGTAGAACACGCCGTTGGGGGTGTAGGTGTCGCCCCAGAGCCACCAGTTCCCCGTGGTCAGTGACTTCACGATCGTCGGCGCCTCGGTGCCGCCGTGGGCCACGCCCGCGCTGTACTCGGTGAAGCTGCCCGGGTTCAGGGAGGTGGAGCGCGCGGAGACCAGGGTCTGGTTCTTCTTGAAGAAGAGGTAGTTGTAGCCGCTCACGCCCACGGCCATGTCGCCGTCGATGACGTCGTAGCCGGGGTCGAAGAAGACCTGCGGGGCCGACGCGGTGACGAAGTCGCTGGTGTAGTTCACCATGATCACGTTGTGGCCGCTGGAGTTCACCGACGAGTAGATGACCGCGTACTGGCCCCGGCCCGCGTCCCAGAACGCCTCCGGCGCCCAGCTGTGGGTGGTCATGTCGTGGAGTTTCAGGCGCCGGTAGCCGGTGAAGGTGCGCAGGTCGGCGGAGTCCCAGACGTGGATGTACTGACTGTTGTAGTTCCAGTCGGTGCCCTTGAGGTCGGTGGCGAGGACGACGAACGTGCCGTCCTGCTTGCGCATGAGGAACGGGTCGCGCAGGCCGAGGGCGCCGGCGGTCGGGGTGACCAGGGGGTTGTTCTGGTTGAGCGGTGTCCAGTTGAGCCCGTCCGGGCTGACGGCGAGGTGCAGACCGTAGTCGGTGCCGTCGCCGAGATTGGTCGACTCGGTGAAGTAGACCATCGCGTACGCCGAGTCGGCGGCCTGCGCGGTGCCCGCGCCGAGGGTCAGGGCGAGCGGGACGGCGGCGGTCATGCCCAGGAGGCCGCGCCGGGACAGGTGGGGGTTCGCGCTCATCGTGTCTCTCCAAGGTGCGTGCGGGGGACCCGGAGGTGGCGTATGGGGCACCTCAATGATCGGTATTTCGAACGTAGTTCGGCAAATCGATCAGAAGCTAGGGGTCTGGCCATGAGCGCGTCAATGATCCGGTCGGACCTTTGTGGTTCCTGTGCGTTCCGGGACGGCGTGGGAAGGCACGCCGTCCCGGAACAGGGGCGGTCAGCGCTGGGTGTAGATGAAGCCGATCTTGTCGACCTCGTCGCCCGTGCGCCCGTGGAAGCCGGCGATCTGCCAGCCGCTCGGTGCCGTGCGGGTCACGCAGTCCGGGGTGGTCGAGCCGCCGGCGAGCGTGCGGCCGAGGTTGGTCGTGAACTTGGCGTAGAAGATCCGGGTGTTGCCGTCCTTCGCGGCCTGGCAGAGCTGGGCGGTGGTGACGTACTCGCCGCTGCCGAGGGTGAGCGAGGAGGCGGTGCCGCCGGTCCCGCCGTGGCTCAGCGTGGTGCCGTTCGCCAGGGTGAGGCTCATCTGGTCGACCCGGGTGCCGGTCCGCAGGCCTATGGCCGTGGCGCGGGCACCCGCGGGGACGCCGGCGATGTCGTTGAAGTAGTCGCCGTGCGGGCCGCCGTACTGGTCGCTGAGCTGGTAGGCGGCGTTGCGCTGCCAGGTGAAGCCGACCGTGATCGGGTCGTGGTCGGAGAGCATCAGGTTGTCGCTGGTGAGGAACTTGGCGTGCTCGTTGTTGTACGAGGTGGCGTTGAGCGAGACCAGCTTGCTGCCGCGGTACAGGACCTTGTCGACGACCTCGCAGGTGTTCGGGACGGTCGTCCCCGTCTGGTCGCAGACCAGCGCGTCGCTGCCCTTGGCGGGCGGGGTGCCGCCGCGGATCAGCTGGACCCAGGCGTCGGTCAGGCCGTTGGCCGCGGCGAACTCGCCGATGGTGTCGCCGGAGCGGGTGTAGCGCGTGTTGGTGTCGCCCATGACGACCACCGCGTTGCCCTGGGAGTGGCTGTTGATGAACGCGGTGAGCTGGTTGAGGTTGTCCGCGCGCGAGGCGAGGTCGCCGTCGTTGGTGCCCGCGTTGGTGTGCAGGTTGTAGAAGTCGACGTAGACGCCCTCGGCGAGGCGCTCCCGCATGAAGGTGAAGCCCTTGGGGGTCAGGCAGTCACCCGAGTCGTACTGGCAGGAGTTCCACCGCACGCGCTCGAAGTCGTCCACGTCGTAGGGGATCTTCGACAGGGTGTTGAGGCCGCTGCCGATGCCGGCGCCTCCGCTGGTGGGCGTGCGGTAGGCGTGGTTGGTGTCGCCCGCGTAGAGGTAGGCGTGGTAGTTGAAGTCCTCTTCCACGTGCACGATGTCGTACGGCGCGATCCGCTGGCCGATCGCCGTGGTGCTCGACTCGCGCGGGGTCGGCGCGCTGGACAGGGCCTCGGGCAGGCCGGCCACGTTGTAGGTGAGGACGTTGAAGCTGCCCGAGTCGGCGGCCGAGGCGGCCGGGGCGGCCGCGGTGAGCCCGCCGAGAACGGCGGTGGCCGCCGCCAGGCAGGCGAGGAGTCTGCGCATGGGGAATTCTCCTGGAGGAGTGGCGCGGGTGAGTGGAGCGGGTGGGACAGAAGTTACCGCTGGTTACCCCAAGTTGTCGCGGTCTCGGAAGACCATCTTCCGTCAAGTCGCCTGACGCGGAAGGGGCGTTGAGGCTCCGCTCCCGCCTCCGTTCATCTCTGCTTCACGCGCGGTGGCTGAATCTCGGCGCCGTGGACGGGCCGGTTCCAGATCAAGAAGAGTTGTGGAATTTCCGCGCGGCATATCTGTCTACGATATGAAGATCGTACGGAGAGGGAACGCGCGTGAGTGAACCACCAGTCCTCGTCTGCCCTGAGTGCGGGGCGCCCCGGGCGGCGGACGGCACCCCCTCCTGCGCCTGCGCCCACCGCGCCGCCGAGGCCCACCTGGAGTCCCGTACGGCCGAGGCGGCGGCTGTCGAGGACTTCGACCCCGTGCGGATCCGGCCGTTCGTGGCCGTCGGCGAGGAGCCGGTCGATCCCGCCGACGATCTCGAACGGCCAAGCCTCACGGGGGACTTGGCGTCCGTGGGCGAGACGGTGCGGACGCCCGTCGTGGAGCCGGACGTGGAGTCCCCGGCTGTCGCCGGACCCGCCCGCCGCAACCGGCGGCCGGTGATCGTAGCCGGGACCGGTGCGGCCGTCGCCGTTCTGGTCACCGGTGGCTTCGTCGGCGGACTCTTCTCGTACAACAGCCCCGCGCGCGAC
The DNA here is from genome assembly GCF_000383655.1 of Streptomyces sp. 351MFTsu5.1. NCBI lineage: Bacteria > Bacillati > Actinomycetota > Actinomycetes > Kitasatosporales > Streptomycetaceae > Streptomyces > Streptomyces sp. 351MFTsu5.1. The sequence goes on along the minus strand of NZ_KB911777.1, from coordinate 141,014 downwards.
GGTTCGGTGGCCGGTGGCGTCCGGGCGGGCGTACCGGAGGAACAGCCGTCGTCGAGCGGTCCGTCCGCTGTCTCCCCTTCCCCCACGGCGACTTCGGCCTCGTCCCCGCCGCCCACCTCCTCGCCGAGCGCGACCGCCGACGCCGGCGCGAGCCCGTCGGGCACGACCACTCCGGTCGGCGCCCCCTCCAGCGTCGCCGCCTCGGTGACGGCGGCACCTGGACCGACCTCGTCGAACGGCCGGCCCCCGGTGCTCCGTTACGGCGACCACGGCCCCGAGGTCGTCGAACTCCAGCTCCGCCTGAAGCAGGTCGGGCTGTACGGCGGGGAGGCGGACGGCGACTTCGACGGCACGGTCGAGAGCGCGGTGCGCACCTACCAGGTCACCCGAGTCGTCTTCCAGGACGAGTCGGGGGTCTACGGCCAGGCGACCCGGGCCTCGCTCGAATCCGAGACGACGGAGCCGTGAGCCGAGCTCCGGTCAGGGCTGTGGCCGGTGCACGTCTGATCTGTCGTAGGGGCGGGGGTAACTCGCGGGCGCGTACGGGACATAGTGCGCGGCGGACGTCGGATCGGCCTTCGCCGCACGGGAGTTGAGGGCCGCCGGATCGCTGTCGCTCCAGTGCCCGTGGGTGATCCGGTCCTCCAGGGTGTGCAGGGCGGCGATCTGCTCGCCGGGGCTGAACGTGCAGTGGCCCGCGTTGTCGACATAGCGCTGCCGCAGCAGGGGCGTCGAGCCCGCGGCCGCGGCGGCCCGGCGGTAGGCGCTCTCGGACTGCACCGGGATCAGCGCGTCCCCGGTGGTGTGGATGTTCAGCTGGGGCTTGGTGAGACGGCCGGTGAAGCTGCTCGTCCGGCTCATCCACCGGACGGCCTTCGTGTCGGCGCGGACGCGTGGGGCCTTGGAGAGGGTGTTGAGGTCGGACCTCAGGGACAGGCCCGCCTTCGCGTACAGCTCCTCGACCTCCTTGAGGTAGGGCGAACGCTGGAGCAGGGCGCGGTAGTCGACGCCGGTGTTCCACGCCATGTTGCCGCCCGCCCGCGTCTCGGCCTCCTGTCGCCAGACGAAGGCGGGGAACCGCACCAGCCCCACCATGGCCTGGAACTGCCCGCTCTGCTGTGCGTCCCAGTCGGTGGGGGCGGGCCGGGGCTGTGAAGGGTCGTTCCAGCCGGGGATGTTGTGCAGGGCCGCGGCGAGCGCGATGCGGGCCCGGCCGCCGGCGGTCCGCTGCGCCCCGGTGACCACGGCGGTCATCGCGTCGGACGCCTCGGTCGCGGCGGCCTGGCTGGGAAGCCGGGTCAGGGGGATGTCCGAACCCGGGGCGAGGAGTGTCCTGAGCGCGAAGACCGGGTCCAGTGTGCTGTTCCAGTTGGCGACACCGCCCTGCACCAGCCCGCACATCGACAACGAGCCCGCCAGGCGCGACGCGTGACGCTCCGCCAGGGCGGTAGTGACGAGGCCGCCGTAGGAGGTGCCCCAGGCCAGGGTGCGTCCGGCGTGGCCGAAGCGGGCGGTGAACGCGTCGAGGGTGGCCAGCTGGTCGGGCACGGCCTCGGTCACCGCCCAGCCGTTGGTGGCGTAGGAGGACCCGATCAGGGCGTAACCCTGGTGCAGCAGAAGGGACTTGGTGGTGTCGTCGGGCGCGTTGCGGGCCGGGTTGGGTGCGCCCGTCGGGGTGTATCCGTGGCTGTAGAGGAGGACCGTGCCGTTCCAGTCGGCCGGTACGTCCATGAGGTAGGCCGCTCCGGAGGGCAGTCGGCCCTCGATGTGCACGTCCTCGGCGGCGGCGTGGGCGGCCGGGGCGACGGGAGCGGCGAGCAGCAGTGCCGCGACGGCGACGAGTGTACGGGTGCGGGTGCGGTGCATCACGAGACGTGGGCTCCTTGGCGCAGTCCGTTTTTCCTGCGGTCGGGGGGACTGACAACCGCGAAACTAGGCGTGTACATTGCGGGCGTCAATGATGTGCACAACATCAATGGGCGGGTCGTGAGGTGTCTGACCCCTCGTCAGGAGGGCTCCATGCGAAGGCGCATGCTCGGACTTGCCGTGGCGGTGATGACCCTCGCGGGTGCCGCCGGATGCGGATCGTCGGACTCCGGCAGCGGGGGGTCGTCGTCCGCGAGCGGCGGGAAGAAGACCCAGGTGACGGTCGGGGTCATCCCCATCGTCGATGTGGCACCGCTCTACCTCGGGCAGAAGAAGGGGTTCTTCGCCGACCGCGGGATCGAGCTGAAGATGGTCACCGCGCAGGGCGGGGCGGCCATCATTCCCGGGGTGGTGAGCGGGCAGTTCCAGTTCGGCTTCAGCAACACCACCTCCCTGATGCTCGCGCAGACCAAGGGCGTCCCCGTGAAGTCGGTGGTCAACGGGGCCGCGTCCAACGGCAAGGTGGGGGCCGACGTCACCGCGGTCCTCGTCAAGAAGGACAGCCCCGTCAAGTCGGCCAAGGACCTGGCCGGGCGCACGGTCGCGGTGAACACCCTCCAGAACATCGGGGACACCACGGTCCGCGAGTCGGTGCGCAAGGCCGGCGGTGACCCGGCGAAGGTCAAGTTCGTGGAGATCCCCTTCGACCAGATGCCGGCCGCGCTGGACGGCGGCCGTGTGGACGCCGCCTGGATGGGGGAGCCGGCGCAGACCGTCGCCAAGGCGCAGGGCGCCCGGGTGATCGCCTCGCCGTTCGCCGAGACCGACCCGAAACTGACGGTCGCGACCTATTTCACGTCGTCGAAGATCGCGCAGCAGGATCCGGCACTGGTGAAGAACTTCACCGAGGCGATGACGGAGTCACTCCAGTACGCCACCGGCCATCCGGACGAGGCCCGGCAGATCCTCACGACCTACACGAAGATCAGCGGCGATGTGCTGAGCGGGCTCATCCTGCCCAGCTGGCCGGCCCAGGTCGACACGGCCTCCCTGGAGAAGCTCGCCGCCCTCGGTGAGCAGGACGGCATCTTCGGCGGCAAGAAGCCGGACATCCAGACCCTGTTCTCCTGACCGGCCTCGTTGCGCTCCGGAAACAGCCGTCTTTCGGCCGAGCCCTACCCGCGGTGGGCCGGCCGTGCGGCCCACAGATCCGTGTCCCACTCCAGGAGCCGGGCGAGTTCCTCGTCCGGGGTGGGCCGGGGAGCGGTCGACGGGGTGTGGGTGCCCCGGGAGATGTTGCCGCTGACGGTGATGTTGTGCTCCACCCGTGGGCGGCGGAGTTCCTCGTAGAGGGCGAGGGCGCTGTCCGTGTCCGGCGCGTCCCGCAGGGACTTCGCGAGGACGACGGCGTCCTCCAGGGCCATCGAGGCACCCTGGCCGGTCGCGGGGGAGGCCGCGTGCGCCGCGTCGCCGATGAGCAGGGTCCGGCCGGAGCGCCAGGGGGTGCCGGTGGGGATCTCGGTGGCGTTGGTGACCATGAGGTCCTCACCCGTGGCCGCGACCAGCTCCGCGGCCGGGCCCGCGTCCGCACGCAGCAGTGGCAGCAGCTGCTCGCGCCAGTGGGCGGGGGTGCCCTGTGCCAACTCCTCGGCGGTCAGCGGATCTCCGGTCACCCGGGCGAACCAGTACGTCTCGCCGTCGGGCGACACCGCGTAGCCGAAGGCGGCCCCGCTGCCGCGGACCATGGTGATGCACGCCTCCGGGCCGGAGGGAGCGGCGGCGCGTGCGTAGCCGTAGAAGACGTACTGGCCGGAGGGGAACGGCCGTGTCGTGGGCGCGATCGACCGGCGCACTGCGGAGTTCAGGCCGTCGGCGCCGATCAGCAGGTCGCCGCTCGCGGTGCCGCCGTCGGTGAAGCGCGCGGTGACGCCGTCCGGGCCGTCCTCGACCGACGTGAGACGGGCGCCGTGCCGCACGGGGATGCCGCGGCGGGCGGCCTCGGCCTGGAGCGCGGTGTTGAGCTCCCCGCGGCGCAGGCACCGGTAGCTGAGCAGGGGGTCCGAGGCCTCGCCCATGGGCGCGTGCGCCAGCTCGGTGCCCCGGTCGTCCAGGACCCGCAGCGAGGTCAGCGGGAAGCCGGCCGCCGTGACCGCCGCCGAGGCGTCCAACTGGGCCAGCGCCCGCATGCCGTTGCTCGCCAGGGTGAGGAACGCGCCGATGTCCTCGGCCGAGTCCGGATGGGCCTCGTGCACCTCGACCCCGAAGCCCGCCTTGTGCAGCGCCAGGGCCGTCGCCGTACCGGCGACACCGCCGCCGATGACCAGTACGCGTGCCACACCCACCCCGTTCGTCCCGCGTCCGCCCGCACGGCCGTCCGGGCACGAGGGGAACGACCGGACGGGCGCGCGGGTTCCGTGCACAGCACGACGCCGGTCGCACCGCCCCTGGAGAGGGGGCACGACCGGCGTCGAGTGCGGATCAGGCGCCGCTCTCCCGCAGCATGTCCTCGCGCTCGACGAGCTTCACGCGCTCACGGCCCTGCGGCTCGCCCAGCGCCTTCTCGGCGGCGTCCAGCCTGTACCAGCCGTCCCAGGTGGTGAAGCGGACGTTGCGCTCGGCGAGGAACGCGTCCACGGCCTCCGGCTCGGGCGAACCCGGCGTCTGGAGACGGTCGTTCGCGAAGTCGTCCAGGAGGTTCGACACCGTCTCGTTGGCGTCGCCCTTGGTGTGGCCGATCAGGCCCACCGGGCCGCGCCGGATCCAGCCGGTGACGTACGTCGACTGAAGGTGCTCGCCGCTCTCCTGCATGACCCGGCCACCCTCGTCCGGGACCGTGCCCGAGTCGATGTCCCAGGGCAGCTTGGGCAGCTTGTCGGAGAGGTAGCCGACCGCGCGGTAGACCGCGGAGACGTCCCAGTCCTTGAACTCGCCGGTGCCCTTGACGTTGCCGGTGCCGTCCAGGGCGGTGCGCTCGGTGCGCAGGCCGACGACCCTGCCGTCCTCGCCGAGGATCTCGGTGGGCGACTCGAAGAAGTGCAGGAACAGCTTGTGCGGACGGTCGCCGACGTCGCGGATCGCCCAGTTCTCCAGCGTCTTGGCGACCATGTCGGCCTGCTTGTTGCCGCGCCGGGTCTCGATCGAGCCCGCGTCGTAGTCGATGTCCTCGGGGTCGACGATGACCTCGATGTTGGGGGAGTGGTCCAGCTCCCGCAGCTCCATCGGGGAGAACTTCGCCTGCGCCGGTCCGCGGCGGCCGAAGACGTGGACCTCCAGCGCCTTGTTGGCCTTCAGGCCCTCGTGGACGTTCGGCGGGATCTCCGTGGGCAGCAGCTCGTCGGCCGTCTTGGCGAGGATGCGGGCCACGTCGAGCGCCACGTTGCCGACCCCGAGCACGGCGACCTTCTCGGCCTCCAGGGGCCAGGTGCGCGGCACGTCCGGGTGGCCGTCGTACCAGGAGACGAAGTCGGCGGCGCCGTAGGAGCCGTCGAGCTCGATGCCCGGTATGCGCAGCTCGCGGTCCGCGGTCGCGCCGGTGGAGAAGATCACCGCGTCGTAGAAGGCGCGCAGGTCGTCCAGGCTGATGTCGGTGGGGTAGTCGACGTTGCCGAAGAGACGGATCTGCGGCTTGTCGAGCACCTGGTGCAGCGCCGTGATGATGCCCTTGATCCGGGGGTGGTCAGGGGCCACGCCGTAACGGATCAGCCCGAACGGGGCCGGCATCCGCTCGAAGACGTCGATGGAGACACCGGGTTCGGCGGCCACGTCGGACTTGAGCAGCGCGTCGGCCGCGTAGATCCCGGCGGGGCCGGCTCCGACGATGGCTACCCGCAGGGGGCGCGGCATGATCAGGTTCCCTTCGAGCGGTGACAGATCGACTCGGGGGAAGCCTAAGCTAAGGCAAGCCTAAGTGGGTACGCGGGTCCGGTCTATGGGCTCATAAGATCGGCTTATGGGTGGGGCGGGAATCAACGGGTGCTACGGCAGCGGTTGTTCCGCCCAGATGACCTTGCCCGCAGGGGTGTACCTGGTGCCCCAGCGCTCGCTGAGCTGGGCCACCAGGAAGAGGCCGCGGCCGCCCTCGTCGGTCATCGCCGCGTACCTCAGATGCGGTGACGTGCTGCTGCTGTCGAAGACCTCGCAGATCAGGGTGCGGTCGAAGAGCACCCGGACCCGGATGGGATCGCCGCCGTAGCGGATCGCGTTGGTGACCAGCTCGCTCAGGATCAGCTCCGTGGTGAACGCGAGTTCCTCCAGGCCCCACCGGGACAACTGCCGTGACACGGACGCCCGGAGGTCCGAGACGGCCGCGGGGTCGCCGGGGACCTGCCACTCGGCGATCCGGTCCGCCGCCAGCGCCCGGGTGCGCGCCACGATCAGGGCGATGTCGTCGATGGCCCGGGACGGCGGCCGCGCGTCCAGCACGGCCCGGCAGGTGTCCTCGGGGGACGGCCCGGACCGTTCAAGGGCCGCGCGCAGCAGCTCAAGACCCACGTCGATGTCACGTTCCCGGTCCTCCACGAGCCCGTCCGTGTAGAGCACCAGGCGGCTGCCCTCGGCGAGTTCCAGGTCGGCCGTCTCGAACGGCAGGCCGCCCAGGCCCAGCGGCGGACCGGCGGGCACGTCGGGGTACTCGACGCTCCCGTCCGGGTGGACGAGGGCGGGCGGCGGATGGCCCGCGCGGGCGATCGTGCACCGCCGGGCGACCGGGTCGTACACGGCGTACAGGCAGGTGGCGCCGGTGACCGGGGAGTTGCCGCTCTCCTCCGCCTCGTCCTGGTCGATCCGGGCCACCAACTCGTCCAGCAGGGACAGCAGTTCGTCGGGCGGCAGATCGAGGGCGGAGAAGTTGTGCACCGCCGTGCGCAGCCGGCCCATGGTGGCCGCCGCGTGCAGTCCGTGCCCCACCACGTCACCGACCACCAGCGCGACCCGCGCCCCGGAAAGCGGCAGGACGTCGAACCAGTCACCGCCCACCCCCGCCTGCGCGGGCAGGTACTTGTAGGCGATGTCCAGGGCGTCCTGCTCGGGCAGCCGGCGCGGCAGCAGACTGCGCTGAAGCGTCACCGCCATGGTGTGCTCGCGGGTGTAGCGGCGGGCGTTGTCGATGGACACCGCGGCCCGGGTGACGAGTTCCTCGGCGAGGGCGACCTCCTCGGTGTCGAAGGGCTCCGGCTTCTCCGAGCGCCAGAAGCTGACCGCGCCGAGCACGAGGTTGCCGGCCCGCAGGGGGACGGCGATCAGCGAGTGGATGCCGTACTCCATGACCTGGGCGGAGCGTTCCGGGTCCTGCGCGTGCCATCCGGTGGCCTCGGCGAGCCGCGGCTCAAGGACGGCCTTGCCGCTGCTGATGCCACGGGCCTGCGGGGCGGAGTCGACCAGGGGAATGCGTTCGCCGACCTTGTACAGCGGGGCGTCCTCGCGGATCCCGCTGAGCGCGGTGCGGCGCAGGGTGGTCGCCTCCTCCGGCTCGCCGCCGCTGAGCACCGGGTCGAACAGGTCCACGGTGACGAAGTCCGCGAACCGCGGCACGGCCAGCTCGGCCAGCTCCTCGGCGGTGCGGGTCACGTCCAGGCTGGTGCCGATGCCCACCGTGGCGTCGTACAGCATGTCCAGGCGCTCGCGGGCGACCTCGGCGCGCCCGGACAGGGCACGCAGCTCGGTGGAGTCGCGCAGGGTGGCGACGCTGCCGGGCGGGCCGCCCTGGATGTCGGTGGGCCGCTGGTTGACCGCGAGGAGCCGGTCCCTGACCCGGTGCACCTCGTCGGTGGCGACCCGCCCGGAGGCCAGCAGTCCCGCGATGTCGGCGGGCAGGGCGAGGTCGAGGACGTGCCGTCCCTCGGCGTCGGCCGGCAGGTCCAGGAGCCGGTGCGCCTCGTCGTTGGCGAGCAGCAGCCGGCCCTCGCCGCCGACGATCAGCACGCCCTCCCGTACGGCGTGCAGGACCGCGTCGTGGTGCTCGTACATGCGGGTCATCTCGTGCGGGCCGAGACCGTGCGTCTGGCGCAGCAGCCGTCTGCTGACGAGGTAGGTGCCGGCCGTGGCGAGGGCGAGCCCCACGGCGGCGGCCATCAGGAGCAGCGGCAGCTGCTGGTTGGCGGTGCCGCCCACCTTGGCGGTGGTGATGCCCGCGGACACCAGGCCGACGACCTTGCCGTCGGCGTCCTTGATCGGGACGACGGCCTGCACGAGCGGTCCTATGGTGCCGGTGATGTCCTCGGTGGTCACGCGCCCGGCCAGCGCGGGGCCGATGTCCCCGACGAACTTCTTGCCGATCCGGTCCGGCTTGGGGTGGGTGTAGCGGACCCCGTCGGTGTTCATGACGACGATGAAGTCCACGTCCGTCGCCCGGCGGGCCGCCTCGGCACGCGGCTGGAGCACCGCCGACGGGTCCGGGCTCTGCAGGGCCTCCAGGGTGCCCGGCGCGTTGGCGAAGGCCTGCGCCACGGCGACGGAACGGTTGCGGGCCTCCACGGTGCTGTCGTGCCGTACCTGGAGCACCAGTGCGACCACCGCCGCCACGACGAGCAGCAGGACGATCACCACTTGCAGGACGAACACCTGTCCGGCCACGCTGCGTCCGCCGACCGCTTCCCGCAGGGGACGCTGGCCCCGCCGGTACCGGGCCCCGTCGCGCTCCACCCGGGTCGGAGAGCTGCCTCGCGCCGGGCCCTCGTCCTGGTCGTGAGTCCGGTCGGGTGTCTGCGGTGGGCGGGGACCGTCGGGGCGACGGGCCGGCCCGCCCCCGGAACGGCCCGGGAGTCGGACCATGTGCCCATGTCTACACTGCCTCGTCCCAGGAGGCGAGGGGCGTCACAAGGTGTGACAGAACAGCGACAGAGTCTTCAGCGTGTGCACGCAGAGCGACGTGGGGCGGGCACGACGTAGGTCATGGGCAAGGGGCTGGGCCCGAGAGGCTGACGGCGTCCCGCGTCCTCAGTGCGCCCCGGCCGCAGGCGTCGCGCGGCGGGTCGCGAGGAGGAGGGCGATGTCGTCGGGGCGGTCCGGGGCGTGCCGGGCGGTCGCCGTCAGCCGGTCCGCGACGCCCGCCAGGAACCGCTGGCCCGGGCGGGCCGGTGCCCCGGCCTTCGCCAGCGCCACCCGCAGCGCGGTGATCCCCTCGTCGATGTCGTGGCCGGGCCGCTCCACCAGCCCGTCCGTGTAGAGCGCGAGGACCGCACCGGGATCCACCTGGAACTCGGAGACCGGATAGCGGGCCCGCGGGTCCACTCCGAGCACCACTCCGCCGGGCAGGTCCAGGACCCGGGTACGGCCGTCGGCCTGGCGCAGCAGCGGGGGCGGGTGCCCGGCGCGGGCCGCCCGGGCCAGCCCGGTGGCGGGGTCGAGGCGGATGTAGCAGCAGCTGGCGAAGAGTCCGGGGTCGAGGTCGATCAGGAGGTGGTTGGTGCTGCTCATGACCTCGTCGGGCGACCGGTCGCCCAGCGCGAACGCCCGGACCGCGCTGCGCAGTTGGCCCATGGTGGCCGCCGCCTGCACACCGTGCCCCTGGACGTCCCCGATGACCAGCGCCAGCCCGCCGCCGGACTCGACGACGTCGTACCAGTCCCCGCCGACGTCCATCCCCGCGGTGCCCGGCAGATAGCGGCCCGTGGTCTCCAACTGCGGGTGCGCCGACAGCCGGCGGGGCAGCAGGACCTGCTGGAGGCCCCGGGCGAGCGCGGTCTCCGACTCGTAGCGCTGCGCCTTCTCCATGGCGTGGGCGATGAGCCCCGCCAGCGCGGTGAGCACCGTGCGTTCCTCGGTGGAGAAGCTGCGGGGCCGGTCGAAGCCGAGGATGCACGAACCGACGGACCGGCCGGAGGCGATCAGCGGCAGGAAGGCCCGCGCACCCTCGGTCGCGTCCAGGGCGATCCCGGGGTACGCGGCCGTCAGCTGCTCCATCGAGTCGAAGAACAGCGGCCTGCCGCTGGTGAGGGTCTCCACGCCCGGGAGGCGGGTCTCCAGGCCCACGCCGTCGAAGGGCGAGAGGAAGCCCTTGGGGAAGCCGGTCTCCCACTCCAGGTACAGATGGCGGTCCTGGAGCAGGTAGATCGCGAGCCGGCGGCCGCCGAACGCCGGGAGCAGCTCCCGCATCACCACGGCGGACACCTGCCGGACGGTGACGGCCTCGTTCAGCGCGATGGCGAGGGCGATCGGCCGGTACAGGGGTGCCAGGGGGCTCCCGCCGACCTCGGCCGCCTCGCCGTCCCCGCGCGCGGCGGGACTGTCCGCCACCCCGCTCGTGGGCCGCACGGTGCAGGTCAGCCGGTCGGGACCCGGGTACACGGACAGCGCGAGCCAGTCGCCCTCGTACGGCTGGGGGGCGGGCTCGGTGTGCTGCGGTGACGGTTCGGACGTCAGCTGGGTGTCCGGGGCGGAGGCGGGCTGAAGGTTGTCCCGCGCGAGGGCGGGCTGAAGGTCGTCCCGCGCGGAGGTGGGCTGATCCGAGTCCCGGGTCCGTGCCTCGGAGTCGCTGCCCGCGGGGGCCGGCTGCCCTTCGGTGGCCCCGGCGACGGGCTCGGTCTCCTGGGCCGGCCGGTTCGGCTCGGGTTCCGGCGGGGGAGGCCGTTCGAGGTGGAAGTGGACCGGGTCCGGGGCCAGCAGGGCCGCGCGCAGGTGGTCCTCGAAGTCGGGGCGGCCCAGCCAGGGCACGGCCTCCCACAGATCACGGCCGACGAGCTCGGCGCGGGGGCGGCCGAGGAGTTCGGCGGCGCGCGGATTGGCGTAGACGACCAGGCCCAGCCGGTCGAGGCAGAACACGCCGTCGGGCAGCAGGTCCGCGGCGGAGTCGGCGGTGGGGGCGGGGCCCGGCGCCACGACCACGCCCCGGACCTCGGGGGCGGCGGGCGGCTCGTAGGCGTTCCACAGGTCCAGCAGCCGCAGTTCGCCGTCCGCGTCCCGCAGGTAGAGGGGCAGCGCGGGCGGACGGCCGGCGGCGGTGTCGCGCAGGGTGCCCAGGATGCGGTGGGCGTCGCTGGGCGCCACGGCGTCGGCGAAGGCCTCGGCGGTGCCGGGGAACTCGCTCGGCGGCACGCCCAGAAGGGTGTGCAGATCCTCGTCGAGGGTGATGGCGGTGGTCGAGGGGTCCCAGGCGAAGCGGCCGACACGCCCCACGGAGGTGGACGCGGTCGGCGGCCGCAGATACATCGGCTCACCGTCCCAGGCGACCTGGTCGGCGTCCTGCTCCTCCAGGACGCGCAGCGCCGCACCCAGCTCCTGGGCGAGCCGCACCACGCGGTCGCGCCCGGAGAGCACCTCGGCCGCGTCGGCGACGGCCGGGCGCAGCACGGTCAGCACGCCGTACGTCGTGGCACCGCTGACGACCGGTACGTAGAGCGAGCCGAAGTGGAAGGGCAGGCCGGCCGCGAACTGCGGATAGCGGCGCATGGTCTCGGTGGCGTTCGGCAGGATCACCTGGACGCCCAGCCGGTAGGCGTCCGCGACGGGGAAGGGGCGGTCGACGTGCATCCGCCACCAGGGGCGGAACAGGGGACCGGGCAGGCCGGACAGGACGGCGAGCCTGAGCAGTCCGGGCGTGCGGGAGCGCAGATAGACCCCTCCGGCGTGGCCGCCGGCCGCACTGATCGCCTCGGTCGAACTGTCGATCAGCAGCGCCGCCAGCCGCCCGGCCGTCGGGTGTGCCTCCTTGACGCTCCCAGTCATCGGCCCTACCTCGTCCGTGCGCCGTCCTGCGGGCGACACAGCAAGAATGCGCCACCAGGCCACCGGCCCGCACCCGGGCGGCCCATATGTATACCTCGATCACGCCGCTGGACAACTGTTGGTCGGCCTCTTAGATTTACTGTCCAGATCTGGACAGAAAGTCCAATCGAGTGGCGGACGGTGGGGCTGGACAGTGCACCGCCGGGGCCACACCGCCCCATTCCCGAGGACGGACCCCTCCACGTGACTCCCGACAACCACCCCGCGGTCGCCGACCGGCTCACCCTGGCCGACCCCGACACCCCGTTCGCGGTCGTCGACGTGCACCGGAGCCGGCGCAACATCGGGCGACTGGCCGCCAGGGCCGACCGGCTCGGCGTCACCCTGCGTCCGCACGTGAAGACGGCCAAGAGCCTCGACGTCGCCGCCCTGCTGCACGAGGGCGCGACGCCCTGCCCGGTGACCGTCTCCACCCTGGCCGAGGCGGAGGCGTTCGCCGAGGGCGGGTACACCGACATCACCTACGCCGTCGGCATCGACCCCCACAAACTCCCGCGCGTCCTCGCCCTGTCGCGGCGCGGGGTGACGTTGCGCGTGCTGCTGGACAGCGCGGAACAGGCGGAGTTCGTCGCCGAGGCGTCCCGCCGGGCCGGGATCCCGCTGCCGGCCCAGATCGAGATCGACTGCGACGGCCACCGCGGCGGTCTCAGGCCCGACGCCCCCGAACTTCCCGGGATCGCTCGCGTCCTGCACGAAGCGGGCTGCCTGGACGGCGTGTTGACGCACGCCGGAGAGTCGTACTTCGCCCCCACCGCCGAGGAGCGGCGGCTGGCCGCGCTGAACGAACGGGACAGCGCCGTCGCCGCGGCCGGACGACTGCGCTCGGCGGGCCTGCCCGTGGCCACCGTCAGCGTCGGCTCCACCCCGACCGCCCATGCCGCCGATGACCTCACCGGGGTCACCGAACTGCGCGCCGGTAACTACGTCTTCTTCGACCTGGTGATGGCGGGCCTCGGCGTCTGCGACCTCGACGACCTCGCCCTGTCGGTCGTCGTCACGGTCATCGGTCACCGTCCCGAGTACGGCTGGATCGTCACGGACGGCGGCTGGATGGCCATGTCCCGCGACCGCGGCACCGCCGCCCAGGCGCAGGACCAGGGCTACGGCCTCGTCGCGGACCTCTCCGGCAACCTCCTCCCGGGCCTGGTCATGACGGCCGCGAGCCAGGAGCACGGCACCCTCACCGCCCGTGAGGGCGTCCCCCTTCCCGACCTGTCCATCGGCACCCGCCTGCGCATCCTGCCCAACCACGCCTGCGCCACGGCGGCTCAGCACCGCGGCTACCACGTCGTCGACGGCTCCCGGCCGGCCGGTGAGGCGCTCGCCGTGGCGGGGTTCTGGAACCGGGTCAGCGGCTGGTGACCGCACGGAGGAGCCCGGCTCTTCATAAGCCTTGGCTTATATAAGCGGCGAGTGGCATAGTGGCTCAGGTGCACGCGTTCGACGTACTCGGAGATCCGGTCAGGCGCCGGATACTGGAACTGCTCGCCTCGGGGGAGCAGGCGTCGGGCGAGGTCAGTGCCGTGATCCGGAACGAGTTCGGGATCTCCCAGCCGGCCGTCTCACAGCACCTCAAGGTGCTGCGGGACAGCGGCTTCGCCTCCGTCCGTGCCGACGGCAACCGGCGGCTCTACGCCGTCGAGGCCGCGCCGCTGAAAGAGGTGGACGCCTGGCTGGAGCGCTTCCGCGGTTTCTGGGACCAGCGGCTCGACGCGCTCGGCACGGAACTCGCGCGCGGAAAGCGAGAGCGCAGACGGCAAGGAGAGGTGAGCCGAGATGAGTGAGATCGCCGACGAGATCAACCGACTGCACCGACGGGTCGGCACCCGGCAGGTCGAGACCGGCGAGGCCCGGACCGTCCTGCTGCGCCGCACCTACGACGCCGAGATCGCCGACGTGTGGGACGCGGTGACCTCCCCCGACCGCATCGCGCGCTGGTTCATGCCGGTCAGCGGCGAGCTCAAGGTCGGCGGCCGCTACCAGCTGGAGGGCAACGCCGGTGGCGAGATCCTCGAGTGCGTGGAACCCGAGCGGCTGAGGGTGAGCTGGCTGTTCGGCCCCGACCCGGGGTTCAGCGAGGTCGAGGTGCGCCTCACGCCCGAGGACGGGGAGCGGACCGTCCTCGAACTCGAGCACGTGTCGGTCGTACCGGAGGAGTTCTGGGACCAGTTCGGCCCCGGTGCCGTCGGAGTCGGCTGGGACCTCGGGCTGTACGGGCTGCGGCTGCACCTCGCGGGCCGCGGGCTCAGCAAGGAGGAGGCCGCGACCTGGCACACCACACCCGACGGCCGTACCTTCATCACCGGCTCGGGCGAGAGCTGGGGCGAGGCCTACGCCGCCTCCGGCGCGGACGCCGGGACGGCCGCCAGGACGACCGCCGCGACGATCGCGTTCTACACCGGAACCGAGGCCTGACGGGGCGCGCGGCAGCAATGGGGGAAGCGTTGTCGACCTTCGACTTCGAAGAGCACTGCGAAGCGATCGTCGCCCAGACCCGCCTGCTCGCCGACCACGCCGAGGGCGCCGACCTCACCGCGCCGGTGCCCACCTGCCCCGGCTGGAACCTCGGCCGGCTGCTGCGGCATGTGGGCGGCGACCACCGCTGGGCGGCGGACGTCGTGGCGACCCGGGCCTCGCAGCCGATCGACGACGAATGCGTCAACGACCCCGCCGCCTACAGCTATCTCGACGACTCCGCCCTCGGCGGCTGGCTCATCAGGGGTGCCACCGAGCTGGCCGATGTCCTGCGGGCGGCCGGACCCGACGTGCCGGTGTGGACGCCCGCCGACGAAGAACTGGTCGAGCCGTCCACCGGGTTCTGGGCCCGCCGGATGGCCTACGAGACCCTGCTGCACCGCGCCGACGCGGCCCTGGTGACCGGCGCGGAGTTCGTGGTCGACGAGCGGCTTGCGGCGGACGCCGTGGAGGAGTGGCTCCAGTTCTCGACCGTCCCGGAGGCCTACGAACCCCTGCCGGACGGGCCCGGACTGCTCGGACCCGGGCGGGCCCTGGGCTTCGACGCGGGAACGGCGGGGGAGTGGCTGCTCGACCTCGGCGGGGAGCGGCCGCGATGGCGACGCGGCGGCGGGGCGGCCACGGCGAGCGTCCGCGGACCCGTGACCGACCTGCTTCTCTTCCTCTACGACCGCCCCGCGCCCGGCGTCAGGACGCGAGGCGACTCACGGCTGCTGGACCTGTGGCTCGAACGCACCCGGTTCTGGCTGGAGGCCTAGCGCCAGAAGTTCCGGCTGGGGGCCGGCGTGCGAGGGGCCGGTGTGGCCGAAACCACGTGCCCGACGAGGCCGAAGGCATGTCGTCCTCCCCGGCCCGCGGGCTACCGTTTCGGCCACACCCCCCTTCCACCGGCAATTCGGGCGGCCCGGCAGTGCATGCAGATCTCTCCCCGGTCATCGCGGCGACCGCCCACTGGCTGAACCGCGCCTATCCGCCCACGGGCGGCGCGCTGGCCGCCGCGCTGTGCGAGGTGCAGGCCCGGCAGGCCGTGACGGTCGCCGCGTGGCTCCGCTATCCGACGGCGATGGACGCCGCACTCCTCGGCATGGCGGGCCCGGGCGGCGCCGCCCGCCTCGACTGGGTCACCGGCGCGGACGCCGACGCCGACCGGGACGGCGAGGAGCACGCCTGGCGGACCTGGGTCGACGAGGTCGTGGCCAGCTGGGCGGCCTGTCTGCTCACCGATCCCGAACTGGCCCGACTGGCGGTGACCGAGGTCGCCGCCGGGGGCGAGCACACGACGGCCTCACCGGCCGCGTTCCGCCGCCTGCTCACCCCCGACGCCACGGACCGCCGTGCCGCGGCCCTGCTCAGGCACCCGGACCTGCTCGCGCCGGTGGCCGGGCTGCACCGGGACCAACTGCTGGAGCGGCTGGGCTCGGACGAGGCACTCATCGCCTGAGGACCCGCGCCGTCGACCGGGGGTCCCGCGCCGTGGACGTCAGTCCTCCTTGCCGCGGCCCGAGAGCGCGTCCCGCAGCCGGTCGACCAGACCGGCGCCGGGAGCCAGCAGCTTGTTCGCCGGAGGAGTGTCCGGGGCCGACGGATGCGGGCGGGTAGGCGCCATCTTCTTGGCACGGCGCACCTTGTCGCCCAGGTCGTCCAGCTCCTTCTCCGAACAGGCGACCCGCAACTGCGGGAAGAGGGTCTGCTCCTCCTCGGCGATGTGCGAGCGGACCTCGCTCATCAGTTCCCCCACGAGCCGGTCGAACTCGGGGTCGTCCGCCGCGCAGCCCTCCAGGTCCTTCATGAGCTGCTCGGCCGTCGAGTGGTCCTCGATCTCCCGGTCCGCCATGGTGTTGCCGTTGACCAGGTGTTCCCGCACCGCCGGGTACAGGTACTCCTCCTCGGCCACCGAATGCCGGATCAGCTCCATGGTGGCCTGGTCGGCGTACACCTTCCGCTTCTTGTCGCCGGGCGCGAGCGCCTCGATCTTCCCGAACAGTTCCTCGACCTCACGGTGATCGGTCACCAGCTCGTCGATGACGTTTCCTCCGTGTCCCATGTTCATCACCTCCGGCCCCCGAGTGCCCGGGGTCGCACCCCTCATTCCTGGTCACAGGCTCGTCAGCAGCTGCGGGGACACCTGTTTGACCATGGTGTCGCTCCAGCGCAGCTGCCGCAGCGTCTGCGGACGGCACGCCGACACCAGGCCCAGCAGCCGCTCGTCCCGGCTCGCCTGCGCGGCCTGCGCGAGCATCTCCCAGTGCAGCGAGTTCTCCGTGGCGGCCAGATGCAGGGCGCGCAGGTCGTGCAGGAGCAGCAGGGCGTCCGTTCCCTCGGCGGGGAACGGCTCGGGGATGCCGTCGTCGAGGCGCAGCCCCTCGTCCGCGGCGAGGTCCGCGAGCCGTTCGGCGTGCTCGCGCGACCAGGCCGCGAGGTCGGTGGCGACGTGGTGGACCTCGTGCTCCTCGGCGTGCCGCTCGGCCGCGGCCGACAGATCCCGGGCCAGCCGCCGCTCCCCGCGGTGCAGGGCGCGCAGGATGTGGGCGATGCCGTCCTTCATGAGTCTTCCTTCATGACGTGCCTCCCGGCTCCGCCCGGCCCGGTGCCTCGCCGTAGCCCGGACTCTGGGTCGTGTACGCCTGCCGACCGCCCGCCGTGACCGGCACCGCCTCAGGGTGCGCCGGGGCCGACGCCGTGGTGGTGGGGGCCGGGGCGTGCCGGCCGTCGGCGCGGGCGACGAGGGTGAGGTCCGCGGCCGCGGTCTTGAACAGGGGCTGCTTGGACGCGGGGTCCCAGTCGGTGATCGTCGTCTCGTTCGCGGCCCGCCCCGGACCGCCCCCGTCCGGGCCGTCACCCTCCTTGGTGTCCCAGTAGCCGTAGTGGAAGGGCACGAACAGCAGCCCCGGCCGGATGCCGGTGACCCGCAGCCGCCCCTCCAGGCCACCGCGCGGGGTGGCGACCTTCACGAGGTCGCCCTCGCCGAGCCCGAGACGGTCCGCGTCGGCTGTGCTGATCTCCACCCATACGTCGGGCGCGGCCTCGTCGAGCTGGGTCACCCGGCCGGTCTTGGTGCGGGTGTGGAAGTGGTAGAGGGTCCGGCCCGTCGACAGCTGGAAGGGGTACCGCTCGTCGGGCATCTCGTGCGGCTCGATGTAGGCGGCGGCCTTGAGCACGGCCTTGCCGTCCGGGTTGAGGGAGCGGTACTCCACCGGGTCCACGGCCGCCCCGGTCTCCAGGTCCTTGCCGTAGCTCTCGCAGTCGTCCGGGTGGGCCCAGGTGATGCCGGTCGTGTAGAGACGCGGGGTGCCGTCGGGCCGCTCCCCGGTGCAGGGCCACTGGACGCCACCGGCCTCGCGCAGGCGGTCGTAGGACAGGCCCGTGCAGTCGCAGGGCCGGCCCGCGCTGCACCGCTTCCAGGCCTCGAACGCCTCCTCGGGCTCCCGCCAGCCGATCAGCGGTCCGCCGTCCTTGTCGCGGAAGTCCATGCGCCGCGCGAAGTCGAGGAAGATCTCCAGGTCCGGCCGCGCCTCGCCGGGCGGCTCCACCGCCTTCTCGCACAGGTGGACCGTCCGGTCGGCGTTGGTGATCGTGCCGGTCTTCTCGCCCCAGGTCGCGGCGGGCAGCACGACGTCGGCGAGCCGGGCGGTCTCCGTCAGGAACAGGTCCTGTACGACCGTGAAGAGCCGGTCCTGCGCCAACAGGGCGCGGATACGGGGCAGTTCGGGCAGGGACACCGCCGGGTTGGTGCCGCTGATCCACAGCATCCGGATCGAGCCCTGCTCGGCGTACCGGAACATCTGCATCGCGTGCGTGGGCGGGGCGAAGTGCGGGATCCGGTCCGGCTCGACGTTCCACACCCTGGCCAGGTCGGCGATGTGCTCGTCGTTCTGCCAGTTGCGGAAGCCCGGCAGGTCGCCGTCGGCGCCGCACTCTCGGGTGTTCTCCGCGCTGGGCTGCCCGTTCATCTGGAGCACGCCCGCGCCCGGGCGGCCCAGCATGCCGCGGATCAGGTGCAGGTTGTTGACCTGCACGGCCGCTGCGGTGGCCTGGTGCGCCTGGTAGACGCCCTGGAGGACCGTGGACAGCAGGGCCTCGGCCGTACCGACGAGTTCGGCCGCCTCGCCGATCCGCGCGGCCGGCACGTCACAGATGTTCGCGGCCCACTCGGGTGTGCAGGAGGAGACCCGGTCGGACAGCTCCTCGAAGCCGACGGTGTGGGCGTCGACGAAGTCGTGGTCGACCCGGTCGTGCCGGATCGTCTCGTGCAACAGGGCGTTCAGCAGCGGCACGTTGGTGCCCAGCCTCGGTGCCAGGTGCACGGCCGCGTGCCGGGCCGGCTGGGTCGGTCGGGGGTCCACGCACAGCAGCCGCGGCGGGTCGGCGCTCGCCAGCCGGTCCAGGACCCGGGCCCACTGCACGGTCTGGGTCTCGGCCATGTTGTGGCCGAACAGAGCGATGACGTCCGCGTGGTCGAGGTCGTCGAAGCTGCCCGGCTGGCCGTCGCAGCCGAACGACTCCTTCAGCGCCTCGGCCGCGGTCGCCGTGCACAACCGGGTGTTGCCGTCGAGGTGGTTGGTGCCGATGCCCGCCCGGGCCAGCACCGCGAGCGTGTAGTAGTCCTCCAGGAACAGCTGGCCGCTGGTGTAGAAGCCGATCGAGCCTGGTCCGCGCTCGTCGAGCAGTTCCCGGGTACGGGCCGCCACCCGCTCCATCGCGGTGTCCCAGTCCGTCTCCACCAGGTGCCCGTCACGCCGGACGAGCGGCCTGGTCAGCCGGTCCTGCGAGGCGTTCGCCTGCCAGCCGAACAGGTCCTTGGGCCCCAGCCGGCCGCGGTTGACCCGGTCCACCGCGCGTCCGCGAACCCCCGCCATCCGGCCGTCGACCACGGCGATCTCCATGGCGTCACCGCCGGAATGCAGCAGCGACGCCACCGGCACCCACCGCTCGACCGCGCCGGGCTCCACGCCTTCCGCGAGGAACGTGTCCACCCTGGCCGGCCAGGACCCGTGGCGTCGGTACGGCGTCCGGGCACCCCAGGGATCGGCGATCCGGTCCGCCCTCATCGCGGCCTCCTCGGCGAGTCACGCTGACCGCTCCTGAGTACCCCCGCCCCGGGGCCGGTAACGGTTGCCCGGGTGTAAGCCGCCCCGCTCGATGGAACCCGGACGGGGAAGCGGAACGTGACCGGACCGCGACGCGGACGGACGACACCAAAGGGCTGGACCGTGACGCGGACGGACGACACCGAACGGGAGGACGATGTGACCGACGCCGTGGACGAGGTGCTCGCGCGGGTGCACGGGGAGGTGGCGGCGCGGGCCGACCGGCTCTGGGACATGGCGCGCATGCTGCACTCCGACCCCGAGTACGCCTTCGAGGAGCACCGGGCGGCGGCGCTGCTGTGCGGAGAGCTCGAATGGGCGGGATTCCAGGTCCGGCGGGACGTGGCCGGACTGCCCACCGCGTTCACCGCCCGCTCCGGCAGCAGGACCCGCCCCGCGGTGGCCCTGATGCTGGAGTACGACGCCCTCCCCGGCCTCGGTCACGCCTGCGGCCACAACCTGATCGCCGCGGCCGGGCTCGGCGCCGCCCTCGCCGCGCGGGCGGTGCTCGACCGGGACGCGGGCACGGTGTGGGCCATCGGCACCCCGGCCGAGGAGGGCGGCGGAGGCAAGGTCGCCGAGACCGAGGCCGGGGTGTTCGACGACCTCGACGCCGCCCTGATGTTCCATCCCGGCGTGCACAGCTGGCAGTGGGCGCCGCTGACCGCGCAGGCCCAGTACCGGGTCGGCTTCCACGGCCGGGCCGCCCACCCGACCGGCAACCCCACCGAGGGCGTCGACGCCCTCGCCGCACTCGTCCAGCTCTTCAACACCCTGGCCGTGGTGGGGCGCAGGCAGCCCGAGGGCTCCCACGTCCAGGGCATCGTCACCGACGGCGGCCGGGCCACCAACATCGTTCCCGAGTACGCGGAGGGACTGTTCGGGCTGCGCGCGCTGACCACCGGCGCCCTGGAGGACCTGGCGGGCGAGCTGCTCACCTGCGCCCAGGGCGTCGCCCGGGCGACGGGGACCACGGTCACCGTGGAACGCGCCACGCCCCGCTACGAGCACTTCCGGAACAGCTCGGTGCTCTCGGCCCGGTTCGCCCGGCACCTGGCGGACGCGGGCATCGAGATGACCCCGCCCGCACCCGGCGTCTACCTCGGCTCCTCCGACGTCGGCAACGTCAGCGGACGGGTGCCCGCCATCCACCCCTTCGTGGCGATCATGGGGGAGGACGGCTCCGACCACACCCCCGAGTTCGCCGTCGCGGCGGGCTCCGAGCGCGCCCGTCAGGTGATGCTGGCCGCCGCCGAGGCACTGGCCCGCACGGCGGTGGAGGTGCTGCTGCGGCCGGAACTGCGGGACGCGGCGTGGGAGCACCACGACCGGGCGACGGCGCGCAGCTGACGTCCACGTCCTGTCGCTTCACGCCAGGGGCGGCGGCCGGTCAGTTCCCGTGCAGGTGGTAGACGTTGAAGGCCCGCCGGATCACCGGCTGGGCCACGTTCCGCACCCGCACCCCGCCGGCCGTCATCCCGTGCTCGGTGCCCGCGTGGGCATGTCCGTGCACGCTCAGGTCGGCTCCCGCGGTGTCGATCGCCTCGGCCAGCAGGTAGCTGCCGAGGAACGGATAGATCTCCGGCGGCTCACCGGCGAGCGTGTCGGCGACGGGGGAGAAGTGGGTGAGCGCCACCCTGGCCGCGCAGTCCTGCCGGCCCAGTTCCTCGAGCGCCGAGCGCAGCCCGTCCGCGCAGCGCCGTGAGCACCGTACGAACTCCTTCATCAGCGGCTCGCCGAACTCACCCGCGCTCCGGCCCACGAACCCGCCGCCGAACCCCTTGGTCCCGGCGACGCCGACCCGGGTGCCGCCGCACTCCACGACGGTTCCCTCGCCCTCCAGCACCCGCACCCCCGCGTCCTCCAGCAGGGCGGCGACCTTCTCGGGCTGCTCGTCGTGGTGGTCGTGGTTGCCGAGGACCGCGACGACCGGCACCGGCAGGTCCCGTACCTCCTGTGCCACCACGCGCGCCTCCTCGGGCGTGCCGTGCCGGGTGAGGTCGCCGGCCAGGAGCAGCAGATCGGCACAGTCGGCCAGGGTGTCGAAGGCCGGGCGCAGCACGCCCTGGCTCTCCGGGCCCATGTGGATGTCCCCCACGGCGGCGACACGGATCACGGCAGTTCCTCCGCATGATCGGGCGTGGCGGTCTCGGCCACCAGCACGTCGGTGTGCACGGCGAGCCCGGCGAGTTCCTCGCGGACGGTCCGCAGCACGGTCTCACGGCACTCCGCGGACGGCACGGTCCCGCTGACCACGACCGCCCCCGCCCGCACTTCGGCCCGGACCCCCAGCTCGCCGAGTTCTTCCGCGGCCAGCCGGTCACGGAAGTGGGCGACGCGGTACTCGACGTTCTCGCCGGCGCCCTCCGGCGCGGACCCGCTCATGACCGACCCTCCTCGTTCCTCGCCGACCCGCCCGGCCTGTCCGTCCCGGAGGCGCTCGGTTCGATGACCCCGAGCCGTTCCAGGAAGTAGAAGAACGCGTCCGGCATCGGCGCGTCCCCGCAGTCCCGGCGTACGGCGTCCCAGTCGACCTTCTCGCGCAGGGTGCGGGCGATCGGCAGGACGGCCCCGAAGTCGCAGTGGTGCTCGGAGAACGCGGACAGCAGACTGTGCAGCAGGTCGGTGGGGGACAGCACCGGCATGAACACCGAGTCGACCGAGAGTTCGTCGGCCCGCGCCAGCAGCTCCCGGGTGACCGGCTGGTGGGCCAGCTCGAAGATCAGGTCGACCTGCTGGCCCAGGCAGTCGGCCTTCAGCAGCCAGTCCTCCGGAGGTGTGCGGACCTGGAGACCCGCCTCGCGGAGGGTGTCGGCGACGGACCGGGCGTCCTCGGGGAGGATGGCGAAGTCGACGTCGTGCTGGAGGTTCTGGGTGCCGCCGTGCGCGTACACGGCGACACTGCCCGCGAGCGCGAAGGCGTGTCCCTCCCGTTTCAGGATCGCGCCGACCTGCTTGGCCGCCTCCAGGATCGCCTGGTTGCGGTCCACGGGCAGACTCCGGGCGAGCGCCTCACCCGCGGCCTCCCCGGTCGCCAGCCGCAGTCCGGTGACGCCCCCGTGGTGGGCGACGTCGTCGTCGGCGTGCTGCGTCATCAGTGCCCCCTTCCTGACCGGCCCGCACCCGGGGCCGGGACGGGCGCTCCGGGTACCCGGGAGGGCGGGTTCGACACGGTGGAGCAGGCTCCGGGGGCTCCGGGGCGGATCCTTCGACCGGACGTCGTGGTGCGGGCCGGTCGCCTCGGCATCGCCGGCATGGGCCACATCGGCCGCGAACCGGCCCGGACGGCGCACGCCGCCTTCGAGCCCGGACGGTCTCCCGGTGGCCCGTTCGGGCCATGCCGGTTGGTGGAATTCGATGTTCCGTATGAGAGTGCTGTGAATTTCCGATGCGGTTGAACACGAAGGGCTCGGCATCCGTATGGGGCGAGGGACTTGCATGCCCGGAGAGCCGAGACGCGCAGGAGTACATCCGTGGGACGCAGCAATCGCAGACGACCGACAGGCGCACGACGTGCGACATTCGCCGCAGTGGCCCTGATGCTCGGGGGTGGTGGGCTGGTCGCGGCGAACGTGTACGCCTCCGCCACGGAGAGCGGCACACCGCAGCAGACGTCGTGGGGAGCCGTCACCATCGACTGCCCGGACGTCGGGGACACGCTCACCAACGTGCCCGACGCCTCGCGGGCGGACGTCGACCAGGAACTCGCCCGGCTGGACCAGCAGATAGCGGAGGCCTACCAGCAACTCCAGGACCCGTCCATCCAGGACCGCGACGCCGCGCAGAGCCGGATCGTCGATCCGCTCCAGCAGAACCGCGCCGCCACGATCGAGCGCATCAGCGCCGCGTTGCAGCACTCGGGTGAACAGCCCGACGGGCTCGGCGACATGGCCGGCTGCACCCTGCGCCAGACCGAGAACCAGAACGGTGGCGGTCAGGGCGGGCAGCAGGGGGAGGGCCAGAACCAGGAGGGCCAGGGCGACGAGCAGGGCGGCGGTCAGGACCAAGGCGGCCAGGGCCAGGACGGTCAGCAGCAGGGCGACCAGCAGGGCGGTCAACAGCAGGGCAACGGCGGTCAGGCCGGCAACGGTCCCGTGGCCGCGGACTACGCCGACATCAACAGCGCACCACCCGCCGCACAGGCGCCGCCGGCTCAGGGCGACGCCTCCCGCGGCACCTTCGTCACGAGCTGCGGTGTCAACGCGAACGGCCTGTTCAACTCGGACAACGTCATCGTGGCCCCGGGTGTCTCCAACGGCGCCCACCACTTCCACGACTACATCGGCAACCAGTCGAACACCGCCTTCGCCAGCGACCAGGACCTGGCGAACGCCCAGACGAGCTGCGTGGACCAGGGTGACAAGTCCACGTACTACTGGCCGGTGATCCGGCTCCAGAACGGCACGCAGGAACAGGACGCCGCCAAGCCCGGCGGCGGCATCGAGGGCAACGCCGGCCAGATCGTCACGCCCAAGGAAGTCACGCTGACGTTCGTCGGCAACCCCCGCAGCAAGGTCACCGCCATGCCGCGGCTGCTGCGCATCATCACCGGTGACGCCAAGGCCTTCGTGAACGGCCCCGCCAACGCCAACGCGTCCTGGAGCTGCACCGGGTTCGAGGACCGGCAGCTGAAGGACAAGTACCCGCTGTGCCCGCAGGGCAGCGACGTGGTGCGCACCTTCAAGTTCCAGAGCTGCTGGGACGGCCGCAACATCGACAGCGCCAACCACCGCACCCACGTGGCCTTCGCCCAGAACGACGGCACCTGCCCGAACGGCTTCGAGGCCATTCCCCAGCTGGTCCAGCGGATCGTCTACGACGTCGACGCGCCGAGCCTGAACGACGGCGGCCGCACGACCCCGCTGTTCGCGGTCGACTCCTTCCCCGAGCAGCTGCACAAGCCCGTCACGGACCACGGCGACTTCATCAACGTCTTCGACGAGAAGCTGATGAACGAGATGGTCGGCTGCATCAACGACGGCCGCCAGTGCGGCGTGGGCACGGGGCAGGACGACCCGGGCAACGGCGGCAACGGCAACAACAACGGCGGTGACAACGGCGGGAACGGCGGCGACAACGGCGCCGGCGGTCAGAACGGCGGCGGTCAGAACGGCGGAGACACCGGCAACGGCTCCGACCCGGCCCCCGGCAACGGAAACGACGGTGGCAACGGCAACGGCAACGGCAACGGCAACGGTGCCGAGGAGAACCCCGGAAACGGCGGCGACCCCCAGCAGCAGCCCGCCCCGGCCACCGAGGCCCCGGCCGGCGACCAGACCACTGCCCCCGCCGACAACCAACCGAAGACCTACAGCTCACCCACCGCCCACAGCACGTCGGCACCCGAGACCACGAACGCCGACGACTCCGACGACGAGCAGACGACCCCACCGGACCAGTCGGCCGGGTCGAACCCGCAGGACGACACCGCGACCACCGCGCCCGCAGCCGTAGCCCAGCCCCCCGTGGCCGCGCAGCCGGCGCCGCAGGGCAACCAGGGCAGTCTCGCCGAGACCGGCACCCAGCTGTGGCCGGGCGCACTCGGCGCGATGCTGCTGATCGCCGGATTCGTCCTCCTGCGACGCACCAGCCGCCGCTCGATGTGACACGAGGGTGGGTCCCCGCCACGCGTTCCGGTGGCGGGGACCCACCCTCGTGCGATGGCACGAAAAGAACAGGCGCGGTCCTCCCGCAGGCTCCCGACGAGACGTCGGTGTACATGCAAACTAGGCTGAGGAACAGGCGACCGCTGAAGACCGCAGATTCCCGCGGGGCGAATTCACGGCACCCTCCGGTGCCCCTGTCCATGGTCCGTATGCAGCAGTACCGGAAGCACGAGAAGGCGGCTCCCGGTGACGCTTGACGGGCCATGCCGTCCCCTCCCCAGGGAGCCCCCATGTCTGCACGCCGATCCCGTCTGCGAGCGGGGTCCGTTCTCGCGGTCTGCCTCGCCGCACTGTCCCCGACGCTCGCCGGTGCCGCCACCGACCCGCCCGACCGGCGGACGCTTCAGCGCGAGCTCGACGAGTTCGTGCGGAGCCCGGGCGGCCCGCCGGGAGCCATCGCCGTCCTGCGGACCGAGAACGGCACACGTGTCGTACGCGCCGGAGTCGCCGACATCAGCACCGGCCGCGCGCCCCGGCCCGACGACCACATGCGCATCGCGAGCACGGCCAAGGCCTTCAGCGGCGCGGTGGCCCTCACCCTCGTCGACCACCGTGTCCTGCGTCTCGACGACACCCTGCACACATGGCTTCCCCAACTGCCCGACGCCTGGGGCAAGGTGACACTTCGCCAACTCCTCAACCACACCAGTGGTCTGCCCGACTACTCCCGCAGCGAGGGCTTCGTCGCCGCGCTACGGGCGGATCCGCGCCACCGGTTCGACTCCCGGCGCCTGCTCGACTACGTCGCCGACCAGCCCCTGCTCTTCACGCCGGGCAGCGAGTACCACTACTCGAACTCGGACAACATCGCCGTGGCGCTCATGGCGGAGGCGGCGACCCGGACGACGTACGAAGAACTGCTGCGCAGACTGGTCTACCGGACCCTCGGCCTGCAATCGACCAGCCTCCCGCAGGGCTACCGGATGCCGAGTCCCTATCTGCACGGCTACGACGTGGACCCGCCCGCGGCCCCGCAGGACGTCAGCGAGGTCATCGGGATGTCGGGTGTCTGGGCCTCCGGAGGGATCGTCTCCACACCGGCCGACATGACCCGCTTCATCCGCGGCTACGCGAGCGGACGGCTCTACGGCGGCAGGGTCGTCGGGCAGCAGCGGCAGTGGATCGACGGCTCCTCCGAGCCCGCCGGCCCCGGCCGCAACTCCGCGGGTCTGGCCGTCTTCCGGTACCAGACGCGGTGCGGGGTCGTCCTGGGCCACACCGGCAACACGCTGGGCTATACCCAGTTGATCGCGGCCACCCCCGACGGCCGTCGTTCCCTGACGTTCTCGGTCACGTCACAGGTCACTCAGTCCACCGACCCCGCGCGGCTGCAGAAAATGCGCGCTCTCGAGGAGAACTTCGTCTGCGCGTTGCTGCACGGCAAGGGCGCATAGCAGTCCCGTGGGAATGCACCTCACCCGGAATGCATCTCATCTCCGTGGCAATCCGCCGCACGTCGACGGGAGTTCACTGCACCACCGCTTCCCAGGTGTCGACGGCGTAATGGACGGACATTCCGTTGCGTGCGTACAACTCGGGCGCGCCGGTGGCGTTTTCGGTGTCCACGCCGAGGCCCACCGTGGCGCGCCCCCGGGCCGCGAACGCGGCGAAGGCATGGCGCAGCAGCAGCCCGCCGAGGCCTCGGCCGCGGGCCTCGCGGGTGACGGCGAGAGTACGGATCCAGCCCATGGCCTCACGGTCGTCGCGGGCGATCAGGAAGCCGACGTCCCCGAGGTCCTCGGTGGAGACCAGCCACACCAGGGACCAGTCGATGCGGTCGGCGTGGATGTCGTGCAGCCACTGTTCGTACGAGCGAGGGTGGAAGTCGAAGTGCTCGGCGAAGCCGACCTGGTGGAGGGCGTGGACCCGCTGCCGGTCCGCCTCGTCGGCACACGGCCGCACCCGCACGCCGGCCGGCGGCTCGGGCGGCAGGTCCGCGTCGGCCCGCAGCGCCCGCTCCAGGACGTGGTACCGCCGTACGGCCTTCCAGCCCCGCTGCCGTATCAGTGCGAGGTCGGTCGTGGGCGCCGAGTTGAGATGCAGATGGATCACGGCCCGCGAGGCACCGTTGGCCCGCGCCTTCTCCAGCGCCCTGGTCTCCAGCGCCTCCAGGAGCAGCTCGCCGGCCTTCTGGTGGTCGGGCAGGACGTAGTGGTCGGCGTCGATGCGCTCGCCCTTGGAGTCGTCCCACACCAGGGCGTACGCCACCAGCCGTGAGCCGTCGAAGGCCAGCCAGGAGTCGTGGTCGAGGTCGATCTCGGGGTTCCCGAGGTCACCCTCCACCGTGGGCAGGTCGGTCTCGGGCCGCCCGATCTCGATGCGGTCGATCTCGTTCAGCAGCTCGGTGACGGCCGGAGCGTCGGTGAGCGCGGCAGCGCGCAGGAGATAGGACATGGGCCCAAGAGTCCGGACCGGCGCCCGCCGCCGCAAACGAGTTTTGCCGCGGGGCCTCCGGAAGCGCGTCAAGTGTGACGCCTGCTACCCCTGTTGAAACTGAGGCTGACTGGTAAGATCATCGCACTTTTCAGTGGGCTGATGACGCGTCATACGCGCGGTGTGCGCTCAGTCTCCCGACGCGAGGCGACTTGAAAAGAGTCTCATGACGTCATTGTTCGAAGATCCACTCCTGTGGATCCCGCTCGCGGCACACCGCGGACCTGGACGAAGGGGCGAGGACGCTCCGGTGACCAGCGACTTCGCCCGCTCCTTCCTCATGGCGGGCGGCTGCCTGTCGGTCGCCGAGGTCGCCGGGCACCTGGGACTGCCCGACGGCGTGGGCCGACCGCCGCTGACCGGCTTACCCGAGCAGGGGCACCCCCTGTGCCGCGCTGTACCGGCCCCCGCCCAGCACGTCCCCCGAGCGATACGCGAGAAGGTTCTGCATGGACTCGAAACCCTCACCGTCGGCTGACTCCGGGACGAACGGCTCCATCTACGTGTCCGCCGACGTGACCACCGCTGCGAAGATCCTGGTGGTCGGGCATTTCGCCGTGGGCAAGACGACCTTCATCGGGTCCCTTTCGGAGATCACTCCGCTGCGCACCGAGGAGAAGATGACCCAGGCGTCCCTGCACATCGACGACCTGCGCGGGGCCCCGGACAAAGCGACCACCACCGTGGCGCTGGACTTCGGCCGGCTGACCCTGAGCGACGAGCTGGTGCTGTACCTGTTCGGCACCCCCGGACAGCAGCGCTTCATCGAGCTGTGGGAGGAGATGGCCCGTGGGGCGCTCGGTGCCCTGCTCCTGGTCGACCCCTCGCGCCTTGAGGAGACGTTCCCGGTCATCGACCTGATCGACGAGTACGGCCTCGAGTACGCGGTCGCCGTCAACACCTTCTCGCAGACCGGCCACTTCGAGGAGGAGGAGATCCGCGAGGCTCTCGACCTCCTCCCGGACACCCCCGTCACCTACTGCGACGCCCGCGACCAGCGCTCCTCCGCCCGGGCCCTGATCGCCCTCGTACGCCATCTGCTCGACCGCGCCGCCTGAACGACCGCCCCCGGATCACACCGTCCGGACCGCCCACACGGACACGGACGCTCACCTGCCGGTCGCTGCGGGTGCGGCCGGATGCCCCGTGTACGACGCCTCCCTCGCCGCCGACCCGCACGCTCTTCGCGCGTGACGGCCGGCCGAGAGGAGGTACTTCAGCAGTTTCCTCGGGACCGTCTGCTTGTGACGGCTCGGCCCGCGCCGCCCCGCCCCCGCACCTGCGTTCCTTCGGGGGACAGATCCGCTCCCACGGGCCCGAAAGCCCCTTCCTCGGGCAGAATCGACTCCCGTACGGCCCGGGCAGCGGTGCGAGGAGCGGCAGATGGCGATGGAGTACTACGACCTCGGCTCCCACGGCCGACCCGTCACCACCGAGTCCGCCGAGGCCCAACTCTGGTTCGACCGGGGCCTGGTGTGGACGTACGCCTTCCATCACGAGGAGGCCGTGGCCTGCTTCGAGAAGGCGGCCGCCGCCAATCCGGACTGCGCCATGGCCCACTGGGGCATCGCCTACGCGCTGGGCCCGAACTACAACAAACCCTGGGAGTTCTTCGACGACCGCGACCTGGCCCGGACCGTCGAACGCACCCACCTGGCCGTCGAACGGGCGCACGGGAAGGCGGCCGTCCGGGCCACCCCGGTGGAGCGGGCCCTGATCGACGCCCTGCGCGCCCGCTACCCGCAGGCCCGGCCCGCCGAGGACTGCGCGGTGTGGAACCCGCCGTACGCCGACGCCATGCGCGCCGTCCACGAACTCGCCCCGGACGACGCGGACGTGGCCGCCCTGTACGCGGACGCGCTGATGAACCTCACCCCCTGGCAGCTGTGGGACCTGCGCACCGGCGAACCGGCCCTCGGCGCGCGCACCCGCGAGGCCCGGGCCGTTCTGGAGCGGGCGCTCGCGAGCGCCACGGGACGTGACCACCCCGGCGTCCTGCACCTGTACGTCCACCTGATGGAGATGTCGCCCACGCCCGAACTGGCGCTGACCGCGGCGGACCGGCTGCGCGGCCTGGTGCCCGACGCGGGACACCTCCTGCACATGCCCTCCCACCTGGAGGTGCTCTGCGGCGACTACCGGCGGGTGGTGTCCGACAACAGCGCGGCGATCGCCGCCGACGAGAAGGTGCGGGCCCGGTCGGGCGCCCTGAACTTCTACACGCTCTACCGCTCGCACAACTACCACTTCAAGATCTACGGCGCGATGTTCCTCGGGCAGTCACAGGTGGCCCTGGAGACGGCCGTGCAGCTGGAGGCCTCGATCCCGGAGGAACTGCTGCGGGTCGAGAGCCCGCCGATGGCGGACTGGCTGGAGGGCTTCCTCGCGATGCGCGTCCATGTCCTGGTCCGCTTCGGCCGCTGGACCGACATCCTGGACCTGCCGCTGCCCGCCGACCTGCGGCTGTACTGCGTGACCACGGCGATGCTCCACTACGCCCGCGGAGTCGCCCTGTCCGCCCTCGGCCGCGTCACCGAGGCGGAGGCCGAACGGACCCTCTTCCGGGCGGCGGTCGCCCGGGTTCCCGGGACCCGGATGCTCTTCAACAACACCTGCGCCGACATCCTGGCCATTGCCTCGGCCATGCTGGACGGCGAACTCGCCTACCGCAAGGGCGAGTTCGACACCGCCTTCGCGGCCCTCGCCCGGTCGGTCGACCTGGACGACAACCTCCCCTACGACGAACCCTGGGGCTGGATGCAGCCCACCCGCCACGCCTACGGCGCCCTCCTGCTGGAACAGGGCCGGACGGCCGAGGCGGAAGCCGTCTACCGCGCCGACCTCGGCCTCGACGACACCCTCCCGCGCCCACTCCAACACCCGGGCAACGTCTGGGCGTTGCACGGCCTCCACGAGTGCCTGGTCCGCACCGGAAAGGACGCGGAGGCGCAGATCATCGCCCACCAGCTACGCACCGCCACCGCCCTCACCGACGTCCCCGTCGAGGCGTCCTGCTACTGCCGGACGCAAAAGGACTGCTGCGGCTAGGCTCCTCCAACAGGGCTGCCGAAGCGGGGAGTTGTATGCGGGACACCGGTGCGTACATCGCGGACACCTATGCGCTCGGCGCGGGCCCCTGGACGATGACGCCCGTGGCCCGCGGCGCCCTCGGCCAGATCTGGAAGCTGTCCGGAAACGGCACTGCCTGGGCGGTGAAGGAGCTGCTCTTCGGGGAGGGCGAGCCGGACGTCCGTGCCGAGGCCGCCCTGCTCGGTGCGGCCGAACCGCTGGGCATCTCCGCGCCACGCCTCATGCCGGACCGCACCGGCGCCCTTGCCCTACGGCTGCCCGAAGGCTCCTGGGTGAAGCTGTACGACTGGGTCGACGGCTCCGAGGCCGACCCGTCGGACCCGGAGATCCTGAACTGGTGCGGGCGTACGCTCGCGCTCCTGCACCAGGCGGGCGAGGGCACGGACGAGGCACCGAACGACTGGTACGAGGGGTCTCCCGGAGAATCCGACTGGGCCGAGCTGCTGGACAGGGTCGACCGCGCGGGCCTGCCCTGGACCCGGGAGCTGGAGCGGTTCATCGCCACGACAGCGGTGGAACTGGGACAGTACGTGTCGCCGTCGGTCCCCGGCGACGTGGTGCTCTCCCATCTGGACCTGCGTCCCCAGAACGTCCTGGTCGGGACCGGCGGACCGGTCCTGCTCGACTGGGACAACGCCGGGCCCGTCTCGGCGGAGCGTGAAGTGGCCCGGGCGCTGTACGTGTGGTCCGGCGGCAGCGACTTCGAGGCCGAGGCCGCCCGGCGGCTGGTGCGCGCTTACCGGGATGCCGGGGGCCGTGCGGTGGTGAAGGGCGTGGAGGCCTTCTCCATGCTGTTCGCGACGGACCTCAACTACGTCCACGTACAGGCCGCGTGCGCGGTCGATCCGACGGTGACCGCCGAACAGCGCGACTTCGGTGGCCGGGAGGCGGTGGCCAAGCTGCGGAGCGTGCCCGATCCGGGAGCCACCGCCAGGCTGGTGGAGGCCGTGGCCGCCGAGTGGTGACCGATCCCGGTCCGACGAGCCACCCGCCCCTGCGGCCCCGTGAGGCACCCGCCCCCTCCAGGCCCGTGAGGCACCCCGCACCTCCGGACCCGTGAGGCACCCCGCACCTCCGAGACCGCGGAGCACTGGGCGCTAATGTCCTCGGTATGAGCGAAAACTCCCAGCGGTCCGTCACCGTCGAGCGCGCCGGTGCCGGGCAGTACGTCGCCACCAACGTCCGCGGTGGCACGATCACCTTCGGCACCGGCTCCGACGAGTTCACTCCCGTCGAACTGCTGCTCGCCGCGCTCGGCGGATGCACGGCCGTGGACGTCGACCTCGCCACCAGCCGGCACGCCGAACCCGCCACCTTCACCGTTGAGGTGACGGGCAACAAGGTCGACGACGAGCTAGGCAACCGGATGACCGACCTCGCGGTCACCTTCACCGTCGCCTTCCCGGACGGCGAGGGCGCCGAGCGGGCCCGCACGATCCTGCCCCGCGCCGTGAAGACCTCCCACGACCGGCTCTGCACGGTCAGCCGCACGGTCGAGATCGGCACGCCCGTCACCGCCACGGTCCAGGACGCCTGACCGCTGCGTACCCTGTCCCCGTGCCCGCCTCCCGCCTCCGTCGTGTCGCCGTGCTCGTCCTCGAAGGCGCGAAGCCCCTGGACGTCGGGATTCCCGCACAGGTGTTCACCACGCGGGCGAGCATGCCGTACGAGGTACGGCTGTGCGGTGCGGCCCCCGGCCTGGTGAGCGGCGGGGACGGGCTGTCGTACCACGTCGCCCACGGGCTGGACACACTCGGCTGGGCGGACATCGTGTTCATCCCCGGCTACCGGTTCCCGGACCGCGAGGACCCGCCGCCGGCCGTCGTCGAAGCCCTGGTCGCCGCCCACGGCCGGGGCGCCCGGCTGGCCGCGATCTCCACGGGCGCCTTCGCACTGGCCGCGACCGGTCTCCTCGACGGCAGGCGGGCCACCACCCACTGGCACTACACGAGAGCGCTCGCCGCGAAACACCCCCACGTGCGGGTCGACGAGAACGTCCTCTTCGTCGACGAGGGCAGTGTCCTGACCTCGGCCGGCGCCGCCTCCGGCATCGACCTGTGCCTGCACATCCTGCGCGGCGACCTCGGCGTGGCCGCCTCCAACCACGCGGCCCGGCGGCTGGTCGCGGCCCCCTACCGCAGCGGTGGCCAGGCCCAGTACGTGCCGCGCAGCGTGCCCGAGCCGCTCGGCGAGCGCTTCGCCGCCACCCGGGAATGGGCCCTGCACCGGCTCGACGAACCCCTCACCCTCGACCTCCTGGCCCGGCAGGCCGCCGTATCGCCGCGCACCTTCTCCCGTCGCTTCGTCGAGGAGACCGGATACACGCCGATGCAGTGGGTCATGCGGGCCCGTATCGACCGGGCCCGTGAGCTGCTGGAGCGTTCGGAGCGCGGGGTCGAGCAGATCGCGACCGACGTCGGACTCGGGACCGGCGCGAACCTGAGGGCGCACTTCCAGCGGATCCTCGGCACCACGCCGAGCGAGTACCGGCGCACCTTCACCCGGGGCGAATAGCTCCCCGCGCGGGCATGGCGCGATCCTTTTGAACCATGGCGATCGCGCCACTGTCAGCTGCGCCCGCCGCGCGCGAGCCTGGTGGTCATAGGGAAGGGACACCATTCATGACTCGCATCGCCATCAACGGATTCGGCCGCATCGGGCGCAATGTGCTGCGCGCGCTCCTCGAACGCGACACGGCGTTGGAGATCGTCGCCGTCAACGACCTCACCGAGCCCGCCACCCTGGCGAGGCTGCTGGCCTTCGACAGCACGGCCGGCCGGCTCGGCCGTCCGGTCACCGTCGACGGGAACACCCTGGTCGTCGACGGCCGCCGGATCACCGTCCTCGCCGAGCGTGAGCCGGCGCAGCTGCCGTGGGCCGAGCTCGGCGTCGACATCGTGCTGGAGGCCACCGGGCGCTTCACCTCGGCCAAGGCCGCCCGCGCCCACCTCGACGCGGGCGCGCGGAAGGTCCTCGTCAGCGCGCCTTCGGACGGCGCCGACGTCACCCTCGCCTACGGCGTCAACACCGACGCCTACGACCCGGACCTGCACACGATCGTCTCCAACGCCTCCTGCACGACCAATGCGCTCGCCCCGCTGGCCTCGGTGCTCGACGAACTGGCCGGCATCGAGCACGGCTTCATGACGACGGTGCACGCCTACACCCAGGAGCAGAACCTCCAGGACGGCCCGCACCGCGACGCCCGCCGTGCCCGTGCGGCCGGCGTCAACATCGTGCCGACCACCACGGGTGCCGCCAAGGCGATCGGCCTGGTGCTGCCCAACCTGGACGGCAAGCTGTCCGGCGACTCGATCCGGGTCCCGGTGCCGGTCGGCTCGATCGTCGAGCTGAACACGACCGTCGCCCGCGACGTGACCCGTGAGGACGTGCTCGCGGCCTACCGAGCCGCCGCCGAGGGGCCCCTCGCGGGCGTCCTCGAGTACTCGGAGGACCCGCTGGTGTCCTCCGACATCACGGGCAACCCCGCCTCGTCGATCTTCGACTCGGCGCTCACCCGCGTCGACGGCCGCCATGTGAAGGTGGTCGCCTGGTACGACAACGAGTGGGGCTTCTCGAACCGAGTGATCGACACACTCCAGCTGCTCGCGCAGGGCTGAGCCGCAGGCGGACCGCGGGCCATGTGAACGTCACCGTTCTCGCCGTCGTCGAGATACATCGGAGGAGTCTGAGGGATTGGTCTGGTCCTGCTGATGTCCTAGTCATTGACAGGTGCACAGGTGCCTCCTAGGTTCCTCGATACACCCGATGTATCGACGATCCGTCAGGTATGGAGGACGACGATGACCTCACCCTCGGAGAGACACCCGCACCCGGCCCGCAGGGCCGTGCTCGGCACCGCGCTGGGCGGAGCGGCGGCGACCGCGTTACCCGGCACGTCGGCCGCCGCTTCACCCGACACGGCCCACGCCGGAGATCCGGCGTCCGCCAAGTCAGGCGCCGGACGCCCCTGGAAACTCCGCGACACCATGAGCACCGACGACGCGTGGGCCCGCTTCCTGCGCGACCAGGACCTGTTGTGGAGACGGCTGCCCACCCTCTGGTACGAGGGCCCCTTCCTCGGCGACGGTCAACTGGGCAGCATGGTCTACCAGGAACCCGGTGCCAACCGGATCCGCTTCACCGTCCAGCACGGCCGGGTCCAGGACCACCGCCCCGAGTTCGGCAGCGGCTGGGGCACCTGCCGACTCCCCGTCGGCCGTCTCACCCTCGAACCGGCCGGCACCATCACCGCCGTCGACTGGCGCCTCAGCCTCTGGAACGCCGAACTCACCGGCACCGTCACCACCACCGCCGGCACCCTCACCCTCGCCGCCCTCGTCCATGACGAGGTCCTCGCCGTCCGTGTCACGGCCCGCGGCGACGAACGGGTCACCTGGACCTTCCACCCCGAGGAGGCCGTCAGCCCCCGGAAGATCAGCGAGGCCCCGCCCACCGACTACACCGCCAACCCGCCGTGGACCACCCGCACCGCCCCCGACGGCACCGAGCAGGTCCTCCAGCCCCTCACCGGCGGCGGGCAGACCGCCACCGCCCACCGCCGCACCGGCAACGACCTGCTGCTCAGTGTCGGCCACAGCCACCCCTCCGACACGGCCGCCGAGGCCGACTCCCTGCGCAACCTCCGCCGCGCGAAGTCGTACAGCGCGCTCCGGCAGCGGCACACCAGCTGGTGGCACGCCTTCTACCGCAAGAGCTTCGTGTCGTTCCCCGACCAGCGCCTCCAGAGCTTCCACTGGATCCAGCTGTACAAGGTCGCCTCCGCCAGCCGCGCCGGCGGACCCGTCATGGCGACCTCAGGGCCCTGGCTGGAGCCCACGCCCTGGCCCGCGGTCTGGTGGAACCTCAACGTCCAGCTGGAGTACTGGCTCATCCACGGCTCCAACCACCCGGAGCTGGACTCCCTCGCCACCACACTGCGCCAGAGTCAGGAACAGCTGACCGCCAACGTGCCCGCCGCCTACCGGGCCGACAGCTCGGGCGTGGGCCGCAGCTCCGACATGTTCGCCAACCGCAGCGTGGGCCGGCCCGGCACCGGCGCCGAAGTCGGCGACCTCACCTGGGCGTTGCACAACGTGTGGCTGTCCTACCGCCACTCCATGGACACCGCCCTGCTGCGCGACACGATCTACCCGGTGCTGCGCCGGGCGATCAACTACTACCTGCACTTCCTCACCCCGGGCAGCGACGGCAAATTGCACCTGCCCAGCACCCTGTCGCCCGAATACCCGGTCGTACCGCCCCAGGACACCAACTACGACCTCGCCCTGATCCGCTGGGGCTGCCGGACCCTCCTCGATTCCGCCGAACTGCTCGGCATCGAGGACGAGTTGGCTCCGCGATGGCAGGAGGTCCTCGCCAGGCTCACGCCCTACCCGGTCGACGACAGCGGCTTCATGATCGGTGCGGAGACCCCGTACGCACAGTCCCACCGGCACTACTCACACCTGCTGATGGTCTACCCGCTGTACCTCGTCAACTGGGACCAGCCCGAAAGCCGCGACCTCATCACCACATCGATCGTCCACTGGCACGCGCTCACCGGCGCGCACCGCGGCTACAGCTACACCGGCGCCGCCTCCATGTACGCCATGACCGGCGACGGCGACACCGCCATCACCTATCTGCGGAAGTTCTTCGACCCCACGACCCGCTTCCCCTGCCGCCCCAACACCCACTACACCGAAGCCGGTCCGGTCATCGAGACCCCGCTGTCGGCCTCGCAGTCCCTGCACGACATGTTCTGCCAGAGCTGGGGCGGGGTGATCCGGGTCTTCCCCGCGGTCCCGACCGCCTGGGCGGACCTCACCCTGCACAACTTCCGCACCGAGGGCGCCTTCCTGGTCAGTGCCGTCCGCAAGGCGGGAACCACCCGCTTCATCCGCGTCCGCAGCCTGGCCGGCGAGCCCCTCGAACTCAAGCACGGCCTCACCGGACGTCTCACCGCCGTCCTCGACGACGGCACCCCGGCCCGCACCCACGACCTCGGCGGCGGCATCCTCGCCATCGACCTTCCCCGCGGCCGCGAGGTGCTCGTGCACACCGGTACCCGCCCCGACCTCACCCTCGCGCCCGTCGCCGTCAGCGAGCCCGGACCGGCCTGGGGACTGCCGTAGAGGCCACACGACTCGGAGGACATCGATGTCAGTTCCGATCAGAACGGCGGTCGCCGCACTCTGTGCCTCGCTGGCGGCCGCGCTCCTCAGTACCGCACCCGCCCAGGCCCAACAGCACGACCGGACATGGTCGTTGTCCGCGGGAGCACACGCGCCGCGCGCCGAGGTCGGCCTCGACGACACCACCGGCCGGCTGACGCTCGCCGTGTCCCGCGACGGCCGTACGGTCATCGAGCCGTCACCCCTCGGCCTCGTCACCGAACAGGCCGACCTGTCCAAGGACTTGCGCTTCCTGCACCGCAAGAGCCGTACCGTCGAAGAGCGTTACCGCACCAAGTCCGGCAAGCGCCTGGACCGGCGGGTCCGGATGAACGAGACCCGACTGTCCTTCGCCGGCGCCGCGGGCGCCCGGCTCGACCTCGTGGTCCGCGCCGCCGCGGACGGCATCGCCTACCGGTACGTCCTGCCCGCCGGGTCCGGTGACGTGCTCGGGGAGGCGTCCGCCTTCACCCTCCCGGCGGACGCGAAAGCATGGCTCGGCGCCTACCGGGTGGACAACGAGGGCCAGTTCGCCCAGTACACCGCCGCGAGCGCACCCACCGGCGAGTACTCCGACCAGGCCCTCTTCTCGACCGACGGCGGGTACACGCTGCTCGCCGAGTCCGATCTCACCGGCGGCTACTCGGGTGCCCGGCTCGCCCATGACCAGGGCACCGGCACCTACCGCGTCAAGCTCGCCGACGAACGGGTCGCTTCCACCGGCCCGTTGGCCACCCCGTGGCGCGCGATGGTCACCGGCGACCTGGCCACCGTCACCCGCTCCACCTTCACCGACGACCTCGCCCCCGCCTCCAAGGTGCGCGACACCTCCTGGATCAGGCCCGGCACCGTCCTGTGGACGTGGCTCGCGGGCGGCAGGGAGGCGGGGCAGAGCCTCGCCGCGCAGAAGGCCTACGTCGACCACGCCGCCGAACGCGGCTGGCCCTACGAGGCGGTCGACGCCGGCTGGTACTACCGGCAGGAATGGGACGTCACCGACCCCGACTGGCAGACCGACAGCTGGATGCCGGAACTCGTCCGGTACGCCCGCGCCAAGGGCGTCGGCATCATCGTCTGGATCCACCAGCGCGACCTCGACACCCCCGAGGAACGCGCCCAGTGGCTGCCCACCCTGGAGCAGTGGGGCGTGAAGGGCGTCAAGATCGACTTCATGAACTCCGAGGCGCAGCCCATGCTCCGGTGGTATGACACCATCCTCGCGGAGACGGCCGCCCACCACCTCATGGTCGACTTCCACGGCTCGACGATCCCCAAGGGCATCCAGCGCACCTGGCCGCAGGTCATGACCCTGGAAGGGGTCGCGGGCGAGGAGAAGCGCACCAACACCGCCGCCCACCTCACCACCCTGCCCTTCACCCGCAACGTCATCGGCTCCATGGACTTCACCCCCGGCGCCTTCCAGCGGGTCGGACTGCGCCCCAACTCCGACGCGGCCGAGGTCGGCCTCACCGTCGCCTACGAGTCGGGCCTCCAGATGTTCGCGGGCACCCCCGAGTCGTACGAGGCAAGGCCGCTCGCCCGGGCCTACCTCGACCAGGTCCCGGCGGCCTGGGACGACACCCGGCTGCTCGCCGGCACACCCGGCCAGGAGGCCGTGCTGGCCCGCCGCAGCGGTGACCGATGGTTCCTCGGCGGCCTCTACGCGGGAGCCGCCCGCACGGCCCAGGTGCCGCTGTCGCTCGGTCCGGGCCGGTGGCTGGTGGAGACGATCCGGGACGGCGCCGACGGCCTCGTCCAGAACAGGCAGGTCCTGCGCGGCGACGACACCCTCACCGTCGACGTCGTCGCGAACGGCGGCTTCGCCGGGCTCGCCTGCCCGTGGCGGCCGGGCCTCACCACCTGCCACCGCTGAGCGCGCGGTCGTTCCGGGAGCCGTATCCGATCGGCGAGAGGTTGATCGGATACGGCTCGGACGGCCGGCGTCCTCGCTAGGCTGGCTTCCGGAGGTGCCCAAGTGGCCGGAGAAGCAAGCCAGTTGCAGGATGCTCCCGAACCGGTGACCGTATCGACGACGGTCGTGGTGATCGGCGCGGGTCCCGCCGGGATGACCCTCGCGACCCTGCTCCAGCACAGCGGTGTCCCGTGCGTCGTCCTGGAGCGCCGCTCCCGCGACCACGTGGCACAGCGCCAACGGGCCGGCATCGTCGAGACCCGCGCGGTCCGCATGTTCGACTCGTGGGGGCTGGCCGACCGCGTCCTCGGCGGCATCCCGTACGACGGCATCCTGGAGATCCGCGTCGACGGCCGCAGCCATCTGGTCTCCGACCGCGACGGTTCGGACGGCCCGGTGGCCCGGCTGTGCCCCCAGCAGGTCCTCGTGCAGAAGCTCACCGAGACCTTCCTGGAGGGCGGCGGCGATCTGCGCTTCGAGGCCGCCGATGTCTCCCTGCACGACCTGACCGGCGACCGCGCGACCGTCCGCTACCGCACACCCGACGGCACCTCACACACCCTGACCTGCGACTTCGTCGCCGGGTGCGACGGCGACCGGGGAGTCAGCCGTACGGCCGTCCCCAACGGTGCCCTCACCGCGCACGCCTTCGACCACGGCATCGGCTGGCTCACCGTCCTGGCCGACGCACCGCCTCCCGCGCACCCCCTCCTGGCCACCGGCCCCCACGGCTTCGCCGCCCACTTCCCCCGGGGCCCGCACGCGAGCCGCTACTACCTCCAGTGCCCGCCCGACGACACCCCGGACGACTGGCCCGAGCAGCGCGTCTGGGAGGCCCTGCGCACCAGGCTCGGCGACCCCGCCCTCGGTTCCGGCCCGATCACCGACCGCGAGGTCTTCCGGCTCCGCAGCCTCGTCCACGACCCCATGCGCCACGGCCGTCTCTTCCTGGTCGGCGACGCGGCGCACATCGTGTCGCCGATGGGCGGCAAGGGCATGAACCTCGCCCTGTACGACGCCGACCTGCTCGCGCGGGCCGTGCGGGACTTCGTCCGGGACGGCGACGACACCGCGCTGGACACCTACTCGGCACGCTGTCTGCGCCGCGTCTGGAACGACCAGGAGTTCTCCCACTGGCTCACCCGGACCCTGCACGACGCCGGTGACGCCGATCCGTTCCTGCGCCACCTCGCCCGGGCCCGTCTCGACCGGCTCTTCCACTCCCCGGCTGCGGCCCGCGCCTTCGCGGAACTCATGACCGGGCTGGACCCGAACGGGGGAGCGGTCACCGTCCAGGAACCGTCCGGCGGCCTTTCCGCGCGCGGCGCCGACTGACGGATCGGCACCCCTCACACAAGGACGTGGCAGTGGCACCTCGCTCACACCGTTTCTCTTCACCAGGCGCGCGGCGCACGGTCCTCGTGTCCGCGGTCGCCGCCGCGGCCGTCGTACTCGTGGCGGCGCTGATCGTCGCGTTCGGCCCGGACCGGCACGACACGGCAGGCCCTGCCGGGGCCACGTCGGTCGCCGAGGCCCGCGCGACGCCGAACGGGACGACACCGGAGGCGACACCCACGACGGCCTCCCCGCCGGCATCCGCCTCGCCCTCGCCGTCCTCCTCGCCCTCGTCCCGCACGAGCAGCCCGGCCGCCGCGAAACGCCCGTCGTCCCGTACGCCGGCCGCCGCGACCGCCGGGCAGGCCCGGAAGGCGTCCGGTGCGGCCCCGCTCGCCGAACGCATCAAGCCCGGGGTCACCTACGACGGCGTGGCGACCTTCTACGACGTGGGCAACGGCGACGGTGCCTGTCTGTACGGGCCGACCGCCGACACCATGACCGCCGCGATGAACACCACGGACTACGAGACCTCACAGGCCTGCGGGGCGTACATCCTCGTCCGTGCCGCGGGCGGCGCCTCCGTCACCGTCAGGATCACCAACGAGTGCCCGCTGCCCTGCGCGCCCGGTCAACTGGACCTCAGCCCGCAGGCGTTCGCGAAGCTCG
Organism: Streptomyces sp. 351MFTsu5.1; assembly: GCF_000383655.1. Lineage (NCBI taxonomy): Bacteria > Bacillati > Actinomycetota > Actinomycetes > Kitasatosporales > Streptomycetaceae > Streptomyces > Streptomyces sp. 351MFTsu5.1. Next base: position 100,585 of record NZ_KB911777.1, on the reverse strand, counting down.
CCGCCCCGGTCACCGGACGCATCCCGATCACATGGAGCCTGCTGAGCCCCAGCACCTCCGACACGGTCTCGATCCGCTACAAGACCGGATCGACCCGCTACTGGTGCGGCATCCAGGCGATCGGTCACCGCAACCCGGTGGCCCGACTGGAGGTCCGGACGGGCGCCGGCTGGCAGGAGCTGCCCCGCACGGGCTACAACTACTTCCTCTCCGAGCAGGGCAGCGGGTGCGGGGGCCCGATCCGGCTCACCGACATCTACGGCGAGAGCCTGGAGATCACGGGGATCGGAGTGGAGCCGGACGTGGTGCAGCGAACCGGCGTGCAGTTCGCGCAGCACTGACGGCCGGTCCCGCCGCCTCCTCCACGCCGACGCTGTGGTCCTCTGCAGGGTGCGAACGCGAGTACTGCCTGCCGGTGTTCGCGCCCTAGCGGGGCGGCGCTTCGGCGGGGGTGGCGGGCAGGCGGAGGGTGAAGACCGTTTCCGTGCCGGGGGTGCTGGTGACCGTGACCGTGCCGCCGTGGGCCTCGGTGAGCTGGCGGACGATCGCCAGGCCCAGTCCGCTGCCGCCGGTCTGCCGGCCACGGGCCCGGTCGGCGCGCCAGAAACGGTCGAAGACGCGGGGCAGGTCGGCAGCCGCGATACCGGTGCCGGTGTCGGCGACCTCGATCACGGTCTCCGCTCCCTCGCCGCGGCAGCCGAGCGTGACGGCGCCCCCGGCAGGCGTGTGCCGGATCGCGTTGGACAGCAGGTTGCCGACCGTCTGACGCAAGCGTGCGGGATCGGCGTACAGGCTCGGGGTGTCCTCGACACGGGTGGTGAGTGTGACCCCGGCCGTCTCGGCCCGGCCCCGGTGGGCCGCGGCCACCTGGTCGAGGAGCTCCCGTGGGTTGAGGGGCTCGGCGTGCAGCCGTAGACGGCCCGCGTCGGCCTGCGCGAGGTGCTGGAGGTCGTCGACGATGTGCTGGAGCAGCAGGGCCTCCTCGAGGAGCGAGGCCACGAACACCTCGTCGGATGCGGCCAGTCCGTCCTGGGCCGCCTCCAGCCAGCCGCGGATCGTGGTGAGCGGTGTGCGCAGTTCGTGGGCGACGTCGCTGACCATCGCCTTGCGCTGTTCCTCCAGCCGTTCGCGGCGCTCGGACAGGTCGTTGAAGGCGGCGGCCAGGTGACCGATCTCGTCGTGGGTCGTCACCGGTACCCGCAGGTGCTCCTGGGTCGGGTGGCGGGCCGCGTCGGTCAGCGCGCGCAGGGGCCTGACCAGCCGGGTGCCGACGGTGACGGTGACCGCCAGGGTGAGGACGAGGACGAGCGCGGCGACACCGGCGACCTTCGCCGTGTTGGCGGACGACAGGTCGAAGCCGGGAGCCGCGGGCGATCCCGCCGCACTCGCGACGAACAGCAGCACGGGCGGCGCGACATAGGGCGCGAGCTGCTCACGACGGGCGGTGTCGACGCACCGTCGCACGGGCTCGCTGACGCTCTCGGCGGGAGCGAAGCCGAGACCGACCATGACGGGATCCCGCCCCTGGCGCTTCAGACAGCCGCCGACCAGGGCGTTGAGCCGGTCGAGCGCCCGCTTCTCGGTCCTGGTGGGAGCGTCGAGTGCGAACACGCCGCACACCTCGCCCACCTTCCGTTGGATGCCGGTGTCGCCTGTCATGACGAGGGACGGCCGGCCGCTCGCTCCTTCGGTGACCCCGGCGGAGAATCCGGTCCCGCGCAGACAGGTCCGCAACGTCCTTGCGAGGTGGCTCAGTTGCTTGCGTTCGGCGTCGGGCAGCCGGTACGGACCGACCGCGCGCGGGTCGATGCCGTCCGCCTGGACGCCGGGCAGCAGCGCCGGGTCGGCCCGCAGCGGGTCGACGAGTGCCGAGGCCCGGGTGGGCAGGTCCTGGGAAGCCGGGCCGGACACGGCAACGGGCCGCCGGTCCTGGGTGGTCAGGGTGATGTGCCGGCCGGTCCGCTCGGCCAGCCGTGCCAGTGTCGGCGCCACCGCGGACCAGTCGGTGTGAGCGGCCGCGTAGCCCATGAGGGTGTCGTAGATCCGGGCGTCGTCGGCGAGGACCTGTCCCTGTTCCCGCTGGAGGGCGCTGGTGGTGGTGCGCGCGGCGAGCCAGGCGGTGGCGGCGACCGAGCACACGGCGATGGTGATCGACGCCGCCAGCAGACGGACCAGCAGACTGCGGTGCCAGGGCAGCCGCCCGGGCCGGACCGCCGGCCCTCCGGGGCGTGCCCGTCGCTCAGCGGCCACGGGTGCCGTCGGTGAGGCGGTAGCCGACGCCGAACACCGTCTGGAGATAGACCGGCCGACGGGGGACGGGCTCGATCTTCTTGCGGAGGTTCAGGACGTGGACGTCGATGGTGCGCTCGGTGATGTACCGGTCGTCCCCGCGGGTGCTCGCCAGCAACTGGCGCCGGGTGAAGACCCGTTCCGGTTCCGCGGCCATCGTGGCGAGGACGTCGAACTCGCCCGGTGTGCAGACCACGTGCCGTCCCTCGACCTCGACCACCCGGCGGACCGGGTCCACGGCGAGGGCGCCGACCCGCAGCACCGGGTCCGCCGACGCGGTGCCGGACGCCCGGGTCCGCCGTAGCAGCGTGCGGATGCGGGCCATCAACTCGCGTGGGCTGTAGGGCTTGGTGAGGTAGTCGTCCGCGCCTAGGTCCAGGCCGAGCAGCAGGTCCTCCTCGGTGCTGCGGGCGGTCAGCATCAGCACCGGCAGATCGCTCTCGCGGCGCAGGATGCGGCACACGTCCAGACCGTCGACGACCGGCATCATCACATCGAGGACCAGCAGGTCGGGCCGGTGGCGGCGCACCTCGTCCAGCGCGGCGCGCCCGTCGTGGACGAGCAGGGCGGTGTGGCCCTCGCTCTCCAGGTAACGGCGGATCACCTCGGCCTGCCTGGGGTCGTCCTCGGCCACGAGGACACGGGCGTTCATGGGGCCAGAGTAGGGGCGACCGGATCGGACGAGACGGCTTTCTGACCGCGTCCTGACAGGATGCTCATAACTTCGGGCCAGGGTCTGCCCCCATGTCGAACCTCTTCCCACGAGCCGCGGCCCGCACCGCCCTCGGCCTGGCCTGCCTGCTCCTGCTGACCGCCTGCGCAGGCGTCGCGGAGACGACGACGCGGTCAACGACAGCGACGGCGAGGTCGCCTCGCTCACCACTCCGGCGGCGGACGGCGGTGCGGCGAGCGCGAGCGCCGACCCCGACGCGGGCCGTCCGCGGATCCGGCTGGACAGCACCAACGAGGAGACCAACCGCATGTACGACGCGTGGCTCTCCTGTCTGAAGGACCACGGGGCGGAGGAGAAGTACAAGCGCACGCCGAACGACCCCTCGGTACTGGCCTGTCGGGGGAAGGAACCGCTCAGCCCGCCGGAGCTGGACCCGGCCAAGAACCCGGACTACAGCGACGACGTGCGCGAGATGGTGAAGTGCATGAAGGGGCACGGCATCAAAGCCCTCGTCCACGAGGGCAATTGGGCCCTGGAGACCGGGGACGAGCTCAACCGCCCGCACTACGACGAGTACGAGATCGACTGCCAGGTGAAGGCGTTCGGTGAAGGCAAGTAACGACACCGGCGGCGCCCGTCGGCCGCGCGGACGGCGGTTGGCCGTCGGAGTGGTGGTGCCGGCGGTCGTCGTGGCGGGCGCGTTCACCGTGACCGCGTGGCAGGACGACGACGGCAGGGCGGACACCTCGAACGGCCACACCGTGCGGACCGCGACCGCGGTCGTGACCAGGAGCGACCTCTCCAACGCCCAGACCCTGGACGGAGTCCTCGGCTACGGCCGGGCGACCACGGTCAAGGGCGGCCGGCCCGGCCTGGTGACCTGGCTGCCGGCGACGGGGACGACAGTGCGGCGCGGCGAGGCCCTGTACCGGGTGGACAACGTCCCCGTGCCGGTCCTCTACGGCGCCACCCCGCTGTACCGGACCCTTCGAGCCAGAGGCACCACCGGCCCGGACGTACGGACGGTGGCCGACAACCTCAGGGCACTCGGGTACGACATCGGCCCACAGCCTCCGATCGGTACGTGGGTCACTCCCCGCTCGGTCACGGCCGAACCGGCGCCCACGGGACCGGCCTCGGCCGCGCCCACGACCCCGTCCGCCCCCACGCCTGCCCCAACTCCCGTCCAGGTCAAGCGCGGTGACGCCGTCCTGACCGGCTCCCTCATCGCCGCCGTCAAACGGTGGCAGACCGCCACCGGGATGCCGGCCACCGGTGTACTGGATGTCGGCGACGTGGTGGTGCAGTCCGGTGCCGTACGGGTCGACGGCGTACAGGCGCAGCTCGCCGACGCGGCCGACGGGACCCTGATGACGGTCACCTCCACCACCAAGTCCGTTGCCGTCTCCGTGGATCCGGGCGAGGCGGGCTCGATGAAGCGCGGCGACCGGGTGACCGTGACCCTGCCCGACGACTCCACGGCCCCGGGAACCATCACGGCCATCGGCGCCACCGTCCGCAGCAGCGACGCGTCGAGCGGCGACGACACCTCCGGACAGCCCCGGCTGACCGTCGCCGTCGCCCTGCGCGACACCGGGGCGGTACGGGGGCTCAACTCCGCGCCGGTGCGGGTGAGTTTCACCTCGGAGACCCACGAGAACGTCCTCACCGTGCCCATCGGCGCGCTGATGGCGCTCCACGAGGGCGGCTACGCGGTGCAGTTGCCGGGCGGCCGGCTGGTGGCGGTACGGACCGGGATGTTCTCCAGGGGCCTGGTGGAGATCAGCGGCACGGGCATTGATGCCGGCACCAGGGTGGTGACGACCTCGTGAGCGGGCACCCGGTCCTCGCGGTGCGCGGCGCGAGCATGGTCCACCCCGGCGGGGTCACGGCGCTCGACGACGTCTCGCTCACCGTCGAGCGGGGCGAACTGCTCGGCATCGTCGGCCCGTCCGGCTCCGGCAAGTCGACCCTGCTGAACATCATGGGCACGCTGGACCGGCCGACCAGCGGCACCGTGGAGATCGACGGCCAGGACGTGGCGGAACTCTCCGACCGCCGACTGTCGGCGCTGCGGGAGCGCCGACTCGGTTTCGTGTTCCAGCAGTTCCACCTCACGGACGGGCTGACCGCCGCCGAGAACGTCGCCACCGGACTGCTGTACGCCGGGGTGGCGCGCCGCAGGCGCCGCCCGCTCGCCCTGGAGGCGCTGGAGCGCGTCGGCCTCGCCCGCCGGGCCCGGCACCTGCCCCACCAGCTGTCCGGCGGCGAGCGCCAACGCGTGGCCATCGCCCGCGCCCTAGTCAACAGCCCGGTCCTGGTCCTCGCGGACGAGCCCACGGGCGCCCTCGACACCGCGAACGGCGTGGCCGTCCTGGATCTGCTGACCGCCTTGAACCGCGAGGGGACCACCATCGCGGTCGTCACCCACGACCGGGACATCGCCGCCCAACTGCCCCGCCGGGTGGAGATCAGGGACGGCCGTGTCCGCTCCGACGTCCGCATCGACGCCTACGCCCGTACGGAAAGCCGCTCATGACCCACATCTCCACGAGAACGGCCGCCCGGCGCACCGACAACAGGCCGGTACGGCTGGCGCCCCTGGACATTCTGGGCCTGGGGCTGCTGGGCATCCGGACCCGCAGGGTGCGGGCCGCCCTGTCGGCCCTCGGCATCTCGATCGGCATCGCCACCCTGATCGTCGTCACCGGGATCCCGGCGTCGAGCCAGAAGGCCCTGATGCGGGAACTCTCCGCACTGGGCACCAACATGCTCCAGGCGGTGCCCGCCCGCCAGGACCCACCGGTGCTGCTGCCCCCGGAGTCCGTGGACATGGCCCGCCGGATCGGACCGGTCACCGCGGTCAGCGCGGTCGCCAACACCCACACCGAGGTGCTCCGCAACGACCGTCAGGGCGACGCCGACTACACGGGCCTCACCGTCCTGGCCGGCAGACCGGACCTGCTGGGCGCGATCAACGCCGAGGTGGCGTCGGGCCGGTTCCTCAGCGCGGACACCCAGCGGTTCCCGACGGCCGTGCTCGGCTCGGTCGCCGCCGCACGGCTCGGCATCCCGAGGGTCGTCCCCGGGCAGAGCGCCCCGCAGATCTACATCGACCACCGCTGGTTCACGGTCATCGGCGTGCTGGAAAGGACCCCGCTGTCGCCGGACATCGACCGCTCGGTGCTGGTGGGGTGGGACGCGGCGCGCGCTCTGCTGCGGTTCGACGGCCACCCGACCGTGATCTACCTCAAGGCGAAGGAGTCGCGGATCGAGGCCGTACGGGACGTGCTGCCCGCCACCCTCAACCCCGAACTGCCCGGAGTGGTCCAGGTCAGCCGCCCGTCCGACGCGCTGGCCGCCAAGCGGGCCACCGAGTCCACGTTCTCGGCGCTGTTCCTGGGACTCGCCGGGGTCGCCCTCCTCGTCGGCGGCATCGGGGTGGCCAACACCATGGTGATCTCCGTCCTCGAACGCCGCCGGGAGATCGGCCTGCGCCGCGCGCTCGGCGCCAACCGGGGCCAGATACGGGCCCAGTTCCTCACCGAGTCGGTCGTCCTGTCCGCTCTCGGCGGCCTGACCGGCATCGCCCTGGGCGCCCTGGCCACCCTCGGCTACGCCGCCCACCAGCACTGGCCGCCGGTCGTCCCCCTCACCTCGGTGACCGGCGGGTTCGCCGGGGCGATCCTGATCGGCATGCTGGCCGGCGTCTACCCGTCCGTCCGCGCCGCCCGCCTGACACCGACGGAAGCGCTGGCGACGACCTAGGGGATGCGACGGCCCGGGGGACGGACGGGATCACCGGGCCGGGGACCAGGACCGGTGCACGCCGGGGACGTCGCCTCGGTGTGCACCGGGGCTGTCGCCGAACCCGTGCCGTACCCGATCATGGCCGCATGCGTGCTCGTTTCCTCGGGATCACCGAGCTGACCGAAGTCCCGTCGGTGGCGGTCGTGGTCGATGTCATGCGGGCCTTCACGGTGGCCGCCTGGGCGTTCGCCCAAGGGGCGGAGAGGATCGTCCTCGCCGGGTCGCTCGACGAGGCCCTCGCGCTCAAGGCCCGCCACCCGGAGTGGGTGGCGCTCAAGGACGGGCCGCCCGCGCCGGGGTTCGACGCCGTCAACTCGCCCGGCATGCTGCGGTCGACCGACCTCGCCGGGCTGACCGTCGTGCAGAAGACGACGGCGGGAACCGTCGGCGCGCTGGCCGTCCGGGAGGCGTCCCTGGTGCTGTGCGCCGGCTTCGTGGTGGCGGAGGCCACGGCGGACCTGCTGCGGGCACGGGGATGCGGCGACGTCACCTTCGTGGTCACCGGCGAGGACGGCCGGGCGGAGGAGGACCTGGCGTGTGCCCAGTACATCGCCGGACGGGCCGGTGGGGCGGGGACGGACGCGGCCGGGTTCCTCCGGCGCGCCCGTGCCTCTCGTGCCGCGGCCGAGCTGACGCAGGGTGTGCGCAAGGGAGTCCACCCCGACGACGTGGACCTCTGCCTCGAACTCGACCGGTTCTCCTTCGCCATGGTGGCGGCCGAGGAGGACGCGCTCATGGTGCTGCGTCCGTGTGCCGCCCCGTCCGCCGACAGCGAGGTGAGGCATGGCCGGTGAGGGCCCCGGCGGGTCGGCCGGATGGGCGAGGGCCCTCGCCGCGTTCGTCCTGCTCGTCCTCCTGCCCCTGGTGATCTGGTGCATGGCCTCGTTCAGGGGGTCGGGCGCGTTTCCGTGGTGAAGCGGGTCATCGCGGAGCCGGGGCGACACCGGGCAGGTCCGCCCCCGTCGACAGGGTGGCTGCGACGGTGACGCGCGGGTGCGGGGGAGCGGGCACGGCGAGCGTCCGGCCCGGCTCGCGCGCGGAGACGCTGCCGCCGATCGTGAGGGCCGTGACGGCGCGGCTGCCGGCCGCCAGCACGTACCACCTGTTCTTCGGCGACCGCCAGCCGGTGGCGGCCACAACATGCCTGCCGAACCGGCCGCAGACCGCGGTCGACCGTTCGCGGGAGACGGTCCGCGCCGGTGCGCCGGGTCGGTCCGCGGAGCCGCGCAGCGTCACCGTCACGTCGCCGGGCCCGCGCCAGGTGCTGGTGCGGGCGCACGTCCACACCGCGTGCCCGCCGCCGTCCGGGAGGTCCTGCTCGGCGAAGTCCCACGCGTGGACCGCGCTGACACTGCCGCCCCGCAGCGCCCCCAGGGAGCAGGCCTGGTGGGACCAGGCCGACAGGGCCGCCGGACCGGTGGCCTCCCTCGGCTCACGGGAGGGCGCCCCGCGTCCGGGCAGCGGGGTGTAGGTGAGGTGGACCGGTGAGAGGCCGTCCAGCCCTGCCAGCAGGAAGGCGTGGTGCTCGGCGATCCGTTCCGACGACCGCAGTTGCAGCACCGGGACGCTCGTGCAGCCGTCCGGTGCGGGCAGCGGCCGTACGGGCTGGGTGATCCCCTCGCGCGACACGCCCAGCGGACGACCCAGGACGTCGGGGCGCAGCAGGTCCCGGGTCTCGGTCTCGGCGACCCAGGGCGCGATCAGGTAGCGCACACCCGCGCTGTCCGACGTCACGGTCACGGCGGCCGCGGTGGTCACGTCCGCGTCGTCGGCCCGTGCGACGGTCAGCGACCTCGGCCCGTCCGCCGACAGGGGCTCGGTGTAGCGGGCCAGCCGCCGGCCGTCGTGGAACAGGACCACGGCCAGGCCGCCCACGTTTCCGGCGTACAGGAGCTGCGGCGCGTCGGGCGGTGCCACCGTGGGCGTGCCGCGGGTCGCGGACAGGCGGGTGTCGGGCCCCGGGCGGGTCCAGGTGCTCAGCGCCCGCCCGAGCAGGCTCTCGTCCCGGATGCGGGAGCCGCGGGCCGGCCAGGCGGTGAAGTCGACGCGGGAGGTGTTGTCCCAGAGGTCGGCCGGGGCGCGGGTGAGGTCGGCGGCCCGCAGCACGGAGCGGGTGGTCGCCGACGGCAGGGCGGTGCGCCGGGACGCGGAGTCCGGGGGTGTGTCCGTGAGCACCGCCCCCACCACCAGCAGCGCGAGCGCCGCCACCGCTCCCAGACGCACCCTGCGCCGACGGCGCAGCAGATCGGTGGGGCCGGCCCGCAGGGCACAGGCGTCGAACTCCCGCGGCACGAAGCCCTGCGGGCCCCGAGCCCCGTCGCCCTGCGCCTCCGTGCCAGGGTCACCCCGTTCGGCTGCGAACCCCGCACCCGTGTCGTGCGCCGCCGCGAACGCCTGGGCGGCGTGCAGCGCGCCGATCGGGTCGGCCACACCGGCCGCCGTCAGCACGTCGGCGACGGACTCGTCCGCCGTCCCCGGCAGCAGGCGGAGCACGAACGCGGCCCGCGCCGGGGCGGGAAGCTCCGACAGGGCCTGGGCGAAGCGCAGTTCCTCCGGGCTGCCCGAACCGGGGAACAGGCGCAGACCCACCACGAGCGGCAGGCGCGGCAGCAGGGTGCGCGGCGGCGCCAGCCGGGCCGGCCACAGAGCCGGCCGCCGCCCGAGCGCCAGGGCGTCGCGCACCACCGTCACCAGGTACGACCGCCGCAGCGCAGCCGGCTCCAGGCGGCCCTCCCGGCGCGGCAGGGGCACGCCCGGTACGACCCGCCCGGGGTGGGTGGCGGGCAGGACGCGCTGCACCACGGAGTGCGCCAGCAGGACCCGCCGGTGCCGGCCCAGGGAGGCGGGCAGCACGACGTGGGCCAGGCGGACCAGATCGCCGTACTGCCCGACGAGGGTGCTCTCGGCCTCCAGGACCGCGGCTCGGGAGTGACCGGCGGAGGGCGGGAAGGAGCGAAGGCGCATGGCGTGGCAGGCTTTCGTCGAGGGACGCGCTGGATGCACCCCGTCAAACGAGACCGTGCCCGGCAAGTCACTCGACCGGCGGTACCACCGAGCCCTGTGCGGCCACCGCTTCGCCCCGGCTCAGCCCTCCGGCAGCGGCCCCCCGCGCGCCGCCCAGGTCAGCAGGGCACGGGTGTCACGGCGGGCGGCCTCGTTCACGGCGCCGGCGTACTCGGTGCGCCCCATCCGGCGTACCAGCCGCGCCTCGCACTCGTCGCGCAGGGACGCCACCTCGGGGGTCCCCCGCTGCGGGTGCCCGACCGTCTCCCAGTACCGCAGCCGCGCGCCCACGGTGTGCGCGGCCGTCCGGTCCTCGCCCCGGTCGCACAGCGCGATGGCGAGGGCGTCCAGCGCCATGGCGATCCCGAAGGCGTCCCCGATGTGCCGCTTGGCGGCGAGGACGGCGCGGGCGTGTTCCACGGCGTCCTGGGTGCGGCCCTCCAGCAGGGAGATGAGCGCGAGTTGGTGGTAACGCCCCGCGGATCGAACGGAGTTCTGCCACCCTGCCGACGAAGGAGCTCTCTTCGTCCGGAATCGTCCTCGCCATCGGGCCATCTTCCCGTACGGACAGGACCGGTTCAGCCGATCCGCCGGGACCGTCCGCGCCACCCGCCGACGCGGTCACCCGTTCGCCGTGCATCCGGGCGGCCACCGCCCTGCGAATCCTTCGCACGGAACCACATCAGCCGCATACAACCGCACCACCTGCATCCTTCGCACACGTGAGCCCCTCGCTCACCCCACCACCGCACCGGATCCGGAGCCGAGCATGACGACCTTCCACTGGCTCTTCGGCGACCAGCTCGGGCCGCACTTCCTCACGCCCGGCCCCCACGGACCGGACCGGGACGCCCCGGTCGTGATGATCGAGGCCCGGTCGGTCTTCCGGCGCCGCCGGTTCCACCGGGCCAAGGCGCACCTGATCCTGTCCGCGATGCGGCACCGCGCCGCGGAACTCGGCGACCGGGTCCGCTACGTCAAGGCGGACACCTACCGCGAGGGCCTGCGCGAGGCGGTCGGCACCGCGCCGGTGACGGTCCACCACCCCACCTCCCGCGCCGCCCTGCGCCTGGTCGACGCGCTGGACGGCGTACGCGTCCTGCCGGCGCGCGGATTCCTCGTCCCGTACGACGACTTCCGGGACTGGGCCGAGGGACGTACCGGGCAGCGGCTGCGCCAGGAGGACTTCTACCGCTGGGTCCGGCAGGGCCACGACCTGCTCATGGACGGCGGCCGGCCCGCCGGGGGCCGCTGGAACCACGACCACGACAACCGCAGGCCCCCGCCCCGGGGCACCGGCACCCTCGGCGCCCCGGACCCCTACCGGCCTCGCGAGAGCGACGTCGACGACGAGGTGCGCCACGACCTGGACCGCTGGGAGCGCTCCGGCAAGGTCTCCTTCGTGGGGCGCGACGGGCCGCGGCTGTTTCCCGCCTCCCGCCGTGAGGCCCTGGCCGCGCTGCGACGGTTCGTGTCGCACCGGCTCGCCGGGTTCGGCCCCCACGAGGACGCCATGCTCGCCCGGGACCCGGTACTGAGCCACAGCCTGCTGTCCTCGTCCCTCAACCTCGGTCTGCTCGACCCGCTGGAGTGCGTGTCGCTCGCCGAGGACGCCTGGCGGCGCGGAGACGCACCGGTCAACAGCGTGGAGGGCTTCGTACGCCAGATCGCGGGCTGGCGCGAGTACGTGTGGCAGCTGTACTGGTACTTCGGCGAGGACTACCGGCACCGCAACGCGCTCGGGCACCGTGCGCCGCTGCCCGGGTGGTTCCTGGAGCTGGACGCGGACGCCGTCACCGCGCGCTGTCTGTCCACGGTCCTCGCCCAGGTCCGCGACACCGGCTGGACCCACCACATCCCGCGGCTGATGCTCCTGGGCAGCCACGCCCTCCAGCGCGGCTGGGACCCCGCCGCGGTGACCGACTGGTTCCACCGCTGCTTCGTCGACGGCTACGACTGGGTGATGCTGCCGAACGTCGTCGGCATGTCCCAGTACGCCGACGGCGGCCGGATGACCACCAAGCCGTACACCTCGGGCGGCGCCTACGTGAACCGGATGAGCGACTACTGCGGCCCGTGCGCGTACCGGCCCACGGAACGGACGGGAGACACCGCCTGCCCCTTCACGGCCGGCTACTGGGCCTTCCTGCACCGCCACCGCGCCCGCCTGGAGGGCAACCCGCGCATGACGCAGGCGGTGCGTGGCCTGGACCGGCTCACGGACCTCGACGCGACTCTGGAACAGCATCGCGGGCGCTCCGACGCCCCGCCCTGACGCGGCGGCGGCCGGCCGCCGGTGTCGCCGCGGTGCTCAGCCCGGCGTGATCGCCGTCTCCGCCGCCGCCTTGATCCGGGCACCGAAGGCAGGCGCGTCCTTGCGGGCCGCGGCCAGGGCCAGACCGACCAGCAGCCTGCCCACGCCGTGGCCCTCCAGGACGTTGTGGAGGCGGACACGGGTCCGGCCGTCGGGCAGGGACTCCAGGTCGTAGCCGCCCTCGCGGACCGCGACACTGTTCTTGGACACCTCGGTCCAGCGGATCCGCACCGGTTCCTCGAACTCGGTGATGCGGAACTCCCGCGCGGTCTTCATGCCGGCGTCCTTCACGGTGCTCCGGAAGACCGTGCCGACCGCGGTCGGGGTCTCCGGGATCCGCTCGATCCGCAGCACCCTGGGGCTGAACTGCGGATCGTTGCGCCCGTCGGCGAGGTAGGCGAAAACCTCCTTCGCGGGCCGGTCCACCTCCACCACCACGTCGAACCGTCCGGACATGGGAACTCCTCATCGGTCGGGCCGCGACGCGCTGCCGTGACGGCACCTGAATCTACGGGAGGGCGGCACGGCACGCGAGAGCGCAGGCGAGGCCCGGGTCGTTGGTTGGCTTCCTCCTGTTCGGGAACCCGGGGGCACGGCCGCAGGGCAACCCGCCCACGGCAGTCCGGGAGGTATCCGTGGCCCTTCGCCATCGTCTGATCCGAGTCAGCCCGAGCGCGGTGTGGGACGTCCTCGCCGACGGCCACCGCTACGCGGAGTGGGTCGTGGGGACCGCGCAGTCCGAACCGGTGCGCGGCCGGTGGCCGGAGAAGGGCGCCGCCATCCGCTTCCACGTCACGCTGGGCCCGCTGCACCTCACCAACGAGACCGTCGTACGCCACGTCGAGGAGGGCTCCCAGCTCGAACTGGAGGCCCATGCCGGAGTGCTCGGCACCGCGCGCATCGCCATCGAGCTGCGGCCCTGGGGCGACCACTGCCTGGTCATCGTCGACGAGCACCCGCTGCGGGGCGCGGGCGGCCGGCTGCACAACGTCGGGTTCGACGCGCTGATCCAGCTGCGCCACCGCGCCATGCTCGCCCGGCTGGCCAAGCTGTGCGAGAACCAGGACCGCCGCACCCACGAGGTCCCGCGACGACGGTCGCCGGTCCGGTCCGCGGCCCAGGGAGCCGAGGGAGGCGGCCGTGCCTGACGCGGTGGTGATCGGCGCCGGCCCCAACGGCCTGGTGGCCGCCAACGTGCTGGCGGACGCCGGATGGGCCGTCGAGGTACTGGAGGAACAGCCGGAACCCGGCGGCGCGGTCCGCCACGACCGCGGGGTCGATCCGGCCTTCGTCAACGACCTCTTCAGCTCCTTCTACCCGCTCGCGGCCGCCTCCCCGGTGCTGGCGTCACTGCGCCTGCACGAGCACGGACTGCGCTGGAGCCACGCCCGCAGCGTCCTCGCCCACCCCCTCACCGACGGCAGCTGCGCCCTCCTGGACCGCGACCTGGACACCACCGCCGCCTCCCTCGACGCCTTCGCGCCGGGCGACGGCGACGGATGGCGGCGACTGCACGACGTGTGGCAGCGCCTGCGCCCCGACCTCCTCGACGCGCTCTTCACCCCCTTCCCGCCGGTACACGCCACGGGCCGCCTGGCCTGGCGGCTGCGGGCCGCCGGCGGGCTGCGGATGGCCCGCACCCTGGTGCTGCCGGTACGGCGGATGGGGGAGGAGGAGTTCCGCGGACAGGGCGGCCGGCTCCTGCTGGCCGGCAACGCCCTGCACGCCGACCTCGCCCCGGAATCGGCGGGCAGCGGCGGCTTCGGCTGGCTCATGGCCATGCTGGGACAGACCTACGGCTTCCCCGTCCCCGTCGGCGGCTCCGGCGCCCTGACCGAAGCCCTCACCCGGCGTCTCGAGACGCTCGGCGGGCGGGTCCGGTGCGGTCAGCGGGTGGCGGAGGTCGTCGTGCGCGGCGGACGGGCCGTCGGAGTCCGTACGGCGGCGGGCGACGCGGTACCGGCCCGCAGGGCGGTGCTGGCGGACGTGTCGGTGCCCGCGCTGTACGGCGGCCTCGTGGACCCCGAGCACCTGCCCGCGCAGCTCCTGGACGACCTGCGCAGGTTCCAGTGGGACTTCGCCACCTTCAAGGTCGACTGGGCGCTCGACGGACCGGTGCCCTGGCAGGCCGAGGCGGCGTCCCGGGCCGGCACCGTGCACCTCGCCGACGGGGTCGACGAGCTGACGCGCTTCGCCGCGCAGATCGCCATGCGGCAGGTCCCGGACCGCCCCTTCCTGCTCTTCGGGCAGATGACCACCGCCGACACCACCCGCTCCCCGCAGGGCACCGAATCGGCCTGGGCCTACACCCACATCCCGCACGAGATCGCCGCCGACGCCGGCGACGAGGGCATCACCGGCGACTGGGACACCAAGGACCAGGAACTCATGGCGGACCGCATGGAACGGCAGGTGGAGCGGTTCGCGCCCGGCTTCCGCGCCCGGATCCGCGCCCGCCGCGTCCTCGCGCCCCCGACCCTCCAGGCCCTGGACGCCAATCTGAGCGGCGGCGCCATCAACGGCGGCACCACCGCCCTCCACCAGCAGCTCGTCTTCCGGCCCGTGCCCGGCACCGGACGTCCGGAGACCCCGGTCCCCGGCCTCTTCCTGGCGTCCTCCGGCGCCCACCCGGGCGGGGGAGTGCACGGCGCGCCGGGCGCCAACGCGGCCCGCGCCGCCCTGCACCGCCACCGGCCGCCCGGCCTCACCCGAGCCCAGCGCCTGCTCACCCGCCGCGACCGCACCGGCGACAGGCGCTGACCCCGCGACCCCGCCCCGCCGGGGCGGCCGTACCCGTCGAGGAGACCCATGAACGAGCAGACGGAGATTCCGGGCGGCCCCGACCGCGAGCACCGGCGCCCCGAGGGCGTCGACGACATCACCGTCGAGGCCCTCGGGGCGCTGTCCAAGGCGCTGGAGACGACCGAGCGGGCCAGGGGCCGCCTGTACGACTTCCACCAGCTGACCGGCACCGCGGACCTGCAACTGGACCGGGCCGTCGAGCTGTTGGAGGAGGCGGGGCATCCCGAGTGGGCGGCGAAGATCCGCTCGGAGATCCTCGGGCGCAATGTCATCCCGGGGCACTGGACGTTCCAGATCGTCGAGGCCTACAACGCCACCTACTACCGGCCCTTCCAGCGGCTGGAGACCAGCGCGGTGGACGAACTCGCCCAGGGCCGGGACCACTTGTACGAGGCGGAGATGAAGGAGGAGCGGCGCACGGCGGGCCACCCCGACCACGTCGCGCGCCTGCCGGCCCCCGAGCTGTGAGCGGCGGCAGGGCGCGACACCCTCTGCACGGAAGGACTTCGAGCCCATGAGCAGCAGCCCCTTGGCGGGCCGGACGGTGGCCGTCACCGGAGCCGCCCGCGGTCTGGGCGCGGCCATCGCCGGCGAGCTGGCCCGGCGCGGCGCCCGGGTGGCGCTGCTGGGCCACGAGAAGTCCCGGCTGGAGTCGCTCGCGGCGACACTGCCCGGGCCCGCCCTGGCGAGGGAGGCCGACGTCACCGATCCGGATGCCCTGGCCGCCGCGGCCGCCGCCGTCCGGGCCCGTCTCGGCCCCGCTTCGGCTGTGGTCGCGAACGCGGGCGTGGCCGAGGGCGGGCCTTTCCTCGATTCCTCGCCGGCCGCCTGGAGTCGTGTCGTGGACGTCAACCTCACCGGCAGCGCCCACACGGCCCGCGCCTTCCTGCCGGACCTTCTCGACACGGCCGGCTACTTCCTCCAGATCGCCTCGCTCGCGGCGATCGGCGCGGCCCCGCTGATGAGCGCCTACTGCGCCTCGAAGGCCGGGGCCGAGGCCTTCGCGCACTCCCTGCGCGCAGAAGTGGCCCACCGGGGCGTGGCCGTCGGCATCGCCTACCTCAACTGGACCGACACCGACATGATCCGCGACGCCGACCGGTACGCCGTACTGCGGGAACTGCGGGCCGCCATGCCCGGTCCGGCCCGCCGGGTGTATCCCGTCGAGACGGTCGCCGCGCGCGTGGTCGACGGCCTGGAACGCAGGCGCACGGCCGTCTACGCACCGGCCTGGCTGCGCCTGACCCAGCCGGTGCGCGCGGCACTGCCGCCGGTCGTCCTGCGCGTCGCACGCCGTGCACTGCCCCGCCTGGAGGCCGAACGGCCCGTCGAGTCCACGGGCCCCCTCGGCGCGGGCGGACAGGCCGACCTGGCACGGCGGGACCGGGAGTGAGGGACGCCGCGCGGTGCACCGGCGCCGCGTGCATGACCCGGCGCGCGCAGTACCGCCTCGACCTGGCACAAAGAGATGTCGCCCCGGACCGTCGGTCCGGGGCGACACCGTCGTACGGCTCACCGCATGCTGGCGGTGGTCGCGTTGCCCGTCAGGAGCGGCGGGTGCGGCGGGCGGCGTAGAGGGCCGCGGCACCGAGGGCGATCACCGCGGCAGCGCCGCCGGCTATCGGACCGACCGGCGCGCTGGAACCCGTCTCCGCCAGCGGAGGCTTGCTCGAGGTCGGGGACGGCGGCGTCGACTGCATCGGCGGCACGTCCGGGGTGGTGGGCGGAGTCGAGGAGGCGGGCGGCGGCGTCGAGGGAGAGGCCGGCGGCGGGGTCGTCTCGTCGGCCGGCGGCGTGGTCGCGGGCGGCGACGACGGGCTGTCCGGCGGGGTCGTCTCGGAGGACGGCGGGGGCGTGGGGGAGCTCGGCGTGTCGGGGGTGCAGGACTTGTCCCCGCCGTTCCACGCCGCGATCAGGTGGTAGGGCGTGACGACGTTGCCCGGCTGGTAGGGGGCGGGACCGTGCCCGTCCCCGGACTTGCCGTCGTAGATGACGTCGTCGCCGTACAGGTCGATCTGGCCGTAGCAGTCGGGCGACTTGACCGAGAGCTTCTGGTAGGTCTGCTTGGAGTCGTCCGAACCGGCGACATCCGCAGAGGTGAGGTAGACCGTGGCGTGGTCGACGAGGGTCTGGAGACCCGAGGTGTACCAGTTGGGGCCTTCGGTGGTGTACTCGGCCAGCGAGACCGGGTACTTGCAGCCCTCGCCGACGGACTGGCCGGGAGCCAGCCGCACCTCGACGGTGCCGGGGGCGCTGGACCACTGGTGGAAGCCGCCCTGCGAAGTCCAGTCGGCGTCGACCGGCTTTCCGGAGGCGTCGACGATGCGGTACTGGACTGTGGCGGACTGGCAGCCGCCGACGGGCGTGGCGCTCGCGGCGGTGGCCCCGAGCAGGGGGATGACGGCGGCGGCGAAAGCGGTCGCGGCGACCGTGGCCGACGTTCTGGAGCGTGAGAGGCGCGTCAAGATATGCCCTAGCGGATCGGTGAGTGTGGGAGGTGGCCGGACGCGGGCAGCCTCTGCGGGCGGCGCGCAGCAGTGCAGGCCGCGGCGAAACCGCTCGCGTCACATCGCTCACTTGAGTCACAGGTGAGCGAGCCGCATTCTTGTCGCTCCCCATAACCCCCGTCAATCTTTCACCAGTTCAGCACAGGAGCGACACAGTCGGCTTGCGTGATCTGCCCCGTTATTCACTGATCCGGCGGCCCATCTGCCCCTCGGGCCAGGTGTTTTCGCCGAGGCGCACCGGCTTGTGGCCCCGCCCCCCGGCGAGGGTATGACGACCTGGACACACACCGCCCCTGCGGAGGAGATGACCGGGTGAGGATCGTCGTGACGGGTGCGTCCGGATTTCTCGGCAGTTTGCTGGCCGACGCGCTGCTGCGGTCGGGGACCTTCGGCGGGGAGCCGATCGGCCGACTGGTCCTGGTCGACCGCGTGGCCGGGACCGGCCGTCCGCAGGGGAGCGGACCGCCCGTGCAGGAGGTGCACGGGGACCTGGTCGAACAGCTGGAGACGGTGTTCGCCGAACCCGTGGACGTGCTGTTCCACCTCGCCGCCGCGGTGTCCGCCGAGTGCGAGGCCGACTTCGACCTCGGGATGCGCGCCAACGTCGACGTCACCCGGGCGTTGCTGGACAGGGCGCGCGCCCAGTCCGGTGCGGGCGGGCCGACGGTGCGGCTGGTGTTCGCCGGCAGTATCGCGGTCTACGGCTCGCACCCTGACCTGCCCCTGCCACCTGCGGTCAGCGAGACGACGCTGCCGCTGCCGCGGTCGAGTTACGGCACCCAGAAGCTGATGTGCGAGCAGCTGATCGCGGACTGCACCCGGCGTGGCTTCGTCGACGGGCGGGTCGTGCGGCTGATGACGGTGGTGGTCCGGCCGGGCCGGCCCAACGCGGCCGCGTCCGGCTTCCTGTCCGGCATCGTCCGTGAGCCGCTGGCGGGACTGCCCGCCGTCTGCCCGGTGGATCCCGGTCTGCGGGTGGCGCTGTCCTCGCCGCGGCGCACCGTCGAGGGGATCCTCCGGGTCGCCGAGGCCGTGCGCGGGACCGGGCCCGGACGCCTGGAGGGTCCGCTGCCGGTCAACCTCCCCGCCCTGACCGTGTCGGTCGCCGACATCCTCGCCACCTTGCGCCGGGTGGCCGGTGACACGGTCGCCGACCTGGTCACCGTCGCCCCCGACCCGGCCGTCGAGGCCATCGTCGGCTCCTGGCCGGCCGACTTCGACCACCGGCGCGCCGGTGCGCTGGGCCTCGAACCCGATGCGGATTTCCTTTCCGTGCTGACGGATTACCTCGTCGATCACCCGTAATTCCGCCCGCCCCGATCCCCCGTCGGACGACTTCTCGCCGTCTGTGCATCCGGCGGGGCACGGCGACGTGAATTTCCTGCACGGTGCGCGCGACGACGCGGGCAACCGCCGCCCCCGTGTCGAGGAGGCCTCATGCGTGACGGCGCGGTACAGCAGGTGGTCCTGCCGGACAAGCCGGTCGTGGTGTTCTCGCGCGTCCGGCGGGCAGTCGGCCGCGAAGGCGCCGAGGATCCGGTGACCTGGCGCGGTCTGGGACTGGAGACCATGGCGTCGTTGCTGGTCGAGTCGGTGCGGCGGCTGGGGGACAGGTTCTTCGAGGGGGCGTGCCAGTGGCCCCGCACGCATCCGCTCAACGAACGCGACACGGCCGTGGTGCATCACCCGCTCATCGTCGTCGAGTCGACCCGTCAGCTCGCCGCCGCCCTTCAGCGCCGGCACCTGCCCGAGTGCGGCAACGCGCTGTTCGAAGCGACGTCGGTGAGTCTCGGGCTCTCCCCGGCGACGCAGCCGACGGAGCGCCGCGGCGCCACCCGGGTCCCGGCCCGGGTCGTGCTCAGCGACGTCGTGCCGCAGGCGGGAGGCCCGGCCTCGTTCCGGGTCACGGCCGAGTACCTGTACCAGGGGCAGGCCTTCGCGACCTGCGCCATGACCTTCGCCCCACCCGCCGACGGGCAGGAGTACACGACGGCCGCCGTGTCGCACCCCGGGCTGCTGCACCCCGCCGCGGCGGCGGTGGGCGCGGCGGCCGACGCGGATGTGCTGCTCGCCAGGGCCGCGCAGGGACGGCTGGTGATCGTGCCCCGCGACCCGGCCCACCCGGTTCTCCTGCCCGGTGCGCCGGACCGGCTGACGGCGCCCGCCCTGCTGGAGGCGGGACGGCAGGCGGTACTCCTGTCCTCCGGCCGGACCGCCCGCGCGGTGGTCGGGCTGCGCCTGGCCGTCCAGGCACCGGTCCCCGCCAGCGGAGCGGTCGTCGACGTGGCGCGGGACCACAGCGGGGCGCGCTTCGCCGTGACCGTCGCGGGCCGGCCGGCGGCGACGGGTGCCGTGAGTCTGCTGCGGACGTGAGACCCGCCCTGCGCACACCGCGGCGGGATGAATTTCCGGATCAACTGCAACCGCGTACCGGCGCCACGGTGAATGGAATGACGCGACCCGTTCGCGCATCGGGAAAGGAATCGATCGCCATGAAGCTGAGCGAGGAACTCCCCGTGGACCACAAACTGGCCACGGTCTACCGGTACGGCGCCGCCTTCTGCGGCCTGACCCTTCTCGTCTTCGGCGTCCTCGGGTTCGCCGACGAGCTGAGCCCGTTCAGCACCGACGGCGAGAACATCGCAGGGCTGTCGACCAACGGACTGCTGAGCCTGATCTCCGTCCTGGTGGGCCTGGCCCTCATCGCCGGCGGCATCGTCGGCGGGAACTTCGCGTCGACGCTCAACATGGTCGTCGGGACCCTGTTCCTGCTCAGCGGCTTCGCGCACATCTTCATCCTGGACAAGCCCGCGAACTTCCTGGACTTCGGCATGACCAACGTCATGTTCAGCTTCGTCATGGGGCTGATCATCCTGACGTTCGGCATGTACGGCCGCGTGTCCAGCAAGCTGCCGCACGACAACCCGTACTGGCGTCGCCGGCACGCCCGTCAGGCGGCCCGCGAATCCCTGGCCGCCCGACGCCGGCACCACGGCGCAGCACAGCCCCTGCCCCCGGTCGGCGCGGCACCGAGAGGCGCGCTCACGGCGACCGACACGTCCACCGAGCGGTGACACGAACACCCCCGAGCCCGCTGCTCAGCCGTCCTGTCAGCCGTCCTGGAAATCCCTGGACCGCAGTGTGTCGAGCATGACCAGGGCCTCGTGCAGGCCCCGCGGCCGCAGCAGTCCGGGCCGCACCGACCGCCCCCAGCCGGGTCCCGTGAGCAGGACCCGGCTGCGGGTGCGCGCGCCCCTGATCCCCCAGCGGGTGGCGGCGACCTGCTGCACCAGCGCTAGGTTCGCCGTCCGGGCGGACTGCGACCACAGGACGACGGCACCCGGGCCGACCCGCTCCACCGCCGCCAGCAGCGCGTCCCCGGGAACCGCGCCGCCCAGCATCAGCGTCGCCGTCCCGCGCTGGGCCAGGGCCGCGTTGAGCGCCTCCAACGGCAGCGTGTGCTGCTCGCCGGGCAGACACGCCAGGATCACCGGGACGGTTCGCGAGGTCTCCTGGCCGGCCGAGGCACACACGTAGACGTGCCGGAGGGTGGCCGAGATGTGCCAGGACAGCAGGTGCTCCACCTCGACGTAACGCTCGCCCGCCGACTGCCACTTGCGGCCGACCGCCTGGAGCGCCGGTGCCAGGATCTCCTCCCAGGTGATGACCAGTCCGTGCCTCCCGACGGCGGCGGTGAGCTGCTCCTGCACGGCCAGGGCGTCCAGCCGGACCGCGGCGCGTGCGAGGCCCTTGCAGTCCTGCCGCGCGCTCCCCAGCGGCAGACCGGTGGCCGACCGGGACGCGTGCCGGTCCGGTGGCGGCTCGGCCTCGGCCACGGCTCCGACGAGGCTCTCCACCGTGTCGAGGGCATGAGGCCCTTCGGTGAGCGCCTTCGCCGCCCTCGCCGCTTCCGCCGGCGGAATCCCGGCCGCCGTCAGCCGGCACATCTCCAGCACCATGGCGATGTCGTCCTGGGTCCACCTGCGGTGGCGTCCCTCCGTGCGGGCCGCCGGGCCCAGGCCGTACCGGCGGTCCCAGGACCGCAGGGTGGTGGGCGACACGCCCAGGCGTCTGGCCAGGGAACCGGTGGTCACCCCGGCGCCCTCGGGCACCTCCGCGTCCGTCTCGCTCACGTCGAGGACCCCGCGGACGCTCCGTGGGAACCAGGGGAGTGGGTCGAGGGACGACTGCGTGCACAGTGGAGTCCGATCACGATGCCCTCCGATGTCGTCGCGCGGCCGCCCGCCCGGCAAGGTCTCTTCCCCGTCCACGGGCCGGACGGATGCACGGCGTCGCGGCCTGCACGCAGGGCGACGCCGACCCGCACCAGGCGTCGCAGGACAGCCGGAAGCCGCCGGACGTCGCGGGAGGGGCGTGAAAGGGCCTGGCGCCATCCCTCAGCCGGGAAACCGCCCCGTGTCCCGCAGCTGCCAGCGGCGTTCGGCGTACGCCAGGTCGTCGCGCCACAGCCGGGCCGCGCCCGCCGTCATCGCACGGCGCAGCAGCGGAGCCGCCCGGCGGGCCACGGCGAAGCCACGTCGCTCGGAGGCGGCCACGACGGCCTCGACGACGGCCGTGCGAGGGCGGCCCCGCTCGTCCGGGCCCAGGGGCGTCGCGTGCGTTTCGACGACGGAGCCCACGCCCTCGCCCTCGGTGATGCGCATGACGACCGTGCGCGGTCCCGGCGTGGTGAACACCGCCCGCACCGGCACGACCAGCCGACCGGCGACCTTGAAGGACACGTCCACGGTGAACCCGTCGTCCGCCCCCTCGGAGCCCGCCCCCTCGGACCCGGGGGTGTCGACGACGGTCAGGTCGACGAAGGAGTACGGGTGGAACCAGGCCCCGTGCCAGGGGTCCAGCCGGTTGGCCACCACGTCCTCCGGCTCGCACACCCCCACCCCGGTGTAGACGGCGGCGACGGCGCGCGACACCTCCGGCCGCTCCGGGACGGCCGGTTCCGGCGTCGGGGGTTCACCGCCCACCGCGTCCAGGCGCACCCACACCAGCACGCCGTCGTCGTGCACGGGCAGCGGTTCCCACCCCGCGAACGCCCCGCCGTCCAGGGCCAGTCCGTGCCAGTGGCACACCAGGGTCCCGCAGCGCACGGGGCTGTCGGCCAGGGGCGCTCCCAGGTGCGGGCAGATGCCGGGCCCCGCCGCGAGCCGCCCCTCGGCCGTGCGCCACACCACCAGTTCCTGACCGGCCACCGAAGCCGACAGCGGCCGGTCACGGCGTACGTCCCGGGTGGCGCCGACGACGTACCAGTTGCCGGACGGCTGGGCCTGGGCCCGCTTCAGGGCCTCGGCGATGAGGCCGGGCCGGGCCTGGCGCCAGGTCGGTTGCTGCTTCTCCCAGCGCACCGGACGGCGCCGCAGGGAGAGGGGGTAGCGGGGGCCGTCGGCCCGTCGTCGGGGGTTCATGCGATCTTCCGTTCGGGCCGGGACGAGGAGGCCGGTGTGGTCGGCTCACTGCGTGCGGGGGTGCGCGGGAGCTCGGTCCCGCGGTGCCGGAGCCGCGCGGCGCCCACCCGGACGAGGCCGTCGAGCGCCACGGCGGCACGACGGCGTCCGGGGACCACGGCACGGCGGTGCAGCGAGCGGTAGCCGTCCGCGGCGACCGCGTCCAGGATGCCGCCGTACAGGACGAAGGCGGTGCGGATGCACGGGCGTGCGACCGGATCGAGCATGGCCAGTCCCGGGGCCGCCTCCTGGTAGACGCCGCGGTTGAGCAGCTCGAACTCCCGCAGGGCGGCCGTGATCCGGGGATCGGGTCGCCCGGTGTCCCGGCTCCAGTGCAGCAGCGCGCGGTCCACACCGTGGGCGGCCAGCAGGTCGGCGGGCAGGTAGACGCGGCCGCGGTCCAGGTCCTCGCCCACGTCCCGCAGGAAGTTGGTCAGCTGGAACGCCACCCCGAGGGCCGCCGCGTGCGGTGCCGCCTCCTCGCGCGGCACGACCGTGCCGAGCACCGGCAGCATCTGGAGGCCGATCACCTCCGCCGAGCCGTAGGTGTAGGTGCGCAGGTCCGCGTAGGTCGCGTAGTCCGTGACGTCGAGGTCGGCGCGCATCGCCGCCATGAAGTCGGTGAAGTGCCGGTGGTCGATGTCGTAGCGCCGCGCGGTGTCGGCCAGCGCGCGGACCACCGGCTCGGCGCTGTCGCCCGTGCGCAGTCCCGCCTCCAGCTCGTGCTGAAGGCGGGTCAGCTGGAGTGACCGCTCCTCGGCGCCGGTCGCGGTGTCGAGGCTGTCCACGATGTCGTCGGCCCAGCGCGCGAAGCCGTACAGGGCGTGCACGGCGGGCCGCCGGGCCACCGGCAGCAGCCGGGTGGCGAGGAAGTACGTCTTGCCGTGCCGGGCGTTGAGCCGTCGGCAGTGGGTGTACGCCTGCCGGAGTTCCGGGTCGGTGACGCCGGCCGCGTCGAGCTCACGGTCGGTCATGCCGGCCTCCGTTCCAGGGGTTCGCGTACGGCAGGGCGGGTTCGCCCCGAGCGGGCGCCGCCGGTGATGCGAGCGGCGGCGAGCTTGCCCGACAGGAGCACGGTCGGGACGCCGACGCCGGGCGTGGTGCCGCAGCCGGCGAGGACCGCGTTGGACGTGCCGCGGACCAGGTTGCGCGGCCGGAACGGGCCGGTCTGGGCGAAGGTGTGGGCGGCGGAGAAGGGCGAGCCGGCCGCGTGGCCCTGCGCCTGCCAGTCTGCCGGAGTGACCAGGCACTCCTCCTCGATGGCGGAGGCGAGCCCCTCCAGGCCGCGCCGCTCCAGCTCCTGGAGCAGGCTGTCGCGGTAGCGGGGCGCCAGCTCGCTCCAGTCGGCCGCGTCCGGTCCGATGGCGGTGTTGGGGCAGGGCGCGAGGATGTAGTGCAGATGGTGTCCGGGCGGGGCCAGGCCCGGGTCGGTGGCCGTCGGGCGGGTGATGAGCAGGGACGGGTCGCTCATCAGGCGGCCGGACTCGGTGAGTTCCGAGAAGGTCTGCCGCCAGGCCGCGCCGAAGGAAATGGTGTGGTGGGCCAGCGCGGGCCAGGTGCGGTCGGTGCCGGCGTGCAGGATCACCGCTGAGGGGGAGAAGCGCAGCCCCACCGGGCGGGTGGGGGCCCGCCCCAGCAGCCCGTAGGTGACGGGCAGGTCGGGGGTGAGCACGACGGCGTCGCAGGCGATGCGCCCGCGGTCGGTGACGACCGCTGTGATCCGGTCCCCGGAGCGTTCCAGGCGGGTGACCGTCTCCCCGAAGCGCAGCTCGCCTCCGGCGTCCGCGGCGGCGTCCGCCATGGCGCGGGGCAGGGCGTGCATGCCGCCGCGCGGGAAGTAGACACCCGCGATCGTGTCCATGTAGGCGATGACGGCGTAGGCGGCCAGGGCGCGTTCGGGTGCGACGCCCGCGTACAGGGACTGGAAGGAGAACACGCGCCGCAGCCGCTCGTCGCCGAGGAACCGGCCGATGCGCGCGTCCAGCCGTCCGAACCCGCCGAGGGCGGCCAGCCGGGCGAGGTCGGGGTGGAGCAGTTGCAGGGGCGAGTCGAAGTCGGCGTCGATGAAGCGCCGCATCTGCACCCGGTAGAGCTTCTCCAGCCAGCCGCGCAGCCTGCGGTATCCGTCGGCCTCGCGCGCCCCGGCGAAGCGCTCGATCTCCGCCTCCATGGCCTCGGCGTCGGTGTGCACGTCCAGGGTGCTGCCGTCGGCGAACCGCGCCCGGTACGCCGGGTGCAGGGGCAGCAGGTCGACGCGTGCGCGCAGGCTGTCGCCGACGGCGGCGAAGGCCTCGTCGGCCAGGTGGGGCATGGTGAGCACGGTGGGCCCGGTGTCGATGCGGTAGCCGCCGCGGACCATGAGTCCGGCCCGCCCGCCGGGTGTCGCGTCCCGTTCCACCAGGGTCACCCGGCGTCCGGCGCCGAGCAGGTGGAGGGCGGCCGCCAGTCCGGACAGGCCTGCTCCGACGACCACGACATGGTCGGTGCGGCCGGGAACGGGTCGGGTCATCGGGCGGCCTCTTCGTCGGGGGCAGTGGTTCTGGTCATCGGATGGCCTCGTCGTCGGTGGCCGTCAGGATCAGGGAGGCGGGGACCGCCTCGGAGGCCGCGGTGGCGGGCGCGCCGGTCGCGGAGCGCAGCAGTGTCCTCAACCGCCGGGCGGCTTCGGGTTCGAGCACGGCGGTGTCCAGGTGGCGCAGCCCCTGGGCGACCAGCGTGCGGATCTTCACCTCCACGGTGTCGTGCGCGCCGGTGGTCACGAACACCTCGCGGACCGCGGCGAGTTCGGCCTCGGAGGCGTCCGCCCGACCGAGCGTGCCGTCCAGCACCTCGATGGCCTCGCGGTCGCCCGAGGCCTCGGCCCGGACCCGTGCGACCGCGGCGAGGTAGGTGGGCTTGCCGCTGCGGATGTCGCCGCCCGCGGGCTTGCCGGTCTCACGCGGGTCGCCGAAGGCGTCGAGGAGGTCGTCGCGCAGCTGGAAGGCCAGCCCGACGCAGCGGCCGGCCGAGCACAGGGCGCGGGTCGCGGTGGGGCCGGCGTCCGCGAGGGCCGCCCCGAGGGCCAGCGGGCGCTCCACGGAGTACAGGGCGCTCTTGAGGCAGGCGGCGCGGATCGCCCGGGCCAGGGAGCGCCCGGAGGTGGCCTCGCCCTGCACGTCGAGGTACTGCCCGGCCACCATTTCCGTGCGCATGGCCCGCCACAGGTCCCGGACCCGCCGCGCGGTGCGGTGCGGCAGCTCGGTGTCCGCGATCACGTCGTCCGCCCAGGCCAGGGCCAGGTCGCCGGCCAGGACCGCGGAGGCCTGCCCGAGCCGGTCCGCGCGCCGGGCGTCGCTCGCGCCGGCGTACTGCCGCGCCACGTCGACGTGCAGCGCGGGCCGTCCGCGGCGCAGTGTGGCGCCGTCCATCACGTCGTCGTGGACCAGCGCACACGTCTGGATGAGCTCCAGCGCGGCGCCGATCCGCAGTGCGGCCCCGGCCTGGGCGGGTTCGGTACCGCCGCAGGCCCGCAGCGCCCACCACACGAAGCGGGCGCGGGCCAGTTTGCCGCCGCTCTGCGTGAAGCGGGCCACGCGTGCGGCCAGGTCCTCCCCGAAGAGCGGATCGACGGCGTGGGCCGCGGCGAGCTGTTGGTCGAGAAGGTCGCCGAGGACCGTGCGCACGGCGCCCGGCACGTCCTGGTCCACGGCGCCCGGATCCTCGTGTGCGGGGGGTGCCGCCGGTGGCGGGGTCCACAAGTGCTCGCCGCGGCGTTGGTCCCCCTGTCCGGTCCGGCGCGGTGGCGGAGCAGGGGAGACCTGCTCCGGGGTCGGATGGGTGCCCGGACGCAGGTCCGCGCGGTGGTCGTTGGCCACGGTGGAGCTCATGCTGCCGGGTCCCCTCGTCGAGATCCTGGTGATCAGAGCTGGTGCAGTCGACACGGGTTCCGGCCGGGTGGCGGAAACGGATGCGGCGCGCCACGAGAACCGCGGGGGAGTCGTTCGATTCCTGCTCGATGCCGTGTCCTCAGCCGTTTCCACAGCCCCGTCCTCACCAGGTCCGATCGATTCGATGCAGAGTCGATGCAAGTTGTCGTAGTTGCATCGACTCTGCACGGTGGAAGGGCGGCAGTCGCTCTGGGCGACCGCCGGGCCCTGCGGAGGAGTAACCATGACGACCGCACAGCAAACCGTCGCGGATCTCGACGACCGTGCTCTCGTGGACGGGTTTCTCGCCGGGGACGAGACCTGCCTCGCAACCGTGCACCGCCGCTGGGGACCCCTTGTCTACGCCCTGGCCTGGCGCTCGTTGGGGGACTCCAGGGAGGCGGAGGACGTCTCCCAGCTGGTGTTCCTCGCCGCGTGGCGGGGGCGCGCCGGGTACGTTCCGGAGCGCGGCACGCTACCCGGTTGGCTCACCGGCATCGCGCGCCGCAAGATCGCCGACGCCCTGGCCGCCCGCACCCGCCGCAGCGAACTCGTCGCCGCCGCGGGCGCCCAGCTGATGCTCAGGCACGACGAGTACGTGGCGCCGGAGACGGCGATCGACCGTGTGCTGCTCGCCGACGAGATGTCCCAACTGCCCGCCCCCCAGCGCCGGGTCCTCAACCTCGCCTTCTACGACGACCTCACCCAGACCCAGATCGCCGAGGTCACCGGCTGGCCGCTGGGGACGGTCAAGAGCCACGCCCGCCGCGGCCTGCGCCGCCTGGCCTGCCGGCTCCAGGACGCCGACGCGGTCGAGTGCGCGGCATGAACACGGACGCATGACCTGAAAGAGTGGGCGCCGGGCAAAGGCGTGTACGTCGCGTGAAATCGATGCAGAAACAATGCGTGTCGGACGGCGGCGATCACACGTCCGGTGCACACCAGGTGAGAAACCGCATCCGGACGGGTACTGCGACCGGAATGCTGCCGCAGGGACAGCGACACCGCGCAGGGAGGGAACCGGTCGTGCACGAGGCGGACGTCGCCATCATCGGCGCGGGGGCAGCGGGGCTGTCCCTCGCCCACCGGCTCGCCCGCCCCGCCCCCGGCGCCCGGCACCTGTCCGTCGTCCTCGTCGACGCCCCGCCCGGACCTCTGCGCCCGCCCCGGCGCACCTGGTGCTTCTGGGAGGCCGGCCGCGGACGGTACGACGCCGCCGTCACCCGGTCGTGGCAGCGTCTGCGCGTGCACCAGCCCTCGGGGGAGGCCATCGAGCAGGACATCTCCCCGCTGCGCTACAAGATGATCCGCTCGGACGACTTCGAGGCACTGGTCGGGCACGACCTCGCCCACAGCGGCCGGGTGCGGCGCGTCGAGGCGGCGGTCGAGAGCGTCGAGGGACTCCCGCGGGGCGCCCGCGTCGACGCCCGCACCGCGACCGGGAAGGCCGAGACCGTGCACGCCCGCTGGGTCTTCGACTCCCGGCCGCTGGACAGTCTGCCCGCCGCCCGCACCACCCTGCTCCAGCACTTCCACGGCTGGTTCGTCCGCACCGGGCGCCCCGTCTTCGACCCGGGCCGCGTGGAGCTCATGGACCTGCGCACCCCGCAGCCCGCGCGGGGCCTGTCCTTCGCCTACGTCCTGCCCACCGGCCCCGACCAGGCCCTGATCGAGTACACCGAGTTCTCCTCGGCGGTCCTGCCCGCCGACGCCTACGACGAGGCGCTGCGGCACTACACCGGCACCGTCCTCGGTCTCCGGGACCTCGAGATCACCGGAACCGAGACCGGCGTCATCCCGATGACCGACGCCTCCTTCGCCCGGCGCACCGGGCCCTGCGTCTTCCGCATCGGGGCGGCGGGCGGCGCCATCCGGCCCTCCACCGGCTACACCTTCTCCGGCGTGCAACGCCAGACCGCCGCCGTCGCCGACGCCCTGCGGCACGGCCGCCGCCCCGTACCCCCGCTGCCGCACTCGGCCCGTTCCCGCGCCATGGACGCCGTCCTGCTGCACGCCCTCGACAGCGGCCTCGTCGACGGCGCCGACTTCTTCGCCCGGCTGTTCGCGCGCATCCCCCTGGAGCGCGTGCTGCGCTTCCTGGACGGCCGGACCCGGCTGCACGAGGAGCTCGCCATCGGCCTGCGCACCCCCGTCGCGCCCATGCTGCGCGCCGCCCTCGAAGTGCCCCGCCTGCCCCGACGCCCCTTCCCGGGCCCCTGAACCGCCTCACCCCCGCCGGACCCGGCACCCGCTCGATCCCGCACCCGCCCCACCCCGCCCGAAGCCCGCACTTTCCGACGACCCGCCCCCAGGAGGCAGCGTGACCGTCCTGCGTGACGCGGAACTGGCCGCCGCATTCGACCATGCGGCGGCCCGTTACGACACCCTCGTGGCCGCCAACCCCGGCTACCACGCCCATGTGCGCCGCTCGGCGCGCCGCCTGGGCCTGCCGAGTCCCGGCACCGGTCTGCGCGTCCTGGACCTGGGCTGCGGGACCGGCGCCTCCACGGCGGCGCTCGCCCGCGTGCTCCCCGAGGCCGACATCACGGCCGTGGACGCCTCGGCCGGGATGCTGGAACGCGCCCTGGCCAAGCCGTGGTCCGGCAGGGTCAGGTTCGTGTGCGCCCCGGCGGAGGCGCTGGCCGAGGCGGGCGTGGAGGGACCGTTCGACGCGGTGTTCGCCGCCTACCTCTTCCGCAATGTCGCCGACCCCGACGCCGTGCTGCGCTCCGTCCACGCCCTGCTGGCCCCGCACGGACGGCTCGCCGTCCACGAGTACACGCTCAGCGGCCGCCCGCTGGACCGCGCGGTGTGGACGGCCGTCTCCCGGGGCGTGGTCCTGCCCGTGGCCTCCGCCCTCGGCGACGGCGACCTCTACCGCCATCTGTGGCGCAGCGTCGTCGACTTCGACACCGTCGACCGCTTCACGGACCGGGTCCGCGCCCACGGCTTCGACCGGGTGCGGGCCCTGCCGCTGCCCGGATGGCAGACCGGCATCACCCACACCGTCGTGGCCCGCCGCGCCGTCCCCGCCGCCGGAACCCCGAAGAGCGCCCGGTGAGCGCCGCCCGTCCCGGACGGGACCGCCACGCCGTCCTCCTGCCACCGCCCCCCGGGGCGACCCGGCTCGGCGGACGCCCGCGCAGCACCGCCGTCGTGGGCGGTGGCATCGCCGGCCTAGCCGCCGCCACGGCCCTCGCCGAACGCGGCGTCGACGTCACCCTGTACGAACGCGAGACGTACCTGGGCGGCCGCGTCGGCGGCTGGACCACCGACCTGTACGACGGCACCACGGCCACCATGAGCCGTGGCTTCCACGCGTTCTTCCGCCAGTACTACAACCTGCGCGCCCTGCTCCGCCGTACCGACGCCCGCCTGGACCGCCTCACCGGCCTCCCCGACTACCCGCTGCGGCACCGCAACGGCCTCCACGACAGCTTCCGCCGGGTGCCACGCACCCCGCCGATGAGCGCACTGGGGTTCGTCGCCCTGAGCCCGTCCTTCCGCTGGCGGGACCTGGTGGCCATGAACCCCCTCGCCGCCCTGCCCCTGCTGGACGTCCGGGTCCCGCAGGTCTACGCCGAACTGGACGGCGTCAGCGCCGACGACTTCCTCCGGTCCCTGCGCTTCCCCGAGGCCGCCCGGCACCTGGCCTTCGAGGTCTTCTCCCGCAGCTTCTTCGCGGACCCCCGCGAGCTGTCGGCCGCCGAGATGGTCCTGATGTTCCACATCTACTTCCTCGGCAGTTCCGAGGGGCTGCTCTTCGACGTCCCCGACGACCCCTTCCCCACGGCCCTGTGGGACCCCCTGGCCAAGCACCTCGCCCGCCACGGCGCCGAGGTGCGCCTGTCCACCCCCGTCGAGAGCGTCACGCCCGGCGCGGACGGCACCTTCACCGTCGCCACCGACCGGGAGGAGCAGCCGTACGACACCGTCGTCCTCGCCCTGGACACCGGCGGGCTGTCCTCCCTGGTCGGCCGCTCACCCGGGCTCGGTGACGCGGCCTGGCGCGAACGGATCGCCCGGCTGCGCACCGCCCCGCCCTTCCTGGTCTCCCGTCTCTGGCTCGACCGGCCCGTGGACCCCGGCCGGCCCGGCTTCCTGGGCACCGCCGGATACGGCTCGCTGGACAACGTCAGCGTGCTGGAGCGGTGGGAGCAGGAGGCCGCGCGGTTCTCCGCCCGCACCGGCGGCTCGGTGGTCGAACTCCACGGCTACGCCCTGCCGGAGAAGGCCGACCCCGACACCGAGGCCCGGCACCTGGTCGACCAGCTCCGCAGCGTCTACCCCGAGACCCGGGACGCGCGGATCCTCGACGCACGCCACGAATGGCGCCAGGACTGCCCCCTGTTCCCGGTCGGCGGGTACGCCGACCGCCCCGGCGTCCGCACCCCGCAGCAGGGCCTGGTCCTCGCGGGCGACCTGGTCCGCACCGACCTCCCGGTCGCCCTGATGGAACGGGCCGCCACCAGCGGCTTCCTCGCGGCGAACGCCCTCCTGGAGACCTGGGCGGTACGGGGCCACCCCCTGTGGACCGTCCCCGACGGCAGCCGCGGCCCGCTCCTCCGGGCCCTCGCGTCGACCCGGCACAGGGGCGGCACGGCCACCCCGAGGCGCCGGCGGATCCGCCCCGTCACAGGCGGATGACCACGAGAGCGGTGTCGTCGGCGTTGCCCGTGGGCGGCAGCAGATCGGTCAGCAGCGCGTCCGCCAGCTCCTCGGGGCCGGCCTCCCGGTGCTCGCCGAGGGAGCGGGCCAGGCGGGCGAGACCGATGTCGATGTCCTCGGTACGGCGTTCCACCAGCCCGTCCGTGTAGAGGACCAGCGTGGCGCCCTCGGTGAAGGGCGTACGGGCCTCGGGCCGCTCGGAGTGCTCGACGCTCGCGCCGAGCGGCGGGTCGGTGGCCTGGTCCAGGAAGGTCACCGTGCCGTCCGGGTGCAGCAGGGCGGGCGGCAGATGACCCGCGCTGCTGTAGGTGAGGGTATGGGTGCCCCAGTCGACGAAGGCCGTGGCCGCCGTGGTCGACTCGGCACCCTCGACGGAACGGGCGTACAGCCCGAGCGCCTCCAGTGCCCGGGCGGGGCCCTCGGCGACCCGGGTCGCCGCGCTCAGCGCGCTGCGCAGCTGGCCCATGACACAGGCGGCCGCCAGACCGTGCCCGACCACGTCCCCGACGGCCACCGCGATACAGTCGCCCGGCAGGTCGACCAGGTCGTACCAGTCACCGCACACGTTCAGGGCACCGACGGCGGGCTGGTAGCGCACGGCCGCCTGGTGATGTCCCAGAGGGCCGGGAGCGGGCAGCAGAGCCTCCTGGAGCGCCAGGGCGACCTCGCGTTCGCGGGCGTGCGCCTTGCGCAGGCGTTCGTTGACCTCCTGGAGCTCCCGGGCGCGCGCGTACAGATCCGCCTCCAGCGCGCGGGCCCGGCTGTCGCCGCCCGGCCCGCCGCGGGCCCGGATGAGTTCGGTGACCTCCTCCACCCGGTGCACGAGCAGCGTCACCTTGCCGTCGGCGCCGAGGACGGGGGCGTTGACCGGGCTCCAGAAGTGCTCATGCCAGAGCCCGGGCTGCTGGGGATCCTCGATGTCGTAGCGGAGCACCGCCATGGTGTCGC
Source organism: Streptomyces sp. 351MFTsu5.1 (assembly GCF_000383655.1). NCBI lineage: Bacteria > Bacillati > Actinomycetota > Actinomycetes > Kitasatosporales > Streptomycetaceae > Streptomyces > Streptomyces sp. 351MFTsu5.1. Next base: position 68,204 of record NZ_KB911777.1, on the reverse strand, counting down.
GCTCACCGGTGGCCACCGCACGCAGCATCGACTCCTGGGTCTCCCGCATCCCGGCCGCGTCGTCGTCGTGGGGGTTCTCGGGGAACACGTCGAAGATGTAGCGGCCGATCAGCTCCTCCCGGGAGCGGCCGGTGATGCGGACGAAATCGTCGTTGACGTCCACGTACACCAGCTCGGGCGTCAGCAGGGCCACCATGCCGGGCAGGGCACGGAAGACCGCCGCGTGGTCGATCTGCGGTTCCCTCATGTGCAGCCTGCCTCGAAGCGAGCCATCATGATGTGATTTTCCACGATAGAGCCGATCAGGCGGATGTTTCGCCCACTACCCTCGGCAGACGGCCGGTCACCTCCCGCGTCGCCGTCATGGTGGTCGGCGCCCCGCCCGGCCGTCCGAGCTCGCGAAGGGACCCACTCGAATGAGTTACACAGTCCTCGGCACCGGCATCGTCGGCCGCACCGTGGCGGCCAAGCTCGCCTCCCTCGGCCATGACGTCGTCATCGGCACCCGCGACCCCGGGGCCACCCTCGCCCGGACCGAACCCGACGGCATGGGCAACCCGCCCTTCGCGCACTGGCACGCCGAGCACGACCAGGTGCGTCTGGAGACCTTCGCCGAGGCGGCGGCCCTGGGCGGGACGATCGTCAACGCCACGTCCGGCGGGCAGAGCATCGAAGTCCTCCTGGCGGCGGGCGTGTCGAACCTGAGCGGCAAGGTGCTCATCGACATCGCCAACCCGCTGGACTTCTCCCACGGGATGCCGCCCGTCCTCGACCCGGTCAACACCGACAGCCTCGGCGAGCGCATCCAGCGCACCTTCCCCGACGCCCTGGTGGTGAAGACCCTCAACACCATGAACTGTGCCGTCATGGTCGATCCGGCCCGGGTGGCCGGTGAGCACACCGTGTTCGTCAGCGGCGACGACACCGGCGCCAAGAAGTCCGTCACCGCGTTGCTGGGTTCCTTCGGCTGGCCCGAGTCCAGCGTCGTCGACCTCGGCGGCATCGTCACCGCCCGCGGCGTCGAGATGATCCTGCCGCTCTGGCTGAGCCTGTACGGCGCCCTCGGCCACGGCGACTTCAACTTCCACGTGCAGGGCGGCCGGCCCCGCGGTTGAGCCGTGCCCGCGCTCTCCGGTACCGCGGGTCACGACGCGGGTGCGCGCCTTGAGAGACTGTCGGGCATGGACATCGCCAGCAGAAACCATGTGACCGTCACCGGCAACCCGCAGGGGCGGCCGGTGGTGCTGGCGCATGGCTTCGGCTGCGACCAGAACATGTGGCGGCTGACGGTGCCCGCGCTGGCCGCCGACCACCGCGTGGTGCTGTTCGACTACGTGGGGTCGGGCCGCTCGGACGCGTCCGCCTTCTCGGAGGAGCGGTACTCCTCCCTGGAGGGTTACGCCCGGGACGTCGTGGAGGTGTGCGAGGCGCTCGACCTGCGGGACGCCGTGTTCGTGGGTCACTCGGTCAGCGCGATGACCGGGGTGCTGGCGGCCCGTACGGCTCCCGAGCGGATCGGCGCCCTGGTGATGGTCGCGCCCTCCCCGCGCTACCTCGACGACGAGGGGTACCGCGGCGGCTTCAGCGCCGAGGACATCGACGAACTGCTGGTCTCGCTGGAATCCAACTACCTCGGCTGGTCGGCGGCGATGGCCCCGCTCATCATGGGCAACGCCGACCGGCCCGAACTGGGCGACGAGCTCAGGAACAGCTTCTGCGCCACCGACCCGGACATGGCCCGTGTCTTCGCCCGGACCACGTTCCTGTCGGACTCGCGCGACGACCTGAAGAGCGTGACCGTGCCGACCCTGGTGCTGGAGTGCCTCCAGGACGTCATCGCCCCGCGCGAGGTCGGCGCCTTCGTCCACGCGTCGATCCCCGGCTCGACCCTCGTCACCCTCGACGCCACCGGACACTGCCCGCACCTGTCCGCCCCCGAGGCCACCAACCGGGCGATCACCGACTTCCTCGCGAGCCTGTGATGATGTGCCGCGCCGACCAGCAACCCGACCCGCAGGACGCCGACGCCGAGAAGGTCGCCGACGCCGCCGCGTTCGCCGCGCTGCTGGAGGACGGAGCCGAGGACCTGTACGAGAACGCGCCCTGCGGATACCTCTCCACGCTGATGGACGGCACCATCGCGAAGGTCAACACCACGCTGCTCGACTGGCTGGGCCTGGAGCGGGACGAGGTGGTGGGCCGGATGCGGTTCACCGACCTGCTGACCGTGGGCGGCAAGCTGTATCACGAGACGCATTTCGCGCCGCTGCTGCGGATGCAGAGCGAGATCAGCGGAATCGCCCTGGAGCTGAAGCAGACCGGCGGGGGCCGGATACCCGTGCTGGTCTCGTCCGCCGTCAAGCACGGCACCACCGGCCAGCCCCTGCTGATCCGGACCACCGTCTTCGACGCCCGGGACCGCCGCGCCTACGAGGAGGAGCTCCTGCGCCGCCGGGAAGCCGCCGAGGAGGCGCGCCGGCAGGCCGAGGCCGACCGCACCCGGCTCCAGGAGGCACTCGCGGTCCTCCAGCAGTCACTGCTGCCGGACACCCTGCCCGAGGTGCCCGGGGTCAGGACGGCCGCCCACTACCACACAGCCTCGCCCGACCGGCTGGGCGGCGACTTCTACGACGTCTTCGCCATCGACGGCTCACGCTTCGGGTTCTTCCTCGGCGACGTCTGCGGCAAGGGCCCACAGGCCGCCGCCCTCACCTCGCTCACCCGCTACACCCTGCGCGCCGCCGCGGTGCACGACCCCGACCCCGTCTCCGCCCTCACCACCTTGAACAAGGTGCTCCACGAGCGCTACACCGGCAGCGGCGACCCCCGCTACTGCACCGCCGTGTACGGCACCCTCGAACCCGATCCCGCCACCGGCCGGCTCGCCGTCCACCTCGCCTCCGGCGGTCACCCCCCGGTCGTCGTCCTGCGCGCGGACGGCACCGCCGACTTCCTGCCCACCCCCGGCGGACTGCTGGTCGGCATCCTGCCCACGGCACGCTTCACCACCGCAACGACCGTGCTCGGCCCCGGCGACACGCTCCTGCTCTACACCGACGGCCTCACCGAGGCCCGCACCGGCCAGGACCGCACCGGTCTCTACGGCGACGAGGCGCTGCTCGCCTTCCTCACCGCCCACGCGGGCCGGCCCCCGCACTCCGTCGTCGAGGCCCTGACCGGACTCCTGGACAGCTTCGGAGACGGCCTCGACGACGACACCGCCCTGCTCGCCATCGGTGTCCCCACCGCCGACGACCCACGGACGGGAAACGAACCATGAGCCCGCTGAACATCACGACCCGAGACGCCGGGACCGGCCCCGTCCTGGAGATCTCCGGCGAACTCGACTACGCCAACGTCTCCGCGCTCCAGAAGCGGCTGGACGGCCTCACCCTGCGCCCGGGACAGCGCCTGGTCCTGGACATGCAGGGACTGGATTTCTGCGACTCCAGCGGCATCACGGCCCTGCTCGCCGCCCGCGGCCAGGCCGAGGCCGTCCAGGCCGAGATCGCCCTGGCCGCCGTACCGGCGAACACGCTGCGCGTCCTGCGCATCGTCGGCCTCGACCAGATCTTCACCATCCACCCCGACAGCGAGACGGCCACCCGGCCCTGAGCCGGCCGTGGGGCCCGCTCAGAGACCCAGCCGGTCCGCGACCGTCGACAGGGCGGTGCCCAGCGGCAGGCCGACGCGGGTGTGCGCGAGGGCGTCACCGCGGGTGGGGTCCCGGTTGACGATGAGGACCGGCTTGTCGGCCTGGGCCGCCTGGCGGACGAACCGGAGCCCGGACATCACGGTGAGGGAGGAACCCAGGACCAGCAGCGACCCCGCCTCGTGGACCAGTCGGCGGCACCGCTCGATCCGCTGGACGGGCACGGACTCGCCGAAGAAGACGACGTCGGGCTTGAGGACCCCGCCGCAGGCCCCGCAGGGCACGACGCGGAAGCCGGCGACCTGCTCGTCGGTGAGGTCGGCGTCGCCGTCCGGGTTGATCCCCGCGGCCACCGGTGCGAAGCCCGTGTTGGCTGCCTCCAGCCGTACGGCGAGGTCGTGACGGGAGGTCATGGCGGCGCAGTCCAGGCAGCGGACCCGCGCCAGGCTCCCGTGCAGTTCCACGACGTCCTCGCTGCCGGCGGCCTGGTGCAGTCCGTCGACGTTCTGGGTGATCACGCCCGACAGCAGACCGTGCCGGGTGAACGCGGCGACCGCACGGTGCCCGGTGTTGGGGCGGGCGCGGCCGAAGGTGCGCCAGCCCAGGTGGCTGCGCGCCCAGTATCGTCGCCGCGCCTGCGGGGAGCCGGTGAAGTCCTGGTACGTCATCGGCGTGTGCCGGCTCAGGCTGCCGCCCGCGCCCCGGTAGGCGGGGATGCCCGACTCCGTGGAGATGCCCGCCCCGGTGATCACCAGCACCCGGCCCGCGCTCAGCACGTCGACCACGGGCCGCAGATCGGTGGTGCCCGGCGGCAGGTCCGCGGGCGGGGTCCAGTGGAGCGTGGGACGCGTACGCATGCGTGCCAGCGTACGGAACCGGGGCGGGGGAGCGGCGCCGAGTCGTAGGGGATCGAGGCCGAGACCCCGGGGGTGCTACGCCGGAACCTCCGGACCGGGGGGTGCGACGCCGGAACCTCCGGACCCGGGGCCCCGGGGTGCGACGCCGCGTCCTCCGAGCCTGGGGGGCACTACGCCGCGTCCTCCTCCAACAGGTAGTCGATCGCGGCGACGACGTCCTGGACCGTGTGGTGCGGGGTCAGCAGCCCCTCGGGCCAGGGCCGGCCGGTGACCCAGATGGTGCGCAGCCCCGCCTCGTGGCCGCCGACGATGTCGGTCTCGGGGTTGTCGCCGGTCATCCAGTCGCCGGGGCTGAGCTGTGTCCCGCAGCGCGCGGCGGCCAGTTCGAACAGGCGCGGGTCGGGTTTGCGGATGTCGACGTCGCCGGACGCGGCGATCCCGTCGATCAGGTCGGCGAGCCCGGTGGCCTGGATCTTGGCCCGCTGGATGTCGCTGGCGCCGTTCGTGGCGACACCGACGCTCCAGCCCGCGGCCTTGAGCCGCTCCAGGCTGCCGAGGACGGCGGGCCGGCAGTGCACCGAGGACGCCATGCGGTCGATGTAGACGCGCCACAGGTGGTCGGCGCTCTCCCGGACCGGGAAGGCGGCGCGCAGCCGTTCGAAGTCGCCGCGCTCGGCGTGGTCGGCCAGCTCGGTCAGCAGCCACTGCTCGATCTCCGGACCGTATCCGTGGTCGCCGCTGAGGCTGGTGACGGCATCGGCGAAGGCGCCGTTGCGGTCGACCAGGGTGCCGTCCAGATCGAAGATCGCGAGTCTCACGCTGTCGGACCCTACTTGCCGGAACGGACATCCGGTACAGGGCTGCCCCGCAGGGCGGTGAGTCCGGGCGGGACGGGCAAAGTCATTGTCATGTTCCGGACCGTTGTGTTGAGTCAACTGCCGCCCTACTGTTCGACTTTGCCTGAGTCTGTTTGATGCTGTTGCCCAGGCCGTAGGGAGGCCGCAGTGCGGAGTGATCGGATCGATTCGGAGACAGCCGGACCCGGACGCCGCCGGTGGTGGAGGGCGGTCCTCGCGACCGCCGCGACCATCGCCCTGGCGACGGGCATGGTCGCGCCGGCCGCGGCGCAGGCGCAGGAGGCGCAGGGGCCGCCGACGGCCACCGCACCCGCCCCCGACGCGACGCCTCACACGGTGAGTTACGACGGCTACTCGTTCCTCGTCGACGGCAGGCGCACCTACCTCTGGTCCGGCGAGTTCCACTACTTCCGGCTCCCGAGTCCCGACCTGTGGCGCGACATCTTCCAGAAGATGAAGGCCGCCGGCTTCAACTCCACCTCCCTGTACTTCGACTGGGGATACCACTCGCCCAAGCCGGGCGTGTACGACTTCACCGGCGTCCGCGATGTCGACAAGCTCCTCGACATGGCCGAGGAGGCAGGCCTCTACGTCATCGCCCGCCCCGCGCCCTACATCAACGCCGAGGTCGACAGCGGCGGCCTGCCCGGCTGGCTGACCACCAAGGCGGAGAACAACCGCAGCGACGACCCGCGCTTCCTGAAGTACGCCGACGAGTGGCTGACGCAGATCGACCGCGTCATCGCCCGGCACCAGCTCACCAACGGCACCGGGTCGGTCATCGCCTACCAGGTCGAGAACGAGTACTACAACGGCTCCGCCTCCGCCCGCTCCTACATGAAGCACCTGGAGGACAAGGCCCGCGCCGACGGCATCACCGTGCCGCTGACCGGCAACAACAACGGCACCTTCAACTCCGGCGACGGCGCCCTCGACGTGGACGGCCCGGACTCCTACCCGCAGGGCTTCGACTGCTCCAACCCCACGAAGTGGAACGGCGTCCCCGACATCAGCTACGACCACCCGGCCGGAAAACCCCTGTACTCCCCGGAGTTCCAGGGCGGCGCCTTCGACCCCTGGGGCGGCCCCGGCTACGACAAGTGCGCCCAGCTGATCAACGACCAGTTCGCCGACGTCTTCTACAAGCAGAACATCGCCGTCGGCGCGACCGCGCAGAGCTTCTACATGACGTACGGCGGCACCAACTGGGGCTGGCTGAGCATGCCCCAGAACTACACGTCGTACGACTACGGAGCCGCGATCCGCGAGACCCGCCAGCTCGATCCGAAGTACGACGAGGACAAGCTGATCGGGTACTTCACCCAGGCGGTGGCCCCGCTGACGAAGACGGACGCGATCAGGGCCACGCCCCCGGACGACTCCGCGATCGTCGACACCGCCCGGATGAACCCCGACACCAGGACGCAGTTCCACGTGCTGCGGCACGGCAACTCCACGTCCACGGCGGTGGACAGGACCCACATCTCGCTCGACTTCAACGCCCAGCCCGCCGGGGACACCACCTACACCTGGGACAACCCCGACTCCGCGCTCCAGTACGCCGGTTCCTGGTCGCACGTGCACGACACGAGCTACACCGGGGGTGACTACAAGCACACCGAGTCGTTCTCCAGCACGGCCGGTGACTCCCTCACCGTCCCCTTCGACGGCACCGCGATCCGCTGGATCGGCTCCAAGACGAACAACCACGGCAACGCCGACGTCTACCTCGACGGCACCAAGGTCGCCACCGTCGACGACTCCGGCAGCGAGAGCCAGGCGGTGGTCTTCCAGAGGACCGGCCTGGCGCCCGGCGCGCACACGCTGAAGATCGTCGTCACCGGCACCCACGGCTCGGGCTCCACCGACAACTACGTGGCCGTGGACGCCATCGACGTGCCGACCGGGACCGCCGCCGGGCAGCCGACCTACCCGGTCGTGCCCCAGCAGCCCGGCACCGCGATCACCCTCGACGGCCGCGACTCCCACGTCATCGTCGCCGACTACCGCCTGGGCGAAGCCCAGTTGCAGTACTCGACCTCCGAGCTCATGACCGACGCGACCATCGGCGACCGGGACCTCGCCGTCCTCTACGGCGACCCGGACAGCGACGGCGAGACCGTCCTGCGCTACGCGTCCGAGCCGACGGTGACCGCCACCGGCGGTACCGTCGCCACCACGTGGGACGCCACCACCGGCGATCTGCGCCTGAACTACACCCACAAGGGCCTGATCCGCATCAGCGTCACCGCCGCCGGACAGCGCCCGCTGCTGCTCCTCGTGGGCGACAAGGCCACGGCGAAGACCTTCTGGCGTCAGGACACCGCGACCGGCCCGGTCCTGGTCCGCGGCACCCACCTGCTGCGCACGGCCACCAGCCTCGACAAGGGCCGCACCGTGGCACTCACCGGCGACAACGCCGACGACAAGAACATCGAGGTGTTCACCTCCGCGGCCCGCGTCACCTGGAACGGCCGACCGGTGAAGACGGGGACCGGCCGAAGCCTCACGGGGGAGATCCCCACCGCCGCCGCCATCCGTCTGCCCGCGTTGACGAACTGGAAGCACGCCGAGGAGTCCCCCGAAGCCGCCCCCGGCTTCGACGACGCCAGCTGGCAGGTGGCCGACAGGACGACCACCAACAGCGTCTCCGGTGTCAACAAGCTGCCGGTCCTCTACGCCGACGACTACGGCTTCCACACCGGCAACACCTGGTACCGCGGCCGCTTCCACGCCTCCGGCAAGGAGACCGGCGTCCACCTGGTGTCCGACTCCGGCGGCGGCGCCCAGGCGTTCTCCGCCTGGCTCAACGGCACCTTCCTCGGCAGTTCCACCACCGGCAGCGCCGATTTCGCCTTCCCGGCCGGCTCGGTCAGGTCCGACGGCGACAACGTCCTCTCCGTGCTCACCGTCAACATGGGCCACGAAGAGGACTACAATTCCACCAACGGCAACAAGACCGCGCGCGGCCTCACCAGCGCTTCTCTGGTCGGAGCCCCGCTGACCTCCGTCACCTGGCGCCTCCAGGGCGTACGCGGCGGTGAGGACCTCCAGGACACCGTGCGCGGCCCGCTCTCGACCGGCGGTCTGTACGGAGAGCGGGCGGGCTGGTCCCTGCCCGGTTACCCGGACGCCAAGTGGAACCGGGTCTCCCTGCCGACGACCGACACCCGCCCCGGCGTCTCCTGGTACCGCACCGACGTCAGCCTGGACCTGCCGCGCGGCCAGGACACCTCGCTCGGCCTGACGTTCACCGACGACCCCGCACGCAAGTACCGGGCCACGCTCTTCGTGAACGGCTGGCAGGTCGGCAACTACGTCAACTACCTCGGCCCGCAGCACAGCTTCCCCGTCCCCAACGGCATCCTGAACCCCAACGGCCGCAACAGCATCGCCATCGCCGTCTGGAACCTGGACGGCAGCACCGGCGGCCTCGGCAAGGTCGCGCTGACCGACTACGGCAGCTATGCGTCCTCCCTGCGGGTCGCGCAGAACGACAGCCCGCGCTACGACGCCCGGACGTACGCGATGCCCAAGCGGCCGGGAGTCGGCGTCACCCTGGCCGTGCCCGACACCGCCCAGCCGGGAGAGGCCTTCACGGCTGCCACCACTGTCACGGTGCCGAAGGGCGGCCGTCAGGCCTCCGACCTGACGGCCGCGCTCTCCGCCCCCGACGGCTGGAACGTCAGCGCCACCGGTCCGACCTCCCTCAAGCGCCTGCGACCCGGCGCCTCGGCGACCGTCACCTGGAAGGTCCGGCCGCCGACGGGGGATCTGCCCTCCGCCTCGGCGCTCACCACCACCGTGCGCTACGTGCAGGACGGACGGCCGGCCACCGGCACCGACGAACGGATCGTCGGCGGCATCCCACCGGCTCCACCGGCCGGGAAGGACGCGGTGAGCGACCTGCCCTTCCTGTCCTCGACCAACGGCTGGGGGCCGGTCGAGCGGGACAGCAGCGTCGGCGAGCAGGCGGCCGGGGACGGCCGCACGATCAGCATCGCCGGCGTGACCTACGCCAAGGGCCTCGGCACCAACTCGCTCAGCGACGTCCAGCTCTATCTCGCCGGAAAATGCACACGCTTGACGGCGGACGTGGGCGTCGACGACGAGACGGGCGGGGCGGGAACCGTCACGTTCTCCGTGGTCGCCGACGGCAAGACCCTCGTGACCACGCCGACGATCCGCGGCAGACAGGCCGCCGTGCCGATCGACGTCGACGTCAGCGGCGCCCAGGTGGTCGACCTCAAGGTCGGCGACGCCGGTGACGGCAACGGCAACGACCACGGCGACTGGGGGGCACCTACCCTGACGTGCGGCTGAGGGCCGTAGCAGAAGACGAGGGCCGACCGCGCGAGCGGTCGGCCCTCGTCGGCGTCACCCGGGACCGACTGCCGCAGTCACGGTCCGGCCCGCCCGTCCGGCCTGGGCCAAGCTGCTTCCGCCGCCGCGATCTCCTCGGTGAGTCCCGCGATCGCCGCCTTCGCCGAGGCGATGCCCCGGACGAGGAGCCGCAGATGCGTCGTGGACTCCGGTACGGCCGCCTCGAAATCCGCCAGCCGCCGCCGCTGTGCCGAGAGCCGGGCCCTCAGCCGGGCGACCGGGTCGGGCGGCGGGGGAGGGACCGTCCCGTTGAAGACCACGTTGTACAAGGGGCGTTCGGCCTGGACGGTGTCGCGCTCGGCGGCCTCCGCGTGGTCGGGGTAGTCGATGCGGACGGCGATGACGCGCGGACCCCAGGGCTGCTCTCGCAGATGGGTGCGGATACGGGTGAGCGGGCTGGTGGTGATGCCGACGTACAGCAGCCCTTCGAGGCCGTAGAGGCGGTACAGGGCGGTGCGGCCCGCCGCGTGCAGGCCGCCTTCCTCGTCGAACAGGCCGCGCAGGAACTGGGTGTCGACGTCCTTCACGGCACGGCCCCCTCGACCAGGCGCCCACGGTGGCTGACCCGGCCGGCGCGACGCGCCGGCCTCCACCCACCACGCTCCCACAGGGGTCTGACATCAGGTCAGGACAGGATCTCTACATACCCGTCGGTGCCGTGCACGCGGATCCGTTGGCCGTCCCGGATCAGCCGGGTGGCCCCCTCGACGCCGACCACCGCGGGCAGGCCGTACTCGCGGGCGACGACCGCCCCGTGGGTCATCAGCCCGCCCACCTCCGTCACCAGGCCCGCGATGCCGACGAACAGCGGTGACCAGCTGGGATCGGTGAAGGACGTGACCAGGATGTCGCCCGCCTCCAGATCGGCGTCCGCCATGTCGAGGACGACACGGGCCCGGCCCTCGACCGTCCCGGCGGACACTGCCAGACCGGCGAGCGAGCCCTCCGGCACGTCGTCACGCCGGTACGCCCCGCTGACGGCCTCGCCGTCCGAGGTCAGCACCCGGGGCGGGGTGAGCGCCTGGTACGTCCGGAAGGCCTCCTTGCGCTCCTCGATCAACGCGTGGTCCACCTCGTTCGAGCGCACCGCGGCCTCGAACTCCTCGAGGGTGAGATAGAAGCAGTCGTCCCGCTCGGCCAGCACACCCGCCCGCACCAGCCGCTCGGCCTCGGCCGTCAGCGCCTGCTTGTAGACGAAGTAGCGGCTGATGATGTTGTACTTCGGATACTCCCGGTACCCGATGAAGGTGCGGACCCGGTCGATCATCCGCTTGGTCTCCTCGGCCTTCCGCTCCCCGTCCGGCAGTGTCCGCAGCCGGGACAGCACCTCGTGTTCCTTCCGCTCGGCCTTCAGTCGGCCCTCCTCGAAACGCCGCCGGGCGGCGCCCGGTTCGAAGTTTCTGACGTTGTCGAGGATCACGGGCACGAGCGTGGTGGGCCGCTCACGCCAGCGCGGCCTCGTGATGTCGATCTCGCCGACACAGCGCATGCCGTAGCGGTCGAGGTAGGCCTCGACGGCGTCGCGGGCCTCGGTGCCGCCCGGGAGCTTCGGCAGCTCGTCCAGGAAGCCCTCGTCCTCGACGCCCTGGAGGAACTCGACCACCTCCGGACGCGCCCGGACCACGTCCGCGACGTCGAGCAGTGCCAGGCCCATCTCCGAGGTGATGTTGTCGGGGGCGGACAGGGTGAGCGTGTCCGCCGCGTTCTTCTCGCCCAGCCACTCGTACAGCTTCTCGTTGAGCCACCACGTGGCCTCCATGCCCGCCATGATCACCGGGAGGTTCTGCGGGTCGGCGAGGACCCGCTTGTGCTCCACGAAGGCCTCCCGCAGGAAGTCGAACAGCTCCGGCCCCGACTTCGTCCGGATGTCCCGCTCCAGGGCGGCGACGGAGGCCTCACTGCGTTCGATCAGCCCCGTCACGATCGCCGGATCGGTCGGGATCGGTGCGGGTGCGGGTGCGGGTGCCGGGGCGGAGGCGGGCTCCGCAGTGGACGTGGACGTGGACGCGGCGGTGGGTGTGGGGGCGGAGGCCGCGCGGGGCCGCGCTCCCTCCGGACCGGCGTCCGGACCGGTGTCCGGGAGCGGCAGGACGAAGTCGTCGCGGTCCAGGACGCTCTCCAGCGCGTCCCTGACCAGCGGGTCACCCTTCCCCATGAGGTCCAGGAGCGCGGCCCGGCTCGCGGGCGCGGCCAGCCGCCGGGTGACGTCGACGAACAGCCTTCCGCCCGCCTCCGCCATCGGCACCATGGCCGTCCGTCGCCATGTGGACAGCCCCAGCGGCTTCATGGCGTCGGTCATCATCTGCTGATGGCCGACGGAGACGTAGATGTGGTTCTCCCGGTCGTCACTGGCCGGGACGGGGAACAGCGTGGTGACCGGCCGGCTCTGCACGAGGTGGAAGCCGTCGTCGGCCAGGCACCACTCGATGTCCTGGGGGCGGCCGAAGTGGGCTTCGACGACCCGCCCGAGCCGTACGAGCTCGACCGCCTGGGCGTCCGTCAGCGCGGGCTGCTCCTGGAGTGCCGCGTCGACGGCCGTCTCCTGCGTGCCGCCGTCCGGCAGGGCGAGTACGGCACGCTGCTTGGCGGCGATCGTCCTGGCGACCACCTCACCGTCGCGCACCTTGAAGACGTCCGGGTTCACCAGGCCGGAGACCAGCACCTCGCCGAGGCCGAAGCCGGCGTCCACGGTGGCCACCCTCCGGTTGCCGGTGACGGGGTCGGCCGTGAAGAGGATGCCGGACGCCTGCGGGAAGACCATCTTCTGCACGACCACCGCCATGTGGACCGCACGGTGGTCGATGCCGTTGCGCCGGCGGTAGGTCACGGCCCGCTCCGTGAACAGGGACGCCCAGCACCGGCGGACGTGCCGGAGGATCTCCGCGGGCCCGACGACGTTCAGGTAGGTGTCCTGCTGGCCGGCGAAGGAGGCGGACGGCAGGTCCTCCGCCGTCGCGCTGGAGCGGACCGCGCAGGCCTCCTGCTCGCCGAGCCGGGCGAGCGCGCCGGTGATCGCGCCCGCGATGTCGTCCGGGACGTCGATCTCCTCGACGGTCCGGCGGATTCCCGCGCTGAGCGTGCGGATCGCCGCGCGGTCGTCGGGGTCCGCGTCCGCCAGCCGGTCGAGCTGACCGCCGAGCGACGGTCCTCCGGCCATGAACCGCCGGAAGGCGTCCGTCGTCACACAGAAGCCGGCCGGCACCCGCGCGCCCTCGATCCGCGAAAGGTCCCCCAGATGCGCTCCCTTGCCGCCCACCAACGCGACCTGGCTCCGGTCGGTCTCCTGAAGAGCCGACACGTACCGCTCGCTCATCGCGTTCCCCCCGGGACAGTCGTGATCCGTCGCGTTGTCACCCGCACGTAGTGCCCTCGTTTCCGCAGGTTGTGGCCTCGGCGGAAGATTCTGCGCCGTACCCGGGGCCTTGCCGCAAGCCCCCCTGTGCGCTATAACTTGAGACAGGCAAGGAGAGCACTCTCCTTGTCTTTGCCGTTTCCTGCCGGGAGTTGGTGCGCCGCAGGCCCGCGGGTCGGGCCGGTCAGGCCTTGCGGAGGTCCTTGACGCGACGCAGTTTGCCGAGGGAACGCTCCAGGGTGTCCGGGTCGACGATCGCGACGTCCACGGTGATCCCCACCCCGTCCTTGACGCCCTGGGCGATCGAACGTGCGGCGGCCTCCCGCGCGTCGTCGGCGGTGCCGGGGCGGGCCTCTACGCGGACGGTCATGTGGTCCAGCCGCTCGCGCCGCGTCAGCTCGATCCGGAAGTGCGGGGCGACTCCCGGGGTGCGCAGCACGATCTCCTCGATCTGGCTCGGGAAGACGTTCACCCCGCGCAGGATGACCATGTCGTCGCTGCGGCCGGTGATCTTCTCGATACGGCGGAACGCGGGCCGTGCGGTGCCGGGCAGCAGCCGGGTCAGGTCCCGGGTGCGGTAACGGACGATGGGCAGCGCCTCCTTGGTGAGCGAGGTGAAGACCAGCTCGCCCTCCTCGCCCTCGGGCAGGCTCTCCCCGGTGATCGGGTCGACGACCTCGGGGTAGAAGTGGTCCTCCCACACGTGCAGACCGTCCTTGGTCTCCACGCACTCCTGGGCGACACCGGGGCCGATCACCTCGGACAGGCCGTATATGTCGACGGCGTGGAGGTCCATGCGCTCCTCGATCTCCCGCCGCATCTCCTCCGTCCACGGCTCGGCGCCGAAGAGGCCCACCCGCAGCGAGGTGGACCGCGGGTCGACCCCCTGCCGCTCGAACTCGTCGAGCAGGGTGAGCATGTAGGACGGAGTGACCATGATGATCTCGGGCCTGAAGTCCTGGATGATCTGCACCTGGCGCGCGGTCATCCCGCCCGAGGCGGGGATCACGGTGCAGCCGGCCCGCTCGGCCCCGTAGTGGGCGCCCAGGCCGCCGGTGAACAGGCCGTAGCCGTAGGAGATGTGCACCTTGTGGCCGGGACGGCCGCCCGCGGCGCGGATCGAGCGGGCGACCATGTCGGCCCACATCGACAGGTCGTTCTCGGTGTAACCGACCACGGTGGGGCGGCCGGTGGTGCCGCTGGAGGCGTGGACGCGGCGGACCTGGTCCATGGGGACGGCGAACATGCCGAACGGGTAGGTGTCGCGCAGATCGGCCTTCGTGGTGAAAGGGAAGCGGGCCAGGTCGTCGAGCGTCCGGCAGTCCTCGGGGGCGAGGCCGGCCTCGTCGAACTTCTTCCGGTACGACTCGACGTTGTCGTAGGCGTGCCGCAGGGTCGTGCGCAGCCGGCTCAGCTGAAGGGCGCGCAGCTCGTCGGGGGACAGGCGCTCGCCGTCGTCGAGCAGGTGGTCGGGAAGAGGCTCCCCCCGGCGGGCGGGGGACGTGGCCGGGGTCTTGCGCTCGCTGGTCATGGCTGCGACTCCTCGATCCTCGAAGCGGTACGGCGGCTGCACCCGCGGAACCTGACGATCACCGCGTCACCTGGCAGAACGGTCGTGGCGTGGATGCCGTTCCGGCCGGAGACGAGGGCACTCATGTGCACCATCTTGTCACCCGACCGAACATTCGGTTAGCGTGCGGCACGGTCCATGCAGAGGAGTCCGCCCATGCCCGACGAGGTCTATCTGATCGACGGCGCCCGCACCCCGCAGGGCCGCTACGGCGGTGCCCTGGCCGCCGTGCGTCCCGACGACCTGGCCGCTCTCGTCGTGGGGGAGGCGCTGCGACGCTCCGGGGCGCCCGCCGAAGCCGTGGACGAGGTGATCCTGGGCGCCGCCAACCAGGCCGGCGAGGACAACCGGGACGTGGCCCGCATGGCGGTGCTGCTGGCCGGACTCCCGCACACCGTGCCCGGCTACACCGTCAACCGGCTCTGCGCCTCGGGCCTGACCGCGGTCGCCTCCGCCGCCCAGACGATCCGCGCCGGGGAGGCGGAGCTGGTCGTCGCCGGGGGAGTGGAGTCGATGACCAGGGCCCCGTGGGTGATGGCGAAGCCCGGCACCCCCTGGGCCAAGCCGGGGGAGGTGCACGACACCTCGCTGGGCTGGCGCTTCACCAACCCGCGCTTCACGGCCGCCGACCGGGCGGTGCCGGCGGACGCCGGACCCGAGGCGTCGAAGGTGACCCTCTCGATGGGCGAGACCGCCGAGGAGGTCGCCGCGCTCGACGGCATCACCCGTGCCGACTCCGACGCCTTCGCCCTGCGCAGCCACCAGCGGGCCCTCGCGGCCCAGGCGGCCGGGCACTTCGACCGGGAGATCGTGCCGGTCCCGGTGAAGGACGGCGAGGTCACCCGGGACGAGGGTCCGCGCCCCGGCACCACGCCGGAGAAGCTGGGCACGCTGCGCACCGTCTTCCGCGCGGACGGCATCGTGACCGCGGGCTCCTCCTCGCCGCTGTCCGACGGGGCGGCCGCGCTGGTGGTGGCGAGCGCGGCGGCGGTGGAGCGGTACGGGCTCGTCCCGCGCGCCCGGATCGTCACCTCCGCCTCGGCCGGCGTCCAGCCGAACCTCATGGGCCTCGGACCGGTGCCCGCCACCGAGAAAGCCCTCGCCCGAGCCGGGTGGCAGGTCGCGGACCTGGGCGCGATCGAGCTGAACGAGGCGTTCGCCGCACAGGCTCTCGCCGTCATCCGCCGCCTGAAGCCGGACGAGGAGAAGGTCAACGCCGACGGCGGTGCCATCGCCCTGGGGCATCCCCTCGGCTGCTCGGGTGCGCGCATCCTGCTCACCCTGCTGGGCCGCCTGGAACGGGAGGACGCCCGCAGGGGACTCGCCACCCTGTGCGTCGGCGTGGGGCAGGGTGTCGCGATGCTGGTGGAACGCGTCTGAGAGGGGCCGAGCGGGCGGTGCCGGGGGTGTCCGCGCCGGTGGGGTGCCCTCTGTGCAGGTCACCGGAGGCACTGGTGGACCGGCGGAAACCATCGTAGAATTGGCCGAACGAACGGTCGGTTGGGGAGAGTCCATGACAGACGCACAGGCCGGTCCGGCGGGGCCCGCCGAACCGGAGCTCCACAGGCACTTCGACGCGACGATCGCCCGTGACCAGCGCATCGAGCCACGCGACTGGATGCCCGACGGCTACCGCAACACGCTGATCCGGCAGATCGCCCAGCACGCCCACTCGGAGATCATCGGCATGCAGCCGGAGGGCGAGTGGATCACCCGCGCACCCTCGCTGCGCCGCAAGGCGATCCTTTTCGCGAAGGTCCAGGACGAGGCCGGCCACGGCCTGTACCTGTACTCGGCCGCCGAGACCCTCGGCGCGGACCGCGCGGACCTCACCGAGCGGCTGATCGCGGGCCGTCAGAAGTACTCTTCGATCTTCAACTACCCAACGCCGACCTTCGCCGACGTCGGAGTGATCGGCTGGTTCGTGGACGGCGCCGCCATCTGCAACCAGGTGCCGCTGTGCCGCAGTTCCTACGGCCCTTACGCGCGCGCGATGGTGCGGATCTGCAAGGAGGAGTCCTTCCACCAACGGCAGGGCTACGAACTGCTGATGACCATGATGCGCGGCACCGACGCCCAGCGGGAGATGGTCCAGGACGCGGTGAACCGCTGGTGGTGGCCGTCCCTCATGATGTTCGGCCCGCCCGACGACAACTCCCCCAACTCGGCGGCCTCCATGGCGTGGAAGATCAAGCGGCACAGCAACGACGAACTGCGCCAGCGCTTCGTCGACATGACCGTGCCGCAGGCCGAGAAGCTCGGGGTGACCCTGCCCGACCCGGAGCTGCGGTGGAACGGGGAACGCGGCCGGCACGACTTCGGCACCCCCGACTGGGACGAGCTGATGCGGGTCATCAAGGGCGGCGGACCGTGCAACGCGCAGCGCGTCGAACGGCGCCGCAGCGCCCACGAGGACGGCGCCTGGGTACGGCAGGCGGCCGCGGCCCACGCGGCGAAACAGCAGGCACGCGCGGCCGGGCGGCAGACCCCCGCGGCCGAGCGACGGACGGGCGCGCACGAAGGAGCGGCGGTATGAGCGACGAGCAGGCGACCAGGGCCGACTGGCCGCTGTACGAGATCTTCGTGCGCGGCAAGCGCGGGCTGAACCACGTCCACGTGGGCTCGCTGCACGCGGCCGACGACCGCATGGCCCTCAGCCACGCCCGTGACCTGTACACGCGGCGCAACGAGGGAGTGAGCATCTGGGCCGTGCGCTCGGAGCACATCGCGGCCTCCACCCGCGACGAGAAGGACCCCTTCTTCGAGCCCAGCGCCGACAAGGTGTACCGCCACCCCACCTTCTACGACATCCCCGACGACGTCCCGCACATCTAGTCCCGCATCGAGGAACAGGCATGAGTGACGACCACGTCTACATGACCCTCGCCGAGGGACACGACGACAGCGACGCCCGGTGGGCGTTCGGCACCGGCTTCGAGGACCCCCTGCACGGTGTCGACACCACCGTCCCGGCCGGTGTCGACCGGGACGACCTCGCCGCACGCTGCCTCGCGCTCGGCGACGACGCCCTCGTCTCGGCGCAGCGGCTCGCCGAGTGGACCACGCGCGCGCCCGAACTGGAGGAGGAGGTGGCCCTGGCCAACATCGGCCTCGACCTCCTCGGCCAGGCCCGCCTGCTGTACGCCCGCTGCGGCCAGGCCGACGGTTCCGGCCGGGGCGAGGACGCCTACGCGTACTTCCGCGACCCCGACGAGTTCCGCAACGTACGCCTCGCCGAACTGCCCAACGGCGACTTCGCGTTCAGTGTCGTACGGCTGCTGGTGCTGTCCAGCTGGCGGCTCGCGCACTTCGAGCGGCTGACGGGGGATCCGGACCCGGTGCTCGCCGCCGTCGCCGCCAAGGGCGTCAAGGAGCTGGCCTACCACCGGCAGTGGGCCGCCGAATGGGCCGTACGGCTCGGTGACGGCACCGAGGAGTCACGGCGCCGCACTCAGGCCGCGCTCGGCCAAGTCGCCCCCTACCTGGGCGAGTTGTTCTCGGCGTTCGACGTGCGGGACGAGGTGGTCGCCGTGCTCGGCCAGGTGACGGAGGCGGCCGGACTGAGCATGCCCGCCTGGCAGCCGCTGCCCGGACGGGGCCGCGAGGGACGCCACACCGAGCATCTCGCGCCGCTGCTGGCCGAGTTGCAGTCCGTGGCCAGGGCTCACCCGGGGGCGACATGGTGACCGCGTCAACCGCGTCAACCGCGTCGATCGCCTTGACCGACGTCGGGCGCGCCAGGCAGATCGCCTCGCGGGTCCCGGACCCCGAACTGCCCATGCTCACCCTGGCCGACCTCGGGGTGCTGCGTGACGTCGAGGTCGGGGCGGACGGGACGGTCGTCGCGACCCTCACCCCGACCTACTCCGGCTGCCCGGCGATGGCCGAGATGCGTGCCGCGGTGGCCGCCCGGCTGACGGACGCCGGGTACGCGCGCGTGGAGATCCGCACCCTGCTGGACCCGCCCTGGACCACCGACTGGATCAGCCCCGACGGGCGCCGCAAGCTCGCCGAGCACGGCATCGCCCCGCCCGGCCCCGCACCCCGGCCCACGCCCGGCCCGGTACCGCTGCTGCTGTCCCCGACCCGGCGCGAGGTGGCCTGTCCGCTCTGCGGTTCGGCGGACACCGAGGAGACCTCCCGGTTCGGGGCCACCTCCTGCAAGGCCCTGTGGCGCTGCCGCGCCTGCCGCGAGCCGTTCGAGTACGTCAAGGAGATCTGATGGAGGACCTGTTGAGCCCCGCCCCGGCCCGGGCACCCCGCC
The DNA here is from genome assembly GCF_000383655.1 of Streptomyces sp. 351MFTsu5.1. Classification (NCBI taxonomy): domain Bacteria; kingdom Bacillati; phylum Actinomycetota; class Actinomycetes; order Kitasatosporales; family Streptomycetaceae; genus Streptomyces; species Streptomyces sp. 351MFTsu5.1. The sequence continues at coordinate 49,269 of NZ_KB911777.1, read as the reverse complement.
GTCGGCCCGCGTTCCACGCGCTGCGGGTGGCCGAGGTGCGGCGGCTCTGCGAGGACGCGGCCACCGTCGCCTTCGAGATCCCCGACGAACTGTCCGAGGAGTTCGCCTTCGCCCCCGGACAGTCGCTCACCCTGCGCCGCCGCGTCGACGGGCGGGACGAGCGACGGTCGTACTCCATCTGCGCCCCGGCCGGCACCCCGCCCCGCATCGGTGTGCGGGAGGTGCCCGGCGGTCTGTTCTCGTCCTGGCTGGTGCACGAGGTCGCGCCCGGAGACGTCGTCGAGGTGATGGCACCCACCGGCGCCTTCACCCCCGACCTCGCCACGCCCGGTCACCATGTCCTGATCGCCGCCGGCTCGGGCATCACCCCGATGCTGTCCATCGCCGAATCGGTCCTCGCCGCCGACGACCGCTCCCGGGTCACCCTCTTCTACGGCAACCGCCGCACCGACTCGGTGATGTTCGCCGACGAACTCGCCGATCTCAAGGACCTCCACCCCACCCGCTTCCAGCTCGCCCACGTCCTCTCCCGCGAGCCGCGCGAGGCCGAGGTGCTCTCCGGCCGCCTGGACGCCGAGCGGCTCACCGCGCTCGTCGAGGCGCTGGTGGACGTCGGTTCGGCCGACCACTGGTGGCTGTGCGGCCCGCACGGCATGGTCCGCGACGCGCTGCGCGTGCTCACCGGCCTCAAGGTCCCCGCCGACCGGGTCCACCAGGAGCTCTTCTACGCCGACGACGAGCCGGTGCGCGAGGTCCGCCACGAGGACGCTGCCACCGAGGGCCCCGTCAGCCAGGTCACCATCACCCTCGACGGCCGCTCCACCACCGGCGCCCTCTCCCGCGGCCGCAGCATCCTGGACGGCGCCCAGAAGACCCGCCCCGACCTGCCCTTCGCCTGCAAGGGCGGAGTCTGCGGCACCTGCCGCGCCCTGGTCACCGAGGGCGAGGCGGACATGCGCCGCAACTACGCCCTGGAGCCGGCCGAGGTCGACGCGGGCTATGTCCTGACCTGCCAGTCCTTCCCCGTCTCGGAGACGCTGACGGTCGACTACGACAGCTGACCTCGCCGTGACGTGGGGGACGGGCTGAATTTCTGGTGCGCCGGACCGGAGTTCGTGCGCACCATGTGCCGATGACGAATCTCGACGAAGGACTGATCGAGCTCCGCCGGGAGATCCACCGCCGCCCCGAACTCGCGGGCGAGGAGCGGGAGACGGCGGGGCTGGTCGCGCAACACCTGCGCGAGGCCGGGCTGGAGGTGACGACCGGCGTCGGCGGCCACGGCGTCGTGGCGGTGCTCGACGGTTCCGCGGACGGTCCGACCGTGGCGTACCGCGCGGACATGGACGCCGTCGACACGCGGACGAGCGCACTGCCCTTCCCGCGGTCCGACCGGGCTTTCGACGAGGGCTTCGCCTCCCGGGTCCGCGGCGTCGCGCACCTGTGCGGGCACGACCTGCACACCGCGATCGGCGTCGGCGTCGCCCGGGCACTGGCCCAGGGCTCCGATCCGGTGCGCGGCCGGCTGGTGTTCGTCTTCCAGCCGGCCGAGGAGTCCCTGCGGGGCGCACGCGCGATGCTGGACACCGGCCTGGTGCAGAGCCTCGCGCCGCGCGAGTTCTATGCGCTGCATTGCAGCCCGTTCCCGGTCGGCACCATCGGAGTCTCCCCGGGATACGGCCTGCCCGGACTCGACCACCTCCGGATCACGCTGCCGGGCGGCGACGAGGCCGGCTCCGCTGCCGCGGCCCTCACGGAACTCGCGGCCGAGGTGGGAGAGTTCGGCACGGTCGGATACCCGCGGAGCCTGGCCGAGTACCAGGGAGTTTTCCACTCGTTGCTGGACCCCGAGAGCGCCGCGTCGATCCAGGAGTCCGTGTGCCTCACCCAGTGGACCGAGCAGGCTCCCGACGGGCGACCCGTCGCCAACGTACTGCTGCGGGTCTGGCCGCAGGAACGGCTTCTGGAGCTGCGCGGGCAGGTCAAACGGCTGGTCGAGGCCGCGGGCGGACACGTCGAGTGCCCCGGTGACCCGTTCCCCGCCATGGTGAACTCGACGGACCTCAGCACGGCCGCCGGCCGGTACCTGAGCGCGGCCCTGGGACCCGAGTCCGTCGTGTGGGCCCGGGCGTCCTGGCCCTTCAACTGCGAGGACTTCGCCCTGTTCCTCCAGGAGGCGCCGGGCGCACAGCTCTATCTCGGTGTCGCGAACGCCGAGGCGGGGATGGACGGCGCCCCGCACAGCCCCGACTTCGCCGCCGACGAGCGGGCCATCGGCCACGGAGTGCGCGCCATGGCGGGTCTGCTGACCGACCGGCTGGGGGTTCGCGGGGGCGACGGTGACGGGCTCGGGGCCCGGTCCGGGGGTGAGGTGCGGGGGCGCGGTGCGGTGATTCCGGGCTCGGCGTGATCGTCGGGACGACCCGCGGCCGTTCCCTCGGAGGACGACCCCCACCCGCCCCTTCGGAAGAACGGCGATTCGACGCGTAGGCCGGGGCGACGGGGTTACCCGACGGGCATGGCGAGGCTGCATCTTCCAGGACACAAGGCGCATCACGACGAGACCGACACCGAGACCGAGCCTGAGGGCCGAAGGACCCCGGCGCCCGAGGAGGCCGGTCCGGGGCCCGAGGTGGAGCGCGAGGCACCCGACACGCCGGCCCGGCTGCCCAGACAAGCCTGGGGCGGGGTCTTCAAAGGGGCCGTGCGCGAGTTCAAGGACGACGAGCTGACCGACCGCGCGGCCGCCCTCACGTACTACGGGGTGCTGTCGCTGTTCCCGGCTCTGCTGGTCCTGGTGTCCCTGCTGGGCCTGACCGGCAAGTCGGCCACCGACAAGGTGCTCGACAACCTCAGGCAGCTCACCCCCGGCTCGGCCCGCGACATCATCACCCGGGCCGTCGAGCAGCTCCAGGGCAACGCCGGCACCGGCTCCCTCATGGCGATCGTGGGCCTGGTGCTGGCGGTCTGGTCCGCCTCCGGCTACATCGCGGCATTCATCCGGACCGCCAACAGGGTGTACGACATGCCCGAGGGGCGCCCGGTCTGGAAGATCCTGCCTCTGCGGGTCGCGCTCACGGTCGTGCTGATGATCCTCGCCGTGGCCAGCGCCCTGATCGTCGTCTTCACCGGCGGCATCGCCCGCCAGGCCGGGACCGCCCTGGGGATCGGCGACGCGGCACTGACGGTGTGGGCGATCGCCAAGTGGCCGGTCCTCGTCGTCCTGGTCACCCTCATGATCGCCATCCTGTACTGGGCCACCCCCAACGCCAAGGTCAAGGGCTTCCGGTGGATCACCCCGGGCAGCCTCCTGGCCCTGCTGATCTGGATGGTCGCCTCCGCCGGCTTCGCGTTCTACGTGGCCAACTTCGCCTCGTACAACAAGACCTACGGCACCATGGCCGGCGTCATCGTCTTCCTCGTGTGGCTGTGGATCAGCAACCTGGCCATCCTGCTCGGCCTGGAGTTCGACGCGGAGAGCGTCCGGCAGCGGGCGATCGTCGGCGGGTTGCCCCCGGACAAGGAGCCGTACACCGAACCGCGGGACACGCGGACGTGGACCGAGGAGGACGTCCGGAGGCTGGACGAGACCTGACGCCGCAGTCCTTGCGGCGGGGCGGCCCCTTGGCATCCGGCCTTCGGTATCCGCCCCCCGGTTATCCGCCCTCTCGGTCCGCCCTCAGCCGCCCGTCTCGCCCTGGGCAATCTCGATGTCCTCATGGACACGGACCGCCCCCGTGGCCGCCGTGGCGCAGGACAGTACGGCGCATGCGGCCAGCAACGCGGCGATCCACGGCACGGCGTGTCGCGTGGGCCGGGCGGGAGCCATGAGAGCGGCCACCCGCTGGGGCACCGGCCCCGTGGTCGCGGCGGGTGTGACCGTCGGCCGGGTGGCCTCCCTGCCGTTCGTGGCCAGTGCCGCGCGGGCGATGGCCCGCGCGGTCAGGCGCCGGTCGCCCACGGTGCCGGCCGCGGCTTCGTCGGCGGCCCGCTCGACGGCGAGCCGGATGGCGTCCCGGACCGGGCGCAGGGCCGGGTGGCAGTGGGCGGTGAGCTCGGCCACCGCCAGGAACCAGTGGTGGCCGCCGGTGTTGTGGGCCCGCTCGTGCGCGAAGAGCGCCTCACGCTCGGAGGCGTCGAGGCTGCGCAGCATGGCGGTGGTGACGACGATGCGGTGCGGGCGCCCCGGGAGCGCGTAGGCGTCGGGGCGCGGGGAGTCGATGACGCACAGGTCACCCGCGGCGGGCCGGCGGTCGGCTGCGGCGCGTGCCGTGCGCAGGCCCGCGCTCTGGCGTACGAGGGACAGCACCAGCGTGAGGGCGGCCAGGGTCAGCAGTCCGGCGGCGAGCGCGGCGAGCGGCAGCAGCACCCAGGCCGAGGGGGTGGGCAGCGGGTGGACCAGCTCGCCCAGCGCGGCGAAGGCCGGGATCTTGAGCAGACCGGTCAGGGTGAGGGTGCCCAGCGCCGCCACGCTGCCGCCCGCGAGGAGGACGGCCGAGACGGTCAGGGCCCACAGGGCGGCGGACGGGGAACAGTGGGCGGGCACCCGGCGGGCCAGGGCGGGGGCGGCCCAGGGCAGCAGCAACGGGACCAGCAACAGCGTGATCATCGGGGGCCGTCCTCGAGGAGCTGACGCAGGACCTCCTCGTCGTCGGGGCTGAGCCGGTCGACGAAACGGGCCAGGACCGTCGCCCGGTCGCTGTCGCGGTCGAGTTCGCCGTGCATGCGCAGGGCGGTCAGGCCGTGCGGGTCCTCTATGGGCCGGTAGGCGAAGCCGCGCCCCTGGCGCTCCCGTTCGAGCGTTCCCTTCTCGTGCAGCCGGGACAGGATCGTGGTCACCGTCGTGCGGGCCAGGTCGGAGGCGAGTTCCGCCTGGACCTGGGCCGGGGTGAGCGGGGTGCCCGCGGTCCACAGGGCGGCCAGCACGGCCGCCTCCAGTTCACCCGCCGGTCGCCGTTCGTCCCTTGCCTCGGTCATGGGAACCTTCCTCACTCCGCGATCGTCTACAGTGACGTAGACCGTCTACAGAATTGTAGTCAGTCGGAGTCGCCCTGTCAGGAGACCCCCGGCCGTCCGGCCGCCCGCAGCGAAGGGAACCACCAGATGACCGCCACCGTAGCCGGGCCGCCACAGCTCGCGGTGGGCCCCATGGCAAAGACCCTCGCCCTCGACGGAGCGTCGGTCGACGGCTCGGCCTACCGGGACGTGGTGGACCTGGCCCACCGGGCCCCAGGCTGGCTGGACGCCCTGGTGTCGGCCTGGTCGGCGTACGGACTCGTGCTGTTCGCCGTGTTGATGGTCGCGGGGTGGTGGCGCGCCAGACGCGTGGACGCCGCGGCGGCCGTGACCGCACTGGCCGTACCCCTGTGCGTAGGGGTGGCGTACGGCGTCAACTCCGTGATCAAGATTCTCGTGCAGGAGAACCGGCCCTGCCGGACCCTCGCGGTGAAGACCCTGGAGGCGTGTCCGGCGCGTGGCGACTGGTCCTTCCCCAGCAACCACGCGGCCATCGCCGCCGCCGCGGCCGTGGCCCTCCTCTTCGTCTCCCGAAGGCTGGGCGCGTGGGCGGTGGCCGGCGCGCTCGCGATGGCGGCCTCGCGGGTGTGGGTCGGCGTGCACTACCCGCACGACGTACTGGCCGGGCTGATCGTGGGCGCCGCGGTCGCCTTCGGCCTGATGACGCTCGTACGACGGCGGGCGCGGACCGTCACCCGCCTCCTCACCGGCACACCGCTGAGCCCGTTGCTCGCTCTCTCATGAAGCGCGGCGACGTCTCCGAACTGGCCGGCAGCATCGGTGTCGGCGCCTGGACTGCGTTCACGGTCCTGGCCGTCAACGCCGTCGGTGGCGACGGCGGCCCGCTCTGGGGCGACCGCTCCCTGCTCACCTGGTCGGTCCACCACCGCCCGAACCTGCTGTCGGCCCTCGCGCGGGGCGTGACCGCCACCGGCACGGGAGCCTTCCCGTACCTCCTCGTCGCGCTCGCCGGTGTGCTGGCCGGACGGACCGCGCGGCAACGCCTGACGGCCGCGGCACTCGGTCTCGCCTGCCTCACCGCCGGACAGGCCCTGCGCTACGGCCTGATGGAGGCCCTGCACCGGGCCCGCCCGCCGCGCGTGGACTGGGCCACGGCGGCGAGCGGCTGGTCCTTCCCCTCCGGGCACACCACTACCGCGGCGCTGACGGCGGGACTGCTCGTCATCGCGCTCACCCTGCGCGCCCCGCGTGGCGGCACGGCCTTGTGCACAGCCGTCGGCTGCTGGGGCGCACTGGTCGGACTGACCCGCGCCTACCTCGGCGTCCACTGGTTCAGCGATGTCGTCGCCGGCTGGCTGTTCGCCGTCGGCTGGCTCGGGCTGTGCCTGTGCGTCGCCGCCCACTGGCCGCCCGCCGCCTTCCTCGCCCCGCCCGCAGAACCGCGAACCCCGGAGGAGCATGCGCCCCAAGATCCTGGTCGTGGAGGACGATCACGCCCTGCGTGACGTCCTGCGCCGCGCCCTGAACGACGAGGACTTCACTCCCGTTCTCGCCGCCGACGGAGCCACCGCCCTGCGCCTGGCCGACGTCGACGTCTCGGGCGTGATCCTCGACGTCGGGCTGCCCGACGCCGACGGGCGGGACGTGTGCCAGGCCCTGCGCGCGGGCGGATTCCGCGGACCGGTCATCTTCCTCACGGCCCGCCACCACATCACCGACCGGCTCTCCGGGTTCTCCGCCGGAGGCGACGACTACCTGCCCAAGCCCTTCCACCTGGCCGAACTCACCGCCCGGCTGCGCGCCGCCCTCAGACGGTCCGGACCTCCGCCGCCGGCCACCGCGGGTGACCTGGTCCTGGATCCGGTGGGCCACAACGCGACCGTCCGCGGGGTGCCCGTCACCCTCTCGCCGACGGAGTTCCGGCTCCTGGCCGCGCTCGCCGCGGCGGGCGGCGACCTCGTGCGCCGACGGGACCTGGCCCGGGCCGGCTGGCCGGAGGGCGCCCACGTCAGCGACAACACCCTGGACCAGTACCTCACCCGCCTCCGCCGCAAGCTGCGCGCGGCGGACAGCGAACTGACGATCGGCACCGTACGGGGGATGGGGCACAGGCTGTCATGAACCGTGTCCGGCGCGGCCTCAACCGGGTTCAGGGGGGCCTCGATCGCCCTGTCGGCCGTGCCCTGAGCCGCCTCACCCCGCGCACTCTGCGTGGCCGCCTTTCCCTTACGGCACTCACCACCGCCGCACTGCTGATGACGGTCCTCACCGTGGTCTTCAACACGGTGATGGAACGGCACCTGGGACAGCAGGCGGACGACGAACTGCTCGGCCGGGCGGCCGCGGTCGCCACGACGGTCGACACCACCGGAACACGCGTCCGCGTCCTGGAGACCGGCCACGACGAACTCCTCGACACCAACGTGTGGATCTACACCGGCAGCCGTCTGCTGGAGGGGCCGCCGTCGGGCAGCTCCGCGCTGGAGAGACCACAGTCCGCGGCACCCGGCACGCCTCTCACCGCAGCCGGCAATCCCCGCACCACACCCGGCGATCCGCTCACCGCGGTCGCCGGCCGACTCGCCGCACAAGGCCGGCGAACCTGTTCGACGGTACGGGGGGAACGGCAGCGGCCGGTCCGCCTGTGCTCCGACATCGTCACCGGCGGCCGTACCACCGCCACCGTAATCACCGCCCTGGACCTTGCCCCGTACCGCAGTTCGGCCGACAGCATGCTGCTCGGCTCCCTCGTCCTCGACGCCGTGATGCTCGCCTGCACCTACGCCCTGACCCGCCTCATGGTCGGCCGCGCACTGCGCCCCGTCCGCGACATGACCGACCAGGCCACGCGATGGAGTGCGGTCGGTTCCGCCCAGCGCTTCGGCACGGTACGGCAGCCGGCCGAACTCGCCCGTCTCGGCGCCTCCTTCGACGCCCTCCTGGACCGCATCCGCGCGGTGCTGCGCCACGAGCGGCAACTGACCGGCGAGTTGTCGCACGAGCTCCGCACCCCGCTCGCCCGGATCGTCGCGGAACTCGACTGGTGGGGTGCCCGCCCCCGCTCGACGGCCGAGACCCAGGCCACCCACGAAGTGATCGCCGAGGCGGCCCACTCGATGCGCGCCATCTGCGACACGCTGCTCGACGACGCCCGCGACAGCACACAGAGCCCCGCGACCGCTCCCGGCACCGGCGAGGTCGGCCCGTCACTGCGTCGACTGTCCGAACTCCAGGGCACGGCCCGCGGAGTGGAGATCCGGGTCGAGACGCAGCACGCACCTCTGACCGCGGGCGTCACCGCCAACATCCTCGAACGGATCGTCAGCCCCCTGCTGGCCAACGCCCTCCGCCACGCCGACACGACGGTGACGGTACGCGCGCGCCCGGCCTCCGGTGCCGTCTGTATCGACGTCGAGGACGACGGCCCGGGCGTACCCAAGACCTTTGCCGCCGACCTCTTCCAGCCCGGCCGCCGTGCCGACCCCGACGACGGCCACGACGGCGCCGGCCTCGGTCTGTCCCTCGCCCGTCGACTGGCCCGCGCGGCCGGGGGAGACGTCGTGCACGACGCCGGTCACACACCGGGAGCCCGGTTCACGGTCACTCTGCCCACAGGGTGAGCGCGGAGCAGTGACCCACGGGGATCCGCAGGGACCCGCGCCCGCAGCGCATCGCCCCCATGCAACCCCGCCCCCAGCCCGTCGACCTGAACGCATCCTGACCACCGCGAGCATGTCCCCGCAGGTCACCACAGGCCGGGTCAGCATGCCCACATGCGCTCCGAGCCCGGCACCCACCCTCACGCTCACACCGACCAGAGCCCCACCCCCGGCCCGGCCGCCTGGCTCCGCCGCCGTCTCGGCCGTACCGTCGTCGTCTCCTACGCGCTCGCCGCACTCCTGCCCGGCCCCGGCCTGTGGCTCCGCCGACCGCACATCCTCCTGCTGGGGGACACCGCACGCCTCCCCCTGCACAGCGCACCGTTCCTCCTCGCGCTGGTCCTGTTCTCCGCCGGACTCCAGGTCCCCGCCCAGGCCTTGGGCGGACTCCTGCGACACCCGCGGACCCTGCTTGCAGGACTCACCCTCCATCTGGTCATCCCGCTGCTGGTCGTGCCTGCCCTGGCGTTCCTGCTCCGCCGGACCCCCGACTCCGACGGCGGCAGCGGCCTGGTCACCGCGATGATCCTGATCGTGGCGATGCCGGTCGCCGCGGGTGCGACGGTCTGGACCGGAAAGGGCGGCGGCGATCAGCCGACGATGGTCGGTCTCGTCCTCGCCTCCACCCTCCTCAGCCCTCTCGCCGTGCCCCTGACCATGAGGGCCCTCGCGCCGCTCGTCGACGAGGAGCACGCCGATCACCTCGGCCGGGCCGCGAACACCGCGGGCGGCGCCGTCACCCTCGGGGGAGTTGTCCTGCCCTGTGCGGCGGGTGTCCTGTGCCGTCTCGTCCTGCCCCCGGCCCCGCTCGCCCGGACACTGGCCGCGGTCGTCCCCACGGCGCTCGCGGGCTCGCTGCTGCTGACCTACGTCAACGCCAGCGGGGCGTTGAGCTCCTTCCTGACCCACCCACGCCCGCTGCTGCTGGCCGCCGCCCTCGCCGCGGCGACCCTGGTCTGCCTGACGTCCTTCGCCCTGGGCCGCGGCGCCGCCCGGCTGCTGCGCCTGGAGACGGACGCCGCTTCGTCCCTCACCCTCGCCTGCGGTATGAGCAACAGCAGCGCGAGCGCGGTCCTGATCACCACCACGCTGCCCGACAAACCGCACCTGCTCCTGCCGGTCCTCGCCTACGGCCTCCTGCAGAAGACGGCGGCGAACCACGTGGTCGGCGCACGCGCCGCGCGCAGGCTCAGACGTTGACGTTGACGTTGATGTTGGCGTTGACGCGGACGTCGCGCCGCGACACGGCGAGGTAGGCGACGAACGCCACGATCGCGGCCGTCCACGCGAGGGTGACCGGTGCGAGGCCGAGTCCCAGGCCGCCGCGGGTGTGCCCGAGGGCCATCCAGTCGGCGAGCGAGGCACCCAGCGGGCGGGTGATGACGTACGCCGTCCAGAAGGCGGTCACCGCGTTGAGCGTGCCGAAGCGGTGCGCGAGGGCGGGCAGGCAGATGGCGAGCGCGAAGAGCACGACCGAACCGAGGTACCCGAACCCGATAGCGGCGGTGAGGTCACCCGCCGCGGTACCGAGGGCGAAGGTCGCGAGGACGGCGGCCCAGTAGAACACCTCGCGGCGGCGCGTGCGGATGCCGTGGATCGACAAGGTCCCCTCGGAGCGGTACCAGAGGGCGAAGACCGCGGCCAGCACGACGAGGAAGGCCGGCGTCGAAGCGACGTACGGCACGCCGAGGCCGACATGCAGGACGTCGGCGGCCATGGTGCCGACGACGCTGACCATCACGACGGCCGTCCAGTAGGCCCAGGCGACGTACCGGCGAAGGGCGAACTGCACGGCGAGGGAGGCGATCAGGGCGAGACCGCCCAGTCCGACCGCGGGCACCGGTCCGAGGGCCTTCGCCAGGAAGTCCGACGCCGTCTCGCCCATGCCGGTGGTCAGCACCTTGATGATCCAGAAGTAGACGGTCACTTCCGGCACCTTGTTCGCCGTCCGGCGCACGGGGTCGAGGGGCCGGCTGTCAAGGACGTGCTCTGCGGTCATGATCCGCACGATGGCACCGGATCCCTGAACACAACCTGAACGCGACGGCAGGAGACCTTTGTTGCTGCTAGCGTGCAACTGCACATGATTCGCAATTGAGTCGGAGGACGTTGGACATGCCGGTGTACACGCTCCCGGAACTGCCGTACGACTACGCGGCACTCGCCCCGGTCATCAGCCCCGAGATCATCGAGCTGCACCACGACAAGCACCACGCCGCCTACGTCAAGGGCGCCAACGACACCCTGGAGCAGCTCGCCGAAGCGCGCGACAAGGAGTCCTGGGGCTCGATCAACGGCCTGGAGAAGAACCTGGCGTTCCACCTCTCCGGCCACATCCTGCACAGCATCTACTGGCACAACATGACCGGCGACGGTGGCGGTGAGCCCCATGAGGCCGACGGCGTCGGCGAGTTGGCGGACGCGATCGCCGCGTCCTTCGGCTCCTACGCCGGCTTCAAGGCCCAGCTGACCAAGGCCGCCGCGACCACGCAGGGTTCGGGCTGGGGCGTCCTGGCCTACGAGCCCCTCAGCGGACGTCTGGTCGTCGAGCAGGTCTACGACCACCAGGGCAACGTGGGCCAGGGCTCCACGCCGATCCTGGTCTTCGACGCCTGGGAGCACGCCTTCTACCTCCAGTACAGGAACCAGAAGGTCGACTTCATCGACGCCATGTGGGCGGTCGTCAACTGGCAGGACGTGGCCCGGCGTTACGCGGCGGCGAAGGAACGCGGCGACAGCCTGCTGCTCGCACCGTGAGGACGGACCGAAACGACCACCTCGGTGACCTCGGGCTCACCGGCTCACGAGGTCGCGCAGCGGCCGGCGACCACGGCGGCCCGGTCGCGAAGGGCGCTGCACTGATAGGCATGCGTCCTCCTACATCCGTTCGGGCTTCTCCCGTCGCGTGGTCGCGAACCGGCGCTGATAACCGGCAGGGGTGAGTGACAGCTCCCGTGCGAACACGCGGCGCAGGCTCTCGTAGCTGGGGAAGCCCGCCCTGGACGCCGCCTGGGTGGCGTTGTACCCCTGGTCGAGCAGTGACTTCGCGATGTCGAAGCGGATCGCCTCTACGTACCGGGCCGGCGTGGTGCCCAGTTCCTCCCGGAACAGCCGGGTCAGGTGCCGCGTACTGACGTTCAGCCGTCCGGCGAGCTCTGTCAGCGAGTGGTCGCCGACAGGGTCCGCCGTGACGAGGTCGACGACCCCGCGCAGGGCGGGGGAGCGGGGCGGCGGTCCCTGCAGGGGCGCGGAGAACTGTGACTGGCCGCCCGGCCGTTGCAGGTAGACCACCAGCGAACGGGCCACTTCCCGGCTGATGTCGGGTCCGTGGTCCTCCTCGACGAGCGCGAGCGCGAGGTCGATGCCCGCGGTGACGCCCGCCGACGTGTAGATCGTGCCGTCGCGCACGTAGATGGCGTCGGGCTCGACTCGCGCCTTGGGATATCGGGCGGCGAGTTCCGCGGTGATCTTCCAGTGCGTGGTCGCGCGTCTGCCGTCCAGAAGGCCCGTCGCCCCCAGGACGAACGCACCGGAACACACGGAGGCGACGCGACCGGCTCGGGCCGCCAGATCGCCGGCCGCCTCCGCCAGGTCGCGCGTGACCGCCGTCCGGGGGTAGACATCGCCACCAGGGACCAGGAACGTGCCGGGGTCCGGCTGCGTGGCGGCGCTGCCGTCGACGGCGATCCGCAGGCCGACCGACGAGGTGACGTCGGCGCCCGTCGTCGACACCAGCGCGATCCGGTAGTCGGCGCCGAGCAGATTGGCCTCCCCGAACACATCAGCGGGACCGGCGACGTCCAGCATCTTGACCCCGTCGTAGACGAGGACCGCCACCCGGTGCGGATCCGGGCTCACGGGCTCACCCTGGGATGACCGGATTCGAGTGGTTCATGGCCGGACCGAGGCGGCGCCGCCGGCCCTGGGTTCGGCACCGTGGAGGCCGGACGCATGGTCCACCCCCAGCATCTCGCATCGGAAAGCACGGGCATCATGACCGACATCATCGCAGGCGTGGAAATACCCGGGACCCCGGCTGTCGCGGCGGCCACGGAATTTCTCCGGGAGAGAACCAACCCCCTGATCTTCCACCACTCCCGAAGGGTATTCCTCTTCGGCTCCCTCCACGCCCGCGCAAGGGATCTCCGGCCCGATCCCGAGTTGCTCTACATCTCGGCGATGTTCCATGACACGGGTCTTCTGATCCCGTTCTCCGGCACGCCCCAGCGATTCGAGCTGGACGGCGCCGACCACGCGCGTACGTTCCTGCTCGACCGCGGATTCCCCGCGAGCGCCGCCGACGTGGTCTGGAGGGCGATCGCCCTGCACACGACGCCGGGGATCCCGGGCCGGATGGATCCCGAGGTCGCCGCCACGAACTACGGCGTGCTGACCGACGCGGTCGGCTGGGAGCTGAACAGCATCGAAAACGACGCGACAGAGGAGATCGTCAGCGCTCATCCGCGGGGCGATTTCAAGAAGGAATTCCTCGAGGCATTCGTCGACGGTCTCAAAGACCGTCCGGACACCACCTACGGCACGGTGAACGCGGATGTCCTGGAACATTTCCTGCCAGGATTCCGCCGAACGTCCATGGTCGAGCGCATTCTCGACGCCCCCTGGCCGCGCTGAAACCGACGCGTCCGCCCTCCACACCTCTCACTCCGCACCTCTCACTCCGCACCACGAAAGGAAAAATCGTGCGAGCCATAACTGTCCGGGATCGCAAGGCCGGGACCGACGGTCTGACACTCGAGGACCTCCCCCGGCCGAACGCCGCCGAGAACGACGTCATCCTGCGGGTGCACGCCGCGGGATTCACCCGAGGGGAGCTCGACTGGCCCGCGACCTGGACCGACCGGGCAGGCCGCGACCGTACGCCGAGTGTGCCCGGCCACGAGGTCTCCGGGGTGGTGACGGAACTCGGCTACGGAACGACCGGTCTCACCGTCGGCCAGCGGGTCTTCGGACCGACCGACTGGACCCGCGACGGCTCCCTCGCCGAGTACGTGGCCGTGGAGGCCCGCAACCTCGCGCCGCTGCCCGCCGACATCGACCACACGACCGCCGCGGCCCTGCCGATCTCCGGACTGACCGCCTGGCAGGGCCTGTTCGACCACGGCCGCCTCACCACCGGCCAGACCGTCCTGATCCACGGAGCGGCCGGCGGTGTCGGCTCGATCGCCGTCCAGCTGGCGAGGGAGGCGGGAGCACGCGTGGTCGGCACGGGCCGTGGCGCCGACCGCGACACCGTGCTCGACCTGGGGGCGCACACCTTCCTCGACCTGGAGACCGAACGGTTGGAGGACACCGGGCAGGTCGATGTCGTGCTCGACGTCATCGGCGGGGACGTCCTCGACCGCTCGGCCGCCCTGGTGCGCCCCGGCGGCACGCTCGTCAGCATCGCCCAGCCACCCGCCGTGCGCCCCGACGACGCGAGGGCCGTGTTCTTCGTCGTGGAACCCGACCGCGCCCGCCTCGTCGACCTCGCCCAGCGTCTGCGGGACGGCCGGCTCCGGGTACGGGTCGGCTCGGTGCGGCCCCTGGCGGAGGCGCCCGACGCCTTCTCCGCACGACAGCGTGTCCCCGGGCGCACGATCATCCGGGTGGCCGAGGAAAACTGATGGCGATCGACGGGAGCGCGTCCGACACTGTGCGAGTTCAGTGACTCCCGTGAGGTCTGCATGACGATCTACTTCTACGGCGCCGACGAGGTCCCGTACGGATGCTTCTCGAACTTCTCCGATCATGGTTTCGACCTCGACGGGTCGTGGTGGCCCACGTCGGAGCACTACTTCCAGGCGCAGAAGTTCGCGGGCACCCGCCACGTCGATCTCGTCCGGCGCGCTCGCACACCGCTGCGTGCGGCGGAACTGGGACGTGACGGGTCCAGGCCGCTGCGCAGGGACTGGGAGCGGGTCAAGGACGACGTGATGCGCCGAGCGGTGGGGGCCAAGTTCCGTGCGCATGCCGACCTCCGCGAGCTTCTGCTGTCCACCGGGGACGAAGAGATCGTCGAGGACACCACCACCGACCACTACTGGGGCCGGGGCCGGACCGGGAACGGCAAGAACATGCTCGGCAAGATACTGATGCGCACCCGAAGCCGTCTCCGCGACGAGGTTCGGTGAAACGGGCTGCCATGACCGATGAGCAGTACTCCCCACTGGCCGCCGAGCATCTTCCCGGCGAACGCGCGCAGCGCTGGACGGCGCTCCTGCGCCCGTGCGCACGCCTGCGCCGGGCCCTCGGTGAGCCCGTCCCCCCTGGGACCTGGGCCGGCGCCCGGGTGCTGTACATCCCGGAGAACACCCCGGTCGTCCCGGCCGATCAGCCCCCGGCCCTGGAGCCGCTCCCGCCCGTGGAACTCGGCGCGGACGACGGGCAGAGCGCCCCGGACCTGTCGCTGCCCCAGGCCCGGCGAGCCCTGCTCGGCGACACCCGCCCCTGGCCGCACCCCCGCGACACCCCGGCCGAACTCAAGCCGTTCGTCCGCACCTTCAGGCGGCTGCGGACCCGCATCGGCCACCAGATCGGCGGTCACGCCGTGCCCGTACAGGGCCCGGTGGAGTACGAGATCGCGAACGCGACGCACGGCGGCACCCAGGCATGGGGCGACGAGGCCGTTCTCTACTGGCTCATCCGGCCGGAAGACCTCGCCGCCCACCGCTTCGATCAGGCCCGGCTCACCGTGCAGGGGTGACGGGCCCCGCTCACCGTGCCGTCAGTCGCCACAGGTGATCGGCCGTGCCGTTGTCGTCCCACTGGAGTACCTGCGCGCCGGACGCCGTACTCATCTGGTCGACGCCGAGAAGCCGGCCGCTGTTGTAGTTGGCGATCTTGTAGTAGCCGTCCCGGGCCGGGATCACCTGCCACAGGTGGTCGGGGGTGCCGTTGTCACCCCAGATCAGGGCGGTGCCGCCGGACGCGGTGCTCGCGTTGGTGATGCCGAGCAGCAGTCCGCTCTTCTGGTTGACCAGCTTGTAGAGCCCGGAACCGGCCGCCACCAGCGTCCAGTTCTGGTCGGTGCCGGTTGTCGACGTGGCCTGGACGACCGAAGTCCCCTGTGCGGTACCCGCGTTGAGGGTGTCCAGCGCGAGGCCGCTGTTCCGGTTGGTGATCTGGTACCGCCCGGCCAGGGACGAGGACGTGCCGCTCGGTGTGATCACCAGGTGGTAGCCGTCGGAGGCGTTCATCGTCACCGGGACGGTGATCGAGCCACCCGAGACCGGGTAGTCGGCGTCGGAGATCGTGATCGGGCCCGGAGAGGCGGTCGTACGGCCGGTGTTGGGCGTGTACTCCAGCTTCACGTGGACCGTGCCCCCGAAGGCGGACAGGGACGACAGGCCGTTCACCGTCACCGCGCAGGAGCCGGCGCAGCCGCCCGCGATCACGCTCAACTGGTTGCGCGAGCCGTTGAGGGAGGCGATGCCGTCGATGCCGGTCTGCGCCGGGGGAGTGGTGACCAGCATGTTCCCCGACATGTCGCCGTACCACTTGTACATCCAGTACGAGCCGTTGGGTGATGCGCCGGTGTCGGTGAGGGTGTCGCCGAGGGTGCCGTAGTGGTTCCAGAAGGCGAGCTCGGCGTCATGGACGCCCGCCCGCTCGAACTTGGCGACGTAACCGATGAGGGAGCCCGGCACGCCCACCTCGGACGGCTCGGCGTACTCCTCGATGGAGATCGGGCGCGGGCTGATGCCGAGGCTCGACTCCAGCGCGCGGTACGCCGAGACATGCGCGGCGATGTCCTTGCTGCCCTGGAGCTCGTGCCAGGCGATGACGTCGGGGACCGTACCGCTCGCCTTGGCATCGGTGAGGAACGTCGACATCCACGACTGGTTCCAGGACGAGTAGCTCGGGCCCTGGATCGGTGTCGTGGCGTCCTTGGCGCGGACCTCCTTGTACGTCCGCGCCCAACCGGCGTCGAACGCGCCCGCGTTGGTGGTGTCCCACGTCCAGTCGGGCTCGTTCCACAGTTCGTAGGCCGCGATGTTCGTGGCGCCGGAGGACTTCACCGAGGCGATCTGCTTGTCCACCGCGGACAGCCAGTCGCTCCAACTGACCCACTTGTAAGGGAAGTTCGGGTACCAGTCCGGCATCCTCACGACCACCTTGGCGCCGGCCCGGGCCGCCTTCGGGGCCACGACGAGCGCGTCACCGGCCGGCGCGGGTTCGCCGTTGGGGAGCTGGGAGCCGCCCGGGGCCATCTGCACGAAGGTGTTCGGCTCCAGGGCGTTGGTGAGGCTGTCGCTGGGGGTGCTGTCGTTGGCGAGCCCGTAGAGGCTGCCGGTGGCGACATGGGTGACGGGGCGCAGGGTCTGGTTGGCGTTGACCACCAGGGTGGTGGAGGAGGCGGGGACCGCGGACGCCGGGGCGGCGGTGGCGAGTCCCGCGGCGGCGAGCACGGCTGTGCCGAGAGCTGCCGTGAGGCGCACGTGTCTGGTGTTGCGGCTCATTGAGGGGTTCTCCTGAGGAGAGGGGGATGGGGAGGACGACCTTCCTGGGGCGAGGCCGGTCCTTGCCCGGTTGATTCGGTCTCTGACCGGGTGGACTCGGTCCTTGACCGGCGGATCAGTCCTTGACCGCGCCCGCGGTGACACCCGCGGCCACGTAACGCTGGGCGAGTACCAGCAGGACCGCCGCCGGGACGGACGCGACGACGGCGGTGGCCATGATCGCGTTCCATTCCTGGTTGTTGTTGCCGATGTACTTGTAGATGCCGAGGGTGATCGGCCTGAGGTCGCCGCCGCTGTCGAGGGTGTTGGCGAAGACGAAGTCGGACCAGGCCCACAGGAAGCTGAAGAGGGAGACGGTGACCAGGGCGTTGCGGCTGACCGGCAGTACGACCGACCAGAAGGTGCGGAAGCGGCCCGCGCCGTCGATGCGGGAGGCGGCGATGAGCTCACCGGGGATGCCGGACATGAACGCGGTGAAGATCATGACGCCGAACGGCACGGCGATGGTGGAGTCCGCGACGATCAGTCCCCACCAGGAGTTGAGCAGACCGAGGTCCAGGAAGATGCCGTAGAAGCCCATCGCCATGACGATGCCGGGGATCATCTGGGCGACCAGCAGGGCGAGTCCGAGGAAGCCGCCGCCGAACGGCCGCAGCTTGGCCAGCGCATACCCGGCCGGGGCGGCCAGCAGCAGGGTGAGGGCGACCGTGCCCAGGCCGATGAGGAGGCTGGTGCCGAGGTAGGGCATCTGGTCGTCGAGGACGGCACGATAGCCCTCGAAGGTGGGGTGCAGCGGCAGCAGGTCCGGCGGGTCCTTGCGCATGTCCTGCTGCGGGGTGAGGGACACGTTGATCATCCAGTACACCGGGAACAGCATCACGGCGGTGAGCAGGAGCCCGATGACGGTGTAACGGCGCCTTCCGGTACGGGACTTCACGCTTCCTGCCTCCTCTGGACGCGGATGTACAGCAGACCGAAGACGAGCGCGATGAGGATGAGGATGTTGCCGACCGCCGCGCCGGGGCCGAACTTGGGCAGCAGGCTGCCGAACCCGAGCTGGTACGACCAGGTTGCGAGCGTCGAGGAGGAGTCGTCGGGTCCGCCCTTGGTCATGATCCAGATAAGGTCGAACACCTTGAGGGTGTAGACGAGTCCGAGCAGCAGGGTGATCGCCGAGACCGGGCGCAGCAGCGGGAAGGTGATCCGGTGGAACTGCTGCCAGGCGCTCGCCCCGTCCAGGGAGGCGGCCTCGTACAGCTCGGCGGGGATGTTCTGCAGTCCGCTGTAGAGGATGACCAGGTTGAACGGGATGCCGATCCAGATGTTGGCGATCACGACCGAGGTGAGCGCCCAGTCGGGCGAGGTGAGCCAGTCGACGGGGGAGGCGCCGACCAGGTGGAGGGCGTAGTTGATGACGCCGGACTCGCTGTTGAACATCCACGACCAGGTGGACGCGGACACGATCAGGGGGAGCAGCCACGGGATCAGGAACAGGGCCCTGAGGGTGCCCGCCAGGCGGAAGTGCCGGTTGAAGAAGACGGCCAGCGCGAGTCCGAGGACGTACTGGAAGGCGATCGACACGAAGGTGAACAGCATCGTGTGGCGCAGCGCCGGGCCGAACGTCGGGTCGTCGAGGACTGTACGGAAGTTGTCCCAGCCGGAGAACGGCGCGTCACCCGCGACGAACGAGCGGACGGTGTAGTCGCGCAGGCTCAGGTCGAGGTTGCGGTAGAGGGGATAGACGTAGAACGCGCCTAGGTAGACGGCCAGCGGTGCGAGGAACGCGAGGGCGGTCAGCCGGCTCCTGAGGCGTCGGCGGCGCCGCAGCGCGCGCCCGTCGGCCTCCTCGGCGGCGCCTTTCGCCCCGGGCCTTGCGGCCGGGGACCGCGGGGGGCGGTGGCCGACGCGGGCGGTGGTCATGTGCACTCCTGGATGCGGGCGGCCTGCCCGGGGCGCCGAACGCCCTCGGGCGGGCCACTGGGGAAAGGGGAGCCGACCGTCAGCTGGTGCCCTTGCCCGCGGCCGACTGCGCGGTGTCGAGGGCCTCCTGGGGGCTCTTGGCGCCGGACACCGAGGACTGGACGGCGGTCCACATCGGCTCGGAGATCACCGGGTACCTGGTGCCCAGGCCGCCGCTGGTGCGACCGCGCGCCGAGGCCACCGCGTCGACCCACGGCTTGAGCGCCGGGTTCGCCTTGACCTGCTCGGACTGCACGGCCGCGGTGGGTGCGACGTACGCCAGGGTGGTGTCCGTGGCCAGCAGATTGGCGGAGTTGGTGAGACAGGTGACGATCTTCTTGCTGACGTCGTAGCGCCCGGTGTCCTTCTGCACCGGGACGGTGACGAACTCGCCGCCGGTCGGCACGGGCGCCGAACCGCCGTTCCGCGCCGGGATGCTGAGGACGCCGTAGCCGAAGCCGGCCTTCTCGGCGTTGCCGAGCTGCCAGGTGCCGTTCTCGCCGAACGCGTACTCGCCGGTGGCGAACTCCTGCCAGCTGGTCGTCTGGGTGTTCTGGAGCACGTCCTTGGGTGCGTAGCCCTCGTCGACCCAGTTCTTCCACAGGGTCAGCGCGGCGACTCCCTGGGCCGAGTTCAGCTTGGTGAGGTCACCGCCGGCGCCCCAGAACCACGGCAGGAACTGGAAGCTGCCCTCCTCCGTGTTGATGGCGGAGAAGGTGATCCCCTTCTTCCCGGCCGCCTTGACCTTCTTCAGGGCCGCCGTCAGCGACGCCCAGTCCTTGACGGAGGCCGGATCGACCTTCGCCGCGGACAGCACCTTCTTGTTGTAGTAGAGGGCGAGTGTGTTCGCGCCGATCGGGACGCCGTACGAGGCACCGTCGATGGTGCCGGCGCCGATGATGTTCTTCTGGATCGACGCCGTGTCAAGACCGAGGTCGCTCGTCTTGTTGAGGATGCCGGCCTCCACCAGGGTGGAGACCACGGGGTTGTCCACGAGCATCACGTCGGGGGCGTTGCCCTGCTGGGCCGCCAGCAGGGCCTTGTTGCCCAGGTCGGTGGTGTCGTAGGCGGTGCGCTTGACGGTGACCCCGGCATCGGTGCCGCACTTGGCGACCAGCTTGCCCCACGCCGAGGAGGCGTCGAACTGCGGGTACGGGTCCCAGAAGGTGTACGTCCCGCCCGTGCTGCCGGACCCGGAGCCGGCGGAGTCGGACCCACCGCCGCACGCCGCGACGGAGGTGAGCGCGCCGAGGGCGGCTATGGCGGTGATCAGGGTGCGTCGGGGCTTTCTCACGGGTGACCTCGTTGTCTCGGCTCGGCGGAGAGGAAGCGCGGGGGGAAGTGGGGTGGAGCGGTGGAGCGATATACAACAGGGGGGTTCAGGAGGTGGGCAGCCAGACGCGCATGCTGCCGTCCCGGCGGTTGGCCCACGCGTAGTAGGGGACCGCGGTCAGTTCGAGGGGTGCGCCCGGCACCGGTGCCTCGGCGTCCTCCGCGCTCCGGTACGGCCACCAGCCCGTTTCCGGGAGGTGCCGACGGTGTCCGGCGGCGACCACGGTGGTGACTCCGCCCAGCAGGTCCGGGCGGTGCTTCACGGCGAGCGGTCCGGTGGTGTCGATGACCATGTCGTCGAGGCCGCCACCCGGGTGGTCGACCTGCTCCAGGCAGTACACCAGCGGCCCGCGCTCGATCGCCACGCAGCCGCGCACGGCGTCCACGCGCGGGTCGGCCGCGGTGAGCCGGGGCTCCATGCCGAGGTCGAGCACGACCTGGTCGCCGGGGGTCCACGTCCGCTCCAGACGCAGCCAGCCGTCGGTCACGGGCGCGTCCCTGCGGTCGTACACCGTCCCACCGGCCCGCACCCGGAAGTCCCGGCACCACTGCGGGATCCGCAGCGAGAGCGTCCAGGGCCGGTCGGCCGGGCTCTCCTCGACGGTCAGGGCGACCGTGCCCTGCCAGGGGTAGTCGGTCTCGGCGCCGACCGCGACGGGGGTCCCGCCGAGGTCACCGGCGTACCGCCCGGTGACGTACTGGTGGATCTGGAGCCCGTCGGCGTCGGCGGAGGCGAGGTAGTGCTCCAGGGAGGCCATCAGCCGCATCATGTTCGGCGGGCAGCACGCGCACCTGAACCAGCGGGTGCGGCGCGCGGACTGGTCGCCGCCGGGGTCGGTGTGTCCGTCGCGCACCTGGAGCGGATTGACGTACAGCCAGCGCTCGCCGTCCAGGGACACCCCGGCGAGGAAGCCGTTGAACAGGGTGCGCTCGACGAGGTCGGAGTAGCGGGCGCTGCCGGTCAGCAGCGCCAGGCGCCAGCTCCACTGGATCGAGGCGATGGCGGCGCAGGTCTCGCAGTACGCCCGCTCGTTGGGCAGTTCGTACGGGTCGCCGAAGTCCTCCTCGTCGTGATGGGCACCGAGCCCTCCGGTGAGGTGGGTCTTGGCGGCGGTCATCGCCGTCCACAGCCGCTCCGCGGCCGCCCGCAGCTCCTCGTCCCCGGTCTCCGTCGCCAGGTCGGTGGCAGCGGCCAGCAGGTACAACTGGCGTACGGCGTGCCCCTCGACGTCGGTCGCCTCGCGCAGCGGCACCCGGTCCTGGCAGTACGCCTCGCCGCCCAGCAGGCCGTGTCCGAACCGGTCGACGAAGTAGCCGGCCAGGTCCAGGTAGCGCCGCTCGCCGGTCTCCCGGTACAGCTCCACGAGGGCGGTCTCGATCTCGGGGTGGCCGTCGACGCCGTCGATGGGCCTGCCGCTGTCCGGCGGTCCGAAGACGGAGTCGACGTGGTCGGCGAACTTGCGTGCCACATCCAGCAGTTCGGCGCGGCCGGTGGTCCGGCGGTGGGCCACGGCGGCCTGGATGAGATGTCCGGCGCAGTACAGCTCGTGACTCCAGCGCAGCTCCGCGTACCGCTCGCCGCCCTTGCCGAGCTGGAACCACGTGTTGAGGTAGCCGTCGCTCTGCTGGGCCGCGGCCACGAGCGCGACGATGCGGTCGACGTCCGCGGCGAGCGTCTCGTCCTCGCCCTGCCCGAGCTGCCAGGCGGCGGCCTCCAGCCACTTGTAGACGTCGGAGTCCACGAACGGGTAGGCGCCCTTGAACTCGCCCTCGGCCGTGCCCGCGGCGAGGCGCAGGTTGTGCAGGTTGCCTGCCGACTCCAGCAGGTCGGGGCCCTGGGGGACGGAGGTACGGCCGTTGACCTGGCGGCGCACGGCCCAGAAACCGTCCCGCAGTTCCACGGCGACGGGCGTGAGCGCGGCGTGGGTCGCTGCGCCCGGACCGGGACGGACCGGACCCGTGGAGCCGTGTCCCGGTCCGGGGGAGGCCGGGGACGTGGGCGCGGTGGAACGTGGGCGGGGCATGGCTCTCCGGTCGGCTAGGAGGGAGACGGGCGGACGCACCGGGGTGGGGCGCGCTCCCGGAGCCGGACGGTGTTCGACGGCTCCGACCTGGTTGCGCAATCGTTTTTCTAGCCGAAACGTAGGAACGCGACCGGCCGGAGTCAAGAGGTTCGGCGCAGGGAATTTCCTGTGTATCGGCGGGGCTGGTCAGCTGTACCGGCAGGGCTGGTCAGCGCGGGCGATCGGTGTCAGGATGAACGCTGTCGACGATGTCCAGGAAAAGGGTTGCGCGTGACCGTCGTTCCAGGTTCTCCCCCAACAGGGCGGGCGAAGCTCGCCGACGTCGCCAAGCTGGCCGGTGTGAGTGTCGGGACGGCTTCGAAGGCGCTGAGCGGCAGTGGCAGGATGCGGCCCGAGACCAGGCAGCGGGTGCTGGACGCGGTGGCGGCGCTCGACTTCCGGCCCAACCAGCACGCCCAGAGCCTGCACACCGGGCGCAGCTGGACCGTCGGACTGATGACCACCGACGGCATCGGCCGTTTCAGCACCCCGGTCCTGCTCGGCGCGGAGGACGCACTCGGCGCCGGGAAGATCTCGGTGCTGCTGTGCGACACCCGCGGCGACGCCATCCGTGAGCAGCACCATCTGAGCAACCTCATGGACCGCCGGGTCGACGGCATCATCGTGACCGGCCGCCGTACCGACCCGCGCCCGCCCCTCAAGGGCATCGAACCGATCCCGACGGTGTACGCCCTCTCGCCGTCCACCGACCCGGAGGACATCTCCGTCGTCTCCGACGACCGCAGCGGAGCCCGGCTGGCCGTCGAGCACCTCATGGCGACCGGCCGCACCCGGATCGCGCACATCACCGGCCCGGCGCACCACGCGGCCGCCCAGGACCGCGCCCGCCACACGGTCGACCTCCTCGCCGAGGCCTCGCTCGCGTTGTCCACCGGCCGCGTCCACTTCGGGGAGTGGAGCGAGGCGTGGGGGCGCCGGGCCGCCGAGGCCGTCCTGCGCACGGCGCCCGACACCGACGCCTTCTTCTGCGGCAACGACCAGATCGCCCGGGGCGTCGCCGACACCCTGCGGGAGAAGGGCCTCGACGTGCCCGGCCAGGTGGCGATCGTGGGCTACGACAACTGGGACATCATGGCCCTGGCCAGTCGGCCGCCCCTGACGACGATCGACACCGACCTCGGCGAGATCGGCAGACAGGCCGCGCTGCGCCTCCTGGACGCCATCGGGGCCGAGCCGGAGCCCGGCCTGCACACCGTGCCGTGTCGGCTGGTGGTGCGGGAGTCGACCTGAGGGCGAGTGGTGGAGTACCCGTGGCGGGGGCGTCGAGGGGTGGGTGAGAGGGCGGGTCATGTGGCGCCGTTCGCGCCGGATTCGGCCATCCCTGTCGCCGAGCGATGTCGTCCTCAGGTTCGGTCCAACCGGCCGTGGCCGCCGAGGGGCAAGCCAGGTGGAGGACGGCGACCGTGACGCCGTCCGCGGTCCCCGAATGTCCTGGCGGCCGGCGGCCGGCGGGCGTTGAGCGCGGAACGCTCGGCCTCAGGCCCCGCCGGCCCCGTGCAACCGAGGCGCGTCTTCGGGATCGCCCCTGCACGGCGATGAAGCACTTTCACCCGCTCGGTCAAAGGGCTGTCTGTCAGGGAGACGTGGGGGTGGGGTGCGTGACGGCTCGCGGCCGACCTGACCTGCGAGCGTTACCGCGCAGGAGGACTGCACGCATGCTGTTCGGTGCCGCTCCCCTATCCCGTTGAGCAGTTCGGGACGGGGGTCGGGGAGGCGGGCGGGTGCCAGGTGAGAAGCCAGCCGGCGGCAAGTACCGCCGCGCCGCCTGCCAGGGCGATTGCGCCGCCGGTTCCGATGACTGCGGCCACCGAGCCGAAGCAGGCCGGTCCGACGCCCTGCAGCGTCATGCTGCCGGAGCCGAGCAGACCGAAGGCCTGGCCCTGGCCACCTGGCGGCAGGGCGTCCAGGAACGGGCGTTGGAGGCCGAGACCATAGGCGTATCCGAGGCCGCTGAGCAGCAGCAGACAGGCCGAGACGCCCACTCCGGGCTCGGCGGCAAAGCCGATCAGCGGCAGCCCCGCCAGCGCAATCAACGGGACTACCAGGCGCTCCCGGGTGCGTGGCCGTAGCAGTCGACCCACCAACAGATCACCGACAAGCATGCCGACCGGCAGGCAGCCCATCAGTACCGCGTACCAGCCGGGCGCGAAGCGGCGTTCTCCCGCGTAGGCGACGATGAGGCCTTCCGCGCCCGCCACGAACGCGACGGGCAGCCACTGGGCCAGCATCAGCCGTCGCACCGTGCGTCCGCGCAGCAGCAGGCCTGCACCGTGCAGGCTCGCACGGACGGCCCCGCTACCGCCCTCCGCGCGGCCGGGTGTGCCGCCGGACTCTGCCGGCTGCAGCCGGGGCAGTCGGATGCGGATGGCGAGCGCGCAGCCGAGGTGGAGGACGGCGCTGACCGCGAGTGCCTGGCGTGGGCCGAGTGCCGCGACGATCGCCCCTCCCAGCGCCAGGCCGAACAGTTGGGCGCCGGCGCCGGCGATGTTGTTCAGTGACCGGCCCAGTACATAGGCGTCGCCCTCCAGCGACCGCGCCACGAGCCGGCTCGACGCGCCGTGGAACACCGGAGTGGCGAGGGCGACCAGCGCCACGACCCCGAGGCTTGCCGCGACGGGCATCCGTACCAGGGCGAGCAGCAGGGCTGCGGCGCACGTCAGGGTGTAGCCGCCGGCGATGAGTGCGCGGGGCGGCAGTCGGTCGGCCAGTGAGCCCAGCAGCAGCGAACCGAACAGCTGCGGGATGAAGCCGATACCGAAGCCCACGGCGCTCAGCAGCGCGGAGCCGGTGGCCGAGAAGATCAGAACCGAGAACGTGGTGATCCGCAGCGCGTCCGCGGTGATCGAGACGGCGCGGCTTGTGAAGAGCAGCCGGAATCGCGGATCGGCCAGCACCTCCCGGTAGGTGGCACGGTGGTTGCCCTGCGCGGGCTCGGCGGTAGGAGGCATGACGCTCACCCTCGCCATGCGCCCACGCCGCTCACCAATGATTCGTCGCTGGACGAATCGAGCAGCGTCCCTCGGTAGCATGACGGAGTGCTGCGCTTCGAAGTCTCCGTCGAGGACCTGCTGCGCAGCCGGTTCGCGCTGTCGCCCGCGCTGGACCTCTGCCTGCTGCTGCGCTCGCTCGCCGGTCAGGACCGGCCGCTGCCGCGAGCCTGGGCCGCCCGGCTCCTGCCGGCCTTTCAACGCCTGCGCCGTGAGACCGAACTGAACGCCGTCCTCGCCCTGCAGACCCCGCTGTCCGGGCCGAATTTCGTCGCCCCGCCTCCAACCGGCCTGAATCAGACCTGGGCAGACGACCTGGCGATGATCCGGGCCACACCGCTGGAAGCGGCCCGGCAGGAATTCGCCACCCCCCTGCCTGGCCCGACCGTTCGCGATCCCCGCGTACGCGCAGTGCTGGACTCGAAGGACGTTGTTCCCACGATCGCCGAGGCGATGGACCGTGCCTGGCACGAGCTGCTTGCCCCGGACTGGCCGCAACTGCGCGCGATCTGTGAGCGCGATGTCGTGCACCGGGTGGGTGTGATCGGCGAACACGGATGGGCCAAGGCCATCGAGAGCCTGCATCCGGGCATCGCCTGGCAAGGCGGCGGTATCGAGATCGGCTTGTTCCGAGGCGGAACAATCCGCCTCGCCGGCGACGGGCTCCTTCTGATCCCCTCGGGCGTCGTCGGGCATATCGCCGCCCACACGGAAGACTCCTGGCCCAGGACCTTGGTCTACCCTGCCCGCGGCACCGCCGCCCTGTGGGGCGGGCAGGAGACCGTCCCTCAACCGCACGCGCTGACCGCGCTGGTCGGCCGGTCCCGAGCCCGGCTGCTGTTGGCGCTGGACGCCCCGGCCAGTACCAGCCACCTCGCCCGAAGCCTCGCCATGACACCGGGCGCGGTGGGAGACCACCTCGCCATCCTGCGCGGCGCGGGACTGCTCGTCCGCGCCCGGTCCGGACGGTCGGTGCTCTACCGGCGCACCCCGCTCGGCGAGGCACTGGTCGCCGGTTCGGGCTGAGGGCTCGGATCAGCACTGGGGCAGCGCGGCCCGGGGGCACGGACGATGCCGACGGCGTTGACGTCGAAGACGCGGTGCCACTGCTCGTCCGTGTGGTGCTCGACGGTGCCGATCGCACCGATCCAGTACACCGGAGGGATCGAGGCCGAGCACGGCGACACTCCCTCCGCGCTCGGCCGGCAGCTCGGCGACGGCCCGTCCGACGGCTGGGGCTCCGCCGGTGACGACGGCCCGCTGGACGGTGAACTCGGTGATGCCGCTGTCTCGTTCAGGGCTGCGGACAGGGGAGTCGGGTGCCCTTCGACCGCCGCGGCGGGGACCGCCGGGGTGTCGTATCCCGGCGGTCCCCGGCGCACGAGTCTCGTCCGCGTACCTTGCTACGGCCGTGCCGCTCGTCCGGCGTGTGGATGACGGCTCGGTAGCGGATTCAGCGGTGTCAGCAGGTCGAGTTGGTCTGGGTGAGGAGGCCCAGGCGCCAGGGCAGGCTGTTGTAGTCGCCGCCGGCGTTGGGGTCCTTGCCCTGGTACAGGTACTGGAGCTTGCAGGCCGGGATCGTGAGGGTCTGGTCGTAGCCCGCGCGGATCATCTCGCCGTGGCTGATGTCCCGGCTCCATGTACCGGACGGGAACGTCACGTTGCTGGACTTCGCGAACGGGTTGCTCTCGGACGCGGCCAGCGGCGACCACGAGCCGGCGAGGCTGCTCGACGTCCAGGAGCGGAAGTAGCGCCGACCGTCCGAGGCGATCGCCTCGACGAGCAGCAGGTACTGGTTGCTGCCCTGCACCTTGTAGACGTTGCTCGCCTCGAACAGGGCGTACTTGGAGTCCTGGGCCGCGATGACGGTGTTGGTGAACCCGTTGGGGAACTGGCTCACGCTCGTCTGCGAGCGGTACAGGTGGCCGTTGTCGTCCGAGGAGAACAGGTAGCAGTTGGCGCTGTCGCAGATCACCCACATGTCGACCCAGTAACCGTTGCCGATGTTCTGGCGGATGATGTCCGGCATCGAGGAGTAGAAGTTCTTCGGAGCGCTCCACCCGTTGGGGTTGCTGATGTCCGGGTTCGTCGAGTACGACGCGTTGCCGGTCTGGTAGACGAGGTACCACAGGCGTTGCGGGGCGTTGTAGAAGACCTGGGGCGCGGCCCGGTACCCGGTGCCGATGGCGGTGCGGTCCAGGTAGTAGTGGGTGGCCGAGCCGGCCTGGGACCAGTCGGGGAAGCTCAGGTACACCAGGTTGTACCCGGCGGCGTTCGCGGTGCTCGCGAACACGTGGTACTTGCCGTTGTAGTACACGACCGACGGGTCCTTGATCCCCGCGATGTTGTGCGTCGCGTCCGGCTTGGGCGCGATCAGGGCGCCGCTCGAACTCCAGCGGTAGGAGGTGGGAAGCGCCGCGGCGGACCGGGGCGCAGGGGCGTCGGCCCCGCTGACCGCGGCCCTGCTGACCGAGGCACTGCGGACCGCGGCACTGCCGCCCATCGCGGTGAGCGCCGACTGGTAGGCGGGCTTCTTGTTGCCGTTCCGGTCGAACAGCAGCGGGTTCTCACCGCTGCGCCAGGAGTCGCTGTCGCGGATGCCCCACACCGTGATGCCGGTGCAGCGGGCCACGTTCATGCAGGCCCGTACGGTGTTGGCGTACGCGGTCGTCGGCGCCTGGGCGATGTCCAGTTCGGTGATCTGGACGTCCACGCCGAGGGCGGCGAAGTTCGACAGGGTCGTCTGGAAACTGGACGGCGGCCCGCCCGCCCCGAAGTGGGACTGGAGGCCGACGCAGTCGATGGGCACGCCGCGGGACTTGAAGTCGCGCACCATGCGGTAGACGCCCTGGGTCTTGGCGTCGCTCCAGTTCTCGATGTTGTAGTCGTTGTAGCAGAGCTTGGCGGCGGGGTCGGCCGAGCGTGCGGTGCGGAAGGCCTCCTCGATGAAGCCGGTGCCGAGCACGTCGCGGAAGACCGAGCTGCGCATCTGGCCGCTGCCGCCGTCGGCAAAGGCCTCGTTGACCACGTCCCAGGCGTAGACCTTGCCCTTGTAGTGGTTCATGACCTGGTTGATGTGGTTGTTCATGACGCTGCGCAGGGTGGTGGCGTCCCTGATGGAGCTCACCCAGGACGGCAGTTGGGAGTGCCAGACCAGGGTGTGGCCGCGCAGGCGCTGTCCGTGGGACGCGGCCCGGTTCGCGATCTGGTCGCCGGGACCGAAGTTGAACTGGCCGCGGGAACGCTCGACGGTGTCCCACTTCATCTCGTTCTCGGGTGTCACCGCGTTGAACTCGCGGTCCAGGATGCCGGTGTACGTCCCGTCGCCGAGCCGGCCCGCGGCCACGGCCGTGCCGAAGTACCGTCCGGACTGGGCCGCTTGGGCGCCCAGCGTGGAGGCGCGGACGCCGTCGGGCGCGGCGCTCGCGGCACCCGGCGTGACCAGGGCGGCCACGGCCAGCAGCGACAACACCGAGGCGCGGCGACAGCCGAGCCGTTTGAGAGGGTTCATGGTTCTCCTCGTGCGGGTGGGTGGGGGGTTGTGCCGTGCGCTCGGCGGAACGGAGCGCACGGCGTCGAAAGGCCGAACCGCGGGACAGGGTTCAGCGCGTCGACGGTTCGAACCGCGCGGGACGGGGTTCAGCGCGCTGACAGTTGGCACCCGGGGACGCGGACAACGGCGTCCATGGTGCGAACCCCGGACCGGGGTTCAGGGCGTCGACAGCTCGAACCGCGGGATGCGGACCGCGCCGCCGAGTGCCTGGGTGGCGTAATTGAAGAGGGCGAACCGGTAGCCCATGAAGAAGCGCCAGTCGTTGCCCATGGAGAACGCGGGACCGAGCGGCGTGAAGCGGGTGCCGTCGGTGCTGTACGAGAAGGTCCCGGGGCGGGCCGAGCCGGGTCGGATGTCGGCGGTAGCCCGCAGCCAGACGGTGCCCGAGGGCGCCGCCGCGCTCGCGACTTCGGTGCCGGTGCCCGTCGTATTCCAACTGCCGTCCATGGTGAGCCCGTTGACCATGACCACACGAGCCGTGCCGCCGTCGCGCTTGACGCCGATCCATGCGGAGGAGTCACGCAGCAGGGCGAGACCGGCGCGGTCGCCGTCACGCATCCCGGAGTGGTCGAGCTGGACCGTGGCGGTGGAGGTGGGGCCCTGAATGCGGTGGGTGAGGGTGTTGCGGGCCCAGTACAGGTCGTTGGTGACGGTCGCGGTGCGCAGGGTCAGGCCGTTGCCGGTCGACCACTTGGTGTTGTCCGGGTTGTGGTTCCACTCCCACCTCGGCTTGAGGGCCGTACCGTCGAAGGTGTCCACGCCGGTCATGGGGGTGACCTGGCGGGGCGGAGCGGGCACGGCAGGGGCCGGATACGACGTGCCCCAGGCCCCGTTGACCAGTTGGACTACGGGCCAGCCGTCCGAGGTCCACGTCACCGGTGCGAGCACCGGCACCCGGCCGCCGGGGTAGGCGTCCACGAAGGCCATGTAGTACCAGGCGCCGCCCTGTGTCTGCACGAGCCCGCCCTGGTGCGGGACACCGCCGCCGGAAATCGGCCCCCGCAGGTCCAACAGGACCTGTCGCATCGTGTAGGGGCCGAAGGGACCGCCCGAGGACTTCAGGATGTACTGGCCGTTGGCCGGGCGGGTCAGGAAGATGTAGTACTGCCCGTTGATCCTGTAGAAGCGGGAGCCCTCCAGGGTGCCGACGCTCGACGGCGTGGTGAACACCTGCTGGGTGCGGACCTGGCTGCGGCCGTCGGGGGAGAGCTGGGCCACGCTGATGGTGGTGTTCCCGTACGCCACGTACAGGGTGTCGTCGGTGTCGACGAGCAGCCCCGCGTCGTAGTACGGGGTGCTGATCGTCGTCAGTCTGCTCCACGGCCCCTCGACGGCGGTCGCGGTGTAGACGTACGTCCGGGCGAAGTCGATCTGACCGAGCCAGTAGAAGGTCCGGTTGCTCGGCCGGTAGGCCAGCGACGACGCCCAGATCCCCCGGACGTAGCCGCGCGCGCCGTTGAGGTCGTACTTGGCGCCGAAGTCGAGGACGGGCACCGAGTGGCCGGCGATCTCCCAGTTCACGAGGTCGTACGAGCGCAGCACGGGGGCGCCCGGCGAGTAGTGCATCGTGGAGGCCGAGGCGTAGTAGGTGCTGCCGACGCGGATGACGTCGATGTCCGCGAAGTCCTGCCAGACCACCGGGTTGGTGTAGGCGGCGGCCGCCGCCGTGGGAGCCGGTCCTCGGGTGGGGGTCAGGAAAGCGCCGCCGGCCAGGCCGACGGCGGCGCTCAGTGCACGACGACGGTCCATGTATTGGCGAGACCATGACATATTCATGTGTCGTTCTCTCTGCGAGGGAGCGCGGTGGGGGTGGGCTGATCCTGCTCGTTCGAGAGTGCGAACACCGACTGAGGTGGTGGGCAACCAGGATGTTAGGGGGCCGACACATCCCGTCAATACCCCTCGCATGATTCGTTGTTGAGGGCGAAAGTTTTCGGAGATCTGTCGCTTCCGGATCGCGTTCTTCTCTTCCGACAGTGTTGACATGTCCAGCTCGATCTCTAACATCCGTACGGCTGACCATCCGGAATCCGCTCGAAATTTCGAACTGCCGACGGGGATTCCCGCCATGGCGCTGCCCGGACCCGTGCACGGGTCATCCGCTGTCTGCCCGCGAAAGGAGAGCACGGTGCCCCGACGATCACGCGGACGACTGCTCCGTGTCCTGGCCGCCGTCACGCTGGCCTTCGCCGCGTCCTCGACCGTCACCGCCCCCTCCACCGCCACGGCCGCCCCCGGCAGCCCCGCCCTCACCCCGCCCCTGGGGTGGAACAGCTGGAACAGCTTCGGCTGCGGGATCACCGAGGCGCAGGTCCGCCAGGCCGCCGACGCGATGGTGTCCTCGGGCATGCGGGACGCCGGCTACCGGTACGTCGTGGTCGACGACTGCTGGTTCGACCCGCAGCGCGACGCGGCGGGCAACCTGCGGGCCAACGCGACCAAGTTCCCCGGCGGGATGAAGGCGCTCGGGGACTACATCCACGGAAAGGGCCTGAAGTTCGGCATCTACCAGGTGCCGGGCGAGCGCACCTGCGCCCAGACCAGCGGCGCGTACCCGGGATCGACGGGCAGCCTGGGACACGAGGCCCAGGACGCCGCCACCTTCGCGTCCTGGGGCGTCGACTACCTCAAGTACGACTGGTGCTCCTCCAGCGGTACCCGGGACGAACAGGTCGCCCGGTTCACGCTGATGCGTGACGCCCTGCGCTCCACGGGACGGCCGATCGTCTACAGCATCAACCCCAACAGCTTCCACGCCATCACCGGCGCCACCTACAACTGGGGCGAGGTTGCCGACCTGTGGCGGACGACGGAGGACCTGCTCGACATCTGGCAGAACGGCAACACCAACAGCTACCCCATGGGCGTCGGTAACGTCCTCGACATCACCGCCCCGCTGGCGGCGCAGTCCGGCCCCGGACACTGGAACGACCCCGACATGCTGGTGGTGGGCCGCCCGGGCCTGTCCCTGACGGAGTCCCGCGCGCACTTCGCCCTGTGGGCGCTGATGGCCGCACCGCTCATGGCCGGCAACGACATCCGCACCATGTCCGCCGACGTGAGCGCGATCCTGCGCAACCCGCGGCTGCTGGCGGTGAACCAGGATCCGCTGGGCGCCGGCGGACGCAGGGTGCGTGACGACGGCGACGTCGAGATCTTCGCCAAGCCCCTCTCCGACGGCTCGGTCGCGGTGGGCCTGTTCAACCGGGGTGGCGCAACTGCCACCATCTCCACCACGGCCGCCCAAGTCGGCCTGTCGGGCGGGCCGTTCACCCTGACCGACCTGTGGACCGGCGGCACCTCCAGCAGCTCCGGGCAGATCTCGGCGAGCGTGCCCGCGCACGGCGTGGCCGCCTTCCGGGTGAGCGGCGGCAGCCAGGTGGCCGCCACCACCGCCCGACTGCGCGGCAACGCCTCCGGCCGCTGCGCGGACGTGGACAACGCCTCCACCGCGGCCGGGGCAACGGTGCTGCTCTGGGACTGCCACACCGCCGCCAACCAGCTGTGGACCACCTGGGCCGGCGGCGAGATCCGCGTCTACGGCGACAAGTGCCTGGACGCCTACAACCAGGGAACCACCGACGGCACCCGGGTCATCACCTGGACCTGCAACGGCCAGAACAACCAGAAATGGACCACCGGTTCCGACGGCACGATCCGCAACGTCAACGCCCCCGGTCTGTGCCTCGACACCGACCGCTCCGGCACCGCCAACGGCACCGCGCTCCTGCTGCGCACCTGCAACGGGCAGACCGGCCAGAAGTGGAGCCGTGCGTAAAGCGTTTCGCGGTCAGCCACCCCCAACACCCCCGACCAGAAAGGCAGGTGCGCGATGCCCAGGTCAAGAACCCTGTTATGGCCCGCCATGGTCGCCGTGCTGGTCGTCCTGAGCCTCGCCGGCACGGCACTGGGCCGTGGCCAGGACACCACCGCCCCCGCGGCACCCGCCGCCGCGAGCCCGGGCTGCGGCAAGACCCCCACCCTGACGAGCGGCACCTACACGATCCAGAGCGGCGGCAAGAACCGCACCTTCATCCTGAAGGTCCCGGACGGCTACGACCGCGACCACGCCTACCGGCTGGTCTTCGGGTTCCACTGGCTCGGCGGCACCTCCACCGACGTCGCCACGGGCCGCACGGTGGAGACGGGTACCTGGGCCTACTACGGCCTCCAGCGGCTGGCCGGTAACAGCACGATCTTCGTCGCCCCCCAGGGACTCAACAACGGCTGGGCCAACTCCGGCGGCGAGGACGTCACTTTCGTCGACGACATGATCCGCCGCATCGAGTCCGACCTGTGCGTCGACACCACCCAGCGCTTCGCGCTCGGCTTCAGCTACGGCGCCGCCATGTCGTACGCCCTCGCGTGTGCCCGTGCGACGGTCTTCCGGGCGGTCGCGGTGCAGAGCGGCGGACAGCTGAGTGGATGTGACGGCGGCACCCAGCCCATCGCCTACCTCGGCGTGCACGGGCTCAGGGACAACGTCCTCGGCATCTCGGGCGGGCGGACCCTGCGCGACCGGTTCGTCAGGAACAACGGCTGCACCCCTCAGAACCCGCCCGAACCCACCCAGGGCAGCCTCACCCACCGGGTCACCACCTACGCGGGCTGCTCGGCCGGACACCCGGTCGCCTGGGCCGCCTTCGACGAGGGCCACATCGCCGCCCCGCAGGACGGGGCTCCCGGCGACAGCGGCAGGACCTGGGTGCCGGGCGAGGTGTGGAAGTTCTTCTCCCAGTTCCAGAGCTCCGAACCGCCACCGGGCACCGCCGGCTGCCGCGTCACCGACACCGTCAGCGCGTGGAACAACGGCCTGACCTCGAACATCACCGTCACCAACACCGGCCCGACGCCCGTCGACGGCTGGTCCCTCCTCTTCACCCTGCCGGCCGGCCAGGTCATCACCTCCGGCTGGAACGCGGACTACTCACCCACCTCCGGCCAGGTGACAGCCAGAAACGTTGCCCACAACGCCGTCATCGCACCGGGCGCCTCGACCACCATCGGCTTCCAGGCCACCCACACCGGTGTCACGGCGGCGCCGACATCCTTCACCCTCAACGGCACCATCTGCGCTGTCGGGGGGAGTTGACCGACCGGCCGGGTGTCGGCGCCCGGTTCGTCTATTCGTCGAGGTATCCGTAGTCCTGGCCGGCGGCCCGGATCCTGACCGTCCCGTCGCGGACCTGCCACTCGCTCATGCCGTCGACCTCGTGACTGACGAGGAAGAGGCCGGTGATCAGGTCGTTGTCGTCGTCCGAGGCCGGGATCCGGGCCACGCTCCGCAGTCGGTCGAGGAACCAGTCGACGGACTGGGCCCGCATATGGGCACCGAAGAACACCCAGTTGACGTAGTTGTACTGCCGGGGAGGAAAGGCCCAGCCACCGCTGTACGTCTGCTCCGGATCGTCCGCCCGGACGATCTCCTTGACCTGCGCGAGCTGCTCGTCATCACACTCCAGCCAGCCCCTGACCCCTACGAAGGCACCCACGGCGAACCAACTCCCCTGCGGTACGCCTGCATGCGTCGCACCGCAATTACGGGCCGTGGGGTGGGGTAGTTCTCGGACATGGGTGACGAAGACGTCGTTCCGGAGAAGGTGGCCTGGGTTCTGGTGCGGGACGGGCGGGTGCTCGTGACGCGCAACCATGGTGTGGACGTCTTCTACTTCCCCGGTGGGAAGCGGGAGCCGGGGGAGTCCGACGCCGAGACCCTGGTGCGCGAGATCGAGGAGGAACTCCGGTCCCAGGTCGATCCCGCCACCATGACGCACGTGGGCACCTTCGAGACCCGAAGCGAGCATGACGGTGGGCCCGAGTTCCGGATGATCTGTTACACCGCCGAGTACGCCGGGCCGCTGCTCCCCTCGCGGGAGGTCGCCGAGTCGGACTGGTTCGGCTACGGCGACCGGGCGCGGGTCTCGGCGGTGGACCGGTTGGTGTTCGACATGTTGCGCGACTCCGGCCGGCTCACCTGAAGCCAGGGCGGCAGCGGCGCGGCCGGAGCGTGCCGGTTCAGGTCGCGAGCAGTCCGCGGCCCAGCCAGTCCTTCCCGTCCCGCACACCCGGCAGGGCGAAGAAGTAGCCCCCGCCCGTGGGGGAGATGTAGTCGACGAGCGGCTCGTCGATCAGCCGGGTCTGCGTGGCCTCGAACTGCCGCTGGACGTCCTGCTGGTAGCAGCAGAACACCAGCCCCATGTCGAGGTTGCCGACGGAGTCGATCCCCCGGTCGTAGTTGTAGCCGCGCCGTAGGATGCGGGAGCTGTCCGTGCGGGCGGTACGGGGGTTGGCGAGCCGTATGTGCGCGTCGAGCGGGATCGCCTCGCCCTTGGGATCCTTGGCGTAGTTCGGGATGTCCGTCTCCTTGGCGCCGTCCAGCGGGGCGCCGGTGTCCTTGCGCCGGCCGAACATCAGCTCCTGCTCGCTGAGCGAGACCCGGTCCCAGAACTCCACCAGCATGCGGATGATCCGGATCACCTGATAGCTGCCGCCCGACGCCCAGGCGGGCTCCCCGTCACCCTCCCCGACCCAGACGAGCCGGTTGGTCTCACGGGCCGAGTGGACGTCCGGATTGGCGATCCCGTCCTTGAAGCCCAGCAGATTGCGCTGGGCACCGGTGGGCCGGGGCGCGTTCTGGAAACCGTCGATGCGCCACTTGATCTGCATGGCTCCGCGCGTGTGCTTGGCGATGTCCCGCAGCGCGTGCAGCACGGTGTCCTGACGGTCCGCACAGATCTGGAGGGACAGGTCCCCGTGGCACTCGGCGGCCCGGAGATTGTCGTTGGGGAAGGTGCGCATCGGGGTCAGTCGGCGCGGCCGGGCCTTGGCGAGGCCGTAGCGGTCGTCGAACAGGGACGCGCCGACGCCGACCGTCACGGTGAGGCCGTCAGCGGGGACGGTCGGACCGAGGATGCCGTTGTCCGAGGGCGGGGCGCCGACGCCGAGGTCGGCAGGGGTGCCGCCGGAGGTGAGGAAGCGCGCCCGGGCCGTGATCGTGCGCAGCAGGCCGGCGAGTTCGTCGCGGCTGCCGGCGATCACGTCGAACGACACGAAGGTGGCCGCGGCCGGCGCGGGCGTGACGATTCCCGCCTGGTGGGCGCCGTGGAAGGGGATCGCGGGGGAGTTCTCCGTCTGCTCGGCGGCCTGCGCGGTGCCGCCGCTCTCGGCGAGGGCGAGTCCGCCGCCGGCGAGCACCGCACCGGCGGCTCCGGCGCCGAGGGCCGTCTTCACGAAGGAACGGCGGCCGGCACCGGCGGGACAACCACCCTGCAGGGCAGGGGATTCGGCGGACGGCATGGAGGCGTTCCCTTCGCTCTGGGCGGAGTTGTCGTGTCGGGTGCTCATCAGGCGGACTTCCTGATCTCCAGCAGGTCGGGCACCGGGGAGAGATCCTCCAGGAGCTGCCCGGTGGCGCCGTTCACCTCGGCCCGCACGGTGGCGTCGAGTTGGGCGACGGGGGTCCAGGTGCTGCCGTGCCGGGCCGCGTCCAGAAGCGTCTGAAGGCGGGCCGCGTCGGCGTCGACGGTCGGCAGCAGGTGCGGCGCCCGGGTGGTCAGCAGGGGCCTGAGCACGGCGAGCAGCTCGCGGGTGCCGGCGAGATTGGCGTCGGCGGTGGCGAGGTTGGTGCCACTGCCTTCGTCGGTGTCACCGGTCAGTTCGAACTGGAGGGTGTTCTCGAGGATCTCGTGGGCGCGCAGCGGCAGGTCGGACGGGTCGAAGTCCTGGTGCGGAAAGGCTGTCCGAAGTCCCGCGACCGCCGTGGCGAGCTGCTGGGCCGGCGCGGTGAGCGAGGCCGCGGACTCGCCGTGCCACAGGCCGTACTCGACGCGGTGGAAGCCGGCGAAGTCCTTGTCGTGCACGCCGCCCGGCAGGCCGTCGGCCCGGCCGTTGATCTTCTGGTCGAAGTCCTCGAAGGTGCCGTAGGCGGCGCCGAGGGAGGAGTAGGTCAGGTGCGCGGTCAGCCAGTCGGCGCGCGCCTTGCCGAGATGCCCGCCCTTGATGTCGGCGGCGAGGGTGCGGGTCTGCCCGACGAGTGTGGCCAGCCCCTTGTCGACGTACGACTCGTACTGTTGGAGCGGCCCGGAGAGGTCCTGCTCGGACACCGGGACCACGGCCTGCGAGGTGCCCCCGCCGCTGACCCGGACTGCCTTGGAGGTCACCGCGGGCCCGCTGCTGGGCACGCACCGCCAGGCGTACGTGCCGCCCGCGACGGTGGCGACCAGTGCCCGGGTGGTGCCGGGAGCCAGGCCCTCGACCTCGCCGTACACGGCGTTGGTGGCCGGGTCGACGAGGTACACCTCTGACGTCTTGTCACCGGTGTTGTGCATCTGGAAGGTCTGCCGACCCGGCTTGGGCGCGCTGAAGCCCTTGCCGCACTCCTTCCCGGAGACGGCGACGGTCTCGGCGGCAGCCGGCTTGGGGCGCCCGAAGACGACCGCGGCACCGGCGATCAGGGCGGGGACGGTGACGACGGCGACAGGCACGAGCCAGGCGGGCCGCCGCCGGGAGGCCTGCGTGGGCTGCGCGGCCGGGAGGTTGGCTTCGTCGGCTTCGGTCGCGTCCGTCGCTTCGGCGCTTTCGGCGGCCTCGGTCCCGACCCGCGTCGGTACCCCCGTCGGTACCCGCCTCGGTGCCGTGTCGCGCACCCCCCGTACGAACAGCGTCAGCACCACGGCGAGGTACCCGCCGTAGCCGAGAACCTGAAGCCAGGTCATGGCCGGCGTCAGGTTGAGCACGCCCTGGACGAGGGTGCTGTACCAGGCCCCCGCGTCGACGCTGCCGCTCAGGTCGAAGGCGTACGACGTGTGCCCGGGCAGGACGCCGCCCTCCTGGAGGTCGCGCAGACCGTAGCCGAGGACACCGGCGGCGATGACGATCAGTACGGCGCCGGTGGCGGTGAAGAACTTCGTCAGGTTGATCCTCAGGACCCGCCGGTACAGGCCCCAGCACAGCGCGGCCGACAGGACGAGACCGATGGCGGCGCCGGCCAGGGGGCCCGCGGACTCCCCGGCCGCCTGCGCGGTGGTCCACAGGAACAGCGCGGTCTCCAGGCCCTCCCGGCCCACGGCGAGAAAGCTCGTGGCGACCAGGACGCCCGCGCCCATGCCGAGCGCGCCGGTCACCTTCTCCTTGATCTCGCCGGACAGACTGTGGGCCGACCGGCGCATCCAGAAGACCATGGCCGTGACGAAGGCGACCGCGATCACGCTGAGTGTGCCGCCGAAGGCCTCCTGGGCGGTCGCGGACAGGGAGGCCGCGGTGAACGTGAGGACCGCGCCGAAGCTCAGCGCGAGCGCGATCGCGGCGAGGACGCCGGTCCACACCTGCGGAAGCCGGGAGCGGGCACCGGCCCGTACCAGCGTCGCGACGAGGATGGAGACGATGAGCCCGGCTTCCAGCCCTTCCCGCAATCCGATCAGGAAGCTCGGAAACGCGTCATCCCACATGCGGTCCTCATTAGCGTAGGCATGCCTAACTTCAACGCGGACCATCATGACTGCGGGTAGGCAATCAATCGGTTCCGGAAAGGTAATTCCGGAGCCAAAACCCGTTCAGGAGGTTCGTCCCGTCGTACGAAGAAGGCCCCGCTGTCGGTCCGGAATCCTCCGAGGGCTACCGTCCCGCTGGGACGAGACACGCTTCGCCCCGACCGGATCGGAGGAGGACGGCCCGCATGACCACTGACCTGTCGACGACCGTCCTGTCGGCCGGACAGCTCGCCGAGCTGACGGCGGGCAGGCTGCTGTCGTCCTGGCAACCGGACGTCCCCGCGCTCCTCCTGATCGCCGTGCTGGCCACGCTGTACGGCTGGGGCGTACGACGGGTCCACCTGCGCGGTGAGCGCTGGTCGCCCGCTCGCAGCGCCGCGTTCGCGGTCCTCGGACTGGGCGCCCTGGCGGTGGCGACGATGTCCGGGCTCGCCGTCTACGACCACGTGCTGTTCTGGCCGGCCGCCGTCCAGAACATCCTCCTGGACCTGGTGGCCCCCCTGGGCCTCGCCCTCGGTGACCCGCTGCGCCTCGCGGTCGACGCGCTTCCCGAGGAGGCGGCGGCCCGGGTCCGCCGGACGATGACCGGCAGGCTGGTACGCGTTCTGACCTTCCCCCTGGTCAGCACGGTTCTGGTGCTCGCCACCGAACTCACCGTGTACTTCACGCCGTACTTCGCCACGGCCCTGCGCGTGGGCTGGCTGCACCAGCTGATGTACCTGCACCTCCTGGTCGCGGGCTGCCTCTTCGTCGTACCGGTCCTGACCCGCGAGCAGACGTTGCCGGCCTGGTGCACGCATCCGGTCCGGGCGGCACTGGTCTTCCTCGACGGCATCGTCGACGCCGTGCCGGGCCTCGTCGTCATGACCCACGGCACGCTCATCGCCGGCGCCTGGTACCTGCACCACGCGCCGTCCTGGTCCCCGGACGTCCGGCACGACCAGCAGATCGGCGGCGGCGCGATGCTGGGCATCGCCGAACTGACCGCACTGCCCTTCCTGCTGGCCCTCCTGTACCAGTGGGCCCGCGCCGAGCGGCTCCAGACCGCGGCCCTGGACCGCCGTCTCGACGCGGAACTCCCGCCCGCCACCGCGTCCCCCGGCCAGGACACAGCCTCCGAACGCGTCCGGCCCTGGTGGGAAACCGAGCAGAACGAGGTGGCCGCACGCATCCGACGCCAAAGGTGAGTACCGGGCACAATCCACGGATGACGATCACGTACGAATGGCGGGGCGACTTCGACAACGCAGCCCTCAACTCCCTCCACGCTGACGGCTTCGGCACGGAAGGCCGGCCGCCCGCACAGACGGACTGGCGAAAGCGACTCGAGCGGCACAGTCTCGGCTGGGTCTGCGCAGGGGAGGACGACGCCCTGATCGGCTTCGTCAACGTCGTCTGGGACGGTGGCGCCCACGCCTTCCTCCTGGACACGGTGGTCGCAACTCGCCACCGAGGGCAGGGCATTGGGGCCGCGTTGGTCGCAACGGCCGCCCGTGAAGCCCGTAGTGCGCACTGCGAATGGCTCCACGTGGACTTCGAGGACCGCCTGCGTCCGTTCTACTTCGGTGCCTGTGGCTTCGAGGAGACGACCGCGGGTCTGATACGGCTCCGCTGAACCCGGTCCTGTGCGCTGCACTCCCTTCAGACTGTCCCCCATGAAGCCTCAACCGGACGGCCCTGGCATGCGCTTGCAGCCCTTGACCGAGACCGGGGTCCGCCGGATCCAACACTGGTTCGACCACCCCGAGGTCCAGAGCCGGCTGGGCGGCCGGTCCTGGATCCGGAGTCAGCTGCGGCTGACCGGTGAGCCCCCCGGCACCGCCTTCCGCGGTGCGGTCGTACTGCGCTGCCACGCATGGATCGGCCTGGATCAGGCTGGAACTCCGGTCGCGTTCCTCTGCGGGGACGTGTACGACCGCTGGGTCCGCTACCACGGCGAAGGCCCCGACGGCCCCCTCGTGACCGAGGCCGACCCCCGACCCGCCATGGGCCTGGCCTACCTGGTCGACCCCGGCCGATGGGGCCACGGACACGGCCGGGCAGCCCTCGAAGCCGCCCTCGCCCACCCCGCCACCCGAGACGTCGAGACCTTTTTCTGCGGCATCGACGCCGACAACCACGCCAGCCGCAAGTGCGCCGAATGCGCCGGCTTCACCCTCACCGACCCCGAACCGGACCACGAGGAGATGCTCTACTACCGCCGGGCGCGCGGCGCCCACCACGACCGCGGGCGGACGCCGTACGTCATGAATCCGTAAGGGCTGAACATGTGCGTCGGACCGGGACAAACCGACGTGCGCGCGAGACGCTGCCCCCATGACAGCACCAGCCACCGACGCCTCGTACCGTTTCGACGACCTGACCGCCCTGTTCATCAACTGCACGCTCAAACCGTCCCCGCAGCTGAGCCACACCCAGGGCCTGATCGACAAGAGCGCGGAGATCATGATGTCGCGCGGTGTCACCACGTCCGAGATCCGTGCCGTCGACCACGACATCGCCCCCGGCGTCTACCCGGACATGACCGAGCACGGCTTCGCCACCGACGAGTGGCCCGCGCTGTACGAGCGGGTGATGGCCGCGGACATCCTGGTCGTCGCCGGTCCGATCTGGCTGGGCGACAACAGCTCGGTGACGAAGAAGGTCATCGAGCGCCTCTACGCGTGCTCCAGCCTGCTCAACCCGCAGGGTCAGTACGCCTATTACGGCCGGGTCGGCGGATGTCTGATCACCGGCAACGAGGACGGGGTGAAGCACTGTGCGATGAACGTTCTCTACAGTCTCCAGCACCTCGGGTACACGATCCCGCCCCAGGCCGACGCGGGCTGGATCGGCCCGGCGGGTCCGGGACCCTCGTACCTCGACGCGGGGTCGGGCGGCCCGGAGAACGACTTCACCAACCGCAACACCTCGTTCATGGCCTGGAACCTCATGCATCTGGCCGCTCTGCTCAAGCGGGCCGGTGGTGTGCCCCCGTACGG
Organism: Streptomyces sp. 351MFTsu5.1; assembly: GCF_000383655.1. Classification (NCBI taxonomy): domain Bacteria; kingdom Bacillati; phylum Actinomycetota; class Actinomycetes; order Kitasatosporales; family Streptomycetaceae; genus Streptomyces; species Streptomyces sp. 351MFTsu5.1. The sequence continues at coordinate 7,790 of NZ_KB911777.1, read as the reverse complement.
CAACCAGCGCGCGCAGTGGGACGCGGGGTGCCGTCCGGGCGCGGAGAACCCCGAGCACCGCTGAGGGAAACGGCGAGGTCCCTCAACCCTTCTGCAAGGTGCCCCGGCCGTCCCGGTCGGGCAGCCGCAGGAGTGAGGCGCCGAGCGGGGTGAGGGTGTGCAGGACGGTGTTCGCGTGGCGGTGGCTGGCGATGAGCCCCGCGTCGCGCAGCACCGTCGTGTGGTGGCTGGCGTTGGCGGCGGACACCGAGACGGCCCGCGCGATCTCCGAGTTGGTGGCTCCGTACGTCACCGCGACGAGCACCGCGGCGCGGGTCCGTCCGAGCAGGGCCGACAGCGGAGCCTCGCACGGGCTGGGCCGGGACGCGCGCTCGGCCGGGGCCAGCGGATAGAGCAGGACGGGCGGGAGGTCGGGGTCGGCGAAGGACACCGGCTTCTGCCAGCAGAAGTAGGAGGGGATCAGGAGCAGACCGCGACCGTCCAGACGCAGGTCACGATCGATGCCGCCCACGTAGTCGACCTCGAGGACCGGCGCCTTCCACCGCATGGCCGGTCCCAGCCCCCCGAGCAGTCCCTCCGCTCCGCCGTGCAGCAGGGCGCGGCCCTGGCGCGCGCCTTCGGCGTCGATGCGGGCCTGCATGCGGTCGAGATAGGGACCGATGACGGCGTCGTGGTACCTGCGCAGCGCCGTGACCAGGTCCGCGCGGACGTCCTGGTCGGCCAGCCGGTACATCTCGCTCGGCACTCTCCGCACCTGCGCCAGCAGACCGATCTCCTGACGGACCCGGTCGGGCGGGGTGCCGAGGATGGTGTCGAGCCCGGCGCGCAGCCCCTGGTCGGCCTCGGCCGGAGTGAGGAAGTCGGGGAAGTAGGACGCGCGGGGGAACAGCGGGATCAACAGGGTCCGTACGACGGAGCCCAGCTTCTGGCTCGCGATGGCGGCGCGGGCGTCGCGGTACCAGCCGGCATAGGCCCAGCGCCCGGCCTGGGACTGAAGCCGGTGCAGACTGGCGGTGATCTCCCACAGCGGATCGGGGCGTTCGGCGAGTCTGGTCCGCGCGAGATCCTCCGCAGTGAAATGGATACGCAGCACGGTCCCCCCATGCGTCACTCCGGCCCGGTGGGGTCGAGAATGCCCCACCGCCCCAGGGAGACAAAGACGGGACCAAGCCATCCTCGGCCGTGCGACGGCGTCCGCGCAGAGGCGGTGCACGGCCGTGCCGTCATCCTGACATCAGGGCGGCCACTTCCGCGCGTATGGCGGGGAGTTGGGACCAGACCGTGCCCGGGCAGTCGGTGGCCGCCCAGTCGAGGTGGCCGCCGATGACGGGTGCCGCGCGGCTGACTCCGCTCACCGGATTGCGGTAGAGCACCTTGCCCGCCGGGACGAGCGCGTGGCGCCCCGCGAGGTCGGCCAGCAGCTGGACGAGCGCGGTACGCGCGGCGGTCGTCGGGGGAGTGGTCGTGAACGTCCCCAGCAGGGCGATCCCGAGGTTCCCGCTGTTGTATCCCTGGACGTGCGCGCCGGTCACCATCCGCCCCGTCGCGTCATGGGCGGCCGTGCCGTCGGTACCGGACCAACGCCCTTCGTACACCCGGCCGTTCCTGTCGATCAGGAAGTTGTAGCCGATGTCGCCGTAGCCCTTGCCGACGGTGTCGTTGCGGTAGATCGCCCGCACCACCGCGGCCGGATCCGGATCGGTGCTGCCGTCGTCGGTGTGGTGCACGGTGAGCGTCTGGACCGGGTAGTACTCCGGCGGCCAGATCTCCGTCCCGCCGGCGGTGTACCGCAGCGTCTCGTCCGCGCCCCAGTCCGCACGCGACAGCAAGGTGTAGGAGGTGGAGTCGGCGGAGGCGGCCGCAGCCGCGGGCAGCGCGGGTACGACGCTCCACGCCCCGGCGGCTCCCAAGGCCCCCAGGAACACGCGGCGCGGCACCAAGGGCCCCGGGCGGGTGGGGCGTCGGGAGCCTGCGGAGTTCGGGTCCGACATCGTGGGGGTTCCTCCTGTGCGTGGTCCGGGCCGGTCGAACGGCGTCGAGCTGAGGTGGGGCGGGATCCCGCTGCGCTGTCCGCTTCCGCGCACGGAAGCGGACAGCCGGCGGAACGAAGGAGCGCTGCCGCGGGCCTACAGTGCGCAGGCGGCCTTGGGGCTGTAGAGCCGGGACCAGGTGCTCGGACCGACGATGCCGTCGGCGCCGCCCGTGGTGCCGTTACAGGTCTGCACGTAGTAGATGCCGGCCGCGGTCTTCTGGCCGTAGTCCCCGTCCACGTCGAGCCACGTCGGGTAGTTGCTGTAGTAGTTGATGAGGCACTGCACCTGGCGGACGTTGTTGCCCTTGTCACCGGGGTGAACCGTGGGCCGGGCGCTGTCGGAGATGTAGTTGCAGTTGTCCTCGGCGGCGGTGGCGCCGGCGGAGGGCGCGCTCGCGAGGACTCCTCCGGCGGCGAGCGCGAGGGTGCCGAGCAGGAGGGCTGAGCGGTGGGTGCGCATGTCGTCTCTCCCGAGGTGAGGGGTTCCTGTGACGGAAGAAAGACTGCGCGGTGAAGGGACGGCCGGTCCACGAGATTCGAACAGCCCGAAAGAACGCAGGTCAGAGCCGAAGACTGGCAGCTCCTGTCTCCGACGCGTCCCTCCACGCGCGGAACACCGCGGCCTGGCCGTGGTGGGTGCCGTCGGTGTCGACCAGGTTCCACATGGTGACGTCCTCTATCCAGAACCTCCGGTCCGACTTGGCGATCCGGAGGCCCCGGTACCCGGACGCGTATCCCCGTTCCGTCACGGACCGTACGAACTCCCGCCTGTCGTCCTGCCCTTCGGCTGCCGCGGACAGCCGGGACGGGAGCCGTACGAACTCCGGCCAGGAGTATCCGAAGCACCGCTGTGCGGTCCTGTTCGCGTAGACGAAGACCGGGTCCGGGCCCGTGTCGTGGGCGAGCAGGCCGAACGAGGCGTTGCCGTAGAGGAGGTGGACCGGGTCGTCGCCGGGTGCCGACGGACACAACGGGGTGCCGGTCAGCCGCTCGTGACTGGAGAGGAGGAGCTGGGCGAAGGCCTCGTCCCGGTCCCGCGTGGCCTCGGAGGCGCCGGGGGCGGCGTCAGCTGCGCGGTCGTCGGAGAACGTGGTCATCGAGGGGGGCCTCTCGCTGGTCCCGGGTAGGGAGAGGGATCACGGGTGCGTGCGCCGCCCAGTATGCGTGTGCACCCATGTCCCGCCTCCGCGGGGGCCGTTGTCGCAGAACCTTGCCCTGGACGCCCGCGGTCCACCCGGGCCGTCCGCACCGCCCGGCAGCGGATCAAGGCATGGACGACCGCTCATGCCTCGGTGCCGGGCGGTGCTCACACGGGTCAGTGCTGGGCGAACTGGACCCGTGTCGGCTGGACGACGTTCGCCAGCACCGCGAGTCCGCTGACGGTCAGTTGCTCACCGTAGATGTCGGTGACTCTGATCGCCTTGCCGCAGCCGGTGCCGTTCTCGGAGATGAAGTAGTTGTAGCCGGTGCGGGGCAACTGACGCCAGCCGCTCCCGGTGCTGACCTCCAGCCGTGCGACCGGGTTGCGGTGGCCGATGACCTGGATGCCGCACCAGTAGATGCTGGAGCCGGTCTTGTACCGGATGGACATGGTGCCGATGGAGCTGGGGCTCACCAGGCTCCAGGTGATGGCCAGTCGGCCCACCTTGAGGTCGGCGAGCTTGGCGAAGGCCTGTTGGCTGAGGTCGATCTGCCCGGGGGCGCAGGGCAGCGGGCACTCGTTGGTGATCCGCACCGTGACGGACTTGCCGTTGGACGCGTGGACGAGGATGTAGGCGCCGCAGGCTCGGGAGGTCTCGTAGTCGGTGGTGTTCATCGCCGCGATCATCATGTCGGGGCTGGGACCGAACAGACAGGCCCCGTCCCCGACACCGGCCTCGTAGGCGGTGGCGACGCCCTTGTACGAGGTGTGGGGCCGGATTCGCCCTGCTGCGGGGGGTGTCGTGGTCCCGCGCGAGGTCTTCGGGGCGGCCTTGGACGACGACTTCGTCGCCTTGGGGGTCGTTCTGGGCTTCGGGCTGGTGGAGCCGCTTGCACTCGGGCTGGCTGACGGGCTCGGCGTCGCGCTGGGAGAGGCTGTGCCGGTGGGGGCGGAGGCGTCGACGGCTTTCGGCTGGGTGGTGACGAGGGGCGAGGCCGCGGTCGACTCCGCATCCACCTTGTTGCCGGGGAGCAACGCCATGACCAGGTAGACGAGAACGCCCACGGAGGTCAGCGCCGCCGCGGTGCCCACTGCGAGTCTGCGCCTGCGCCTGCGCTGCCGCGCTATCTGCCTCGTTGTCATCATCTGTCCGTTCAGGATCGTGCCGATATACCGATGTGCACTCCTGAGTGGCCGCCCACGACGAAAAGGTTGCCGACGACTTTTGCGCTGCCGAGAATGGACGGTCACGTCGGCTGCGGGCAGCCGGTGGTCCTCAGGTCGACTCGCGGACGACCAGTGCCGTACGGAGAATGACATGCCGGTACGCCACCGACGGCTCCTCCATGTCCTCCAGGAGCAGCCGGATCATGGCCCGGCCCATCTCCTCCAGCGGCTGGCGCACCGTCGTGAGCCGCGGCCTCGTGCGCTGGGCCAGGGGGAAGTCGTCGAAGCCGATCACGGCGACGTCCTGCGGCACGCGCCGCCCCGCCGCGCGCAACGCCTGCAAGGCCCCTGCGGCCGTGGTGTCCGACGCGGCGAGGACGCCGTCGATCCCCGGATGCCGTGCGAGCAGTTCGGCCATGGCGCGGCGTCCGCTCTCCTGCGTGAAGTCGCCTTCGGCGACCAGGGACTTCTCGCTGTCCAGGGCGGCCAGTGCCAGAGCGTCCTGATAGCCGCGCAGCCGGCACTGGGCGGCGTCCATGTCCAGGGGCCCGGTGATGGTGGCGATAGTCCTTCGGCCCCGAGACACCAGGTGGGAGACGGCGCTACGGGCGCCCCCCACGTTGTCCGCGTCCACGTAGCTGACGTACTCGTCGCGGGAGCGGCGACCCAGCATCACGGTCGGCAACCGCGCCTCGGCGAGCATGTCCGGCAGCCGGTCCCCGGCGCGCACCGACAGCAGCAGGACTCCGTCGACCCGGCTGCCGCGCGCGTACTCCAAGAAGCGCTTCCGGTCGGTGTCCGAACGGACCAGGGTCAGCATCAGCTGCATCCCGATGTCCGCCAGCGCGTCGCCCAGGGAGCGGACGATCTCGGAGAAGAAGGGCTCCGCGAACATTCTCCAGTCGGGTTCGGTCAGGACGAGGGCGACGGCGTTGCTCCGCTGTCCGGCCAGGGAGCGGGCCGCGAGATTGGGGACGTAGCCCAGTTCCTCGATGGCCTGCTGCACGGCTCGACGCGTCGACTCCTTCACGCCTGCCGCGTTGTTGATGACGCGGGAGACCGTGCCCCGCCCCACCCCGGCGTGAGCGGCCACCTCTTCCAACGTCGGCGTGCCGGGGCGTCGCGTGCCCATGACCACCTCCCCCATGAGACAGCCGATCTTACGGGCCGAAGGAACCGGGCACAGGCCTTCCGTGCGGAACCCGTGCCGTGCCGGCCAAGGGGGTGGTGGTCGCGGTGACGGAGGAGAGCGGGGCCCGCCCTGTGGCCATGTGGGCGGGCCCCGCGGGGAGGAATCCCTCCGTCACGCGATGGTGCAGGACGTTCCGTTGAGGCTGAAGGCGGCCGGCTTGGCGAAGCTGCCGCTGTAGGTGCCCTGGAACCCGAAGGAGGCCTGTCCGCCTGGCGCGATGGACGCGTTGTGTGCCGCGTTGGTGGCCGTCACGGCCCCCGACGCCGGGGAGACGGTGGCGTTCCAGGCGTTGCTGATCCGCTGCCCCGACGGCAGCGTGAACGCGACCTTCCAGCCGTCGACCGGGGAGGAACCCGTGTTGGTCACGGCGACGTCCGCGGTGAACCCGTCCTGCCAGACACTCGTGCCGTAGGCCACCTTGCACGCGACGGGACCGCCGGGGGTGCCCGGGCCGCCGGGGGTGCCGCCACCGAGGTTCACCGTGGAGGAGAACGAGTTGACGGCCAGGCCGGCGCCGTTCTGCCAGGGCTCGAAGCCCGCCTGAATGCTCGTCAGATACCAGTTGTTCTGGGCGAGTCCGCGGGAGACGGCCTGCCGGACGAAGTCCATCACGTCGAAGTTCCAGCTGTCGATCGCCGACGGCGCGACGAAGGACAGGACGTCGTTGCCGCCGTTGTTGCCGGACCACACCTGCCACTGGCGTCCGCCCACCGTGGCGGAACCGACGACCGAGCCGACCGGCTGCACGGATCCCACACGGTTGAACCAGATCATGATCTCGGTACGGTTCACACCGTCCTTGCGCGGGGTCGGGTCCAGCCAGATGTCGTAGGCGGCGTCATAAACAGCACCGCTCACGTAGCTGTAGGAGATGCCCGAGGGCGCGCTCGAGATCGAACTCAGCTGGGCCGGGAGGTTGGTGCCGGGCGAGCAGTTGGTGTAGTGGCAGCCGTTGAACACGGACGGGTACGACTTCGGGGCGCCGTTCGTCGGGACCGAGCCGTCGGCCTGGGTGATCCTGAAGCCCGAGTTCGTGACGGAGATGCACTGCGTGGCGCTGGTGCCCCAGCGGTTGTTCTGCACGACGTAGCGGCCCTGGATGGTGGTGCTGCCGAACTCCTCGCAGATCGTCGTGTCGGCCTGGGAGGCCGTGGCGCCGGTGAGCAGCGCGGCCAGCGCGACGAGCGTGGTCAGCAGCGCACCGCAGAGCGCGCGCGTCCTGCGGACTTGGTGATGTGACGGTTGCATGCGGGTCCTCCGCGCGGGTGGGGTGGGGGGCGAGGGCTTCTGCATGGGATTGGGAGCGCTCCCAAAGAGCGATCTCGCAGGGACTGTAGGAGAGGATCATGTTCCTGACAAGGAGGTCGGCTCCGGTGTCTTGAAGTGATGTCCGAAGCCGCTGGTGGGTGCTGCTGGATCGGGGCCCGCCGGATGGTGGGCCCCGAGCGCCGGGCGGCCCCCCAAGGGGGCGGGGGCCGCCCGGTCGGGTGACCCCGCCGCCTGATGGCGGGGTCGCGCACGCGGCCTCAGCGGGGGGTTATTCGAGGAGCTCCGCGTACGAACCCATGGCCAGGGCGATGTCCGCCTGGGCCCAGAACCGGTGGTAGGTGAACGACGGCACCGCGCCGCCCGCGAGATACGCCTGGATCTTCGACCAGGCCGGGTCGTTCTTGTAGAAGGACCGGATGGAGTCGAAGGTGGAGGAGGAGTTGATCTTGTCCCCGTTCGGCATGGTGCCGGTGCAGCCGCTGGGGATGTAGACGGTGTCGTTGAACCGGTTGTAGTCCGCGCGGTTCTCCGGGACGGCGACGCCGAGGCTGTCCTGGTAGTTGTTCCACATGCCGTCAAGGAGTGCCTTGGCGGTGGTCTTCGCGGCGGTGTCGCCGGACTTGGCGGCGTAGTAGCTGAGCGTCTTGGCGTAGGCGGCGGCCACGCCGACGTCGTTGGTGTAGTCGGCGACGGTGACGTGAAGTGCGCTGTTGGCGCCGGGACTTGAGGCGTTCCAGGTGTCGGGCTGGCCCGACCACTGGAGCGTGGAGGGGATCTGGTAGGTGCCGTCCGGGTTGATCGTGGTCTTGGACAGCGCCCACTTGACCCACTTGTCGAGGACCGCCTTGGCCTGGGTGTTGCCGGTCTGCTGGTAGTACTCGGCGACGCGTTCCATCGACCAGGCCTGGAAGCCGAACCACTGGTTGGAGGGCGGGTCGTGGTAGACGGGCTGCTCGTCGTAGTACATGCCGTAGAAGGTGGACTTGCCG